>DASPHZ010000025.1:0-49789 GCA_035629395.1 Thermoanaerobaculia bacterium
AGCGCCTTCGAAGACCTCGTCATCGCCACAAGGACTTCGTCGAACGGCGCCGCCGCGTCCATAGCCGGCAGCCGACCGCCGACTGCCAACTCGGACGCCGCAGGCGTCCCGATCCGCATCCGCGACATCGGCCGCGTCGAAGACGGCACCAAAGAACAGCGCAGCGTCGCGCGGCTGAACGGCGTGCCGACGGTGACGCTCGAGATCCGCCGCCAGTCGGGCGCGAACACCATCGCCGTCATCAACGGCATCAAGGCAGAGCTGCCGAAGGTCCAGGAGCAGTTGCCGGCCGACATCAAGCTCGAAGTGATCCGCGACCAGTCGCGCTACATCGAAGCGGCCATGCACGAGATCAAGCTGCATCTCGTGCTCGGGTCCATCCTGGCCTGCATCGTCGTGCTCATCTTCATGCGCAACGCGCGCTCGACCATCATCGCCGGCATCGCCATTCCCGCCTCCGTCATCGCGACGTTCGGCATGATGTGGGCGCTCGATTTCACGCTCAACAGCGTGACCATGCTCGCGCTCGTGCTCATGGTCGGCATCGTCATCGACGACGCCATCGTCGTGCTCGAGAACATCTTCCGCTTCATCGAAGAGAAGAAGATGAATCCGATGGAGGCCGCGGCCGCGGCGACGAAAGACATCGGCCTGGCCGTCCTCGCCACGACGCTCTCCCTCGTCGTCATCTTCCTGCCGGTGTCGTTCATGTCGTCGATCTCCGGCCGCTTCCTCTACCAGTTCGGCATCACCGCGGCGGTGGCCATCCTGGTCTCGCTGCTCGTCTCCTTCACGCTCACGCCGATGATGAGCTCGCGCCTCCTCAGCGCGAAGGACGCGGAAGGCGGCCACGGCTCGCGCACCGGTTTCTACGGACGCGTCGACGCCGCGTACATGCGCCTGCTCGAGCTGTCGATGCGCAATCGCAAGACCGTCGCGATCATCGCCATCGTCGTCATCCTCACGTCCATCCCGCTCTACAAAGCGGTCAAGCAGGAGTTCATCCCCACCAACGTCGACGAGGCCGAGTTCGACGTGAGCATCACCGCGCCGCAGGGCACGAGTCTCGCCGCGATGAACGAAGCCATGACCGAGATCGAGAAGGTGCTGCTGGAGACGCCGGGCGTGCGCCTCGTGCTCGCGTCCGCGGGCGGCGGCTTCCTCAGCACGACCTCGAGCGGCAGCGCGTACGTGCGCATCGCGCCGCACGAAGAGCGCACGCTCTCGTTCACGAAGCTGTGGCACTCGCTGCTGCGCGGCAAGCCGTGGCAGGCGTTCCAGAACAACTACTCCGCGCAGGACGTGATGCAGGAAGTGCGTAAGCGCACGCGCCGCTTCGCGCCGATCCGCGTCGCGCCGCGCAATCCGCCGTCGTTCAACTTCGGCCCCGGCGGACGCTCGGACATCAACTTCGTCATCCGCGGTCCGGAGATCGAACAGCTCGCGGCGTACGCCGAGGATCTGGTGTCGCGCACGGAGAAACTGCCGGGCTTCAACGACGTCGACACGAACCTCGAGCTCGACAAGCCCGAGCTGCGCGCCGAGATCGACCGCGCTCGTGCCGCCGATCTCGGCGTCTCGACGTCCGACATCGCCACGAGCCTCAACGTCATGGTCGGCGGCGACCAGGAAGTGACGCGCTACCGCGATGCGTCCGTCAACGAAGACTACGACGTGCAGCTCCGCGTCGAGAGCGCGAACCGCACCGATCCCGCCGCGATCGGACGTTTGTACGTGCCGACCGAAGACGGCGATCTCGTGCGCCTCGACAACGTCGTGAACATCGAGCGCGGCGTGAGTCCGTCGCGTATCGACCGGCTCGACCGCGAGCGCCAGGTCACCGTCAGCGCGAGCGTCGCGCCCGGATTCGCACTCGCGGACCGCATCGAAGCGATGCGTGCCGAGATCACGAAGATGAATCTCGGCCTCGGCTACACGACGAAGGTCACGGGCCGCGGGCGCGAGCTCGAGCGCACGTTCAACGAGTTCGTGTGGGCGTTCATGCTCTCGATCGTGTTCATGTACATGATCCTCGCCTCGCAGTTCGAGAGCACCATCCATCCGATCACGATCCTGCTCTCGCTGCCGCTGGCGGTGCCGTTCGCGCTGCTCTCGCAGTGGCTCACCGGCAGCACGCTCAATCTCTACTCCGCCCTCGGCATCCTCGTCCTGTTCGGCGTCGTGAAAAAGAACTCGATCCTGCAGGTCGACCACATGAACAACCTGCGCGCGCACGGCATGGACCGCGCGAGCGCGATCCTGCAGGCCAATCGCGATCGACTGCGGCCGATTCTGATGACGACGCTCGCCCTCGTCGCGGGCATGCTCCCGCTGGCGCTGGGCACCGGCCCGGGCGCGGAAGAACGCCGCTCGATCGCCATCGTCGTCATCGGCGGGCAGTCGCTCTCGCTCCTCCTCACGCTGCTCGTGACGCCGGTGGCGTACTCGCTGTTCGACGATCTCGCGGAGAGCAGAAGGTGGCGTCCGGTGGTGATCCGTTTGCGGCGGGCGCGCGAGCGCGTGACGTTCGCCTTCGCGCGCCGTAAGCGCTAGGGAACGCCGGCGAAACGCCGGCGTTCCGTCACGCTCACTGGCAGCGTTTGCACCTTTGCGACGAAGGCGCTGACATCAGAGCAGTAGCATTTCGACCGGAGGTGCGTCGAACCACCATGAACGCACGAAAGATCGCCGTACTGCTGTTCGCGCTCGTCCTCTGCACTGTCATGGAGGCGGCCGGGGCGGAGGGCCGCGATCTCCGTCCCGAGCTGGAAATCGGCCGGGGCGTGGCGGAGATCGCGATCGCGCCTTCCGGCGACCTCTGGATCCCGACCTCCCTCGGGCGTCTGTTCCGGAGCGACGACGCCGGCGCCACATGGGCCGAAGTGGCCGTGCCCACGCGCAAGATGAAACTCCCCGAGAGCTTCATCAGCGATCACCTCGACCGCATCCACTTCTTCGACGCACGGCGCGCGATGATCTCCGGCTACATCGGCAAGAACAGCGACGTCGTCCTCCTCTCCGGCGACGGCGGCGCCACCTGGCGTCCGGTTTCGTTGCCGGTTTCGTTGTGGACCTACGACGCGCAGACCACCGGTGACGGACACGCATGGCTGGTCGGCTCCAACGGCGACGTGCTGCGCTCGGACGATTTCGGCGAAACCTGGCGCGCGCTCACGCGTCCGTTCGCCAAAAGCGAGCGGACGATGAGCGTCTGGTTCGAAACGCCGGAGCGCGGCGCCGTGGCGGCGATCTTCAGCGGCGAGATCGCGCTCACGAGCGACGGCGGAAAGAGCTGGCAGCGCTTTGAAGCGGCAGGCGTCGACGAAGTCGTGCGCGGTTGCGAAGGAGCGCACGACAAACGCGTGACGAAGGTGCGCATCGTCGCCGGCGGGGCGGAGGCGGACCGCCTCATCGTCGAGCAATGCGGCGGCGTGTTCGCGTCGCCGCTCGAGGCGCCACGTGCCTGGACACGGCTCGCGGCAAACGGGAAGCCGCTCGTCCTGTTCGACGTCCGCAACGGCAACGTCGTCGGCGTCGATACCGAGGCGAACGTCGTCGAGCTCGCGCCCGACGGTACCGCGCACACGCGGCACCGGCTCGAACGCCTTCCGACCGCCATCGCGACCTCCGGCGATCGCGTCGCCATTCTCGATCCGACCAGGAAAGTCACGCGCTTCGACGGCGAAGCATGGGCGTCCTCGCGCCTGTTCGGCAAAGGCTTGGCGACGTCGTGGCCGCTCGTGACCGCCGATCGCGGCGAGCAGGACGTGCTCTGGGGCACGTCGGAGTTCTTTCTCTACCGCTCGACCGACGGCGCGAAGACGTGGGACCGCATCGTCGAGCTGCCGTCCGCGGCCAATCGCCTGCTCATCCAGCGCGACGGCAACGTGCTGCTCTCCAACGAGCATGGATGGGTCGGCCGGTGGGACGCGGGCACGCGCAAAATCGTCGACGTTCCGGTGCTGAACGGCCTCGACATCTCCGGACACTTCCGCCGCGCCGATCTCTGGCTCGTCTACGGCGGCCGGCGCTACGACACCGCGAAACGGGTCGAGGTGGCGCAGACGTTCGTCTCCGGCGAGTTCGCCGGCTCGGCGGACCACGGCTTCACCGCCGCCTCGACCGACGGCGGCACGACCTGGACGATCGTCGATCGCTGGGACGAAGGCCCACAGGCGGCGTTCCTCTCCGACGACCACCGGCTGACGCTCCTCTCCTGGCTCGGCGGCGTGCGCCAGGGGGCGCTCACGCGCGAGCCCCTCGGCGCGAAGATGCAGACGCTCCTGCGCGGTGAAGATCGGGACCACGTGCCGTACGTGCAACGCACCTACGCCCTCAACCTGCTCGATCCGAAACGCGGTTCGCTCGTCGGCTGGATCCATCACATCGACACGGTGGCCTGGCAGACGAGCAACGGCGGCCGAACGTGGAAGCAGGCCGACCCGAAACAGCATCCATTCTTCGCGCTCGAGCGCCTCTTCGACGGCACCTGGCTCGCGTTCGAGCCTCCGGCGACGCTCCGGCGCTGGAACGGCAAAAAGTTCGAGCCGTTCGCCACGACACCGGACCAGGTGCGGCGGCTCTGGGTCGACTCCCGCGGCGACCTCGCCGTGCTCCTCGCGGATCAATCGCTGCACGTGCTCGACGCCGGAACGCGCACGTTCCGCGCGCTCGCGGCGCCGTAGGAACGTTGACGGCGCGGGCCGCCGCCGCGGACCCCACCGCTCCGTTATCATCCTCCGCATGCACGATCCGACTGGTTTCACCCCTCCGGGCCCCGGTGTGTGGGAGCTCGAGGCGACGCATCTACAGCGGCCGATCTCTCGCGCGATGGCGGCCATCTTTCCCGCCGCTGCCACCGAAGGCTTTCGCGCAGGGATGGCTCGTTACGGGATGCTCCTCGACCATCTCGAGTTCGCGGTCGCGAACCGTTTCGTCTATATCTGCCCGCGCCCGGTCGGCGCGCCGAAAGGCGCGAAAGGGCCGCCGCCGAAACCGATCTTCACGATCCTGACGAAGCTGCACCCCGAAATGCGGAGGCGCGTGCGGCGCGTGGCGGAAGTGTGGGCGACGAAGTTCTGGCGCGAAGACGTCCGCCGCTGGGACGAGGAGTGGAAGCCCGCCATCGCCAAAGAGAACGACGACCTGCAGCGCGTCGATCTCCGCGCGCTCGCCACCGAACAACTGATCGCACACCTCGAACGCTGCTTCGACGCCGTGCGGCGCGCCGTGATCCTGCATCACAGCCTCAACGCCACGGCCATGCTGCCGACCGGCGACTTTCTGGTGCACGTCAAAGAATGGACCGGCCTCGATCCCGCCGAGGTGTTGCCGCTCTTCCGCGGCGCGAGCCGCGTGTCCGCGGGCCCGAACGACGAGCTCGAAGCGCTCGCGCGCGCACTCGACGCGAGCGCCCAGACGCTGCTCGCCTCGAACGACGCCGCCGCGATCATCGACGCACTCGTCGCACGCACCGATGCCGTCGGCGAGGCCGCGCGCCGCTACGTCGACAAAGCCGCGGTGCGCATCGCCACCGGCTACGACATCGCCGACCTCACGCTGGGCGAGCTGCCCGGTGTCCTCGTGGACAACATCCGCGCCGCGATGACCAAACGCCACGACGCGAGCAGTGACGTCCGGCAACGCGAAGCGGCCGTGCGCGACAAAGTTCCCGCGCAGCACCGCCAGCAGTTCGACGAGCTGCTCGCCGAAGCGCGGCTCACCTACCGCATCCGCGACGAGCGCTCGTATCTCAACGACATGTGGTCCGCGGGCCTGACGCGGCGCGCCATTCTCGAAGCGGGCCGCCGTCTCGCGGACGCGGGCAAGCTGCACGAGGCGGATCACGCGGTCGAGCTCACGCCCATCGAGCTCGTGTCGATGCTGCGCGGCGGCAGCGACCGCAGCGCGGACCAGGCCGCGGCCGACGCGCAATACCGCCTCACGCACACCACCAACGACGCCCCCGCATTCCTCGGCGGCACGCCCTCCGGCCCGCCGCCCGTGGAATGGTTCCCGCCCGCCGCCGCGCGTGCGGAGCGCGCCGTGCGCATGGTCATGGGCGAGATGTTCGCCGCGCGCGAAAAGCAGACGGCCGCCATGGCGAAAGTGAGCGGCTTCGCCGCCAGTCCCGGCGACGTCACCGGCATCGCCCGTCTCGTGCTCGACGCGCGCGACATGGCCCGCGTGCAGCAGGGCGACATCCTCATCACGCGCGCCACGACGCCGTCGTACAACACGCTCCTGCCTCTTCTCAGCGCGATCGTCACCGATCGCGGCGGCACGCTCTCGCACGCCGCGCTCGTGGCGCGCGAGTACGGCATCCCCGCGGTGGTCGGCACCGGCAACGCAACGGAATTGATTCGCGACGGCGCGCGCGTCCGCGTCGACGGTGCCAGCGGCACCGTTCAGGTCGTGGCGTGAGCGTCGTTCGCCTCGAGGAAGCAGCATCGGAACAGCAGTTCGGCGGAAAGGCGGCATCGCTCGCACGAGCGCTGCGCGCGCAATTGCCCGTGCCGGACGGCTTCGCGCTCTCGTGGGATCACGACGACGCCGCGGCGGTCGTCGAGGCATTTCGCGCGTGCGGCGAACGCGTGGCCATGCGCTCCTCCGCGGTCGGCGAGGACTCGCTCGACGCGAGCTTCGCCGGCCAGCACGTGACGGTGCTGAACGTGACCACGGAAGAGATGCTGCACGACGCCGTGCGTACGATCCGCGAATCCGCGCGCTCCGCAAGCGCGCTCGCCTACCGCGCGAAGATGGGCGTGAAGGGGGAGCCGCGCATCGGTATCGTGATGATGCGCATGGTCGACGCCGACGCCGCGGGCGTGCTCTTCACGCGCAACCCGGTCACCGGCGCGACCGAGCGCGTCATCGAATCCGCCTGGGGCCTCGGCGAAGCCGTCGTCGCCGGACTGGTGACGCCCGATCGCTTCCGCATCAGCGCGGCCGGGGAGATCCTCGAGCGCACGCCGGGACGCAAAGACATCGCCGTGCGCTTCGCACCCGATGGCGGCACGACCGAAGTCGCCGTCGCACCGCAGGACGTCGATCGCCCCTCCCTCATCGACGAAGAGCTCCACGCGCTGCACCAACTCGCCGCGCGATGCGAGTCCTACTTTCACGGACCGCAGGATCTCGAGTTCGCCTTCGAACGCGGCAGACTGTTCCTGCTCCAGTCGCGCCCCATCACGACCATGCGGGATGCCGGCGTTCCGCCGGCCGGCCCGGCGGCGTCCACGCCGCCGCTCACCCCGCGCCGGTTCTTCGGCCTCGGCCTCGCCGCCCTCCTCGCCCCGCTCAACTCCACCATCATCGCCGTCGCCCTTCCCACCATCACCAGCGCATTCGCCACCACCCCCGCCCTCGCCACGCGCTGGCTCGTTACCGCCTACCTCGTCGTGACGATCGTCGCCCAGAGTCCGGCCGGCAAGCTCGCCGATCTCTGGGGCACGTCACGCGTTCTGACGCTGGGCCGCTCGATGTTCGGCCTCGGCGCGCTCCTCGCCGCGCTCTCCCCCTCACTCCCCGTCCTCGGCGCCGGCCGCGTGCTCATGGCCCTAGGCGGCGCGTTCACCATCCCCACCGTCTTTGCGTTCCTGCGCAACAGCGTGCCGCACGAGCGGCGCGGACGCGTGTTCGGCGTCTTCGGCGCGATCATGGGTACCGCCGCCGCCGCGGGCCCGATCCTCGGCGGCTTTCTCACAGCGCGCTACGGCTGGCACTCCATCTTCCTCGTCAACGTGCCGGTCGTCCTGCTTTCGTTCGCACTCGTGCCGCCGGAGCGCAGCGAAACTCGCGGACGCGCGACGAAGTTCGACTTCGCCGGCAGCACGCTGCTCGCCGTCGCCGTGCTGCTGCTCGTCGCCGCGATCGAGCGGATGCACGTCGCACTCGCGCTCGCGGCCATCGCGGTGATGATCGCGTTCGTCCTCCGCGAGCGCCGCTCCAGCGATCCCGTCCTCGACGTGCGCCTCTTCACGCACACGTCGTTCGCCGCGGGGAGCGCGATCGTGGCATTGCAGAACCTCGCCATGTACGCGCTGCTGTTCCTCCTCCCGTTCGTCGTGCCCGGCAACCCCGCCGCGACCGGACGCATGCTGCTGCTCTTCACCGCCGGCATGGTGCTCGCTTCCCCGATCGGCGGCCGCCTCTCCGACACCATCGGCCCGCGCATCGTCGGCATCACCGGCGCGCTCGCCGCAACCGCGGGCGCGTGGATGTTCGTCACCAGCGCGCCGCTCGTCCCCGCGCTGATCCTCATGGGCGCCGGCATCGGCATCGGCACGAGTCCTTCGCAGGCCGCGGCCATGAGTGCCATCGCCGCCTCGCAGGCCGGCGTCGCCTCCGGCGCCCTCTCCACGATGCGCTACCTCGGCGGGGTCATCGCCAGCGGCCTGGTCGCGCTCATCACCGCGGGCGGCCTCACGCGCGACGCGCGGCTGATGGTGTTCCCGGCGGTCCTGCTCCTCTCCGCGCTCGTCGCACTCGCATTACCCGGTCGGCCGGCGCCCGCGCGATGATCACCGCACCGGCAGCCGCACCTCGATCCGCGCCCCGCGCGGCGTGAGGTTCGACGCGGTGATCGTGCCGCCGTACGCTTCGACGATGGTGCGGGCGATGGCCAGGCCGAGGCCGTCGTGATCGCGGCGCGCGTCGCTCTGCGGGCGGAACGTGAAGAAGCGGTCGAAGATCCGTTCGAGATGTTCGGGCGGAATGCCCGGCCCTTCGTCGTCGACCCGCACGACCGCCCGGCCGTTCTCCTGCGCGACCGTTGCGCGCACGCGCCCGTCCGGCGGCGAAAAGCTCGAGGCGTTGTCGAGGATGTTCCGCAACGCCTGCACGAGCCGGTCCTCCGACGCGGTGACGACCACCGGATGCGCCGGTACGGCGACGTCGATCGCGCTCTGCCCCGCGGCGAGCTCCGTGAGGATCGACCGCAGGTCCACCGGCCCGGCCGCTTCCGTGTCGACCGCGGCGTCGACCTTCGAGACCTCGCGCACACCGTGCAGCAGCCGCCCCAGGCGCGCCACTTCCCTGTCGATCATCGTCGTCAGTTGCTCGCGCTGCGCGGGATCGTCCGTGTTCGCGAGCAACTCCGCCGCGCTGCGGATCGACGCGAGCGGGTTCTTGAACTCGTGCGACACGTCCGCGGAAAAACTCTCCACGAAGACGAGGTGTCGTTCGAGCCGCCCCGTCAGCCGCTCCAGCGCGCGCGTCAGGTCGCCGATCTCGTCCGCGCGCCGCGATCCGCGGAACGTCCCGCGCAATCGTCCGCGATGATCGAGCAGGTCGTCGGCTTCATTGCGCAGACGGATCAGCGGCCGTGCAATCGTGGCCGACATGAGCAGGCTGAGCACGATCGCCACGGCCAGCGACAGCGCGAACACCTCGATCAGGTTGAGGCGCACGCGCCACAACGCCCGCAGGATGCGCGACGTCGATTGCGACACCAGCACCGCGCCCGTCACCGCGCCGCTGCCGCCGGCGCGAATCGGTAACGCGCTGTAGAGCGTCAGCGAGCGCTGCCCCGCGCTTTCACGCAGGCTCGCGCCATATCGTCCTTCGAGCGCACGGCGGACGACGGCGCCCGGCGTCGGATCTTCGGCCGAACGGGAGACGGCCGACCGCGGCGCCTCGCCGAAATCGCGTGCACTCTCGAAGATGCGCCACAGCCACGCGCCGGTGCGATAGAGAACGCGGTCGCGCGCTTCGCGCTGCGCGCCCGGCTCCGTCTCTTCGATCGTCCGCGGCGCGGTGACCGGCACGGATGTATCGGCGATGACGTTGCCCGCGCGATCGACGACGCGAATGCGCGCCTCCGATCGTCCGGAGAGCCGCTGCACGAGTCCCTTCGCGGCCACCGCGTCGAGGCTCGATTCCGCCGCCAGCGCCGCCGCCGCGAGGCGTCCCTGCTGCACCATCGACCGCTCCTGCAGATCGAGCAGTTGCCGCTCGACGGTGCGCAGCGAGAAGAGTCCGGCCGCCGGCAGAAACACCAGCAGGACGTTGAACAGCAGCAGCCGCACGGCGATCGGCGAGAGAAAGCGGCGCATCGGCGTCACCCCTTGAAGCGGTATCCGAGGCCGTGGACGGTGTCGATCGGATCGGAGGTCGGGTGCGCGTCGGCGAGCTTCTTTCGCAGACGCTTGATGTGCGTATCGACGGTGCGCTCGGAAACGTGCACGTCGTGCGGATACGCATCGCGCAGGAGCTGCGTGCGCGATTTCACCATGCCGGGCCGCCGCGCCAGCGCCTCGAGGAGGTGGAACTCCGTGAGTGTGAGCATGAGGCTCTGCCCGTGCCACCGCGCCTCGAACCGGCCGAGGTCGAGGCGGAGCGCGCCCGCGTCGACGATCTGCTCTTCGCTGCCCCCCTCCGGCTCCTGGCGCAGGCGCGCGCGGCGCAGCAGCGCCTTCACGCGCGCGAGCAGCTCGCGCAGCGCGAACGGCTTGCAGAGGTAATCATCCGCGCCGAGCTCGAGTCCGAGTACGCGGTCGAGCTCCTCGTCTTTCGAGGAGAGGATGAGGATGGGAAGATGCTCGCTGCGCGCGCGCAGGCGCCGGCAGAGCTCGAGCCCGTCGAGGCGCGGCATGATGACGTCGAGGATCGCCAGATCCGGCAGCCCGCGCTCGAATCGCGCCAGCGCCTCGCTGCCGTCGGCGAACGTCTCGACCCGCAGACCTTCGCGCTGCAGCGCCATCGCCACCGTCGTGCGGAGGCTTTCCTCGTCATCGACGAATGCGACGAGTGCCCCGGCTGCCGTGCTCATGACGCGAATCTACTGCAGAACGCGGCGGCGAGTCCGTCTGCCACGAAATCTCCACAACTCGCCACGAAAACGCCCTCGCCTCTTCGCGCCGCCGAAACGTAGCGCGCCCACCTTGTGCGCATGACTACCGATCATGATCTCGATTCCGACAGCAAACCCCGCAGATTGCGCTACCCCGCCATCGTGGAGCTCATCATCCTCGGCGCGCTCGCGCTCGTGCTGATGCTCGGCCTGGCGATCATCCGCTCGCTCGTTTCGGAACGCTCGCAGCGCGCCGCCACGGTGCGGTCGCAGATCGCCGCGACGTGGGGACAGAGGCAAACCCTCGGCGGACCGGTCCTCATCGTGCCGTTCGTCGTGCGCTACGCGGACTCGACCGGCAGGCAGCATGCGATCAAAGACCGCGCACGGTTTCTCCCGGAGCGGCTGAAAACGACCGGCCAGCTCCATCCCGACCGCCGCAGCCGCGGCATCTTCGACACCGTCGTCTATCGCGGCGACCTCGGCGTCACCGGCACCTTCGCCCGTCCCGATTTCTCGAGCTGGAACGTGCCGCCGGAAAACATCCTCTGGAACGAGGCCGTCGTCACGATCGGCGTCTCCGATCTTCGCGGCCTGCGCGGCAATCCGGTGCTGCGGTGGCGTGGACAGGCGGTCGAATTCTCCGGCGGAACCGCCGACGCGCGGTTGTGGTCCACCGGCCTGACCGCCGCCGTGCCGCTCGACGGCAACGCGGCCGAACGGGAGATCCCGTTCGCGTTCGACCTCCGCCTCAACGGCAGCGAAGAGATCCAGTTCCTCCCGCTCGGCGCCGAAAGCGTCGTCGAGCTCACGTCGCCCTGGCCGGATCCGAGCTTCAGCGGCGCGTATCTTCCCGAGTCGCGCTCCGTCTCGCCGTCCGGATTCAAGGCGCGGTGGAGCGTGTCGTCCCTGGCGCGGAACTATCCGCAGCAATGGCGCAACTCGGACGAAGCGGAGTTGAATGCCGCCGCCACGGTCCATTCTTCCGCCTTCGGCGTCGGCCTCTTCTCACCCGTCGGCCACTATCAGAAAACGGAGCGCTCGATGAAGTACGGCGCGCTGTTCATCGTTCTCACGTTCCTGACGTTCTTCCTCTACGAGCTGCTCAGCCCCGTGACGCTGCACCCGGTGCAGTACTTTCTCGTCGGCGGCGCGCTCTGCCTCTTCTACCTGCTGCTTCTCAGCATTTCCGAGCACGCGCCGTTCGTCGCTGCGTATGCGGTCGCGTCGACGGCGACGATCGTACTGATCTCCTCCTACGGCGCCGCCCTCCTCCGCAGCCGCCTGCGCGTGCTCGGTCTGGCGGGAGTCCTGACGCTGCTCTACGGCTACCTCTACGTGCTGCTGCAACTGGAAGACTGGGCGCTGCTCATGGGCTCGATCGGTCTCTTCCTCATCCTCGCCCTCGTCATGTACGCCACACGCCGCGTCGACTGGGGCTCGGCCCATCTCGGCCGCGGCCGCGAGGCAGAAGAGGCGGAAGCGTAGGAGCGCGCGAGACGCGGAGCTGGACGGCCATCCGTGAGGATGGCCGGTTCAGTTCACGGCGATGCTCTCGACGATCCGCTCCAGGGTCTGCTTGTTCTCCTCGTACGCGTCATCCGTCGCATGGGTCGACGCGACCAGCGAACGGCCGCCACCGAGGTCGACGACGTACCGCAGACTGCGCATGCCGCGGTCGGCCAGACCTTCTCCCGTCGCCTCCACTTCGACGCGGGTGACCACGCGTCCACCGATCGTCCTCTGCGACGTCGCGAGCACTCGTTCCCACTGCGAGGAGCGGGTCAGTTGCTCGACCGGATCGGTCTCGACACGAAGCACGACCGCGAGGTCGAAAGGCAGCTCGGAGTTCCGCGGGATGTCGATCGGCGCAGGATCGAAGACGCTGCAGGCCGGGAGGACGCTGCCGTCATTCGTGTGCCACCCCTCCGGATACGAAACGGAGATGCCGTACTGCGCGTTCGTGCAGCGCTGCGACAGCGTTGCCTTCTTCGTGTCCGCGGGTGTGGGCGTACTCGTGTTCGTGTTCGTGTCCGTGTTCGTGTCGGGCGACGGCGCCGGTCCGGCACAGGCGATGACGGTTGCGACTGCGAGCAGAAAAATCGTGTGTTTCACCCCTCCATCATTACACGTCGCGACCGCTTCGCTTTTGAGGGCATCGGCGTCCTGTCACGAGGACATCGCGGGCTCGACCGTGTCGTCATAACCCATTGATTCTGCACGGATTGCGCGATGGCAGCTCACTCGCTATTACAGTTATTTACAATGACAAAAAAGCTTGCCGGTCCCGACGATTCGGTCGTCCTGATCCTCGACAGAGTGCGCGAACGCGCCACCGCCTCGGCGCGCGCCTTCGCGAGCGGCAACCGCCTGGTGCTGACCGCCGGCGACGCCGTCGTCGGCTCGCTGGTCGGACGCCGGATGTCTCTGTCTTCAATGGTGACCGAGGCGCAGATCGCGGGGCGCTTCTCGTTCGACGGCCTCGACGCGGTGGCCGATGTCCGCCGGACGGCGCCGTCGTGCCGGATCGTGGTGACGGGCGAAGACCTGCCGGAGATCGTGGCCGAGGAGGCGATCCGGCGCGGAGCGTCGGACGTGGTGCTCCGGCCGTTTCACAGTGACGAGTTCCGCAACCGCCTCGGCCTCGGCGACTGCTCCGGCGAGGGGATGATTCTGCACATCCCGACGATCGACGAGTTCACGGCCAGCGCGTCGCTGTCGCCGGCCTTCCAGCCGATCGTCGACCTCGCCAATCCCGAGCGCGGCGTCGGCTACGAATCGCTGGCGCGCTTCCGCGAAAAGACGCTGTCGTTCTGCGATCCGTCGTTCATGTTCGAGTACGCACGCCTCTGCGACCGCACGGCGGAGCTCGACCTCGCGTGTCTGCGGCGCACGTTGCGCGCGGCGCGCGAGCTCCCCGCGCAGGGGAAGATCTTCATCAACATTCACCCGCGCGTGCTCGCCGACGGCGACCTGTTCGTGCGGACGCTCGTCGACGAGGCGAATGCGAACGGGATCGCGATGAACCGCCTCGTGCTCGAGATCACCGAGCAGGAGAAGCTCACGCCGAGCGAGTCGACGCTGCCCGCGGTCGACGCGCTGCAGATCGCCGGCGTGCAGTTCGCCCTCGACGACGTCGGCACGTCGTATTCGCATCTCGACCTGATCTCGCGGATCCGTCCCGCGTACCTGAAGATCGGTCACGAGTTCGGCACCGACTTCGAGAAGGATCCCTCGCGGAAGAAGATCATCCGGAACATCCAGTCGCTCGCCCGCGACTTCGAGTGCGAGGTGATCGTGGAGGGCGTGGAGACGGAGGCGACGTCGCGCGCGGCCGCGGAGCTGGGCGCACGCTACGCGCAAGGCTTCTTCTACGCGCGCCCCGCCGAAGCCAGCGCGCACGGCTGACGCGAGCAGTGCGGGTCTCGCGACCGCACGTGATTGACGGAAACGCTGCCGGCCGCGCCGGCCCGTCGGAGACCCCCTGGTCGCCCTCCCGGCGGAGCGACTACCCCTTCCGCAGCAGCAGTCGCGCGAGGCTCGCGAGCGCGAGTCCGCCGATCGCTGCCGCGAGCACCCCGCGATGCGTGTTCGCCCAGAGCTGCGGACTGACGTCCTTCGCGCGATCGCTGAACACGCCGTGTGCACCGGCGTCCCCCGCGACCGGCGCGAACAGATTGTCGGGACGCCCCGGCTCCTCCGCCTCCTCCCCCTGCTGCCCGTCGAACCCGACGCGCGCGAGATAACGATCGAGCAGCCCCGGCGCAAACGCATTCGCCACGATCGCCTGCGACGTCCCCCAGCCGACGTTCAGCTCCCGCCGCGGATGTTCCGACGCCCACACGATCGCGCGCGCCGCCACTTCCGGCTCGAAGATCGTTCCGAACGGTTGCGCCTTGCGCGGCATGCGGCTGCGCACCCAGCGGAACTGCGGCGTGTTCAGCGCGGGCATGTTCACGAGACAGACGCGCACCGCGCTGCCGTCGTGCAGCAGCTCGGCGAGCAGCGCGTCGTGAAACCCCTGCACCGCGTGCTTCGCCGCGCAGTACGGCGCCTGGAGCGGAATGCCGCGATAGGCCAGCGTCGAGCCGACCTGCACGATCACGCCGCGATCGCGCGGCAGCATGCGCCGCAGCGCCGCCTGCGTCCCGTGCACCACGCCGAGGTACGTCACCTCGGTGACGCGGCGGAACTCCTCCGCGGTCAGCTCGCGAATCGGTCCGAGCACCGACGCCATGGCGTTGTTCACCCACACGTCGATCGTCCCGAACGCTGCTTCGATCGTCGCCGCGGCGCGTTCGACCGCATCCGCATCGGCGACGTCCGCGACCGCGATGACCGCGCGCCCGCCGCGCGCTTCCACTTCCGCGGCCGCGGCTTCGAGCGCCTCACGATTCCGCGCAATGAGCCCCACCCGCGCTCCCCGGCCGGCAAACGCGCGTGCGGTGGCGCGCCCCACTCCCGCGGAGGCACCGGTGATGACGACGACACGTGATTCCATCGATTTCTCCTTTCAAAGACTGCTCAGCGCATCGCGCAGCCGCGAGGCGGGCTGCGTCGTGAGCGACCACGGCGTGGCCTGCCGCACGACGCGCAGCGTCCCCTCGCGCTCGAGAATGCGGTACGACGTCCGGCCACCCTTGCGCCGCTGAAAGTGCAGCGTCACACGCGCGCCGCCGACACGCAGATCGCGCAGCGTGATCTCCGGCAGCCACGCCGGCAGATGCGGATCGACGATCAACAGCTTCAGCGGCGCGTACGGATAGAGCCCCAGCATCGCCTGCAGCAGACAGAACACCGACGACGCCGACCACGCCTGCGGCGAGTTCGCATTCGGATAGATCCCCGGAAACGGATGCTCGTCATCGCGCGGCTGGCCTCCGAACAGCTCCGGCAGGCGATGGAGCTCGAACAGCGACGCCGCCTCGAATTGCGCGCGCGCGATCTGCTCGACGCGATCGAAAAGGCCGTAGCGCATGAAGCCGATCGCGAACGTGCCGTGCTCCACCGGCCAGATCGAGCCGAGGTGATAGCTGTACGGGTTGTAACGCGGATGGTCGGAGGAGAGCGTGCGAATGCCCCACCCGCTGAAGAGATCGGGCGCGAAGAGACGATCGACCGTCTGCCGCACGACGGTCGACTCCGCAATCGCGGCGGCGACGCAGTGGCCCGCGTTCGACGCGATCGAGCGCACGGGCCGCTTCTGCGCGTCGAGCGCGAGCGCGTAGAACCCCTCGTCCGGCATCCAGAACGCGTCGTGAAACCGCTTCTTCAGGTCCGCGGCCGCGGCGTACAGACGCCGCGCGAGGTCGTGCTCGCCGAACCACCAGAGCGTCTCCGACAGATGCAGCTTCGCCGCGTACACGAACGCCTGCTCTTCACAGGTGGCGATCGGCGGCTCGACGAGCGTGCCGTCCTCGTACACGATCGCGTCGTCCGAATCCTTCCACGCCTGATTGCGCGGCCCCATCGGCGAGCGCGTGCGGTATTCGTAGAAGCCGTCGCCATCGAGATCGCCGTAGCGCTCGAGCCATTGCAGCGCGCGCAGCGCCGGCTCGACGAACGGACGCACGAGCG
Source organism: Thermoanaerobaculia bacterium (assembly GCA_035629395.1). Lineage (GTDB taxonomy): Bacteria > Acidobacteriota > Thermoanaerobaculia > Gp7-AA8 > Gp7-AA8 > QHVT01. The sequence goes on from DASPHZ010000025.1 coordinate 16,370, forward strand.
CTTTGTCGCCCGTCCAGTGCCACAGCTCCGCGACGATGAACGCGTACAGCCCCGAGGTCGTGATCGAGCTGTAACTGCGATCGCGGGGATTGAGGCCGAGCGCCGACAACGGTCCCGTATGCGCCTCGTGCAGCATCTTTCCCGGCTGCTCGTCGCGCCAGTCGTCGATGCGCGTCCCCTGCAATTCCGCGAGCGCGTGCAGTGCGCCGGTCATCAGCTCCGGTCCCGCGAGGCCGGCCTGCCAGCCGGTGGTGAGCGTGTCGCGGCCGAACAGCGCGACGTACAGCGGCAGCCCCGCCGCGACCGTCCAGCCGCCGTCGTGGTCGAGATCGGGCAACCGCAGCGCGGCGAGATCGTCGCGCGCCTGTGCGAGCGTGGCCATGACGTCCGCGCTCATCGACGAAGACTCCGCGCTCTCGAATTGCGTGGCCGTCGTTTCGACGCCGCGATGCGCGTAGCAGGCGCGCGGCGCTTCCAGCCGCTTCCCTTCGACGATCGCGCTCACGCGAATGCACGCGTGCCACTGCTGTCGCGGTGCGAGCGTCACGTGAAAACGCAAACGCCCCGCGTCGTAGCCGGCGATTGCATTCGCGATGGTGATCTCCGTGACGCGATGCAGTGGCGCGTTCTCGTAATCGAACGTGAGCCGCTGCGCGTCCGCGTCCCAGTCCGTGCGCAGCGTCCCCTGCTGCTGCCGCGCGCGCGTTTCCGCCTGGTCCGCGAAATCCGCCTCACACGCGATGGTCAAAACGAACGAGCTCTCCTCGGCCGTGTAATTCGTGAGGTCGAGATCCTCGTGCAGCCCTCCCTCGAGCACCCGCATCGTGCGCAGCTCGAGCGTGTTCTGCGACGCGGCGGGAACCTGCCCGCTCCCTTCGTCCGCCGGCGGCGGCGTCACGCCGGGCGCGGACGTCACGTAGTAGCCGAGCCACGCGTTCTGCCGCACCGCGGAGAGCGCGTTCGGCGCCGGCGCTTCGTCGTCGATGAAGAAGCGCCAGCGCGACAGCATGCGCGTTTCGTGGACGAACCAGCCGTGATCGGGACTGTCGTCGATGCAGCCGTCGAGACTCGTCGCCAGCACGGTCCGGCCGTGACTGATCGAAGCCGTGAACGGCCGCGGACGGACGCGGATCAGCTCAGGAACGCGGCCGGGTCGTTTCACGTGCCGGCACCGGTCCGCGCAAAGAGCTCGGCGCGTCGAGATGTGCACCTTCGTCGACGCCGACGCCGAGCCGGTCGACCAGCTCACCGCCGAGCCATCCGGTGATCGTCGCCAGCGCCGCCGCCGCAGCCGCGAGCACGATCGCCAGCGTCTCGGGACGCAACGGATCGTCGCGGCGCAGCCACCAGCTCAACGCGAACAGCGCCACGACGACCACGTTGCCGGCGCCGTGCATCGCGCCGATGCGCTTGGCACGCGTGCCGCCCGGAATCGCAAGAAAGTCGATGAGGCCGAACACGGCCGCGAGGAGGCCGCTGATCACGCCGCCCGCGATCATGAAGAACGCCGCCTCGTGCAGCTTCGGCCACCCGGCCGCGAGCGCGATGACGTCGAACACCAGCGCCATCGCCAGCACACCGAGGGGAAAGACGATCAGCATCTGGTGAATGGGATGCCCGAACAGCTTCGCCTTGCTTTCCATGCATTCCTCCTTTGCGGTCAGAGCTCTCGAATCTCGTTCATCACCCGCACCACCACGCTGTCGCAGCGCTTCGAGCCGAACGTGAAAATCGTCTGCAGCCCGAGCCCCGCGCGGCGATACAGCGCGTCGCGGAGCATCGTGCGCGCGCGGTGCAGGCGCGTCTTCACCACGTCCGTGCTGAGATCGAGACAGGCTGCCGTTTCTTCGGTGCTCAGGCCTTCCACTTCGCGCAGCAGAAGCACCGAGCGATACGACTCCGGCAGCGCCGCCACTTCCGCTTCCACGTGCTGCATGAGGTCCGCCGCGACCGCGCGCGATTCGGGATCGGGCCCCGGCTCGGGAATCTCGCTCATCGTGTCCTCCGGCACCGCGTGCAGGTGAGCGTTGCTCTTCCTGTTGCGCGCGGCCGCCTCGCGCAGCGCGATCTTCGTCAGCCACGTCGCGAACGCGGCGCGTCCCTCGAACTGATGCAGCGCGCGATACGCGCTCACGTACGCCTGCTGCATCACGTCTTCCGCGTCGTCGGGATTGCGGAGCAGCGCGCGCACGGCGCGATAGATGCGTTGGTTGTAGCGTCGCAGCAGCAGCTCGAACAGCTCGCGCTCGCCGGCCACGACGCGGCGGACGATCTCGTCATCCGTCAGCTCGCCGGGCAGCTCATTCGCGGGTTGGGCAGTCATCGCGTCATTCTCCTTCACCGCATTAGAGCGCGTGTCACCGGAAAGGTGACGCCGCCTCTAACGGGGCATGAGCAACTCCATCCAATCCCTCCGCAGCATCCGCACCGAGGATGCCGAAGGCGCCGTCACCGCGCTGCTTCAGCTCATCGGCGAAGACCCGCAGCGCGACGGCCTGCGTGAAACGCCCGCGCGCGTCGTCAAAGCGCTCCTCGAGATGACTTCCGGCTACGGCGACTCGCCCGCGGAGATCCTTTCGAAGACGTTCGCCGAGCACTCCGACGAGCTGATCGTCCTGCGCGGCATCGACTTTCACTCCGTCTGCGAGCATCACCTCCTCCCCTTCCAGGGCGTCGCGCACGTCGGCTACCTGCCGGGCAAAGTCGTGGGCATCAGCAAGCTCGCGCGCCTCGTCCACTGCTTCGCGCGGCGCCTGCAGATCCAGGAGCGCATGACGCAGCAGATCGCGGACGCGGTCGAGACGCATCTCGAAGCGCGTGGCGTCGGCGTGATCGTCACCGCCCACCATCTCTGCATGGGCTGCCGCGGCGTGCGTTTGCCCGCGACGCAGCTCGTGACCTCCGCGATGCTCGGCACGCTGCGCAGGAACGCCGAGACGCGCTCCGAGTTTCTCCGCCTTTGCGGCACGTTCTGAGGAGGCTGGCCATGTCGATCGATCTGCAGCAGGGAGTGCGCGCGAGCGATCTCGCCGACGGCGCGAAGCTCGCCGGCAAAGTCGGCGAAGACGACGTCCTGCTCGTGCGCCAGGGCGACGCGTTCTTCGCCGTCGACGCGTTCTGCACGCACTACCACGCACCGCTCGCCGACGGCCTCGTCGTCGGCGAGACCATCCGCTGTCCGTGGCACCACGCCTGTTTCGAGCTGCGCACCGGCAGTCCGGCCGGCGCTCCGGCCATGAAACCGCTGCGCGTCTATTCGACCGTGCGCGACGGCGACAGGATTCGCGTCGCCGCGAATCCCGCGCACATCGTCATCATCGGCGCGGGCGCGGCGGGCTCGTTCGCCGCGGCCGAGTTGCGCCGCAGCGGATTCGGCGGACGCGTGACGCTCCTCTCCGCGGAAGACCGGCTTCCCTACGACAAGCCGAACCTGTCGAAGGATTACCTCGCCGGACGCGCACCGATGGATTGGATTCCGCTGCGCGCCGAGGACGACTATCGCAACGACCGCATCGAGCTGCGCCTCGGCACGACCGTCGCCGGCATCGACACGGCCCGCAACGAGCTCGCCCTCGCCTCGGGCGAGACGATCGCGTACGACCGTCTGATCCTCGCCACCGGCGCACGTGCGCGGCAACTCGCCGTGCCGATCGCGGACGGGGCACGCGTGCACTACCTCCGCACGTGGTCCGATGCGGACGCGTTGCGCGAGCTCGCGAGCACGGCTCGCCGCGCGGTCGTCATCGGCGCGAGCTTCATCGGACTCGAAACCGCCGCGGCCTTGCGCGAGCGCGGCCTCGACGTCACCGTCGTCGCCGTCGAGGAGCGTCCCCTCGAGAAAATCCTCGGACGCGAGATCGGCAACTTCCTCCGCACACTCCACGAATCCCACGGCGTCCGCTTCCGCCTCGGACGGCATCCGGCCGAGATCCACACCGACGGCGTCGTGCTCGACGACGGCAGCGTCGAAGCGTGTGATTTCGTCGTGGCCGGCGTCGGCGTCGAGCCCGAGCTGACGCTCGCCGAACGCGCGGGGCTGCAGGTCGATCGCGGCATCGTCGTCGACGAGCAGTTGCAGACCAGCGCGCCGAACGTCTTCGCCGCCGGTGATGCAGCGCGATTCCCGCACGCGGGCCGCTCGATTCGCATCGAGCACTGGGCCGCCGCCGCGCGCCAGGGACAAGCCGCCGCGCGCAACGCCATGGGGAGGAACGAACGCTTCACCGGCGTCCCGTTTTTCTGGAGCCAGCATTACGACCTCGTCTTCGCGTACGTCGGTCACTCCCGGAGCACCGCGGACGCGCAGCTCTTCGGCTCCCTCGCGGACGGCAATGCCGCCGTGGTCTTTCGCGACGAGGGCCGCGTCGCCGCGGTGGTCACGCTCTTCCGCGACGACATCAGCCTCGGCGTCGAAGCCGCGATGGAGCGCAACGCCAGCGACGACGAAATTCTCGACCTCGTGCGCGGAGGATTCTGAGCATGCACGGCATCGTCTTCGGAGAGTTGAAGCAATACGTCGCCGAACGCCTCGGCCCGTCCGCGTGGAACGAGCTTCTCGCCGACGCCGGCATCGGCCCGAAGCTCTACCTCGCCATCCAGGAGTACCCGGACGAAGAGCTCGGCGCGATCCTGCAGGCCGCATGCAGGCGCACCGGGCTCTCCGCGGCCGCGGTGCTGCAGGACTTCGGCGACTTCATCGGACCGCACCTCGTGCGCATGTACCGCATGTACATCCTCCCCGAATGGAAGACGCTCGACGTGATCGAGCACACCGAGGAGCGCATCCACAAAATGGTGCGCGTGCAGCATCGCGGTGCGCGGCCTCCGTATTTATCGACCACGCGCCGCAACGCCGACGAGATCGTGGTCCACTACTCCTCCGAGCGCCGCCTCTGCGCCCTCGCCAAAGGCATCGCCCTCGGCATCGCGAGGCATTACGGCGAAACGCTCGACGTCCGCGACCTCACCTGCATGCACAAAGGCGCGGCCACCTGCGAGATCCTGCTGACCCGGCGCGATGCTGCATAGGGATCGCTACTTCGTGAGCTTGCCGAAAAATCGCGCCGGCCCGATCCGCCTGCTTCGACGCCAACCAGCTCCCACTGCTTCTTCGCCTTGCTGGAATTGCGCAGCGTCGTCGTGACGTAGATCGTTTTACCGTCGTCGCCGACGATGCGGTACTCGTCGAGGATCTGTCCCTCCGCCAGCCGCACCGCGCTCCAGAGACCGTGGAACGTCCCCCACTGTTTGCTGTTCGCGGTGAACTCCCAGTCGCCGAGGAGATCGTCGAAGTCCTGTTCGGGCGGCAGAGGCTCCGCGGCGAACAGCGGCGGGGCGAGCAACGGCAGAACGAACAGCAGGATCGTGGCGCGCAGGGCCACAACATGCGCCGCGCACCGCGTCACGCAAAGAGAACGGCCCCGAGTACGAAGATTTTCGTTGATCTTACGAAACCTTTCGTATAACTTCCCGTTCCTAGCGAACCGGAGGCAAATGCAATGACCGACAAGCCGATTTCCAAGATCCACCGCGGCGGCATTCCGGCGATGCTGACGATCGTCGCCGTCGTCGCGGCCACCCTGTCCGTTCCCGCGTTCGCGCAGCACGACCGGCAGGAAGTGGCCGTCGCGCCGGCGGTCGAGGTCGACCTCGACCCGCTCGATCTCGATTTCGAATTCGACTTCGAGTCGGAGTCCGACTCCGACGGCGACGTCGACGCCGGTCCGCATGGCGAACCGGAGGCCAGCACGACCCGCCACGACGGCGCGCAGAACGGCCGCCGTACCGGCGCGAAGCTGACCATCGACGAGCTGATCTCGCTGCGCGTGCACGGCGTCACCCCCGCATACATCGAGGAGATGCGCGCGATCTTCCCCGATGCGTCGCTCAAGCAGATCGCGGCGATGCGCATGCACGGCGTCACCGCCGCGTTCGTGAAGCGGCTCTCCGACGCCGGCTACGCGAATCTGTCAGCCCGCGAGCTGATCCGGCTCGCCGCGGCGGGCGTGAACGCGGACTTCATCCGCGAGATCGAACAGTACCAGGACAAGAAGCGCTGAGCCGTTCTCTTTCCACCCGAACCTTCCTCTCCAGGAGAATCGACATGGCACGTTCCGCACTACTCGCGCTCACTTTTTTCCTGCTGGCCACGACCGCGGCAGCAGACGTCGAAGGCGGCTGGACCGCGCAGTACAACTCCCGCCTCGGCAAGGTGCATCTGCTGATGACTCGCTCGGCGTCGGCCCAGACGTGGCAGTCGTACCGGCTCGAGGAGCTGGCGGGACTGACGGCGGCGCAGATCGATTCCGCCACGGCGGTCCCGGTCACGTTTCAACTGCGCCCCGACGCCGGCACGTTCACGTTCGAAGGAACGTTCCGCAACGGCCGCGGCGGCGGCCGGATGACGTTCACTCCGAACCGCGACTATGCCTCGCAAATCGGCACCCTCGGCCTGCAGCTCGAGAAGGGGGACGACGTGGAGCTCTTCCGTCTCGGTACGCTGAACGTCTCCGTGCCGTACCTGCGGGAGATGCACGCGATCTATCCCGCCGCCGATCTGCGCGAGCTGACGAAACTGAAGGCGGTCGGCGTCGACCCGGCGTACCTCCGCGACATGCGCGCCGTGGGCGTGAACATCACGAGCGCCAGCGAAGCGCGCAAGCTCGCGGGCTCGGGGGTCACGCCCGCGTTCGTCCGCGAGCTCGCCGACGCCGGCTATCGCGACCTCTCGGTGCGCGACCTCAGCCGCCTCGCCGCCACCGGCGCCGACGCGAAGTTCATCCGCTCGATGCAGCCGTACAAACAATGACGCCGGCCGTTACGCGCCGGCACCCAGGGAGCCGCCCATGAAAACGATCTTCGCCATCGTCACGCTCTGCCTCCTCGCCGCCACCGCCTCCGCCGCCATGGAAGGGGCATGGACGGCGCAGCCGCACGACCACGATCCGAACAAGCTGCAGGTCTCGCTCAGCTACAGCCGCTCGAGCCATCACGGCTTCTCGTACACGCTGACGGAGCTGGGCCTCACACGCGAGCAGGTCTACACGGCCGTGCAGACGCCGGTGCAGTTCTCGTGGAAGCGCCAGGCCGGAACGGCCGTGTTCGACGGCGTCTTCCGCAACGGCCGCGGCGGCGGGCAGGTGGTCTTCACGCCGAACCGCAAGTACCTCGAGGAGATCCGGGCGCTGGGAGTGGCCGTCAACGCCGGTGCAAACGACGAGGAGCTCTTCACGCTGGCGATGGTCGACGTCTCCGCGCCGTACATCCGGTCGATGCAGGCGGAAGGGTTCCGCGTGCCGCTCGAGAAATACATGACCATGGCGATGTTCCGCGTCACGCCGGAGTACATCCGCGAGATGCGCGCGCTCGTGGGCCGCGATGTTTCGGCCGACCGGCTCGTCGAGCTGAAGATCCACGAAGTGACGCCGGAGTACATCCGGGAGATGCGCGTCTCGCGTCCCGAGCTCTCGCTCCAGGACCTGGTCCAGGCGCGCATCTTCAAGGTCACGCCGGAGTTCGCCGAGGAGATGGCGCGGGCGGGGTATCGCAACCTGTCGCACAACGATCTCGTGCAGTTCCGGATTCACCAGGTCACGTCCGAGTACATCCGCGAGCTCGCCGCCCTTGGCTATAAGGACATTCCGGCGGCCCGCCTCGTCGAGATGCGCATCCATCGGGTCACCCCCGAATACATCCGCCAGCTCGCCGCCGCCGGCTATCACAACGTCCCGGTGCGGAAACTGATCGAGATGCGCATCCACCGCATCGAACCGAAGCTCCTCGAGAAGATGAGGGAGCCGGCGCGCAAAGACCGGAGCCAGTGACACGCCGATCGCGCCAGCCGCGGCGAAGCACACACCGGAGCAGGCAACACCACGCTCGCACTGGCGAGCGATCGCAACGTGCTGGAGCTCGGTCCGGGGAACGCGAATGCGGCGGAGATGGTGCGGCGGCCGGCCGAGTGACGTCTATAGTGACGGGCGTGGATTTCGTCGAGCGGGATTCCGTCGTACGGAAGATCTGGGCTGGATCGCTCATCGACTCCGCGGGATGGAGCGCTTCACCCCATAGAAGCCGAATAGCACGGCGCTCACTTTTCCGTCCGCTCCCACGACGAATTCATAGGTGAGGTTCGGATTCGTGCTTTCGAAGAATTTCGTCGCCGATTCCGGCACCAGCTCGACGGTGTCGCTGAGCCTCAGCTTCCCGTCTTTGCTGAAGATGACGCCCCCGTCGTAATTCCCCGCGTATTTCTCGACGAGCGCGGGATCGACGTTCACGCGGACATGTTCGTAAGGCATCTCCACTTCCCGGCCGAACACAATGGCCGCCAGCGCCTGACTCAGCGGATTGGCGCTCGCCCCGTGATTCGACAGGAGGACGACCGTCAGCTCCTCTTCCGGATAGACGATCGCGTTGCCCGCGGCGCCGTTGTAGCTGCCCCCGTGGCCGAACGCTTTGCGTTCGAGCAGCGGCGTGAGGTCGATTCCATAGCCCCAGTCGCTGCCCTCCCCGTGCGTCGAGAGCATCTTTTTCGTCGAAGCTTCCGAGAGCAGTGTCGTGCCCCGCAACGCGTGGAGGAATCGCGCTAAATCGTCTACGGTCGAATAGAGATTGCCGTGCCCCTGAAACATGGCGTAATTCACCCACCGCTCGTTTTCCACGCGAGCGCCAGGCGCGGCATTCTCAGGGCGGTAATGTTTCGCTTTTCGGGAGAGGATGCTTTCCGGGCTGTAGACGCCGGTATTGTGTAAACTGGCCGGCTGCAGAACATGCTTCTGCAGGAAATCCGCGTAGCTTTCGCCCGTCACCTTCTCCAGGATCCAGGACAGCAGCAGATAAGCAGTATTGCTGTATCCCGACTTGCTGCCGGGCTCGAATGCGAGAGGTTTCTTCTTCAGGATCTCCAGCGCTTTTTCGCGCGTCATGGCCATGTCCGTGGCCACGTCCGCACCGTGACTGTTCGGCAGGCCGGAGCTGTGCGTGAGCATCATGTGCAGCGTGATCCTGTCGCCGCCCGGAAATCCGGGAAGATGCTTCTCGAGCGTATCGTCGAGCGACAGTTTGTTCTGCTCGACGAGCTTCAGGATGGCCACTGCCGTGAACGGCTTCGCAATGGACGCGATCCGGAACTTCGTGTCTACGGTATTCGCCACGCCCCATTCGCGGTCCGCCAGTCCGTAGGCCTTTTTCAGAAGAGCCTTGTCGCCTTTGAGGACCAGCACGGCCCCGCCGAAGTCGTTGAACGTCGTATAGCGTTCCATGTACTGCTCGAGCTTCGCGGGCACGGAGGTCTGGGCGTAGGTCGTCAGGGAGACGCACAGCAACAGAAGCGCGATCGCGCTGCTTTTCCGCATGCGCGTTGAACGGTGCGCCCTTCCGAAGGTTAGCTAACCGCACTCGATTCCCGCCGTCTCATCCGTTGCTTCGACAACATCCCGGGATGAGGAGAACGGATTGACGAACTGGAAACGAACGCTCGCGGCCTGCCTCGCGGCAGCCGTCCTGGCCGGACACGCGGTCGCGCAGCAGGCTTTCACGGAAAACGAGATCGCCGCGTCTCCCGCGGCGCAGAAGCTTCGGCAGATGCTGGACGCAATCACCAGTGGCGAAGAAGCCATCCAGGCTTTCGCCGCGGCCAATCCTCGGCAGCAGGCATCGGCGCAGCCGGAGGATTCGCGTCTTTACGAGCTCCTGCACCTCCGGCGCGCCTCGCGCGGCTACACGCTGCTCCGCTTCGCGCGGGTCACGCCGACCGAGGCCGAAGCGGCGATCCGGAATCTGCTGAGCGGAGATCTGGAATCGGTCCTCGTCCGCGTCGAAGCCGAGCCGCCGCACCGCATCCGCGGCTACCGGATCGGAGCGGACATGGCGCTGCAGACGGGCACGGCCCCACTCGCGACCGACGAAGAACGCGTGCGGGAAGTCGCCGCCTATACGAAGCGGCTCGCCGACGCCGACTATTTTTCCGGCACCGTACTCATCGCGAAGGAAGGGAAACCGATCTTCGAGCAGGCGTATGGCTTCGCCGACCGCGAGCGGCGTATTCCGAACCGCATCGACACCCGTTTTCGTCTGGCGAGCCTCAACAAGATGATCACCGCCCTCGCCATCGGGCGGCTCGTCGAGCAGGGAAAACTCAGCTACGAAGATCCGCTCTCGAAATTCGTCCCCGACTATCCCGACCGTGCGAGCGCGCAGAAGATCCGCGTCAAACATCTCCTCAGCCACACCTCCGGGTTGGGGGACGCGCACGACTTTCTGCAAAGCGCGCAGTTCTGGGCGAACGTCGGGAAGGTGGTCGACGTGCCGTCGACATTGGCCGTGGCCGGCCGCGCGCCGCTGGAATTCGAGCCGGGAACGCGGTGGAACTACAGCAACACCGGATTCGTGCTGCTCGGCCGGATCATCGAGATCGTCACGGGGCAGGATTACTTCGCGCACCTTGCCGGGACGATGTTCCGCCCGCTCCGCCTCGCGAGCACCGGCTTCCCCCATTTCGACGCCGACCGCAGGATCGCGCTTCCTTACGAAACGCGCCTGACCAACGACGGGAAACTCGAGCTCGCGGTGGCGAAAGAGCGCACGCGGCGCGGCGGCCCGGCCGGCGACGCCGCGTCCAACGTCCACGACCTCCTCCGTTTCGCCGAGGCCGTACGAACGGGCAGGGTGGTGTCGCAGGAGACGCTGCGTCTTCTGTCCAAACGCAAGCCGGAACTGCAATCGCCTTTCTACGGCTATGGCATGTCGCAGGATTTTCCGGGCCGCGACATTTACGGCCACGGCGGTGGCGGCCCCGGAATATGCACGGAGCTCGGCATCATCCGCGACACGCCCTCGCCCTACACCGTCGTCGTGCTGGGCAACAGCCAGGCCGCCTGCAAAGGCATCGTGTCGAAGATCTTCCACAGCTTCCGGCCGCCCGCGCAATTGACGCCATGAAAACGCTGACGGCCCTCCTCCTCTCCCTGACCCTGTACGGCTGCACGTCGACCGGCGCCGCGCAGCGCGCGATCCAGGCGGCCATCGACGCGTCGATCGAAGCCGACCGGCGGCAAGACATTGCTGCGCGGCTCGAGGTTCTCACTCCCGGCTTTGAAGTCGTGACGCTCGACGGGCGCGTCCTGCGCCGGACGGAGGTCGAGCGCGGCATCGCGGAGTTTCAGAAGGCGACGATCGCCTTTGGTTCCGCGACGCGCACGAGCATCGAGAAGATCGTCGTCAGCGGCGAGGTCGCGACGGTGTTCACGAACCAACACCTCGTGCGCACCGTGCGCGGTCCGGGAGGAAATCCGGTCGAGCGCATCAGCAACATCCGCCATCGCGAGACGTGGGTGCGCACGCCGGGTGGCTGGAAAGTGCAACGCGTCGAGGAGACCGAGCAGGGTCCGGTGACCGTGAACGGTGCGCCTGTGCCGTTCGACGCGGCCGGCACGGCATTCGTGCGCAGGATCCGCACGGAAGGCATCGCCGCGGCGATCGCTGCCTTCGAGGCGCAGCGTCGACGCAACGCGAACGCCGTGCTGTTCGAAGAGCGAACCCTGAACGCCGCCGGTTACACGCTTCTCGGCGAGGGACGGAAAGCGGACGCCATCGAAGTGTTCAAGCTCAACGTGCGGGCGTACCCGCAATCCGCGAATGCCTACGACAGCCTGGCCGAGGGATATCTGGAGAGCGGCGACCAGGCGAGTGCGGTGCAGTGGTACCGCGAAGCGCTGCGGCGCTCGCCCGCGGGAGCGCGGACGCGGAAGTGTCGATCACCCAGAGCGAGCTGCTGCGCGACGCGCTCGCCAAAGCGGGCGTCGAAGTGACGCTCGAGGTGTTTCCCGGCGAAGGCCACTTCGGCATCGGACCGCAGCCGTTTCCCGATAAGTACTACGGGCCGATGGACGCGTTCCTCGAAAAACACTTCGGGCCTTCGTAACGAACCGGCGAGGGCGCGCGGCCGTATAGTGACGCCATGCATCGTCTGCGCTCGCTGCTCCTCGCCCTCGCCTTCCTCTGCATCCATCCGGCCGCCGTGGCCGAGGAGCGTGCGTTCGATCCCGAGCTCGCGAAACGGCTCGGCGCCGACGAGCGCGGGATGAAGATGTACGTCCTCTGCATCCTCAAGACCGGACCGAAGGACGCCGACGTCAAAGGCGACGCACGCAAAGAAATCTTCGCCGGCCACTTCGCGAACATCGAACGCCTCGCCGGTGAAGGCAAGCTCGCGGTCGCCGGTCCGTTCGGCAAGAATGACAAGTCGTACCGCGGCCTCTACATCTTCAACGTCACGACGATCGAAGAAGCCGAGAAGCTCGTGATGCTCGATCCTGCCGTGAAAGCGGGCGTGTTCGTCCCCGACCTGACGCTGTGGTACGGCTCCGCCGCGATGATGGTCGTCAGCGACACGCACAAAAAGATCGAGAAACCGAAAGAATAATGACGAGCCGTTTGGAGAATTTCGCCGTTTGAGGCAGTCTCACGGTCATGAGCGAACGCGAAACGGAGACCCCCTCCCCCACTTACGCGCCGACGGACATCCCCGAGGAAGAGCAGGCCACGCAGACCGCGGATGACGTCGCGGCCGACGTGATCGTCGAAGAAACGGAAGCGGTCTCGCTGGAAACGGTCTCGTTCGAAGCGGCCGCGGCTCCGGCTCCGTGGCGTGTCGCGAAGGCCCTGCTCGCGCTGCGCGATCAGGTGAACGCGATGGCGCCGGATCGCCGCAAAAAGAGCGACGGCACGATCGGCGACGCCGCGCACGCGACCCGCGATTCCGATCACAATCCGTGGGTACGCGACGGGGACATCGGCGTCGTCACGGCGATGGACATCACCCACGACCCGTCCGGCGGTTGCGACGCGGGCGCGCTCGCAAATGCGATCCTCGCCAGCCGCGATCCGCGCGTCAAATACGTGATCTTCGACCACCGCATCGCCAGTCATCTGCAGAAAGGTACGGCAGCGCCGTTCACGTGGCGTCCGTACGGCGGCTCGAATCCGCATACGCACCACGTGCACATTTCCGTGCGCGAGGAGAAGACGGCCTACGATTCGACGGATCCGTGGGCGATCCAGTGACGAAAACATTTCGGACGCTCTTCGCGTAGTGCCGTGCATGAAGATCGCCCTTGCCCTCGCAGCCGTACCGCTGCTCGCCGCCTGTGCGGCGGCTCCTGTCGCGCCGCGTGAGGCACCGGCCGTCGACTACCACCAGCATCTCGTCAGCGCCGGCTTCATGCCGATCGTGCAGTCGCCGAGTGGAAGAGACGGCGCGGCGCTGGTGAAGGAGCTCGATGCGGCCGGCTTCGAGAAGGCACTCGTGCTTTCGGTCGGCTACAGCTTTGCCGACGAGCGCAAGAAGCTCACCGACCCCGACCGCCTGACGCGCGAGGAGAACGACTGGACTTCGGCCGAGGTGACGAAGAACGCACCGCGGCTGATCGGCTTCTGCAGCGCCAATCCGCTGCGCCCGATGGCGCTCGAGGAGCTCGACCGCTGCCTGGGCCTTCCCGGCATGACCGGCATCAAGATCCACCTCGGCAATGCCGGCATCACCCTGCGCGATCCCGCGCATCTCGCGCGCATGCAGGAGGTGTTTGCGCTCGCGCAGCGGCGCCGCGCGGCGGTGCTCATCCACATGCGCGCACGCGGCGGCACGAACTACGGCGCCGAGGATGCGCAGCTCTTCCTCGACAAGATCGTGCCCACCGCGCCGGACATCGAGATCGTCGTCGCCCACCTCGGCGCCTCGGGTCCCGGCTACACGCCGCAGCACGACGAGGTGATGGCCGTGTTCGGTGCCGCCGTGCAGCACAAAGACCCGCGCATGAAGAACGTCTACTTCGACGTCTCGTCGAACGTCACCGGCGAGATCACGCCCGCCGACGCCGCGCTCGTCGCGCAACGCATCCGCGAAGTCGGCGCGAAGCGCATCCTCTACGGGTCCGACCTCAGTGCACCGGGCGGCAGCATCGGCAAAGGATGGGAGATTTTCCGCACGAAATTGCCGCTGACCGCGGCAGAGCTGCAGCAGGTCGCGAACAACCGCACGCGCTTCGCGCGATAATGCGCCCGACCATGTCCTCCCCCCACGTCGTCGCGGAAGCAGTCGTGCGCGGGATCGAGCTGCGCGAGCTCGTTTACGACGGCGGCCTGATTCCGCGCCACGCGCACGCCACCGCCGGCTTCTGCCTCGTCCTCGACGGCCAGTACGAAGAACGCTACACGAGCCGCACGCTCGCCTGCTCGGCGCGCACCGTCACGTTCAGCCCGGCGGGAGAAGAGCACGTGAACGTCTTCGCCGCCACGCGCTCGCACTGCCTCACCGTCGACGTGCCGGAGAGCTGGGTCGACCGCCTGGAAGGAAACCGGTCGCGCCTGCGCGAGCCGTTCGAAACGCGCGGCGGCACGCTCGCCGCGCTGACCGGCCGTCTGCTGCACGAGCTGCACGCCGCCGACGACACGGCCCGCCTCATCATCGAAGGCACGGTCCTCGAGCTCCTCGGACACGCCGCCCGCAGCAGCGCCACGCGCGGACGCGAAACGCAGATCAGCCCGGCCATCCGCCGCGCGTACGAGCTGCTGCAGGCCAGCTATCGCGAGCCGGTCTCGCTGACCGATCTCGCCGTCGCCACCGGACGTCATCCCGCGTACATCGCCACCGCGTTCCGCGAAGCGTACGGCGAGACCGTCGGCGACTGCCTGCGCCGCCTTCGCGTCGACGACGCCTCGCGCTCTCTTGCGCAGACGAATCTGCCGATCGCCGACATCGCACTCGCTTCCGGTTTCGCGAACCAGAGCCATCTCACGCGCGTCTTCAAACGCGCCACCGGGATCACGCCGGCCGAGTACCGCCGTCGCGAGCGCGCCGGAACCTGAATCGCGGACAACGGACCTCAATCGCGGGCAAGACGCCCGCGTGGCGCGCTGCTATCGTCGCCGCATGACCCGCCTCCTGCTCGTCCTGTTCGCCGCGATGACCCTGACCGCGGACGACGCCCCGACGCGCCTCCTCCGCTACCCCGAGCTTCACGGCGACCGCCTCGTCTTCACCTACGCCGGCGATCTCTGGAGCGTCTCCACCGGCGGCGGCGACGCGTATCGCCTCACCACGCACGACGGCAACGAATACCTCCCCCGCATCTCGCCCGACGGACGGTGGATCGCCTTCAGCGCCGAGTACGAAGGGAACATGGACGTCTACGTCATGCCCGCCACGGGTGGCGCGCCGCGGCGCCTGACGTGGCACCCGCTGGCGGATCGCGTCATCACCTGGACGCCGGACGGGCGGATCGCTTTCCGTTCGAAACGCAACAGCGTGGTGCAGTCGTACGATCGGCTCTTCACCATCGCCGCCACCGGTGGCGTGCCCGAAGAGCTGCCGCTGCCCGCGGCGGGAATGAGCTCGTTCTCCCCCGACGGGACGAAGATCGCGTTCAACCCCATCGCCACCGAATCGCAGTACTGGAAGCGCTATCGCGGCGGCACGCAGTCGCACATCGGCATCTACGATCTCGTGTCGAAGCAGTATGACGAAGTGCCGCACACCGACGCGGGCGATCTCTTTCCGATGTGGTCCGGCACCGCGATCTACTTCGTCTCCGATCGCGACGGCGTGATGAATCTTTATCGCTACGATCTCGCCTCGCGCAACGTCGTGCAGCTCACGCAGCACACCGATTACGACGTGAAGTGGCCGAGCCTCGCGTCCGACGCCTCGGGACGCATCGCCTACACGAGCGGCGGAACGCTTTACGTCTACGACATCGGCAAAGGCGCGGCCACACCGGTGGCCATTCGCGTGCGCAGCGACGCACCGGCCACGCGCGTCGCGAACGTCAACGCACAGAAGTGGCTGCAGACCATCGCCCTCTCCCCTTCCGGCGTTCGTGCGCTGATCGGCGCGCGCGGCGAAGTCTTCACCGTCCCGGCGAAAGAAGGAGAGATCCGCAACCTCACGAACACCTCCGGCGCGCGCGAGCTCTGGCCGGCGTGGTCGCCCGACGGCAAATGGATCGCCTACGCCTCCGACCGGAGCGGCGAGTACGAGCTCTACATCCGCCCGCAGGACGGCAGCGCCGGCGAGCGCCGCCTCACCTCCCTCGGCGCTGGTTTCCGTTCCGCGCTGACGTGGTCGCCCGACTCGAAACGAATCGCGTTCGCCGAGCTGTCGCAGGCGCTCGCGTATGTCGACGTCGACAGCGGCAACGTGACGACGATCGACCGCTCCGACTACGGCAGCATCGACGACTTCGACTGGTCCCCCGACAGCCGCTGGCTGGTCTACGCGAAGCGCGGCGCCAATCTCCTGCGGCAACTCTTCGCGCGTGCGCTGGACAGCAACGAGTCCATCGCCCTCACCGACGGCCGCACCGACGACAGCGACCCGTGCTTCGACGCCGACGGCCGCTACGTCTGGTTCCTGTCGAAGCGCACGTTCACCCCACGCTTCAGCGATTTCGAGCAGACGTTCAACTTCAACGCGACGACCGGCATCTACGCACTGCCGCTGCGCGCCGACGTCCCGTCGCCGTTCGCACCGAAATCGGATGAGGAGAATGCGCCGAAACCCGCGGCCACGGAGCAGCCCGTGGTCGTGCGCATCGACGCCGATGCGGCCGACCATCGCGTCATTCCCGTGCCCGTCGACGCCGGCGATTACGAACAGCTCCGCTTCGCGAAAGGGCGTCTCTTCTATCTCGCGCGCTCCGGCGATGCGAGGACGCTGCGCGCGTACGACCTCGCGGAGCGCAGCGATCGCAGCGTGATCGAGAAGATCACCGCATACGCGATCAGCGCGAACGGCGAGAAACTGCTCTATCGCGCCGGCACGTCAGCCGGCATCGTCGACGCCACCGCCTCGAGCAAAGTGGGCGACGGCGCGCTGCGCTTCGACCACCTCACGATGCGTCTCGACCGCCGCGCCGAGTGGAAGCAGATCTTCGACGAAGCGTGGCGGATGATGCGTGACAACTTCTACGACCCCACCATGCGCGGCGTCGACTGGCCGGCCATGAAGCGCCGCTACGAGGCGGAGCTGCCGTACGTCGCGCTGCGTTCGGACCTCAACTTCCTCATCGGCGAGATGCACGCGGAGCTCGGCGTCTCGCACATCACCGCCTCCGGCGGCGACACGCCCGAAACGCGTCGCACCGCCGCCGGGCTCCTCGGCGCGGACTTTGACATTGCGAACGGGCTCTATCGCATCCGCCACATCTATCGCGGCGACAACGCCGTGCCGGAAGCGCGGGCGCCGCTGGCGGAACCGGGCATTGCGGTGCACGAGGGTGATTACGTCCTCGCCGTGAACGGCCGTCCGCTGCGCGCGCCCGAGTCGCTCTTCGCCGCGTTCGAGGAAACGGCCGGCAAACAGGTGACGCTGCAGGTCAACGATCAGCCGCAGCAGAACGGCGCACGCACGATCGTCGTCGTCCCGATCGCGAGCGACGCGACGCTGCGCTATCTCGACTGGATCGCCACGAACCGCCGCAAAGTCGAGGAGGCGACGCGGGGCCGCTGCGCGTACGTGCATCTGCCCAACACGGGCGAGGAGGGGATCTCCGCGTTCGGACGGCAGTTCTACGCGCAGAGCGACCGCGATTGCCTGCTGCTCGACGCGCGCTGGAACAGCGGCGGCTTCATCCCCGACTTTTTCTTCGAGCGCCTCGCGCGGCGGCACCTCGAGTACGACGCGCCCCGCTACGGCGCCGACGAGCATCACCAGCGCCCCGCCATCCACGGACCGAAGGTGCTGGTGATCAACGAATACGCCGGCTCCGGCGGCGACTCCGTTGCCGACTACTTCCGCAAGTACGCCCTCGGGCCGATCGTCGGCAAGCGCACCTGGGGTGGCCTCATGGGCATCGGCAGTGAGCTGCCGATGATCGACCACGGCCGCGTGACCGTCCCGAACATCTCCGCGTGGGACGTGGTCGACGGCAAGAGCACCTGGATCGTCGAAAACCGCGGCGTCGATCCCGACGTCGAAGTCGACAATCGTCCCGACCTCGTCATCCAGGGCCGCGACCCGCAACTCGAGCGCGGCATCGCCATCCTCGTGGACGCGCTGGCGAAACAGCCGCCGGTGACGCCGAAACGCCCGCCGTACGGCGGACGTTTCGACTGACCGTCACTGCAGCTCGGTGAAGAACACGTCGACCGCGGACGTCCTCGCGCCGTTGCGATCGACGCCGCTCTTGTAGCGCAACCGGTTGCCGTAGCGATCGCGCCGCTGCGCCTGCACGTAGCGCAGGTCGATCGAGCGAATGCCGTGCGCCTGCAGCGTCGCGAGCTCCTGCGGCTCGCTGCGGCCATTGTGATTCGCGTCGATCCAGATGCGCAGCGCGCCGAACACCGCATCCGACGCGGAGATCGCGCCGTCCCCCGATTCGTCGTACACCGCCAGCGCGCGGAACCCGTGTGGCTGCGCCGATCGCGGCTGCGCGGTGTAGTTGCCGAACAGCTCCAGACCGGAATCGATCGTGCCGTTGCCGTTGCGATCGAGCGCGAGGAATCCGTCCGGCGACTCCGGCTCGGTCCACGCGAGCGCGTCGCGCTGTCCGTCACCGTCGATGTCGAACAGCACGCCGTCCGCCGCCGACGTGAAGCGCAGCGTGCCGTTGCCGAGGTCGATCACGATGGGGCAGTTCTTCGGGAATGGCTCGAGCGGATCTTCCCGCTCGCCGCAACTGTCGGCGCAGAGGTTGATGCACTCGTCGTAGCCCGCGGGATCGTTCGCGAAATTGCGCTCACACGAATCCGTGCACGCCTCGATGGACCAGTAATGACAGATTCCGCCTTGTGCGCGTGCAGGCAGCGAGATGGCGAGGAGGAGGGCGAATGCAGCGAGTGCGGTTTTCATGTTTGATCTCCTTGCGAGGAAGATGGAGCGCGTCGCGCGTGTGCGCCGCACAGGAGACAACTCGGCAACCGGAACGACTCCGTTAGGAGCGCGGTCGTTCATCGATCGGTAAGAAATGCGGAAGCTGCAGTCGCGCGCGCGTCCCGCCGAGGGGCGACGTCTCCAGCGTGACGGCGCCGCCGTACAACTCCGCGAGATCGCTGACGATGGCGAGACCGAGTCCCGATCCGCGCACCTGCTGGTCGGCGCGCACGCCTCGCTGCAGCACCTGCGCGCGCATCGACGGATCGAGGCCGGGGCCATCGTCATCGACGGCAATGAAGATGCGGTCGTCGACGACGGAGGAAGAAACGGCGACCCGCGAGCGCGCCCACTTGCACGCGTTGTCGAGCAGGTTGCCGAGCATCTCGTCGAGGTCTTCCCTGCGGCCGCGGATCTCGTGCGCGGGAGACACATCGATTTCGATCGCGAGCGCGCGTTCCGCGTGCAGGCGCCGCATCGTGCGCACCAAGGCCTCCACGGACGGCAGGACCGCGCAGCGCATTCCCGGCGCGGCACGCGCCGTTGCCGTCGCACGCGCCCGCGCGAGGTGATAGTCGACCTGCCTCTGCATCCGCTCGACGAGCTGACGGAGCGTCGCCGCGAGCTCGTCATGGCCCGCGGCCGCGGCCTGTTCAGCCTCCTGCGCGAGCACCGCCAACGGCGTCTTCAAACCGTGCGCGAGATCTCCGGCCGTGGTGAGGGCCCGCGCGACCGCGCGCTCGCGGTCCTCGAGCAGCGCGTTGAGGTCGTGCACGAGCGGCTGCACTTCGCTCGGATATTCGCCCTCGATTTTCTGGCCGCGTCCCTCGCGTACCGCGGACAGACCGGCGCGAAGCGTGCGGAAGGGCGCAAACGCGTTTCGCAGGAGGAACAAGGCCGCCACGACGGAAGCGCCGACGAGGATCACCATCGCGATGTGTGTCGCGTGGCGCGTCGCGAGCTCGGGATGGTTCCGCGTCAAACGGACCACGAGCGCAATGACCGCGACGAGCACCGCCGTCATCCAGACGAGTGCTCCGGCGATGAGGCGGGTGCGGAGAGAGCCTTTCATTCCGTCCCGATGCGGTATCCGAGTCCGCGCACGGTCTCGATCGTCGAAGCGCCGAGCTTCCGCCGCAGACGGGCGATGAACACTTCGACGGTGTTCGAGTCGCGGTCGAACGTCTGCGCGTAAATGTGCTCGGTCAGCTCGCTCTGCGAAACGACGCGGCCGCGATGGTGCATGAGATACGAGAGCACGCGCAGCTCGTGACTGGTCAGCTTCACCGGCTGGCCGTCGAGCGTGACCTGCGACGTCCGCGGGTCGAGCACCAGTGCGCCGTGCCGCAGCTCGGGCGTGAGCTGTCCGCTCGAGCGCCGGATCAGCGCGCGCAGCCGCGCCAGCAGCTCGGCCATCTCGAATGGCTTGGTGACGTAGTCGTCCGCGCCGCCGTCGATGCCGCGCACTTTTTCCGACCAGCTTCCGCGCGCGGTGAGCACCAGCACCGGCACCGCGATGCCGGCGGCACGCCAGCGCTCGAGCAGCGTGAGCCCGTCGATCTTCGGCAATCCGAGGTCGAGGAGGACGGCGTCGTAGGTCTCGGTGCTGACGAGGAAGTCGGCTTGCTCGCCGTCCGCCGCGATGTCGGTCACATACGCGCGCTCTCGTAATGCGGCGGCAAGCCGACTGGCCAGCAGCGACTCATCCTCGACGATCAGGATTCTCATTCGCGACCGCGGTCATTATGTTCCCTCGCCTCAATCCGCGCGCCGCGAGGAGGACGGTCAGCGTCCCGATCGCGCCGAGCGCGAACAGCGTCCAGATGAAGAAGAAGGCTCCGCCCGACCGGACGAAAGCGCCCGTGCCTCGCATGTGAATGGCGGGCATGACCGCCGCGAGGAGCCCTCCGAGGAGCATGATGACGTGCCCCGAGCGGCGTTCGGCCAGCCGGAGCGTCCCGTACAGCCAGACGACGAGGATGAGCACGAAACTGAGTTTTTCGAATCCCCATTTGTCGAATCCGCGCACGATGTCGTCGGTCACGTGAATCGAAAGCAGAAGGATCGACAGGAGAGACGTCACGGTGAGCATTGCGTCGTTGTGTTTCGTCATGCCGCAAGCGTGAGGCACGCCGGCTGAACGGCCGCTGAACGCGGCGTTCAGGATCTGTTCAGCAAAGCCGTCGCACGATGACGCCCATCATGAACAAGGACATCGATCCACAGGTCTACACACGAACGGGCGGCTTGCTGTATCTGATCGTGATTGCACTCAGCATTACGCAGGAGGCCTGCATCCGCGGCCACATCCTCTCCAGCGGCGATGCAGCCGCGATGTTCGCCAATCTGCAGCAACACGTCTTCGGCTCCGGGATCGCCCTCCTGTTGTCCGGCCCGTTTCTTTTCATTACGGGATCTCTGATTTTCGCGTCGGGGTATCTGCCGAAGCCGGTCGGTATCCTGTACCAACTGGCCGGACTGGCGTATGTATGCAACGGCTTCGCGCTGATGCTCGCACCGCAGCTCGCCGGCCGCATGTTCCTGTTCATGGCCCTCCCCGCGTTTGCCGGCGAGACGTCGTTCGCGGTCTGGCTGCTGTTCAAAGGTGTGGGAATCGAAAGGTTGCGTTCATGCTCTTACCGGTTCACGTAGTCGCGGGCGGACTCGCCGTGATTTTCGGCTTTACCGCTCTGTTCGTGAAAAAAGGGGGAACGATCCACCGCCGCAGCGGAATGCTGTTCGTCTACGCCATGCTCGTCATGGGCATCACCGCCTCGATCCTGGAGTTCGTGCGGAATGCCGCCGCGACGAATGTGGTCGCCGCGCTCATGTCGCTCTACTTCGTCGGCACGGCGCTGACGACCGTCCGCCCGCCGTCGCGATGGACGCGCGCGACCAATGTCGCGGCATTGACGGTCGCTGCCGGACTCGCGTGCATTGCGTTCATCGGCGGCGTCAGAGGTGTGGGCAACCCCGGCCTCTCCCCCGGCGGCGTTCCGTTCCGCACGATCGGCGTGATGTCCTTCGTCCTCGCCACCGTCCTGCTGCTCGCCGCGATCGGTGATGTGCGCGTCATGCGCTCCGGTGCCCCTCGCGGAGCCTCACGGCTGGCGCGCCATCTCTGGCGCATGTGCTTCGCGTTGTTCATCGCCGCCGGCTCGTTCTTCTCCATCCGCGAGCGCGTGGCGAAAGTCCTGCCCGAGCCGCTCACGACCGGGTGGATGCGCGCGCTGCCGATCCTGGTGCTGTTCGGGGCGATGTTCTATTGGCTGTGGAAGGTGCGGCGACGGAAGGGCGTCCCTATGCAGAGCCGGACTGCGGGCGCATGACGGAATCCAGGCGCCACCTCGCCGCGCGGTTCGTCATCGTTGACCCGAGCGCGCGCTGGCCATGCACACCGTGAGTGACCGCCCGTTGCGTGGAGCCGGCGTCTTCGCCCGTCGCATGGTGTCCGCCTCCGCACTGCGGTAGCTTGTCGGTGAAATGAGCGGAATCGCAGGTGCGGTCCGATTCGACGCTGGCGCGGTCGACCCGCACCTCTTCGACGCCCTTGCCGCGGCCATCGCGTTCCGCGGGCCGCAAGGGCGGGAGACGTGGACCGGTGACGGCGTGGCGTTCGCCTGCGCGCGGACGGGCGGCGATGGATTGCTGCCCGCCATCGTCGCGGACGCGCGCATCGACGTGCCGCGTGCGGAGTCCGACGTGGCGGCCATCCTCGACGCACACCGGCGCTGGGGAGTGGACGCGCCGCGCCATCTCCTCGGCGACTTTTCCTTCGCGATCTGGGACGCGGAAACGCGGCGGCTCCACGCGGCGCGCGACCGCTTCGGCGTCCGGCCGTTCTATTACGCGCGCGTCGGAGCGCACGTGGTCTTTTCGAACACGCTCGCCGCTCTCCTCGATCTGCCGGCTCTGTCGCGCGAGCTCTCCGAGGAGGCGCTCGCCGATTTCCTCTGCTTCGGAGGCAACAGCGATCCGGCCACGACGACGTACGCCGCGATCGCCCGTCTGCCGCCGGCGCACTCGATGACCATCGACGCGAACGGCGTGACCGTGCGGCGCTACTGGACGCCGGAGCCGGTCGAGCCGCGTCCGATCCGCGAGGCGGATGCGGTCGAGCAGCTTCGTGCGCTCCTGCTGCAGTCCGTACGCGATCGGACGCGCGGGAGATCGGTGGTCGTCTCGATGAGTGGCGGTCTCGATTCGACCTCGATTGCGGCCGCCGCGGCACGGCAGGAGCGCGACAAGGTTTCCGCGCTCACGGTTTCCTGGCGGCAGGTGATCGACGACGACGAAGCCGACTGGGCGCGCGGCGCGGCATCCGCGCTCGGCATCGATGCGCATTTGCTCGAGCCGCGTCCGGCCGCGCTCTTCGAGGGTTGGGAAGATCGCTTCGTGCGAGGGCTCGAGCCGCTCGACAACCCGCTGAGCGCGACGTTCTTCGACGCGACACGCCTCGCCGCCACCCGCGCGCCAACGCTTTTCTTCGGCCTCGGCGCCGACTCGCTCTTCGCCTGGCCGCACACGTACTTTTACGATCTCCTCCGCGACCTTCGCCTCGGCCGCTTCGTTCGCGAAAGCCTGACCTACGCCGTGACGCGACGGCGCAGGCCTCCGTTTCTTTTGCGCACGCGGCTGCGGCGCTGGCTCGGCCGGAGCGCGGCCGCGCCGGCCGCTCTCGACTGGATCCGCCCCGAGGTGGCGCGGCGGTACACGCTGCGCGAAAAGTGGGAGGCGGCAGCAGAGGGCGCGCGGCTGTCGGCGGCGTGGCTTCCGGCCGCGTTCGAAACGCAGGACGCGGGCGCGACGCGGATCGCGATCGAGGTCGCGGCGCCCTACCTCGACGTCCGGCTCATCGACTTCGTGCTCTCTCTGCCCCCCATGCCGTTCCGCGCGGACAAGGACGTGCTGCGGAGCGCCATGAACGGATGGCTTCCGGACCGGGTCCGCTGCCGGCCGAAAACGCCGCTGCGCGCCGACCCCGCCGTGTCTCTGTTCGTAGTGAATCGCGAACGCTACGCGGCCCCCTGCTTCCGCTCCGAACGGCTGATGGCGCTCCTCGACCGGACCCGTTTCGCGGATGCGCTCGCCCGGCCGCGGCCGGATGCGGCGGTGCTGCTGCCGGTGAGCCTCGCGCGGTGGCTCGGCTTCGTAGAGTAAAATCCCACACAATGAACGCGCACGCGGCGCCGAAACGCCCTTACCACCCGCCGAGGTTGACGGTGTACGGCAACATTCGCGACCTCACGCGCGAAGGCGGCCGCAACAACGATAAGGACGGCGGCAACAACGCCCGGAACAACCGGACGTAGCGTCGCCTCCCCTCTCCATGGGCCGCAAGGCCGGCCGCCGCAGCACCTGCCGCCCGGACCGGATCACCTGCCGCGCATCAGGATCACGGCCGCGGAACGGTCAACCGCTCATTGGCAGTATTGCCAGTTCAGCGTGTGCATCGCCGGGGAGCGCTGCAGAAAGAAAATGCCGTCGAAATCGGCGAACGGCCGGAACGTGAAGAAGCCCATCGGCAGGACCTGATGCTGACGCTTCCCCCCACCCGGCCGCGCGAGCATCGTCTGGAGACCGTACGTCGCCAGTTGCTCTTCCGCCGAGCCGGGCATGCGCGCCGCGAGACCGCAAACGCCTGACGCGCGCGGCGTTTCGGATTCGTACGCGGTGATCGCGAAGCTGACGTAATCGTCACCGAGGGCGGCTTCGAGATGACTGCCCAGCGGTTGCTCACCGTTGGGGAGCATGTTCTGCGCGACGTGCACGTCGGCGGCCCAGAGCGCGGTCTTCGCACCCGGCGCTTTCATCGCGCGGCGCACGTGGAACGCGTACGCCATCCCCACGTCGCGATAGTTGAACCCCTTGGCGAAGTGGTCGCGGATCTCGAAGACCTCCTCCTGATTCGCACGCAGGCCGATGACGCGCAGCATGGCGATCTCGAACGTCTCCTGCGACGTCTGCTCGACGATCGTCGTGCGATTGGTCTGCAGGAAAGACTCGATCCCGGCCAGCGACTCGATGCACGTCGCGTGAACCGCGGGAGGGATCTCGCCGAACGGATGCGTGCGGCCGAACGCCTTGTCGCACGACCGCAGACCAGTCCGTCGCGGATCGTTCTGCGGCACGCCGAACTGCGACAGGAACGCGTCGAGTGCCGGCCCGTCCCGCTCCGGTTGCTGGATGTCGAACCCGAAGGCCGTGAGGCGATCCGCGGGATTGGAATGGGTGCTGTTCCACTCGCACATCCAGCGGATCAGGTCCGCGTATTCGGTGCTGTGCCAGACGGCGATCTCCTCGGCGATCGCGCTTTCGGCCGTGCCGGCGCAGGTCTGGACGTATGCGTTCGTCCGCTCGACCGCTTCCCAGTTGCTCTCCATCGCGAACGCGCGAAAGCCCTTCTCCTGCACCAGGTAGCGAAACAGCCGGTGCTTCATCAGATAGAAGCCACCGGACTTGTGCCAGCTCTCGCCCAGCCCGACGACACTCGCGTCGCCGACGAGCGCGCCGAAGGGCGCGAGGTCGGTGGTGCTCGCGAGCGTGGGGCTGTAGCCGGCCAGCGGGTAAATCTCCAGAGGGGCTGGATTCCGCACCGCGCGCCGGCGAACGTCACCCGCCGCGGAGAGCGTCACGAACGCAACGAGAGCGAGGAGAACGCAACGGAGAGCGAACATGCATCGAGTATCGACGAAAAAACATCGTCGACGTTCCGATGCTCAGAGAACTTTCTTCACCGCCGCCTTCACCAGCTTCCGCCCCACCGTCTTGAGCGGCTTCTTCGCTTTGCTGCGCAGAGCCACGATGGCCATGACCGCCGTCGTGACGGTGGCGATGGCGATCCCCACCGCCTGCTCTTTGTCGTCCGCCTCCATCTCGTTCCAGTACGTGAGCATGCGCGCCACCTTGCTCTCCGCGCTCCGCTCCGCACTGCTCAACTTCTTCGCCACACCGTCGATCGCCTTGATGGTGGCATCGCGCAACAGGGGTTCCAGAGTGCTCGTGTTCATGGGAAGGGCGTTGTGCAAGCGGCGATCCGGCGCTCACGCGCCGCGAATCGCCCGCGCCACCTGCGCCCCGAGAAAGCGATAGCCCGCCTCGTTGAAGTGCACCCCATCCTGCGACCAGAGCGCGTCGGGACCATGCGTGAGGACGGCCGCGCAGAGATCGTCGATCTCCACGCCCAGCTCGCGGGCGATGCGTGTGGCGGCGGCGTTGTACGACGTCACGTCGCTTTCGCGGCGGCGGGAGAGCTTGTGCTCCGCGTGCAGCTTCTCGTGCACGGGCGTGGTCGTGGCCCAGAGCAGCCGCGCGTCCGTGCGCTCGCGCAGACGGCCGAGGATCGTGCGCACGTTCGCCTCGTACTCGTCGAGCGCCACCACCGGCGCGTCGCGCCCGGGATCGTAGCGGAGGTCGTGCAGGCCCGCGTTGAGATGAATGATCGACGCGGGACGGGCCAGCGCCCAGCGGTCGAGATTCGCCAGCAGGTTGCGGCTCGTCGCGCCGTTCTCCGCGGGTCCGGAGAGCTCGAACGCGTCGCCGAGCTCCTGCCGGACGAACGGCTGGTAGCCCATGCGGATCGAGTCGCCGAGAAGAATGACGGCCGGACGGCGGACGTTCATGGGTCGTCGCGGACTACGCCAGCGCTTCCTGCCACTCGACGACGCGCGATTTCGCGACGACGCCATTCGTGACGAACGGGTCGCCCGCGACGAACTCCTCGGCCGCCTCCCGCGTGGTGAAGATCGCGAGCGCGCCCTCGGGCGGATTGCCGAGCGGCCCGGCCATGAGCAGCACACCGCGGGAGTGGAACTCGTGCAGCCGCGCGCCGTGCGCCTCGTAGTGCTCCATCACCTTCGACATCCCGTCCGCGGCCAGCTCGTAGAACATGACGAATTTCATGCCCCGCAGAATAGCCGCGGGAAGCGGCGGGATGTGTCCCCGCCGCTTCCATGCTGCAACGATTTACGGGCAGGTCGCGGGTTTGGCGAACGACTCGGTGATCTGCGGCGGGGTGCAGAAGATGCCGAAGAAGCAGGTCACGCCGCCGTCCGCGCCGACGCCGATGCCGAACTGCGCGAACGCATTCCAGACGATGCAATCCTTCGCCTGCGTCGGCACCGCGGCCAGGATGCCGTCGCGCATGTCTTCGTACGACGGCTGCGCCGGCGTGTAGTTCATGCCGTCGATGACGTAGTCGAACAGCTCGTCCTGCGTGTAGCCGGCCGCCTCCCAGAGCGCGAGGAGCCGCCACATCGTCGCGGCGTAGATCTCGCCGTCCGCGTGCACGCTCGAGCCGGCGACGTCGCTGTACGTATTCGGATAGTTCGTGTACGGGAAGCGGCGGATGCCGCCCGGCGCGTTGTACGAGTACTCACCCATCACGTCGTTGCGGTTGACGTAGAGCGCGAGCGTGTCGCCCATCCCCTCGCCGATCGCGCCGGCCAGCGGGCCGCTCATCGAGCCGATCATGCGCCACGTCAGGCCATGCCCATATTCGTGCCAGACGATGTCGGAGTCGAAGTCGCCGTCGCGGTTCGGCGTGGAGCGGTTCCAGAGATACATCTGCATGCGCGGCTTGCTGCCGTCCGCCGGCGTCGCAAAGTTCGCGTTGTTCGTGCCGCCGCCGTCCTGCGCCTCGGCCAGCACGGCGTCGTTCTGCGCGCCACCCTTGCCGAAGTTGTTCGTCTGGAAGTTGCCGGCCGCCTCGTTGAAACCGTGCCGGTACAGTTTGTCGTGGATCACGTTGTTCAGATAGAAGAGGTTCGTCACCGCCGCCATCTGCGTCACCGACAGCGTCGGCGCCTGCGTGAGGTCGGCCGTGTACTCGAACGTCTTCGTCGACGACACCGGCCGGCCGTTCGCGTCCGCGGCGTTGTTGTTGTCGCGGTCGAGGTACGCGTCGACGTTGTTGCCGATGGTCGTGTTGTTCGTCACCCAGCCGGACGGCGAGTACGCGTTGCCCGCGCCCGGTCCGCTGACGACCACCTGCGCCGTCGTGGCCGGATCCTTCGGGAAGATCTTGTACGTATCGGAGGCCGTGCGCAGCTCGGCGTGGACGATGTTTCCGTCACCGTCGACGACGGTGTACCAGAGCTCGTTCGACGCGTCAGCCCACGTCTCGACGAGCCATCCCTCGGACAGCGATCCATCGGCGAGCGGCACCGCCACACGCGTCGCCGCGGGCGTGCGATACCAGAACGCGCTCGAACCATCCAGCAGACGTCCGGGATGATGGAAGCCGATGACCCGGCCGATGGCGTCATCCGACCCGATGCGCGACGGCGCGATGGGACCCGGATCGACGACGTTCTCGATCACGCTGCGCAGACGTCCGCGCTCGTCGACCGCTGCTTTGACGTACGTGCCGTAGACCGGCAGCCCCGCCACGCGCTGCTCGAAGCGGAGATGCGTCACCGCGCCGCGCGCGTTTTCGGAGACGACCTGCAGCGATTGCGCGGCCGGTCCGCGCCCGTTCTGCGAGAGAAACGCGCGCACCGCGTCGGCACGCGAGCCGCGCGACGGCGGGGTCAACGACGCGTTGCCGTCCGCGCGATGCACGCGCGCCCCTTTGGCGCTCAGGTCGATGGTGGGTTTGCCCGGTGCGGCGAGCAGGGACGAGGACACGGCGAACAGCACTGCGACAGCGAACGAGAAGCGCTTCGACATTCAGTCTCCTATCCGTGACTTGTAATGAGATGGAGATCCTAACTTCCTTCCATCCGCCCGGGTGTTACAAATGCGGCTGGGCTCGCCTTGACGGCCGCGTAGCGCCGCGGCGGCTTTCCGTGTAGATTCCGTCCCTCCACCCATCCGCACACACCGCCACGAGACAAAGGAGAGAATCGAATGCGTCGCGTTTTCCTCACCGGCTTCCTCGTCTCCCTGCTCGCCCTGCCGCTGTTCGCCGCGAAACCGGCCTACCAGTACTTCGCCGTCGGCAACCAGAACGACGTCGCCAGAACCACCACCGCCGGCACGGTGCTGATGGGTGGCGGATCCGACGTCGATGCCGCCTTTCAATGGATGATCGGCAAATCGGGCGGCGGCGACTTCGTGGTCATCCGCACGACCGGCACCGACGCCTACAACCCGTACATTTACGGGCTCGGTACGGTCGATTCGGTCGAGACGCTGATCATCCCCTCGCGCACCGCCGCGGCCGACCCGTTCGTCGTCGCGAAGATCCGCAATGCCGAGGCGCTGTGGATCGCGGGAGGCGACCAGTCGACGTACATCAGCAACTGGAAAGGCACCGCGGTCGCGGACGCAATCCACTACGTCGCCAACACCAAACGCGCCCCGGTCGGCGGCACCAGCGCCGGTCTGGCGGTGCTCGGACAATTCATCTACACCGGCGCGTCCGGATCGGTCACTTCGAGCCAGGCGCTCGCCAATCCTTACAATCGCTATGTGACGCTCGATCGCGATTTCGTGCAGATCGCAAACCTCGGCGGCGTCATCACCGACTCCCATTTCGTGACCCGCGACCGCCTCGGCCGTCTGGTGACGTTCCTGGCCCGCATCGTCAAAGACGGCTGGGCCTCGTCCGCGCGCGGCATCGGCGTCGACGAAGCGACCGCCATCCTCGTCGAGCCCACCGGCGCGGCCACGCGCGTCGGCCGAGGCGCGGCGTACTTCATGAGCTCTGCCGGCGTCCCGCAGGTCTGCGTGTCCGGCTCACCGCTCACCTATACCGGCCTCCCCGTCTACAAAGTGAGCGGCACCGCGACGTTCAATCTGTCCACATGGACGGGCAGCGGCGGAGCCTCGTACACCGTCAGCGTCAACGCGGGCGCGCTGAGCTCGAGCAACGGCTCGATCTACTGACAGGAACCGGGAGGGACGGCATGCGCTGTCCCTCCTCCTTCCGGATCTTCAGACCCGCAACGACCCGCGGAAGCCCCTCGCCGCATAATACGAGGACGCGCCGTTGTGATAGACGAAGACGTGGTCATAGCGGCGATCGCAGAACAGAGCGCCGCCGAGGTTTCGAATCTCCGCCGGCGTTGCGATCCAGCTCGACGTTTTCAGATCGAATTCTCCCAGCTTCTGCAGCGCGCGATATTCGTCTTCCGTCAACAGTTCGATCCCCATCTCGCCCGCCATGTCCATCGCGCTGCTGGCCGGTTTGTGCTCTTTGCGCGAGTCGAGCGCTTCACGGTCATAACAAACGCTCCTGCGGCCGTCCGGACTCTCTGCCGCACAGTCATAGAAAATGAGCTCGCCGGTTTTTGCGTCCCGACCGATGACGTCCGGTTCCCCTCCCGTCCGTTCCATTTCATGGAGCGACCACAGTTTTCCCGGATTCGCGTCCAGCCGCGACTGGACGTCTGCCCACGGAAGGCCTTTGTGGCGATTCCTGTGTTTCTCGAAGCGGGTTTGCAACGTCATGAGGAGCTCTTCCTGTTGCTGTGACGACAGCGGCTCGCCCGAGGTCCCACGTGCGCCTTTGCCCGTCCGCACGGCTTTCGCCGACCCCTTCGCCGCATCCCCAGCTTGCCTGGTTTTCGCCATCCGATGCCTCCGCCGGAGATGATACGTCCGGCACACCGCACGGACACGTTGCTGTCGACCACACCATGAAGCGTATCGAGTTCATTCAGCACGACGTATGGCGCCGCATCACCACCACGGTGAAGCGGCGCCGGTCGCGTTGCCACGTGGCAATCGCGTATTTCGGGAAGCACGGCAGCGAGCTTCTACCGCTCACGAAAGGGAGCGTTCTGGTGGTCGACGCGACGCTCGCTGCCGTAGAGTCCGGCCAAACTCATCCCGGCGAATTGCTGAAGCTGATCAATCGGGGTGTTGCGGTGTACTCGTGCGCCGGTCTCCACGCGAAGGTCGTCGTGGCGGGAGATGAGGTCTTCGTCGGCTCCATGAATGCCTCTCGCCGCTCGGCGACGCAACTCGCCGAGACCGCAATCCGCACCGGCGACCGTCTCGCCGTTTCACACGCGCGGCAATTCGTGGCCGACCACGCGATCATCGCAGTAGGCCCGGAGCAGGCGCGCCACCTCATGAAGCTGTATCGCCCGCCAGCGCTCCCGCCGTCGACCGCACACAAACGTGCAGGCGGCCGCGGGATGACACCGCTCGGCACTCGTCTCTGGATTGCCAAAGTCGAAACGACAGGGTGGGACGGCGATGACTATGCGGCCGTGGAGCGAGGGCTCCCCTTTGCCGAAAAGCGGCTGCGCGATCGGAAGCGATTCGAGAGCGACGTGTTCGTCTGGGATGGCGCCGGTCTCGGCAACATCCGCGAGCGCGATCTGATCGTATGCGTTCACAGAGAGCCTGACGGCCGCAACTTCATTTCAGCGCCCGGGTTCGTCTTGCACGTCACTTCCTACGGGCACGGGCAGCAAGTGCGGCGGGTGATCTTCTTCGAGGTGGAGAAACGCAGAAGACGCAAGTTGCTCGAACGCGTCCTCGCGAAACTCTCCCCGAAGGCTCGGGCGATCGTACGCAATGGCCTCGGACGACAAGTTCCGCTGAGATTCGTCACCGAAGTTCTGAGCGCGTCGGGAGCGGCACGACGATCGTCCCACTGAATACGGTTGTGCCGGTGGTCGTGCGTGAACGTCCGAGGCTTCTTCTTCCGGTGCGTCGCCATCTCTGCGCTCATGACCGCAGCGACGCATCGCGAACCTGACTCGATGTGAGTACCACTAGCCCTCTCGCGTCATCGGACGAACCGAATGTAGCGAGAGGGACTCGGGTTCTGGCTGCCGCCTCATGCTTGCTGCGCTGCCGGTCCGGATGATCGCCGCGGTCATCCACAGGGTGACACCGGCGCAGATCATTCCCCACCGCGGATCGGCGCCCTTTCGCGCACGAATCGCGTGCGGGTCGCGTCTCGACCCACGCTTCAACACTTCCAAGGCGCGGCCGCTACCCGTTGGGTACGCTGAGCCGCGAATGCAGCCAGACCAACATCCTGTCGAAGATCGATAAACGGCCGGCAGCTCGCGCCGTCGCCCCGACAGGTGGATTAAGACGGGCTTGCGGCGTCGCATCGAGCGGCGGCGGCGTGATGCCGACGGGCGGCTGCAGACGCGCCTGCGTGGTCAGGCCCACAGGCGGCTGGAGACGCGCCTGCGGCGGGTCTGTTGGTGATGGCTCCGTTTCGCCAGCCCAAGCACCCGTCGCGGTCAAAACCAGACACACCGCCAGCGGCGATGCGACACGCGCAGCTCTCCTCGATACACCTCGCATAAGCCCTCCGCGCCAGCCATCCGGCCGGCGAATGAGAGGGCGCCTCAGGAACGAGGGTTGCGTCTGATGACGCGCGGTTATCGCGGGATTGCGGACGGTCGCTCGAACAGCAGATCGGGCTCTCGCTCCACGCGCCGGAGGTACGCTCGGACCGCTTTCAATGTCTCCGAAGTCACCTGGCGCTTCGCCGCCGCTTCCTTCAGGTAGGCCAGTGCCGTCAGTGCTCCCGTCACGTTGCCCGCCTTCTTCAAAACCCGGAAGGCGTGCGCGGCCACCTTCGCGATCTCGCGAGCGTCGTCGATCTCTTCCCCGAACTCGATGACTTGCTGGAACGTCTTTGCCGCCGCGCCGTAGTCGAGGGCTTCGTACGCAATCTGCCCGCGCAGCAGCACCGCCTTCATGCGGTGACGCTCCAGGCCGAGGTGTACGTACGCATGGTCCGCCAGTTCGACGTGTTCCGCCGCCTTCTGCAGCTCGCCGCGCTCGTAGTACACGGCAGCGCGGACGAGTTCCACGGCCGCAAGTCCGTGTCCGGACGACCTGAGGTGCTTGTAGGCACGCTCCGCCCGGCGCAACGATTCCAGCGCCTCATCGAATGCAGCCAGCCGCAGAAGCGCATTCGCACGCTCCTTCCAGGCCGTCCCTCGCAGTTCGTATACCGCGTGGTTCGGATACGTATCGTTCGGAAGGAGATCCGCCACTGCCTGCGCGAGGTCGGCGAAAATCAACGCGTCGAGCGGTCTGCTGGCCACCACCTCGTGCGCCCTGACGTTCAAACGACGCACGACTCCGCCCGTGTGGAACTTTCGCTGATTCCTGAGATTCGCCAGCGCCGCCCTGCGCGGATTGTTGAGATACTCCTTCAGCAACAGCTCCGCTTCGGCATCCTCGGCGGCGCATTGATTCGCGTACGCGCTCATTGCCGTGGCGGTCGAGCCGACAATCGATTGCCACACCGCCAGATCGCCGAGGTCATTCTCAGCAACTTCATAAAAGTCGAAGCTCGCCCCGCATGACACGCAGTTCGCAATATGGCTCTCGATCTCCTCGCGCCGCTCGTGCTCGACTGCCAGCCTGTCCTGTGCGAACCGGGAGAGCTCGTCATTCGGGATATGCTCGCCCATTACGGCCGCTCCATGATGGCTCGGTACGCTTCGAGCGCCCGCTGCCGGCACTTGAACAGCTTCACCTTTACGGATCCGCGGTTCATCCGGAACGCCCGTGCGAGCGCTTCCGTCCCCTCGCCGTTCACGTAGAAGCGCCGCAGCAGCTCCCGGCAATCGCCACCCACGCGCGCCAGCATCTTCGCCAGCAGCGCTTTGCGCGCGAGCTCG
>DASPHZ010000026.1:0-178687 GCA_035629395.1 Thermoanaerobaculia bacterium
GCCCTCGATTTTCCGTCCTATCCGGCGGAGGTCTATGGCTACTGGACCGTAATCGGGACGGGGAATGCGGTGGTGGGGTGGGATCCGCTGTTGCGGGAGGGGGCGGTGTCGCAGGTGCGGTAGGACCGGATTGAGGATTGAGAATTGAGGATTGAGGATTGAGCGACGGGAGCGAGATTCGCGAGCGGGTGTTCACGTTTGCGTGTTCCGTCGTTTCCTTGCATGACGTGCTGGTGACGCGCGGCGGGAGCGCTCGCGACCTGAGCCGGCAGCTCATGCGCGCCGCGACCTCGATTGGCGCCAACCTCGAAGAAGCGGATGCCGGTCAAAGCCGCGCCGATTTCATCTCCAAGTGCAGCATTTCTCTCAAAGAAGCACGCGAATCGCTCTACTGGCTGCGCCTTCTGCGCGCCACGAACAAACTCGACGCTTCGAACGACGCGCTGATCCACGAGTGCGACCGAATCGTGGCCGTCCTCACGGCCATCGTGAAAAAGACAAAAGGTGCCGGATGACGCAATCCTCAATCCTCAATCCTCAATCCTCAATCCTGAAAGCCTACATCGTCCCCGGCCAGCCCCACCCGCTGCTCGCGCCGGAGAAGAATCCCGGCTGGGCCAGTCTGCGCCGCAACTATGAGGCGGTCGGGCGGGAGATTGCGAAATCGGGTGCCGAGCTGCTGCTCGTGTATTCGACCCAATGGTTCTCCGTCATCGGGCATCTGTTCCAGGTCGATCCGCGGCCGCGGTGGACGCTGGTCGATCCGAACTGGTACGAGTTCGGGGAGATCCCGTATGAGTTCCGGATCGATCCGAATTTCGGGAAGTTGTATGCGTCGCTCTGTAAAGAGCACGGCATGCAGGCGGCGACGGTGGCGTATCACGGGTTTCCCATCGACACGGGCACGGTCGTCGCGCTGAAGTTGCTCAACCCGGACAATGCCATTCCCGCTTCGGTAGTCTCCTGCAACATTTACGCGGAGCGCGAGGAAACGCGCGCCCTCGGATTCGCGGGACGCGCCGCCATTGACGCCTATGGCAAGAAGACGGTCGTTGTCTGCGTGACGAACTTCTCCAATCGCTATGAAGTGGCGGAGATCGATCCCTCCAACGACCGGATCTCCTCACAGAAGGACGACGAGTGGAATCGCAAGCTGCTGGAGATGTTCGGCGAGGGACGCCTCGAAGACGTCGCCCAGGTTGCTCGTGATTTCGCCCGCGAAGCCAATGCCGACATGGGCTTCAAGGCCATCTGGTGGCTCGGCGCGGTGATGGGGGAGCACAACAAGTACGACGGCAAGGTGTGGGATTACCAGCCGGTGTGGGGGACGGGCAACGCCATCGTCGAGCTGACGCCGAACGAGCGGAAGCAGATGGACTGGGAAAAGGAATTCGACGAAGGGCCGATCCCCGATTTCGCCGGCGCGAGCGGCACCGGCCTCGAAACACACAACGTCCTCGCCGAAGCGCCGAACGTGCATCAGGCGAGCGAGATGACTTCGCAGGAGAGCGCGCCGCAGGTCATCCGCACGGATCGCGCGCCGAAACCGGTCGGGCCGTATCCGCATGCGCGGCGCGTCGGCGATTTCCTCTTCCTCTCCGGCATCGGACCGCGCACGCCCGGCACGGGCGAGATCCCCGGCATCCTCCGCGACGGCGCGGGAAGCGTGATCGGGCACGACATCGAGGTGCAGACGCGCGCCGCCATCGAGAACGTGAAGGCCATTCTCGAAGACGCGGGCAGCTCGCTGGAGAAGGTCGTCGACGTGACGGTCTATCTCACCGACATGCAAGGCGACTTCGAGCGTTTCAATCAGGTGTACGGCGAGTACTTTGGAAAAGTGCAGCCGACGCGGACCACGGTCGGTGTCGATTCGCTGCCGACGCCCATCTCAGTCGAGTTGAAAGTCGTGGCCTCAACGTGAGTACGCCCCGATCAGCCGCTGCGCCGCGCGGTCGTAGCCGAATGCGAGGGACAGCTCGTACGCGTTGCGCGGGCGATCCGTAAGCAGCGCGGCCGCGGTGTGCGCGAGTGCCTCCGGCTCCGAGGCAGCAGCGATCCAAGGCGGCGGCACGAGCGCATCCACGCCTTCAATCGGCATCGTCGCCACGGGCACCCCGCACGCCATCGCCTCGAGCACGGCGCGATGCCCTTCATCCGAGCCGCGGGCAGTGAAGAGCAGCAGATCGGAGGCGCGGTAGTGCTCGGCGAGATCGTCTTCGTGGTAGCCGGCGAAGATCACGTGCTCAACGAGGCTGAGCGTCCGCACGAGCTGTTCGAGCACGGGACGATGCTCGCCGTGGCCGATGATCATCAACCGGCACGGAGTGAGCGTCCGCAGAACGGCGAACGTGCGGATGGCCTCCTCGAACCCGCGCCCCGCGGACAGCTTCCCGATCACCGTGACGATCGGCCCTGCGAGCTCGATGCGCGGTCCGTTCGGATGAAACTGCCGGTGATCGACGGGCGGTGGCGTGAACACGGCGCCGGGAACGGCGAAGGCGCGATTGATCACGAACCGGTGTTGCGTCCCACGCAAAAGCGCCTTCGAGAACGGGTCGGTGCGCAGCACGCGCCGCGCGTGGAACGTGCGCGCCACGCGGAGTTGACGATCGCGTGCGACGAATCGAGCCAGCCAGTGGTCGTGTGTGAGGTGGGCGTGCAGGACGTCGAAGCCGTGATGGCCGACGAGCTTGTCCAGCGCGCGCAGCGTGCGTGAAAACGAGAGAGGGTTCTGCGCCTTTTCGATGATCGGGTGCGCGAAATCGTACTGGCGGAGCTTCGCCTCGAGCTTGTAGCCGCCGACGTACGCATAGTGCGCGTCCACGCCCGCCGCACGCAGCGCTTCCACCTCGGCAAACGCCGGCGCCGCAGCGCCTGTCCAGCGATTTCCCGCGGCCAGATGAAGGATTCGTAAGTTTGTTATAGTGCGCCCGCCATGCCGGTCGATCAGGAATTACTCGAGATTCTAGCCTGCCCCATCTGCAAGCAGGAGGTGAAGCTCGTGCCTCTCGCGGAAGCGCGCCGCGCCGCCGTCCGCGACAAGTTCCGCGAGAAGTTCCGCGGCGAAGAGCCAGTCGTCGAGCAGGGCCTGCAGTGCACGAAGTGCCGGCGCGTGTACCCGATCGTCAGCGACATCCCGGTCATGCTCGTGGACGAAGCCTTCGAAGAGGGATGAAGGCGGAAGGATGACGGATGAAGCTTGAACTTCATCCCTCGCGACTCGTCCGGGTCGCCACGGTCCTCTACATCCTCCACATCCACCTCATCGTCAAGATCGCGCTGCTCGAGCTGACGGCGTTCTGGTCGATCTTCTTTCTGTGCTGGGCGATGGGGCGCAAAGAGGCGTGGTTTTCGTGGCACATCCTCTATTACCCGCTCATCCTCTACGGCCTCGTCTCCACTCTTTCGGCCACGTTCGCGGAGACGCGCATCCACGCGGGTTACGAGGCCATGCTGTGGTTCAAGATGCTGATCTTTCCCTGCGCGGTGATGCTCTACCGCCAGGTGCCGCGGCTGCGTGAGTACGCGACGTGGGCGTTTGCGGTCGTCGCATCCGGCGGTTCGATGTGGGGTCTCATCGAGTTCGTCTTCTTCGACCGCCGCGATCTGGAGCGCCGCATCAACGGACCGTCTTCGCACGTGATGACGTACTCCGGGATCCTCATGCCGCTCTCGGTGATGATGCTCATCCTCTGGTGGCGCGAGCGGAAATGGTGGCAGTTCGTCGCGTTCTCGCTCTCGTCGCTGACGCTCCTCCTCACTTTCACGCGCAGCGTGTGGCTCGGCTGGAGCTTCGCCATTCTGGTCGTCGTGCTGCTCACCCGTGCCCGGCTCGCGTTTTACGCGTTGCCGGCGATGATCCTCTTCGTCACGTTCATGCCTCTGCCGCTTTTCAGCCGGCTGATGTCGACGTTCGACGCGAAGCAGTCCTCGAACTTCGACCGCATCCGCATGCTCCAGGCCGGCGTCGAGATGATCAAGGACCACCCCGTCCTCGGCGTCGGTCCCGCGAACGTGAAAGAGGCGTACTCGATCTACCGCAAGCAGGACGCGCCGCGGCCGCGCCCGCCGCATCTCCACAACAACGTCGTCCAGCTCTGGGCGGAGCGCGGCATCCTCGGTCTCTGCGCCTACCTCCTCCTCCTCGTGCTCTTCCTGAGGGAGTGCGTGAAGGGGTGGCACGGGCCGGGCCGGACGTGGGCGGAATGCGGGGTCGCGATCGCGGTCAGTTTCACCGTCGCGGGCCTCTTCGAGTTCAACTTCGGCGACACCGAGGTGTTCTACATGCTGCTGAATCTGTTCGCGTTCATCGTCGTGGCGCTCGAGCAGAGTCAGCCGCGGACGAATGAAGCCGCCCCGACCCTTGTTCCGGCCGTCGCGGTGTGAAAAACACCCGATCGGAACCTTTCCTTCATGCAACCGTCCAAAGGCAGAGATCAGGGGATGAAACACCTGAGCGATCAGGAGCTGATGCGTATCGTTCAGGCGGGTGATTACTCCCCCGCGTCGGAGATCTACGACCGTTACAGCGGCAGGATCTACAACTTCGCCTTCCGCTTTCTGAGGAACGCGGAGGCGGCGGAAGACGCGACGCAGGAAGTCTTTGTCAAGATGCTGAAGCACGCGAATCAATTTCACGGAGACGCGAAACTCTCCACGTGGCTCTTTTCGATCACGGCCAACTGGTGCCGCGATTACCTGAGGAAGGCCGACAACAAATCGAAGGAAAGCGACGACGTGCTCGTCACGCTGCCGACGCCGAGTGAGCTGGCGCCGGACCGCAGCCTCGAGCGCAGGGAAGACGAACAGCGCGTCCGGCGAGCGCTCGAATCGCTGACCGCCGAGCAACGTGAAGCCATCCTGCTGTCCCGCTATCACGGCCTGTCGTACGCCGAGATCGCGCAGATCGCGGGATGTTCGGAGGGCGCCGTCAAGACGCGCGTTTTCCGGGCGATGGAAACGCTCAAGAAGACGCTGATGGGTGATGCGCGCGGAGGAGACCGATGCCTGAATGTAGTGCAGTGAGAGAGAGCATGCCGTTGCTGCTGACCGAGTCGCTCGACGCGGCGCGGCGCGAGCAGTCGCATGAGCACATCGAGAGCTGCACGCTCTGCGGGCGCGAGTGGTCCGGCTACAAGGAGACCTGGTCGCTCATGGGCGAGCTTCCCGAGGTGGAAGTTCCGGCGCGCGTGAAACAGCAGTTCCTGCAGCGCGCGGGAATCGTCGCCACGCCCGTCGTCGACAACGTCGTGCCGTTCCACCGCCGCCAGTCCTTCAAGTGGATCGCCCAGGCCGCCGCCGTCGTCGTCCTCGTCGGCGGCAGCTACTTCCTCGGCGACCGCAACGCCGACCGCATCACGCCGCAGGTCGCGCGCATCGAAAGCGTGACGCCGATGCAGCAGGTCGCGTACAAGCCGCTCGCGATCGCGGAGACGCGCGTCGTCGACGCGCAGTCGATCAGCCCGGAGATCGAAGGGCGTCCGAACATCACCAACGTGCAGTGCGTCGACTGCGACGCCAGCGACGGCGAGATCGGCGTGTCGTTCGAGCTGACCTCGCGCTGGACCGTCACCGGCAAGCCGACCGAGAAGAGCATGGTCCGTCTGCTCTCCTACATGATCGAGAACGAGGAGTCGATGACGCCTCGCTCGAGCGCGATGGAGTGGGTGCGCACGACGTACTCCGATCCCGCGTACGCCGATCCGCAGATCGCCGACGCGCTGGCGAAGGTCCTCCGCAACGACTCCCACGAAGGCGTGCGCATCCGCGCGGTCGAAACGCTCACGAATCTGCCGCCCGCCGTGGCGACGCAGACGCGCGACGCGCTCATCGACGCGCTCAAGAGCGATCCCAATCCGGCAGTGCGTCTCAAGGCCGTCGAGGCGCTGGCCAACATGGCCCGCAGCGGCGCCACGCTCGACGCCGATACCGTGAACACGCTGCGGCAGAAATCGCTGCAGGGTGACGAGAACATGTACGTCCGCGTCAAAGCAGCCGAGGCTTTGAAGAGCATCAAGCTCCAGTAAATCGTTCCATGAAGATCCGAGCTCTCATCGCCGTTCTGCTGTTCGCCGTCGCCGGCGCGTCCGTTGCGCAGGTGCGGAAGGTGGTCCGCACGGAACAGAAGTACGCCGTCAATCGCGACGGCTCGTTCGTGCTGGAGAACCCCACCGGGAACATCGAGATCGTCGGCGCCGACATCCCGCACATCGAGGCGAAGATCGCCATGATCTTCGTCGCGGCCGACGAATCGGCACTGCAGGATGCGCAGCGCCACGCGGAGATCGTGACCGGCGGCGACGAGAAGACGCGGCGCGTGCGTCCGGTCGTCGGACCGCGCAAGGGGTGGAACGTCACGATGCATTGGAACGTGCGCGTGCCGAAGACGATCAACGTGCGCGTCACCTCCGAGTGGAGCGACCGCATCCGCGTCAACAACATCCTCGGCAACGTGTACGTGAAGAACTTCAACGGCAACGTGTCGCTCGACAACGTCACCGCGGCCACGTTCGCCGAAAGTGTGAACGGCTCGATCATCTACTCGACGCCGCGTCCGCGCGGCAACGTCGTGCTGTCGACGGTCAACGGACACGTGACGGCGAGCGTCGCGGCGAACGCCGATTTCCGCTGGATCGCCGAGACCGGCATGGGCGACATCCGCACGAATCTCCCGGCACGCGGCGCGTTCATCGGCACCACGTTCCGAGGCAGCGTGAACGCGCCGGGCGGTCCGACGATCACCACACATTCGCTGATGGGCAACATTCATCTGCTCGCGTCGGGATCGTCGGCGACGAGCTCCGCGTCGCTGCGCAGCATGCCGGCGATCATCGTCACGCCGATGCGTTCCGGCGGCTCGCCGTCGATGACGTCGCAGGCGTCGACCGGTCCGCGGGTGTTGCGCCGCGGCACGATCAACGGGCTGTTCACGTACGCGACGAACATCGGCGACGTGCGCGTGCAGGAGATCCGCGGCAACACGGAGATCTTCACCGGCGCCGGCGAAGTGGTTCTCGGCGCGGTCACCGGCTCGGCTTCGGTGAAATCGGATGGTGGTCCGCTGCAGCTCGGAGAGATCCTCGGCACGCTCACCGCGAGCACGCGCGCGGGCGACATCCTCGTCGACAGCACGCGCCGCGGCGGCACGATCGAAACACGCGGCGGCACGATCCGCCTGCTCTACACGAGCGGCCCGACGCGCCTCCTCTCCGGCGGCGGCGACATCACCGTGCGCCAGGCCGCGGCACCGGTGAACGCGGAGACCGCGTCCGGCGATATCGCCATCACGCTCGATCCGCTGTCGAAGTCGGAAAAGATCGACGCGAAGACGGGCAAGGGCAACGTGATCCTGACGATCTCTCCGACGTTCCGCGCCGACATCGACGCCACGATCGTGACGAGCAACCCCGAGGCGGACACGATTGCCTCGGATCTCCCGGGCCTGTCGATCAGCCGCGAACAGGTGGCGGGCAAGACGCGCGTCCGCGCGACCGGCAAGATCAATGGCGGCGGCGAGAAGATCACGCTCAGCGCAACGGATGGGGACATCCGCATCACGGCGGGACGCGTCGGTCCGACGGTCGTCAAGCCGCGGTAGAGCTTTTGCCTGCCCGCCCGCCCGCCCGAGCTTCCGCCCCGCCCGCCGCCCGAGCTTCCCCCTCCCGGTCCCCCAGCTTCCACGCGCCCACGCCCCCAGCTTCCGCCGCCCGGTCCCCCAGGGGAACGACGGGGAGGCGTTTGCGCGCTTCAGGCGAGGTCGTAGCCCGTGGCGGCGTGGCGGGTGGGGGAAGGCTGGGCGGGTGGGCGCGTGGAAGCGGGGGGGTGGGAGGGGGAGGCTGGCGGTAGGGAGGGGGGAGGCTCGGGCGGTGGCGCGGCGGAAGCCGTGGTCGGCCCATGCTAGGATCGCGCGCCGGAGGACGAATGAGAGCACTTTTGTACGGCATCGTGATGTTCGCGTTTGCGGCGTGTGGAGCCCAGAACGGCGCCGACGGCGCGGCGAGCGATACCGCCACGACTTCGGCTGCGACGGAAACCAACAATGCCGCGGCGGACACCGCGGCCACAGGCACGGCCGGCACGGCCGCGCCGCAGGAGAAACCGATGAGCGCCTACGAGAACAAAGTCGCCGAGCTGCACACCTCGGCCGGTCAGATCAACATCCGCTTCTTCCCCGACGTCGCGCCGAATCACGTGCGCAACTTCCTCGACCTCGCGCAGCAGGGCTTCTACGACGGCACGAAGTTCCATCGCGTCATCCCCGGTTTCATGATCCAGGGTGGCGATCCGAACTCGAAAGCCGGCGACCCGAGCACGTGGGGCACCGGCGGCTCGCCGAACAAAGTCAAGGCCGAGTTCAACTCGGTCTCGCATCGCCGCGGCATCGTCTCCATGGCCCGCTCGCCGCATCCGGACAGCGCTTCCTCGCAGTTCTTCATCGTCACGAGCGACTCGGCGTTCCTCGACAACAACTACACCGTCTTCGGTCAGGTGACGAAGGGGATGGAAGTCGCCGATGCGATCGTCAACGCGCCGAAGGCCGGCGGCGATCGTCCGCAGAACCCGGTGGCGATCACCAAGATCGTCGTGCGCGACGCGAACGACGACGAGAAGGGTCCCACCCCGAAATAAGGTGACCGCCCTTCCCCCCGAAGCAGCGCATTACGTCGACGAATGGCTCGGTCGAGGATGGGAGGCGAAGCCGCTTGCGGGCGACGCCTCCGTCCGCGCCTACTATCGCATCGCCGCGCCTGACGGAAAGTCGTACATCCTCGCGTACTACCCGCAGGAAGTGCGCGCGCAGCTCGCGCGCTTCCTCTCCTCGTACGAGACCGTCTCGCCGCACGGACGCGTTCCCGCCGTCGTCCGGCATTGCGACGTCGCCGTGCTGCAGGACGACGTCGGCGACCGCACCCTCTTCGCCGTGCTGCACGACGACCGCGAGGAAGGCATCCGCCTCTACCACGCGGCGCTCGACCTCCTGGCTGGATTCCAGAAAGCGGGCGAGACGAACATCAACGCCCCCTTCACCGCCGATTTCTTCTACGGCGAGCTGGAGATGGCGCGCGAGTTCTACGTCGGCAAGCTGATGGACGGTGACGGCGCCGCGCTCGAATCGATTATGAAAACGATCTGCGAAAGTGTGGCGCGTCATCCGTACGTGCTATGTCATCGCGATTTTCATGGGCAAAATCTTCATATAGAAAATGACACGCTTTATCTGATCGATTACCAGGATCTGAGAATGGGTCCTGACATGTACGATCTCGCGTCGCTGCTGCGCGACCGCGGCGTGGCCCGGATCATCGGCGACGAGGCCGAGCTCGCGCTGCTCGCGCATTACGTCGAAGTCACCGGCGCGCAGGGCGACGTCCGCCGCCGCTACTTCGAGACGCTCCTCCAGCGCTCCATCAAGATCCTCGGCACGTTCGCCAAGCAGCCGATCGTCCGCGGGCGCATGCACTACCTCGAGTTCATCCCGCCGACGCTGGAGAGTATCCGGCGCTGTATCGACGAATTGCCCGAGTACGCCGCGCTTCGCGATATGTTCCCGCTGCAGTTCGATCTCGAGACGGCGCGGAAGCGCGCACAAGATTTGAACAGGGAGTAACCATATGGCCAAACACAAGATCACCCTCCTCCCCGGCGACGGCATCGGCCCGGAAGTCACGGGCGCGGTCGTCCAGATCATCGAATGTGCCGGCGTCGACGTGGAGTGGGAAAAGTACTTCGTCGGTGCGGAGGCGATCTCGCGCTTCAACGACCCCCTGCCGCAGGAAGTGCTCGACTCGATCCTGCGCAACAAAGTCGCCCTCAAAGGTCCCGTGACGACGCCGGTCGGGACGGGCTTCGCCTCGATCAACGTCCGCCTGCGCAAGACGCTGGACCTCTACGCGAACCTGCGCCCGGTGAAATCGATGCCGAACGTCATCACGCGCTACGAGGACATCGATCTCGTCGTCGTGCGTGAGAACACGGAAAGCCTCTACGCGGGCCTCGAGCACGAGGTCATTCCGGGCGTGGTCGAGTCGCTGAAGATCATCACGGAGAAGGCGTCGACGCGCATCGCGCGCTTCGCGTTCGAGTACGCGCGCGCCCACGGCCGCGGGCGCGTCACCGCGGTGCACAAGGCGAACATCATGAAGCTGTCGGACGGCCTGTTCCTGCAGTGCTTCCGGAATGTCGCCAAGGAGTACCCGAACATCGAAGCCGACGACCGCATCGTCGACAACCTCTGCATGCAGCTCGTGCAGAACCCGAATCAATTCGACATCCTGCTGCTCGAGAATCTCTACGGCGACATCGTCTCCGATCTCACCGCGGGCCTCGTCGGTGGCCTCGGCGTCGTCGCCGGCGCGAACATCGGCGAGAACGGCGCGGTCTTCGAAGCCGTGCACGGCAGCGCGCCCGACATCGCCGGCCAGAACAAAGCGAATCCGCTGGCGCTCCTGCAGTCCGCCGTGCTGATGCTCCACCACATCGGCGAGCTCGGCCCCGCCAAGCGCATCCAGGACGCCATCGTCAAAGTCCTCGGCATGGGCCCCGAAGCCCGCACCCGCGACATCGGCGGGACCGGATCGACGATGGACTTTACAGCCTCCATTTGCGAGATCCTGAAGAAGGGGACCCGCGCGACGGATTGACGCGGGGGCGGGGGGGTGGTGGGGGCCGGACGGGGCAAGGATGAAGGCGGAAGGATGAAGGATGAGCGGTGTCGCGAGCGCGATCCATCTCGCGATGAAGCGCCCGGGGCGGGGGCGGGCGCGGGACGGAGCAGGGATGAGGGATGAAGGATGAGGGATGATCCGCGCCGCGAGCGCCCACCGTCTCGCGACCCGCTCATCCTTCCTCCTTCCGCCCCGGGAGCTCCCCGATGACAGACACCCCTCACGACGCCCCCTCATCCCTCGTCCCTCATCCCTCATCCCTCCTCCCGGGCATCGACCTCTTCAACGCGCACCAGTTCTGGCATGCCCATGAAGCCTGGGAGGTCCATTGGCTCGTTGCGCAGGGTGAGGCGCGCGAGTTTCTCCAGGGGTTGATCCAGCTTGCGGCGGCTTACCACCACGTCCAGCGCGGGACGTTTCGCGGGGGCCTTCGTTTGTTTGACGCCGCATTGCGGCGGCTCGAACGATTTCCTGCCGGATATGCGGGTATCCATAGGGAGGAAGCAGTCGAGTTTGCGGCGCGGCATCGGGAGCGCATCGCGCGCGGAGAAAAGATCGACGCGAGCGAGTTC
Organism: Thermoanaerobaculia bacterium; assembly: GCA_035629395.1. Classification (GTDB taxonomy): domain Bacteria; phylum Acidobacteriota; class Thermoanaerobaculia; order Gp7-AA8; family Gp7-AA8; genus QHVT01. Next base: position 11,240 of record DASPHZ010000026.1, read on the forward strand.
CCAAAGCTGCGTTAGAATCGGCTCCTCTCCGGGCGGCGGTACACCTCACTTCAGGCGAGGGGTCGAATGCAGGAATTGGATCAACGGGACCGGGAGCTGCTGGGTGCTCTGCAGAGCGACATTCCACTCGTTTCCACCCCCTTCGCGTTTCTCGGACAGTCGCTCGACATGTCCGAGAAAGAGGTGATCAAGCGCACCGAGCGCCTGCGCCGCGAAGGCGTCATCCGTCATCTCGCCGCACACTTCGACGCCCGAGCCCTCGGATACCGCTCGTGCCTCGTCGCGGCGCGCGTGCCGGCGGACCGCATCGACGACGCGGCGGCGATCGTCAGCGCGCATCCGGGTGTGACGCAGAACTATCGCCGCAACAACGACCTCAATCTCTGGTTCACGCTCTTCGTCTCGCCGCAGTCGAAGGTGGGACTCGAGCGCACCATCGACACCCTCGCCAGCGACGCCGGCTGCGAGACCGTGCGTCCGCTGCCCACGCTCCGGCTGTACAAGACGAGCGGCGCGGACGGCGACTCGAGCTCCGATCCCGAAACCCATGGCGAATACACGCCGCTGACGCCGCAGGAAGTCGAGTGTGTGCGTCTCCTGCAGCAGGAACTGCCGCTGCAGCCGCGGCCCTTCGACGTGCTCGCCCGCAACTCCGCGATCGCACCCGAGGATCTGCTCGCGGTGACGCGCACGTTGCAGAAGCGCGGCGCGATGCGCCGTTTCTGCGCAACGGTCGCGCCGCGCAAGACCGGGTTCGCCGCTTCGGCGATGGGCGTGTGGGTCGTGCCGCAGGATCACGCGGACGATTACGCGCACAAGCTCGCGCAGCATCGCTCCGTCTCGCATTGCTTCCTCCGCCCCGTCTACGACGACTGGCCGTACAACCTCTACACGACCGTGCACGCGCGCTCGGTGGACGAGTGCGAGTCGGTGATCAACGACCTCGCCAAAGACAGTGGCCTGACGCAGAAGCAGTCGCTCTATCCCACGAAGGAGTACAAAAAGGTGCGCGTGAGCTTCTTCTCACGCGAAGCCGAGGAGTGGGAGAGCGCGCATGCGCAGACGGGTGTCGCGGCCGCGGGATGAAGCGCGCGGGGTTGGCGCCCGGTCGTAGGCGAGTGAGCCTCCAGGCCTGAAATCCCGCAAGCCCGGCGCCCGGCGCCCATTTTTTTGACACGCGCGAGCGTCTTCCCTCTCGCGAGACCCGCGGCCCGTGCCATGAATCCGCACGGCCGCATGAACACACTGCCTGATTTCGTGACCGACCGGGAAGAGGAGGGGCGGAGTGCCCTCTCCTCGCACGTTTTGCTGACGGGGTGGGAGACCGTCGTGTTTCAGGTCGACGACGAGCCGGAGCCGGCGCCCGGGTCGGTTTTCTCGACGGCGGCCATCGCGCCCTGAAAGCCGATCTTTGAGTGCGTGCCGTCGCAGAACGGCTTCATGGTCGAGCCGCCGCAGCGGCAGAGCGCGCGTTTGACGAGAGGGATTTCGTTGCCTGCCGCGTCGACGAGCGTGAACTCACCCTCGACGACCAGCGGGCCGTTGTCGCGAACTTTGATCGTGACGGTCATGGATTCCTTTTTAGAAGATCGGGTTCTCGGCCTTGTGGTGGAAGCGCCAGTTGTAGGTGTAGCCGGGGAAGTTGACCGGGACGGTGTACGCGACTTCGACGCGGATCATGCTATTCGCGCGCTTGATGTCGATGTCCTTCTCGGTGACCGGGAGCTCGAGCTGCTGGGCTTTGTAGAGGATGGCTTTGCGGATCTCGGAGTCGCTGTGCTGACCGGCGGACCTGCTCTCGTTCACGACGGTGTCGCGCATGTCGGCAGTCTTCACCTTCACGGGGATCATGCGGTAGGCGACGAGGCCGGCGACGAGCAGGAGGACGAGACCGACGAGACACCCGAACTGCCCCTCACCGCGCTCACGACGATTTCGCAACATAGTGACTGACCTCCTGAACTCGCGTGAGAGTAGCAGGTCAGTCGATCCATTTGAAGAGACCGCTCCGGTGGCGCGTCACGGCCGGTTCGGGAGTCTCCTGCGCCGCGTGCACGACCTCGCGCGACGACGCCGAGGACCACAGCACCATGCGCGCGCGTCCGACGATCCGCTCGCGCGGGACGACGCCCCAGCTCCGGCTGTCGACCGAGTCGTCGCGGTTGTCGCCAAGGACGTAATAGCTCTCCGAGGGGATCACCTGCGCGTCGATCGCGCCGCTGGCCGCGGGCCGCAGAACGTAAGGCTCCGCGAGCGTGTACCCGCCGACGCGTACGCGTCCGAGGCGGCTGTCGACGAGGTCTCCCGGCACGGCGATGACGCGTTTCACGAGCAGCTCGTTGCGCCCTTCGAAGACGACGACGTGGCCGCGTTGCGGCTCATCGGTGAGGTAGCGGGTGACGAGGATCTGATCGCCCGGCTCGAGCGTCGGCGCCATCGAGCGCGAGGGGATGGAGTAGATGTGCACCGCCGCACGCACGATCACAGCGAGCGCGAGCGCGGCCGCGATCGGCTCGAGAATCGTTCGGAGGAGGGACTTGTGGCGCATCGACAACGTGTATGTACAACGAATGGGCCAGGAGAGAAGTTCCGTTGAGGTTGCTGGTTGCTGGTTGTTGGTTGCTTGGGAGGCGACGCCTGAGGATCGGCCGGTCGCGAGCAACAGCAGACGGCCGTTGCTCGGCGGGAACCGCTGCCCGGGCGTAGCGGCGCAAGCAACCAGCAACCAACAACTGCAGCCGCTTCTACGGCTGCACGACGTGAAACGTATCGCTTGCGGACACTTTGCGCACGTTTGCTCCCGGCTTGATCTGAAACACCGGCATCTTCTGCTGGAGGCCCTTCAACGCGAACTCGCCGAGGGATTCGACGTCGAAGCTGCCCATGACGCGGTCGAGGGTGTTCTTCGACACGACGAGCTGGCCCGGTTTGGCGACGCCGCTTTCGAGGCGCGAGGCGATGTTCACGGAGCTGCCGAGGACGGTGTAGTCGACGCGCTTCTCGGTGCCGACGTTGCCGACGACGGCGGGACCGCTGTTGATGCCGACGCGGATGCGCACCGGCGGGAGGCCTTCGCGCTCGCGCTCGTCGTTCCACTGCGCGACGCGGTCCATCATCATCAGACCGGCGAGGATGGCGCGGTCGGCGTGATCTTCCTGCGGGATCGGCGCGCCGAAGAACGCCATCACCGCGTCGCCGATGAATTTATCGAGCGTGCCGCCGTACGCGAAGATCGCGTCCACGGCCGCCGAGAAGAAGTTCGACAGGAACGACGCCACTTCCTCGGGGCGTTTCGTCTCCGAGACCGTGGTGAAGCCGGAGATGTCGGCGAAGAGGATCGAGACGTCCATGCTGCGCGGCTCGTCCTCGTCCGCGGCGGCGGCGCCTTTGACGATCTCGTCGATGACCGCGGGCGAGTGATACCGCTCCATCTTCGAGCGGATCTTGCGCTCCTGTTCGATCTTCTCCGAGAGCTGCGCGCGCTCGACCGCCACGGCGGAGAAGTTCGCCAGCGCGGTGATGAGATCGAGGTCTTCTTCCGTGAAGCGGCCGATGTGGATCGGCGAGTCGACCTGCACGGCACCGATGACGCGATTGCGGTTCCACAGCGGCACGCACATCGCCGAGCGGATGCCGTGGATGGCGATCGACTTGCCGCCGAGGAGGCGGGCGTCTTCGAGCGCGTTGGAGGTCATGAGCGCGACCTGCTGCTCGGCCACCATCTTCAGGATCGTGCGCGAGATGGGGATGTCCTGCGCGTCCGCGCCGTCGATGAACTTCGTCAGCTTCGGCACGGGGTTGCCTTCCTCGTCGAAGAGGATGATCAGCCCGCGCTCGACCGGGAGGTACTTGAAGATCATGTCCATCACGGTGTTGAGCAGCGAGTTGAGATCGTCCGATTCGAGGAGCGCGCGTGCGACCTGCACGAGCACCTGGAAGATCTTTTCGCGCGTGACGGAGGGCTCGGCCTTGAGGCCCACGTCCGAGGGGGGACGGGCGACGGCGCCGGACTGCTGGAGCTCGCCGAGGTCGAGGCCGAACTCGGAATTGAAATCGGAGATGCGGCGGATGACGGTGCCGGAGGGGTTGTCGAACATCGACTCGCCGGAGAAGTCGACGGACGGCATCGCCTTGATGTCGAGCTGGACGCTCCCGATCAGAATCTTGTCGCCGGCGATGATCTCGGACTCGGTGATGAGGCTGCCGTTGACCTTCACGCCGTTGGTCGATTTGAGGTCGACGATCCACCAGGCGTCGTTGCGCGTCTCGACGCGCGCGTGCTTGCGCGACACCGAAGGATGGTTCAGCACCAGGTCGTTTCCCTCGGTGCGTCCGATCGACAGATCCGCCTTGAGGTCGGTGATGCGCGGAACGCCTAGATCGACGTAGTGGATCTGGAGCTGGTCCATCGAGGTGACAGATTATAGCGGGAGGGGAGCGCCGGTTATAATGCACGCTCTCGTACAACGGGTCAGCTCCATGAGCGAGCAAGCATCGTCCGAAGCCACACCCAAGCGCCGTCTCGTCGTTCGCGCGGTTCTCCGCACGGATGTGGGGCTCGTGCGCTCTGAAAATCAGGACTTCGGGACGTACACCACTCCGCAGGAAGAGAAGTCCAGCCATCCGGGGGGACGTCTTCTCATCGTTGCGGATGGAATGGGGGGGCATCGCGGCGGCGCCACGGCGTCGCGGCTGGCGGGTGAGGTAGTGAAGGCGCAGTATCTCGACAGCGAGACGGCCGACATCGCCTCCGCCCTGCGGGACTCGCTCTCGCGTGCGAACGCGCGCATCTTCGCCGAGGCGCAGGCGAATCCCGATCTGCGCGGCATGGGCACGACGACCTCGGTGCTCGCGTTGCGCGGCGATCACGGCTGGCTCGCACACGTCGGCGACTCGCGCATCTATCTCATCCGCGACGGCGCGATCGAGCAGCTCACCGACGACCACTCCCTCGTCGCCACGATGATGCGCGAAGGATTGCTCACGCCGCAGGAAGCCGAAGTGCATCCGCGGCGCAACGTGCTGCAGCGCTCGATGGGCGTGGCCGAGGATGTCGAGATCGACGTGCGCGGCCCGATCGACCTGCGCGAGGGTGACACGTTCATCCTCTGCAGCGACGGACTGCACGGCGTCGTCCGGGAGCACGAGATCCTCGACATCGCCGGCAGGTCGATCGACGCGGCCGCGGACGAATATCTCCGCCGTGCGCTCGAGCGCGGCGCGCCGGACAACGTGACGGTGATCGTCGCGCGCGTCGAAGCGAGCGAAGACGACGCCGATCCGTACGACGAGACGCAGAAGGACACGCAGAAGATCGCGGCCGTCATGGACGAGACGCTGCGCGACACGGACGAGTTGCCGGTGGCCGGGGAGCCCGCTCCGGTGGCCGCTCTGGTGGCGCCGCCTGTGGCAGCCACACCGAAGAAGAACCCCGCCCTCCTCTGGGCCCTCGTCGTCGTCCTCGCCCTCGGTGCGGCAGGCGCGTGGTTTTACTGGAATCATCAGCAGGCGATCGCGTCATCCACCACCACGCGCTGACCCATGGCCGCCCCCCGGAAAGAGACGCAATGCGGAGCTGACGCGCGGCCGGTCGCGAGGACGCTGCCGCTCCTCCTTCTTCTGTTTCTCGTCGCGTGCCGCAAGGATGCTTCGCGCGTCGATGACGACCAGAAGATGGTCGCGTACGCGGTGAAGCCCGCGGTCGTCCGCATCAACGCCTTCGCCACGACCGAGTTCCGCTATCCCGCCAGCGCGATCGCGCAGCTCGAGACGCAGTTGCGCGGCGACGGTCACGAATTGCGGGCGCGCGGCGTACCGGCGCACGAGGGCGTCGTCGAGACCGGCGCCGGCGGCTCGGGCACCGGTTTCATCATCCATCCCGACGGCTACATCCTGACGAGCGGCCACGTCGTCGCGCCGACGCGCGATCCGCAATCGCTGCGCCGCGATCTCCATCGCAACGGTGCGATCGCCGCGCTCGTGCGCCACTTTCCGATCGAGACGCTGCGCACGCTCTATCGCGAGCAGACGCTCGACCGCTACGTCGTGCCGCTCGCGAACGCGGGGCGCATCGACGAGCCGAAGGTCACGAGTCAGGTCGAGCTCTCGAACGGCGAGATGCTGCCGTATCGCATCCTGCGCTGGTCGCCGGCGCTCGATCAGCGCGGCACCGATCTGGCCGTCCTGCAGATCGGCCGCAAGAACCTCCCCTCCCTTCCGTTGGGTGATTCGGACGCGGCCCGCATCGGCGAAGCGATCTTCTCCGTCGGTTATCCCGCGGTCGCGAGCAGCACGGACGAGGTGATCGGCGGCTGGCTCTCGCGCGACAGCGATCTCGAGGCGACGTTCAATCCCGGCACGATCACGGCCATCAAACGCAACATCGCGAACACGCCGGTGCTGCAGTCGAACGTGGCCATCTATCGCGGCAACTCCGGCGGGCCGGCGGTCAATCTCGACGGCGAGGTGATCGGCGTTTCGACGTGGGGGCACACGAACGCGGAGCAGATCAAGTTCCTCGTGCCCATCAACGTGGCCCGGCAGTTCATCGCCGACGCGAAAGTGAAAGCGAGCAGCGACGGCGATTTCAACGGCCATTACCGCGCGGCGCTCGATGCGGCGCGCGAGGGCGACTGGATGGCCGCGAAAGTCGAGCTCGTGCAGGCGACGACGCTCTTCCCGAAATCGCCCGACCTCATCCGCTTCGGCCACGATGCCGACCGCGCCATCCGCGAGATGCCGGTGTGGCGGCGTTATCCGGTCATGGCCGCGCTGTTCGGCTTCGTGATGCTCGGCAGCGTCGCGTCGATGAGCTTCCTGGTCGTGCGCTCGCGCGGCCCGAAAGCGGCGACGGTGGACGTGCTCAAAGCGCCGACCGTGGAGACGGTGATCGCGCCGAACGGCACGGCCGTGATGTCGCAGTCGATGCTCGGCAAGTTCACGATCCTCAACGGAACGCGCGCGGGCGAGAAGCTCGGACTGGGCGGCTCGGGCATCCGCATCGGCCGGGAGTCGTCGATTTGTGAGATCGTATTGGAAAATCCGAAGGTCTCGCGGCTCCATGCCGAGGTGGTGTCGATCGACGGCAAGGTCCTGCTGATCGACCGGAATTCCTCGAACGGAACGTACGTCAACGACCACAAGATCGACAGGCGCTTTCTTCAGGACGGGGACATCATTTACTTCGGCGGCAGAAATGCCGTCGCCGTGGCATTTCACGCGTGAGGAACAACGTGGCCGACAAGCGGTGTGACAACGGGCATTTCATCGACGAGTCGTGGGACATCTGTCCGTACTGCCCGCAGGCGGAGACGGGGGAGCCGGAGGTTTCGATCGTCCGCCCGCGCGCGGTGGAGGCGATCGCAGCCGCGCCGCCCGCGCCGCGCCCCGAGCCGCCGTTGCGCCCCGTGACCGTCCCCGGCGTTTCCGTTCCCTCGCCCGCCGCCGCCGTCGCTCCGATGGAGCGCACCGTCGCCTCCGCACAAATCAACGCGCAGAAGCGCTACGTCGTCGGCTGGCTGGTGAGCATCAACGGCTCGTCGCGCGGCGAATCGTTTCCCGTGCGCATGGGGCGCAACGTCATCGGCCGCGACCGCCGTTCGGACGTCGTGGTGAACGACGATCAGGCGTCCTCGCATCACGCCGATCTCGTGTTCCGCCCGGAAGAGAAACGCTTCATCCTCATGGATCACAACTCCACCAACGGCACGTACGTGAACGAGTCGGAGATCGAGCCGCGGCGCGACCTCTCGGCGAAGGACGTCATCCGCATCGGTTCGCATCGATTCCTCTTCACGCCGCTCTGCCACGACGGTTTTCACTGGGATGACGAGGGGCTGCTGAAATGATCGGCACCACCATCGGGAACTACCGCATCGAGCGGGAGATCGGCGAAGGGGGGATGAGCCACGTCTACGTGGGGGCGACGAACGCCCGGACGGAGATGCTCCCGGTCGGCTTTCCGGTCGTCCTGAAAGTGATGTCCGACGAGCTCGCGGGCGACGCCACCGCGCGCAAGCGCTTCATCAAGGAAGCGCAGATCCTCTCCAAGCTGCGCCACCGCTACATCACGCGCTTCTACGAGTTCATCAACAACGACAGTGGTGCGGTGCTGGTGATGGAGTTCGTCGACGGCACGCCGGTCGACGTCCTGCTCACCGAGCGCGGCGCGCTCTCCGTCAGCGACGCCATCGTCGTCACGCAGTGCCTGCTCGAAGCGCTCGTCTACGCACACGGCAAAGGCATCACGCATCGCGACATCAAGCCCGCGAACCTGATCAAGGAAAAGACCGGCGTCGTGAAGGTCACGGACTTCGGCATCGCCAAGATCAAGGAAGGCGGCGGCAACAGCGGGCAGACCGTCCTCACGAAATCGGGGTTCCTCCTCGGCACGCCGCATTACATGTCGCCCGAGCAGATCCGCGAGCCGAAGGACGCCGGCGCGAAGAGCGATATCTATTCATCGGGCGTCGTGCTGTACGAGATGCTCACGGGCACGCTGCCGTTCAACTCGCGGTCGCTGCCGAAGCTGATCGACGCGATCTATCGCGGCGAGAAGCAGGCGCCGAGCGCGCTGCGTCCGGAGATCGACAGGGAGCTCGAGCAGATCGTGCTCAAGTCGATGCATCCGCGCATGGACCAGCGCTTCGAGACCGCGCGCGAGTTCTACGAGGCGCTCGAGGAGTACAACGCGCGCCAGCCGATCGCGCCGACGGGACGCCATCCCGCCGCCGACGCCACACCCGTGCAGCCGATGAAGGCCGTCATTCCCGAGCCGCCGAAGCATTGGGCTTTGGTGAATGTGAAGCCGGAAGCGAACGAGAAGCACGCGATCACCGGCGACTCCGTGATGGTCGGCCGCGACCGCACCTGCTCGATCGTGCTCGCCCATCCGGCCGTATCGCGCCGTCACGCGCGCATCACCATCGGCGGCCAGGCCCCCGTGCTCGAGGATCTGCAGTCGGCCAACGGAACGTATGTGAACGACGCCCGCGTCGAGCGGGCGACGCTGAAGCCGGGAGACATCGTGCGATTCGGCGCGGATCCGGCGTGTAGTTATGTGTTGAGAGACCACTGATGATGTTGCTGGTCGTTGGTTGCTGGTTGCTTGCGGCTCAGCGCCTGGACGGCCAGGCGTTGCATCACGAGCAACCAGCAACCAGCAACCAGCAACACAGCGAGAGCGAACGATGAGCCAAATCAACTGCCTCAAATGCAAACAGCCGATCGACTCCAGCTACGATCAGTGTCCGCATTGCAGTGAGCGGATCACGCAGTTCCAGCGGACGTATTCGTCGCGGCTGCTCGACGGCAAGTACCAGATCATCGACCGCCTCGGCGTCGGGGGCATGGGCGAGATCTTCAAGGTCCGCCACATCCACCTCAACGAGCTGCGCGTCATCAAGATCATGCGGCCGAACGTGGCCCAGGACGATCAGGGCCTGCAGCGCTTCCTCCAGGAAGCGCGCACGTCCACGATGATCAAACACAAGAACCTGGCCATGCTGTACGACTTCGCGCAGCTCGAAGACGGCTCGTACTACATGGTCTGGGAGTTCATCGACGGCACGAACATCCAGAAGTGGATCGCGTCGACCGGCGCGCTGCCGCCGCGGCTCACCGTCGAGATCTCCGTGCAGGCGCTGCAGGGCCTCGAGCATCTGCACTCGATGGGCCTCATCCATCGCGACATCTCGCCCGAGAACATCATGCTGTCGCAGGACCATCACGGAAAACTGCTCGTCAAGGTCATCGACTTCGGCATCGCCAAGCAGCTCGCCGAAGGCGAAGGGGGGCAGGGGCTCACGCAGACCGGCATGTTCCTCGGCAAGCTCAAATACGCGTCGCCGGAGCAGGCGGGCTTCCTCAAAGAAGGCGAACATCTCGATCCGCGCAGCGATCTCTATTCCTTCGGCATCGTGATGTACGAGATGCTCGCGGGCCGCGCGCCGTTCCAGGCCACGAACCCGCATGGCTACATCCTCAAGCACGTCACGGAGAAGCCGGCCGCGATTCACGAACTGAATCCGGGCGTGAAAGTGCCGCCGCAGCTCGAGCACATCATCATGCGCTCGCTCGAGAAGAACCGCGACAACCGCTTCGCCACCGCGGACGAATTCGCGAAAGCGCTCGAAGCGATCCGCGCCACGATTCCTCCCGATCAAAAGTACGGCCTCGGCGAGCGCATGGTCACGCTCTCGGGCGCGCAGACGCTCGCCGACCTGCCGAAGTTCACCGGCACCACGCCTTCGCCCACGATGAGCGGCGCGCAGGCGACGCAGCAGACGTACGCGGGCGGCGCGGTTCCGGCCGGCACGATGCCGGGCGGTACGTTCCCCGGCGGCACGTTCCCCGGCGGCACGTTCCCGGGCGGGACGATGCCGGGGACGCCGACCGGTCCGACCGGCACGCGCATCGGCAGCGACGACGCGACGGTGATGGAGCGCAACCTCACCGCGTCGCCGAAGACGATCGGCAGCAACGAAGCGACCGTGATGGAGCGCATCAACGCGGCCGGCGCGGCACCGACCGCGATCGAACAGAAGTGGACGCCGGGCGCGGGGGCACAGGCCGAGGCGACGGTGCTCGAGCGGCAGATGTCGCCGGCGGATGTGGCGCCGCCGAAGAAAACGAACACCGCGATGCTTGCCGCGGCCGCGGCGATCGTGCTCGTGCTGCTCGCCGTCGGCGGCTGGCTGCTGACGCGCAAACCGGAAGCGCCGCCGATCGCCGGTCCGGTCGACACGGCCGGCACCGCCGTCACGGCGACCGCGGCGGCGAGTCCCGCCATTCCGGCCGGACAGGGCGTACTGCTGCTGTCCGCGTCGCCGTGGGGCGACATCGACAGGATCGTCAGCAAGAGCGATCAGAAGGTCATGAGCGTCTCTGACCGTCTGACGCCGGCGCGCATCCAGTTGCCACCGGGCGAATACACGATCACGCTCAGCGACGACAAGAGCACGAAGACAGTCGACGTCACCGTGAAAGCCGGCGAGCCGACGCGCGAGCTGGTCAAGATGAACGAGCCGAATTACGACGAAATCCTCCGGGAAGTGACCAAACCATGATCCGCCGCACACTCGCAGTCGCGCTGTTCGCACTCGCCTTCGCCAACGTGGCGATGGCCTCGTGGTACGACGATTACGACGACGGTCTCGCCGCGATCCGCAAGGGCAACTGGAATCTCGCGGTGCAGAAGATGTCCGCCGCGATCAAAGGCAATGCGAAGGAAGGGGATCGCGTCCGCACCTACGGCACGATCCTCATCAACTATCACCCGTACTACTACCGCGGCGTCGCGTACCTCAACACCGGACGCTACGAAGAAGCGGTCGCGGATCTCGAGCGCACCAGCGGTCCCGGTCCGGAGAATCTCGGCTCGATCGACACGCTGATGGAGCGCGCGAAGAAGCAGCTCGCCGCGGCCAGCACGCCTGATCCCGAACCGGCCCGTCCGGAGCCGACGCCCACTCGTCCCGCGCCTGCGGTGACGCAACCCGTCCCCGCGCCGGCGCAACCGGCCGTGCCGCAGATCGATCCCGCGCTGCGTCAGCGCGTGTCGAACGCGCTCGCGACCGCGAGGCAGAAAGTGCAGGCCGCACAGCAGCGTCGCGCGACGAGCTCACCGCAGTACACGCAGGCGCTCTCGATGATCACGGACGCAACGACGCGCAACGCGTCCGCGCGGACGAACGACGACCTGAACGCGATCCTGTCGGCCGCCGAAAGCGCAGCCGATCTCGCGGATCTCGCGCAGCCGCCGGCCGCGGCACCGGCCATCGCGACGACGACGCCGTCACCGCTCACGCCCGCGCCGATCATTCCGAAGCCGGCCGCGGCGACGACGACGATCATGCAGGAGGCGGATTACTCCGCCGACGTGAAGCGCGCGCTGGAGATGTACTTTGACGGCGAGTTCGAGGAAGCCGTGCGCCGGTTCGGCGAGCTCGCGCGCAAGATGCCGAACAACGGCTGGATCTACGCGTTCCTCGGTGCGTCGCAGTACTCGATCTACGCGTTCGAAGCGGACGAGCGGTTCAAGCGCGACGCGCTGCGCTCATTCGAGCGCGCGAAGCAGTTGCGCACCTGGCCGAAGAACTCGCTGCCGGAAAAGTATTTTTCGAAGCGGATCCGGAAGGCGTTCGAAGAGGAAAGCTGAAGAGCCCTCCCCTCTCCCCGCACGCGGGGAGAGGGTGGGCCTGAGTTGTGACCTACTGCGTGTTGCCGCCGAGATCGCCGTCGTAGCCGGAGGCCATCGCCGGCGTGGTGGTTTCGGTATCGGCGTTGCCACCGACCGCATCGCGAACGGTGTCGACGACGCGGCTGATGACGCCACGTGCGCGAGCCGCAGCGCCCGCACCCGCGCCGGCCGCTGCACCGACGGCAGCACCCGTCGCCGCCGCTCTCACGACGCGACGCGCGGTTGCTTTCTTCGCCGTTTTCCGTCCGCCCTTGGCACCAGCGGCGGCTTTCTTCGACGAGCTACTACTCGCACCGCCGCGGGAGGCGGCACCACCTTTCGCGCCGCCCTTGCGCGCGCCGCCGGAAGCCTTGCCGCCCTTACGACCAGCGGCGGAGCGCTTCGCGGAAGCGGAGCCTTTGCTGCTGCTCCCCTTGGAGCCCTTGCTGCCGCCCTTCGAGCCGCCTTTGCTCGCGCCCTTGCTCGAGCCCTTGCTTGCGCTCTTGCCGCTGGTCGCGCGCTTCGCGGAGCTCGCGCCCTTCGAAGACTTCGACGACGACGACGACTTGCTGGACTTGGAGGACTTCGAGGACGCCTTCGCGGACTTCGTCGAGGACTTCTTCGATGAGGACTTGGCGGACTTGCTGCTGCTGCCGCCGCCTGATGATTTCTTGGCGCCGCCCTTGGCAGCACCCTTCTTCGCGCCCTTCGACGCGCTCTTCTTCGCAGCCATTTCGTTTCTCCTCTAAAAAGTATCTGGTTGGGGAGCCGTACTTTTTCGTCAGAGACGTTCGCTGCATCGCGCAACCCGGTGTGCGGGTTGCACAAAAAACAATGTAGACGAACATGGGTCGATTGTCACGCAGAGCAAAGCTGTTGCGCGTCGCATTGCCGTTCGCGATTGCGCTCTTCCTCGCGATCGAAGTGCTCGCGGTCTACGTTTTCACGTACGACCTGCGCATTCGCCGCGAGCTCAAAGCGCAGAACTGGCGCGAGCCGACGCGCATCGTGCGCGAGTCGAACGGACGGGCGCGCGAAGTCGCGAAAGTGTACGGAAGCGCGTGGCGTCCCACGCCGCCCGTGCTGCTCACCGAGTTGCCGGAGCACGTGGCCGACGCATTTCTCGCCGCGGAAGACGTGCGCTTCCGCCGCCACATCGGCGTCGATCCGATCGGCATCCTGCGCGCGCTGTTCGTGAACGTGCGTGCCGGCGGCATCGCGCAGGGCGGCAGCACGATTCCGCAGCAGATCGTGAAGCAGCGCTTCCTCACGAACGAGCGCACGTGGCGCCGCAAGATCGTGGAGATGGCGCTGGCGGTGGTGCTCGACGCGCGTCTCTCCAAAGACGAGATCCTCGAGCTCTACCTCAACGACGTCTACCTCGGACATCACGCCGGCAGTCCCATCCTCGGCATCGACGAAGCCTCGCGTCTCTACTTCGACAAACCGCCGCAGCGTTTGCGGCTCGACGAAGCGGCGATGCTCGCGGCGATGATCCGCGCGCCGAACCGCGACACGCCGGAGAAGCGTCCCGAGCTCGCTCGCACGCGCCGCGACGCCGTTCTCAACGCGATGCACGAACGCGAGTGGATCGACGGGGACGAGCTCTCGCGTGCGAAAGGTCACAGCGTCGATGTCGATCGCGGCTCGCTGCCGGAGCGTCCGTTCCCGTACTACCTGCGCGCGTTGCGCGCGGACGTCGTGAAAGCGATTGGCGAGCGTCCCGTCGTCGCCGGCGGACTGACGATCGTCGCCGAGATCGATCCCGACGCGCAGCGCGCCGCCGAACGCGCCGCGCGCAGCGGCGCGTCGCGACTGGTGTCGCGCTATCGCTGGATCCGCGATCAGAACGCGAAAGATCCACTGCAGGTCGCGATCCTCACCGTCGATCCGCGCGACGGCGGCGTGCGCGCGCTCGTCGGCGGCACGAACTTCAACCGCTCGCCGTTCGATCACACGTCGCAGATGCACCGGCAGCCCGGCTCCGCGTTCAAGACATTTGCGTATCTCGCCGCGATCGCGTCGAAGCGCGTGACCACCGCATCGCTGCTGCTCGACACGCCGGTGAAGATCGAGCTCTCCGGCAACGAGGTGTGGGAGCCGCAGAACTACGACGAGGCGTTCCGCGGACGCGTGACGCTGCGCGAATCGTTCGAGCGCTCGCTCAACGTGCCGACCGTGCGCATGACGAACGACATCGGTCTGCGGCGCGTGGCGAGCACCGCGAAAGACTTCGGCTTCGAGCAGGTGAAGGCCGTACCGGCGATGCCGCTCGGCGTCGGCGAGGTTACGATGCGCGAGCTCACTGCCGCGTACACCGCGTTCCCGAACCTCGGCGAGCGCGTCGAGCCGTTCCTGCTGCGCCGCGTCGTCAGCCGCACCGGCAAGCAATTGTTCGCGCACGAGCCGAAACGCAAACGCGTGGTCGACGCGAACTCCGCGTACGTGATCCACACGCTGCTGCGCGGTGTCGTCCGCCGCGGCACCGCCACTCGTCTCAAGAGCTACGACCTCGGCTACGTCGCCGGCAAGACCGGCACGACGAACGACTATCGCGATGCGTGGTTCGTCGGCTACACGGCGGACATGGTCACGAGCGTGTGGGTCGGGTTCGATCGCGGCGCGCCGCTGCGGTTGTCCTCCTCGGAAGCGGCGCTGCCGGTGTGGGGCTCGTACATGAGCGCGGTCCCGCACGACGCGGCGAACCCGAAAGCACCGGAGGGCGTGACGTTCCGCGACATCGATCCGGAGTCGGGGATGTTGTGGCGTCGCGGCTGTCCCGGTCCGATTCGCGAAGTGTTCCTCGACGGTACGGCGCCGACGCGGCATTGTCCGACCGGCGTGCTCGGCCGCATCGTGCGGCGCGTGCTGTTCGACGAAGATCATTTCGACGAGCCGACCGCAATCACGTACGACAAGTTCCGCCGCTGGGCGAACGAAGTCGATCGCAATCGCCAGGAGATGGAGAGCGTCGTGGAGAAGCTGAAGCGGATGTTCGGCGGTGAATAGCGTCGTGTACCATGCGCGCCGTGTCCCTTCCCCCCGAGACCCGCATCCGCCGCAACAGTGACGTCATCGCCGCCGGCCTCGCCGCCGAAACGGTCCTCCTCGACCCGAAAGACTGGACGTACATCCACTTCAACGAGACCGCCGCGAAGATCTGGGAAGTGCTCGACGAGCCGCGCAGCGTCGAAAGCGTCGTCGACGCGCTGATGCGCGATTACGACATCGACCGTTCCGCGTGCGAGCGCGAGGTCGCGCAGTTCGTGAGCGAGATGTCCGGCCGCGGTCTCGTCGTCATCGAGCCGAACTGACGCAGCGCGTCGAGCGCCGTCGAACGGAACGTGTCGAAGATGCGCACCGCCGTGAACAGAGCGGCTATTCTGCCGGCCACGATGGACACGCCCCCCCTCCCTCCACGCGATCCGGTGCTCGATCGTCTCTTCCGGATCCTGTCCGGCGCGGAGATGGCGATGACGGCCGCGGAATGGCGTGAGCTGGTGGACGTCGCAATCGCGAATTCCGTGCATCCACTGCTCGCGCAACGCGTCCTCACCCGCGAGCTGCCGCCGGCGATCGCGGCGGAGCTGCGCACGTATCAGGCCGAGACGGTCTATCGCAACACGCAGCGGCTGCGCGATTTCTCCGAGATCGTCCTCGCGATGCAGGCGAAGGACGTCCCCGTCATCGCGCTGAAGGGGATGCATCTCACGCCCCTCGTCTACCGCAACCTCGGCGCGCGGCGGATGGTCGATCTCGATTTGCTCGTGCCGCCGCAGCGCCTCGAAGACGCCGTCGCCGCGCTGCGCTCGATCGGCTACGACTCGACGCCGTTCCGCCTCGTGCCGAACGATCCGGTGCCGTACTTTTCGTACACCGTGCCGCCGTTCCGCAGGGAGAACAGCTCGGACGTCGACCTGCACTGGCACATCCATAACCTCCGCAGCGGTGCGTCGATCAACGTGCCCGAGTTCTGGGAGCATTCGGTGCCCGCGCGCATCGGCACCGTCGACGTGCGCGTGCTCGCGAACGAGGACCTTCTGCTGCACGTCGCCGAGCACGCGACGTACGCGCATCGCTGCGAGATCTCCGTGCGCGCGTGCTTCGACGTCGCGGAGATCGTGAGCAAACTCCCGCTGGACTGGGACGCGGTCGTCGATCGCGCACGGCGCTGGAGCATTGCACCCGGCACGTACCTCATCCTGCGTCTCGCGCGCGAGCTGACCGGGGCGATGGTGCCGGACGAAGTGCTCGCCGCGCTCGAGCCGCCGCAATTCGACGAGCGCTTGTTGCACATCGCGTGTCGCGGCCGCGGACACATTCGCGCCTCGCGCCGTCTGCGCTCGGCGCGCGGACCGTTGCAGAAGCTGAAGACCGCGAGCCAGTTGTTCTTCATCAGCCGCTACGAGCTCGCCGATCTCTATCGGGTTCGCCGCACGTCGCCGCTCGTGTACGGGCTCTACGTGGTCCGCGCCTTCCGCATGCTGCGCCGCTGGCGCGACGTCGCCGCGGAGTTTCGCAAGGACGGCCGCGAAGCCGCCGAATCCGCCATCGTCGACAACTTCCTCGGCGGCGCATTGCGATGAAGGAGTGACGCGCCGAGGACCCTCGTGGTCCCGTTGCTTTCCGTCAGTGACGCACGGCGCGCCGCCGTGAGGCCGGCGCTTCCACGTGCGTCCAGAGCGTGCCCCACGTGCCGTTCGTCGACGCGATCTGCAGCGTCCAGAAATTCGCGGGCGCGATGGGATCGCTGACCGTGGTCGTGTAATCGCCCCAGCGATCGGTGACCGACACGGGCGTCTCCCCGGCCCGAATCGTGACGGGTGCGCTCGTGCGTCCGAACAGATCGCCGTACACGTACGCGGCCGACGGATACTGCGCCGGCGAGAACGTGCCGAAGCCGACGAGGAACGCGCCGCCTTCATTCGCGGCAATCGAGGGATATGCGTACACGACGACGTTCGCGGGATCGCCGATCACGCCCCACGTCGCGGCCAGCGTGTTCGGATCGAAGCGGACCCATACGATCGTGCTGCTGCCGGTCATCCCGATCCGTCCCGCGCTGATGACGGCGTAGATCGAGCCGTTGCGATACACCGCCGACTCGACCTGGCGCTCGCTGTATGCGAGGTCGCCCGCGCCGAGTTGCGACAGAAAGAGATCGGGCTGCGGGATGTGCCACGGCGCGGCGATCCAGCGCAGGACCGTCTCGCCGAGGCGTCCAATCATGATGCCGGCACCGTCCGCGGTCACGACCCATTCGGTCGCCGCGCTTTCGCCATGCACCGGCGCGACGAAGGGATCGCCGCTGAACGTGTAGCGCGCGACCGGCATCGGATTCGCGCCGCCGTACAGGGCGCTCTTGGCGATCGAAAAGAACTCGGTCGAGTCGTTGTAGTCGTAGCCGCTGCACGTGCCGAGGATGACGCTGTCGCGCGTGAGCGCGATGCGGCTGAAGTCGTAGATGTTGCCGCCCGTCGCGTCGATCGAATAGCGGCGCCACGAGTCGAGCGGATTGCCGCTCTCGGAGACGGCGAAGATGAGGGACTCCTCACGATCGACGGCCATCACGATCCAGCGGTCGTGCAGCGAGTCGTACGCGGTGCGCGGATCGTACTGATCGCCGATCGCGCCGGACGTGGCGAAGAACTGGCGCAGCGACATCGAGCCGAGGACGTTACCGGCGCGGTCGTGAATGACGATGGCGTTGTTGTACACGCCCACTACGTGCGTCCTGCCGACCGCGCCGCTCGCATCCGCGGGCGCGAGCTGCCGCGAAGTGCCGGAGGTGAAGGTGTGCCGGACCGGCGGCGCGGGAATCGTCTCGCTGGCGAGGACCGCATTCGCGTGGACAGCCGGAGCGACGCGCGCGGCGAACGCCGGCAGAAAGCGATGCTTGCGCGTGCGCGGCTCGCGTTGCGGCAGCTCGAGCGCGGCCAGGTCGGAGAACTTCGCGCTGCCGAGCGCGGTCGCATGCACGAGCTCCTGCGCGAACGCAGGTGTAGCGAGCAGAAGAACGAGGATTAGATTTTTCATGGCCGGACCCGAGCCGCGGCCATTCTCACACATTTGACATCCCGCGTCCCGCGGCCCTACCCTGTGGCCCGCTGGATTGATTTGGGGCGGCTTGCAACCAGCTAAAAAAAAGCTAAAAGGCCGGGAACCGAGACGAGTACAAGCTGCCCCACGTCGCTTTGTGGCGTGGGGCTTTTCATTTGTCGCCGGTTGTCAGTGGCGGTGGTCAGGCGACGCATCGCAGACCACCGAGAACCGGGAACCGACAACAGATTCTCCGGTCGAGAGCTCTTATGGACTTCATCCAGGCCGTAGCCGACGAGCATGTCTACCTCTTCGATGGTGCGATGGGGACGATGCTCTACGCGAAAGGCGTCTTCATCAACAAATGCTATGACGAGCTGAATCTCCGCAGTCCGGAGATCGTGCTCGAGGTCCACAAGTCGTACGTCCGCGCGGGCGCGGAGATCCTCGAGACGAACACGTACGGTGCGAACCGCGTGAAGCTGCGCGGCTTCGGCATCGAGGACGAGCTGCGCGAGATCAACCTGCGCGCCGCGGAGATCGCGCGCAAGGCCGCGGGCGACAACGTCTACGTCGCCGGCGGCATGGGTCCGCTCGGCATCCGCCTCGAGCCGTACGGCCCGACCGCGCTCGACGAAGCGCGCGCGTTCTTCCGCGAACAGGCCGAGGCGCTGCGCGACGGCGGTGTCGACCTCTTCGTGTGCGAGACGTTCTCGAACATCGACGAGATGGAACAGGCCATCGCCGCGATCCGCGACGTCTGCTCGCTGCCCGTCGTCGCGCAGATGACGATCGGCGTCGACGGACGCACGGTCTTCGGCGACACGCCGCGCACGCTCGCGCAGAGACTCGATCGCGCGGGCGCGGACGTCATTGGTCTCAATTGCTCCGTCGGCCCCGACCTGCTCCTCGACGCGATCGAGGAAATGGCCGCGGTCACGGCGAAGAAGATCTCCTGTCAGCCGAACGCCGGCCTGCCGCGCGACGTGAACGGGCGGCAGATGTACATGGCCTCGCCGGAGTACTTTGCGAAATACGCGAAGCGGCTCATTCACAAGGGCGTGAAGTTCATCGGCGGCTGCTGCGGCACGACGCCGGAGCACATCAAGATGATGGCCGATGCGGTGCGTCCGCTCTCACCGCGCCGCGCGTTCGTCATCGTCGAGAAGAACGGGAACGGCGACAAGCCCGCGGGCGTCGAGCCGGCGCCGATGTGCGACCGCTCGAACTGGGGCCGCAAGATCGCGAGCGGCGAGTTCGTGACGAGCATCGAGATCGTGCCGCCGAAAGGCGCGAATCCCGAGGCGATGCTCAAGTCGGTGCATGCGATCAAAAACGCGGGCGTCGACGCGGTCAACGTGCCCGACGGTCCGCGCGCGCAGAACCGCATGGGCGCGATCGCGGTCTCGGTGCTGCTGCAGCAGCAGGTCGGCATCGAAGCGGTCCTGCATTACTGCTGCCGCGACCGCAATCTCCTCGGCATGCATTCCGATCTCCTCGGCTGCGCTGCCCTCGGCGTGCGCAACCTGCTGATCATCACCGGCGATCCTCCCAAGATGGGGCCTTACCCCGAGGCGACGGCGGTGTTCGACATCGACTCGATCGGCCTCACGAACATGGTCAACCTCATGAACCACGGGCTCGACCTCGGCAGCAATCCGTTCGGCGAGCCGACGTGCTTCACGATCGGCGTCGGCGTGAATCCCGGCCATCTCGATCTCGATCACGAACTGAAGCGCCTCGACTGGAAGGTGAAAGCGGGCGCGGAGTACGCGATCACGCAGCCCGTCTTCGACGTGCGCCAGCTCGAGCATTTCCTCGGCCGCATCGAACATCTGAAGCTCCCGATCGTGGCGGGCATCTGGCCGCTGCTCTCGTATCGCAACGCGCAGTTCATGAACAACGAGGTGCCGGGCGTCTCCGTGCCGGACGACGTCATGGAGCGCATGCGCATCGCGAGCGAGAAGAGCAAGGAGCACGCGCTGCGCGAAGGTGTTGCCATTGCGCGCGAGACGCTCGAGCGCGTGCGCGACCGAGTGGCGGGAGTGCAGGTGAGCGCCCCGCTGGGCCGCGTCGACCTGGCGTTGCAGGTGTTCGAGGGACTGGTCGAGAAGAACGCCGCGTCATCCTGAGCAGGCGAAGGAACTCGTGCTGCACCGGTCGCGTGTGCTGCGCAGCGGAGCTCCTTCGCCGTCTGCGCGCTTCAGGGTGACGGAGCGCGGCGCCGAATCACGGCCACGCTGACGTCATCCTCCGGCGGCAAGCCACCGACGAACGTCAGCCACTCGCCGACGATCGTGTCGACGAGTCCCTGCGCCGTGGCCTCCGGGTGCCAGCCGGCGATGACTTCGACGTACTCGTCGCCGAACTCGCGGTCCTGCGGATTGCGCGCTTCCGTGAGTCCGTCCGAATGCAGCAGCAGGCGCTCGCCGGGTGCGAGCGAGCCGCTCACGATCTCCCACGTCAATCCCGCCTTTACGCCGAGGGGGTACGCGCCGCGGCCGATGTGCTCGACGACCTGGCCGGTTGCGGCGACTTTCAGCAGCGGCGGATGTCCGGCGATGCTCGCGACGAACGAACCGTCCGGCGAGAACAGCACGTACACGCAGGAGAAAAACGAGCGCGAGCCGCCCGTGCGGCAGAGGATGCGATTGAGCGACGCGACGATCGTCGACGGCGACGGATCGATGTCGAGCGACGTGCGGAACGCCGCGTGCGCGACCGCCATCACGAGGCCCGCGGCCATGCCGTGTCCCGACGCGTCGCCGAAGAGCACGGCCATGCGTCCGTCGGCGAGCGGCACGAAGTCGTAGATGTCGCCGCCGACCGTGTTCGCGATGCGGTTGAACGCGGCGATGTCCCACTGCTCGCTCGCAGGCATCTGATGCGGGATGAGGCTCGCCTGCAGGTCGCGCGCGAGCTGCAGCTCGTCGCGGTACTTCAGCTTGTCGATCAGCTCCATCGCCAGGAGCAGCGTCATCACCATGAACGCCGCGCCGGCCTCGAAGAAGAGCCAGATATCCGTTCGCGTCGAGCTCTGGAAGATCGAGAAGAGGCAGACGAAAAAACCGATGAAGGAGAAGAGGAACAGGATGCGCCGGTGCGGTGCGAGCCGCCTGGCCAGACCGTAGAAGATCGCGCTGACCGTGCGGATCCAGCGGCGGATGCGGCGCGGGTCCTGGTCGATCGCCGCGCGGTGGTCCGCGATGAGTCTTTTCTTCGTCTCCGGCCACTCGAGGGCGTACAGATTCGTCACGTCGTTCGAGGAGAGCGACGTGAACGTGTTTTTGCCGAGGTCGAGCCAATCGCGGAGCCGCGCCACAGGGCGATTGTACGGAGTCGCGCGACGCGAGTTGCGACTAAACTTCCCGCCATGGTGCGCAGGCTCTGGCTTCTTCTCGCGCTATGCGTCCGTCTTACGGCGCAGGAGCTGCCTTTTACGCACTTCGAGTCCGGCGGCGGCCACGCGTTGCCGCTTCCCTCGGCGAGCGTGCAGAAGATCATCCAGGACCATCAGGGCTACGTCTGGCTCGCGTTTTATTCGACCGGCATCGCGCGCTACGACGGCCGCACGATGGAGTCGTACGGCGTCGCCGACGGACTCGCCGATCCGACCGTGCGCGAGATCGTCGAGGATGCGCATCGCCATCTCTGGGTCGCATCCGAAGCAGGTCTCGTCGTATCGCAGAAGCCGCTCGATCGCTACGCGCCCGCCGAGCGCATCCGTTTCGTTGCGAACGTCGGAGGCGTGCAGCTTCCGCGCTCGCGCATGCGCCGCAACTGCGTGATCGCCGATCGCCGCGGCAACGTCTGGGTGGGAACGCAGGACGGCATCCTCCGCTACTCCTTCCACGGTGGCAGGCTGCAGGTGCAGAAGGTCGCCGGCTCGCGGGCGCCGATCGCGATGGCGCTGAACGGCGAAGGCCTGCTGATGGTCAGCGAAGGCAACGGCACGATCAGCACGGGACGTGCGACTCTGCACGTCTCTCCCGCCGCGACGGCGATCGCCGAGATCGGCGGCGTATTGTGGGGCGGCGGCATCGACGGCTCGGTGTGGCGGCTCGAGAACGGTGCGCCGCGCGTCGTCAGCCACGAGTTGCGCGAGCGCGTCGTCGCGCTGCTCCCGACGCGCGATGGACGTCACGTGTGGGCCGCGAGCCTCGGCACCGGCGCGGTGCGCATCGACCGCCGCGATGAATCGCAGCGCCTTCGCATTACGCGGGCGAACGGTCTCCTCGGCGAAACGCTCTGGACGATGTTCGAAGACCGCGAAGGGAACCTCTGGTTCGGACAGAACGGCGGCGCATCGCGGCTCCGCGCGGGCTACGAGGCCTTCAGCGCCTGGACCGAGCGCTCGCAGCCGCCGCTGCCCGATTCCAGCACGTTCGCGGTGCTGCCGGAGTGGCGCGGTGCGATGTGGATCGCGACCGGGAGCGGCATCGCCGCGATGTCGGGCGCGAACATCACCACGCTCACGGTCGCGAACGGGCTGCACTCGAATCAGGTGTACGCGATCGCGCCCGACGCGCAGGGACGTCTGTGGCTCGGCACGTCGGCCGGGATCAACGTGATCGCGCCGGCGGGCAATGCACCTCCACAGGTCTTCGTCGCACCGAAGCACACGCCCGTGACGGTGAACGGCGAGCGCGCGGTGCTCACCGGGCTCGGACTCGACACGACCTACGCCGGCCGCCGCTTCGACGACACGATGTGCTTCGCCGGCGCGTGGGGCGTGGGGTGTCTCGCGAACGATCGATGGCACGTCTTCCGCGCGGCCGCGGGACTCTCCCCCGCCGGCGCGACGAGCATCGCCCTCGACGGTCACGGACATCTCTGGATCGGCAGCACCGATCGCGGTCTGTTCCGCACCACCGTGCCGTTGCGCGACGTGCTCGCGAGCACGCCTCCGGGCGAAGTCCTGCAGCGCGTGCTCGCACCGGCGTGGAACTCTTCGCACGGCGCGCCGACGGACGGCATCCGCTCGCTGCTGTTCCACGACGACCGCATGTGGGTCGGCACCGGCTCCGGTCTCTCGGTGCTGACGACGACGGCACCGTTCGCGGCGACGACGGTCTTCGCCGGAAATCCCGTCGTGGGCATGACGCCGTCGCGCGACGGACGCAGCGTGTGGGTGAGCAACAACGCGGGTCTCGTGGAGATCGATCCGCGGACGCTGCGCATGACCTCGCAGGTCAGCAAAGCCGACGGTCTGCTCGACGACGAAGCATGGGCGTATGGACCGCTGGCCATCGACGCGGAAGGACGCATCTACCTCGGTACACCCCGAGGGATTTCGGTGTTCAATCCGGCGGCGCGGCGGCGGAACACGCTCGCGCCGATCGTGCGTCTGCGCCGCGTCACGCGCGGCGGCAGCGACATCGAGCTCGAATACGCGGCACTGTCGTTCTCCGACGAATCGCGCGTGCGCTACCAGACGCGGCTCGCGGGTTTCGATCGCGCGTGGTCCGCGGAGACCACGGATGCGAAGACGCGCTACACGAATCTTCCGGCGTATCTCTTCACGCGCGACTACACGTTCGAGGTGAAGGCGCGCAACGCGGACGGCGTGTACTCGCAACCGCTCGCGTACCGCTTCGCGGTCATTCCGCCGCTGTGGTTTCGCTGGTGGGCGGTGCTGCTGTACGTCGTGCTGCTCGCGGTGGCGTTGCTGCTTTCGAATCGCTGGCGCACGCGTCACCTCAAGCGCAAGAACCGGATGCTCGAAGACCTCGTCATGGCGCGCACGGAAGAGATCCGCGCGCAGGCCCGCGAGCTCGAGACCGTCGACCGCATCGTCGAAGTGATCAACCGCGAGGTCGTACTCGAGAACGTGCTCAAGAGCATTCTCGATCAGGGGATGAAGCTCTTTCCGCGCGCCGAGAAAGCGGTGTTCCTCGGCTTCGATCACGAGACGCGGCGCACGGAAGTCGTCGCTGTCGCGGGCTACGAGCCCGATCCGTTCAAAGGCGTGTCGCTGTCATTCGAGGAAGCGATCCAGCGCTACTCGCAGCACGCGGAGCAGATCGGCGAAGGCGTGTACCTCATCAAGGCTTCCGACTTTCGGCATCTCGCCGCGGCGGAGAAGACCGCGCATCTCCCGGTGCCGAAGGCGATGCTGGCCATGGCCGTCACGCTCGGCGGGCGCATGGAAGGCTTTCTCATCTTCGACAACTTCAGCGACGAGAACGCGTTCGGACGCTCCGACCTGCAGAAGCTCGCACGCGTGCGCGAGCATGCGGTGTCCGCGATCGCGAAGGCGCGCATTCTGCGCGAGCTGCAGATCAAGAACGAGCAGGCCGAGGAGGCGAATCGCGCGAAGAGCATCTTCCTCGCGAACATGAGCCACGAGCTGCGCACGCCGATGAACGCGATCATCGGTTTCTCCGAGATCCTCGTCGAACGCCTCGAAGGCCGCGTCGAAGCGAAGTACATCGGCTTCCTGCGCTCGATCCTGCAGTCGGGGCAGCACCTCCTCAGCATCATCAACGACATCCTCGATCTGTCGAAGGTGGAGGCGGGGAAGATGGAGCTCTATCCGGAGACCTTCCCCGTGCGTCTCGCCATCGAGAGCGTGTGTCAGGTGATGAAGGGGCTGACCGCGAAGAAGAACGTCGCGTTCGAGATCGCCGTCGACGAGGACGTGGCCGCGGTCGAGACCGATCACGCCAAGTTCAAGCAGATCCTCTACAACCTCCTGTCGAACGCGGTGAAGTTCTCGAAGACGGGCGGCGTCGTGACGATTCGCGCGCGCCGCGAAGGCGATGCGATCGCGGTCTCGGTGCAGGACCACGGCATCGGCATCGCGCCCGAGCACCTCAGCGTGATCTTCGACGAGTTCCGCCAGCTCGACACGGCGACGAGCCGCACGTACGGCGGCACGGGACTCGGGCTCTCGCTCGTGAAGAAGTTCGTGGAGCTGCTGCGCGGACGCGTGTCCGTCACGAGCGTCGTCGGCGAAGGCAGCGAGTTCACGTTCACGCTGCCGCTGCGATTCGCGGGCGCCGCGATCCCGAGCCCGATCGTCGGACCGGGCGGCGTGGTCGTGCCGCCGGGCGAGCGCGTGCTCGTCGTCGAAGATGAAGACGAGGCGTACGAGACGCTGAGCGCGTATCTGCAGTCCGCGGGCTACGTGCCGATCCGCGCGAAGACGGGGGAGGAAGCGCTGCGGCTCGCGCGCGTGATGTCGCCGCGCGCGATCACGCTCGATCTCGTGCTGCCGGGCATGGAAGGCATCGACGTGCTGAAGGCCGTGAAGTCGGACGACGCGACCACGGACGTGCCGGTGATCATCGTCTCGATGATGGAGAATCGCGAGCTCGCCGCGGCGCTCGGTGCCGAGGATTACTTCGTGAAGCCGATCGAATTTCCGCGGCTCCTGCGCAGGCTCGCGGAAGTGACGGGACGCGATGCAGGCCGCCGCGCGCGCCTGCTCATCGTCGACGACGACGTCGCCGTGCATCAGTTGCTCGAGAGCGAGCTGTCGAAGGAAGGCTATGTCGTCGACGGCGTGACGTCAGGCGCGGAGGCGCTCGTGTGCGCGGAGAAGACGCGGCCGGACGTGATCATCCTCGACCTGATGCTGCCGGGCATGAGCGGCTTCGAGATCGCGGAGGCGCTGCGTGCGCGCGAGACCACGGCGAAGATTCCGATCATCGTGCTGACGGCGAAGGATCTCACCGCGGCCGACCGCGAGCGCCTGCGTCACGGGGTCGGCAACGTGGTGATGAAAGGGAGCGCCGCCGGCGCTCGCCTCATCCGTGCGATCCGGTCGCTCGAGGCGCCTCGGGCTGCTGCGTCGGCGCCGGCGTCTGCTTCTTCGTAATCGGCTCGACCGTCGCGCCGGGCTTCAGCGTCGCGACCGGCTCGCTCGGCACGCCGCGCAGCATGACCGCGAGCAGCCCGACGCCGATGAGGCCAATGACCAGCAGGAGAATCCCGCGCGATGCGAAATCCCGCGGCGCCGCCTCCGGTACCACGACCGGCGTAATCGCCTCCGCCAGCACCGGCTGCGGTGTCTCCACCGACGGCGCCTCCGCCGTTTGCGTCTCCACCACCGTTTGCGTCTCGACCGCCGGTTGCGCGACGCGGTTCGTCACGCCCTGCTTCGCCGAGGCCTGCGGAATGACGACGTTCTCGCCGGCTGAGGTGGCGGCGTTCCGCGCCGCCACGCGGGCGGGGGCCACAGATGCCTCAGCAACCGGAGCCGGCGTAGCGCGGCGGCGGGACGCTACCGCATCAACCGGCGCGGACGCGGGTGCTCCGCTGGACGCGAGCAGCGTCCGCGGCGCGGTGCCTTCCAGCGCGCGATTCAACAGAAACGCACGCGTCTCGCCCGTCGGCCAGAACACGTTCCCACGGCTGTCCACGATGCGGTAATCGTCGATGTAGCGCGCGTATCCCGGATACGCCGCGGCCAGGCGCTCGTACATCTCGCGTCCGTAAAACGCGCCGAGCGGATCGGACATGGACCACGACCACAGCTCGTGCAGCGCTGCGAAGGATGCGAGTGATTCGCCTCGCGCTTTCGCGTCGCGATAGAGCGCGTCGAACGAAACGAAGTCGTTGAAGCGTGCGGCTTCGACGAGCGTGGGCTGATGCGATTCGCGAATCGGCTCGACGGCGAGAACGACGGCCGGAGCTTCTTCGAAAGTGAGTCGCGGCGTGACCGGCGGCAGCGGTGCATCTTCCTGCCCGGTCAGCGACGGCGATGTTGCGGCAACGGAGATGAGCAGTACGGCGAACGCGGACTTGAGACGCACGCGACCCTCCCGGCCTTGGCCTGTGTCAGACCGGGAGAGTGTATCGCGAAACGTTTACGGCTGGCGCGGACGCGCGGCGGCCTGCTGGCCGAGCACGCGGGCGGTGTCGATCAGCTCCTGGATGGTCGTCTGATCCTTGCCGCTGGCCTGCAGGAGATAGATGCGGATCGCGCTGCCGATGGGAATCACGGTATTGGCCGGATCGGAGTAGAAGCGCTCGAGGCCGGAGACGACTTCGAAGCCGCTGAGCTTTCCGGAGGTCGACGTCTGGCGCTCGGTGCGCACCGCGAGACTCGCGCACGGCGAGGTCGGGCCGGCCGTTACGTCGATCTTGTCGAGCGCCTCACGGTAGCCCTGCGAGTAGCCGATGGCCCAGAAGAGCTTTTCGGTGCTGCTCAGGCGCAGCCACTCTTCTCCGTTGTTCGGCGGAGTGATCTCGGGGACATTCTGGCGCTGCTGAGCAAACCCAACCGCCGCGGACAGGAGCAGGACGAGCCCGAGGGCAAATTTTTTCATGGACGCACGCACCCTTTTCTTTCGTGACAGACGGCTGTGGAATCGGCGGCGATTCTAACCAATCACAGGATGCTGCGAAAGTGTCAGTTCAGTGCGCCTTCGATCTTGGAGCGGTAACGGGCAACGTCGGGCGTGATCTCGATGAACGGCAGCGCGGATGCGAGCTCGCGCCGCGCGCGCTCGTACTGGCCGGTTTCATAGAGTGCGACGGCGATGTAATAACGATACGGCTCCTCGCCGCGGCGCAGCGTCCCCGCGCGCTCGAACGCCGCCAGTGCACCCTGGAAATCGCGCGCGCGATAGAACCCTTCGGCGACGCGGATCAGCGTCTCGTGTGCGAGCCCGGGAGCCGCGAGCAGCTCGCGATAGATGCGCCGCGCCTCGGTGAGGCTCGAGGCGGTGAGCGCGCGCTCGCCGGCGGCGAGACGATTGGCGATGGCCGCGGCGGAGAGGGGCTGGTTCGGCGTTGCCGGTTGCTGGTTGCTGGTTGCTGGTTGCTGTGGGGTGGGGCGGGGGGGTGTTTGGGTAGTGGCGGGTTGCGTCTGCGCCGGTTGCTGGCTCTGCGCGGGCTGCGTGGTGGTGGCTGATTGCTGGGGCTGCGGACGCGGCGGCTGCACCGGCTGCGTTTGTGTCGTCGTGGGCTGCTGCGCCGGAAGCGCCGGCGTCCTCGCCGGCTGGCTTGGCGGCGTCTCGCCGCCGGCCGTGCGGGGGGTGGTCGTCGTCGCAGGCTTCACGACCGGCGGTGTGGACGCCGCCGGACCGGCCGGCGTGGGCGCCGGAGCTCCGGTGGCCGTCGTGCGCAGCAACTCCACCTCGGTCGCCGTCAACAGCCGCCCGGCTAGTGCCATCACCGCGCTCCGCACCGCCGGCGGCAACGCGATCGACGCAAACCGCCGCTCTACCCGCTCCGCCTGCACGATCCTGCGCATCGAGTCGCGCGTGCGGTCGGCGTCCTTCATCTTGTCGTACGTGAGCGCGAGATAGGTGTGCGCCGTCTGGTACTGCGCGATCGAATCGATGAATCCGAACGCCGCGAGCCGCAGATGTTTCACCGCTTCTTCGTTGCGTCCCGCCTCGTACGCGGCGATGCCGCGGCGCAGGAGGCCCGCATGGAACTCTCCCGGCGTCGCTGCCTGCACCGGCAGCGGGATGATGGTCGTCAGAGTGATCGCGATCGCGAGCAGGATCTTGCGCATTCAGTTGTGGTGGGAAACACGGTACCGCCCGCCGCGATTCTCCCACAGGATGCTGGGAGGGCGCCTGTGAGAATTGCGGTAGTATGCACGCGCCCAAACCGTGAAAAAGAACGTCGTGGTCGTAGGTGGTGGTCTTGCCGGCCTCGCCGCATCCATTTACCTTGCGCGTGGCGGCCGCACTGTCACGGTGTTCGAAAAGCGCCGCCCCCTCGGCGGACGCGCCATCACCAATCTCCGCCAGGGCTATCGCTTCAACGTCGGTGCACACCTCTTCCATAAACACGGCGCCGCGGCCGCCGTCTGCCGCGACCTCGGCATCCCCGTCATCGGCAAGCCCGCCAGCGGGACGACGATCGCGCTGCTCGGCAACGACGAATACCGCCTGCCGAACCGCATTTTCCCGGCGCTTCTCACCTCGCTCGTTTCGCTCGGCGGCAAGGCCGAGCTCCTCCCCGCGCTGATCCACATCCGCCGCTTCGGCGGCTCGCGCGCGGGCGACGTCACGCTGCGCGAATGGCTCGACGCGCGCATTCGCGACACGCGCGCACGCCACGTGCTCGAAGCGCTCATCCGCGAGGCGACGTACTCCGATCACGCCGACCGTGAAAGCGCGGCGCTCGCGCTCTCGCAGATGAAGACCGTCATGCGCGGCGTGATCTTCGTCGACGAGGGATGGCAGAAGATCGTCGACTCGATGCACAGCGCCGCCATCTCGTCCGGCGTGCATTTCGTGTCGAGCTCGCGCATCGTCGGCGTCGTGCAGGACGGCCGCGTGCGCGCCGTGGAGCTCGGAGGTCTGGAGATCGACGCCGATCGCACGGACACGATGGCCATCGCCTATCCGGAACAGAAACCGGAAGACGTCGAAGGCGCGCTGCTGCCCGCGGAAACGGTGCTGCTGGCGGTCGATCCGAATACCGCGGCCGATCTGGCGGGCAACGCCGGCGGCGCGTGGCGAAGCGCGCGTCCCGTCACCGCCGCGTGTCTCGACGTCGCACTCCGCTCGCTGCCGCGCCCGAAGCAACTCCTCGCCCTCGGCATCGATCGTCCCGTGCAGTTCGGCGTGCACTCGGCGTTCGCGCAACTGGCGCCGAAAGGCGGCGCGCTGATCCACGTCACGAAATACCGGAAGGAACAGAAGGCGACGGACGAAGAGCTGGAAGGCGCGAAGCCGCGCCGCGGCAGCGCCGCCGTCGAAGACGAGCAGGAGCTCGAAGCGCTGCTCGACCGCATGCAGCCGGGGTGGCGCGAAGTGCTGGTGCACCGCCGCTTCCTGCCAGCGATGACCGTCTCCAACGCGCTCGTCACGCCGCGCGATCCGCGCCCGCCGGTCACGACCAGCGTGCGCGGTCTCTACATCGCGGGGGACTGGGTCGGCGACGAAGGGATGCTTTCGGATGCGGCGCTCGCCAGCGCGCGCGCCGCCGCGAAAGCGATCCTGGCTTCGTAGCTCCTCAGAGGCTCCGCACGCGGATTCCGCCGCCCGAGCTGCGCAGCGTGATGCGCGGGCCGCCGTTGCCGATGCGGCCGCGGATCTCGTTGTCGTCCATCGTCCCCTGCACGGTCACCGGCACATCGGCGCGCACCGCACCGCCGCTCGAGCGGGCGTCGAGCTCCGCCCCGATGCCGTTCGCGATGGACAGCGTGACGCCGCCACCCGAGGTGATGAACTGCGAGTCCTCGCGGGGCTGGCCGGAGAGGCGCGCTTCGATCGAGCCGCCGGAAGTCTTCGCTTCGACCGAGCCGCCCGCGTCGTCGATTTCGATACCGCCGCCCGAAGTGCGCGCCACGATGTCGCCGCCGATGCGGCCGAGGGAGATGCCGCCACCCGAGGTGTGGGCGTCGACGCTGCCGGTCGTATCGCCGATGCTGATCGAGCCGCCGGACGTATCGGCCTTCACGTTCGCACCACCGCCGTCGACGCTGATCGAGCCGCCCGAGCTCTTGAGATTCGCTTCACCGGAGATGCGTCCGGTGCGGATGCTGCCGCCCGACGTCTTGACGTCCGCCGTGCCGCCGATGTTGGCGAGCTTCACCGAGCCGCCGGAAGTCTGCACGGCGACGTTGTAGCGGGCCGGAACGCGGATGTTCCACTCCACCTCGTAATCGTTCCAGAAGCCCCAGTCCATCCACTCGCGTTCCATGGGGCCGTCGATGACGACGTCGTTGCCGCTCTGCGTGACGCTGATCTTGTGATCGCGCATGCGCTGTTCCGCGGATCGCCCTTTCGAGCTGCGCACGATCTCGACCGCGACGCCCGTGCCGCCGCTGACGATCGTGACCGTGCCGATGCCGGCGGTCAGCCGCAGCGTGCCGCCTTCGGAAACGTTGAAGCCTTTACGGATCGTGTCCTCCGCGGCGAAGGCGGGAACGGCCAGTGCGAGAGCGGCGAGGGTGAGTGCCAGTTTGCGCATGCAGCTTCATACGCCACGGTTGGCGAAAAGTTTGAAGTACACTCCGCCCGCTATGCCGATCGATGACGCCCGCTTCAAGCTGGCCATGTCGCATTTCGCCAGCGGGGTCACCGTCGTGACGACCGAGCACGACGGGACGCCTTACGGCATGACCGTGGCCTCGTTCGCATCGCTCTCGCTGCATCCGCCGCTGGTGCTGGTCTGCATCGAGAAGAGCACGAAGACGCACGAGGCCATCCTTCACGCGCAGGCATTCGGCGTGAGCATGCTCGCGCAATCGCAGCAGGACGTGTCGGGCCGCTTCGCCTCGAAGCGCGACGACAAGTTCGAAGGCGTCCGCGTCCGCCGCGGCGAGCTCGGCGTGCCGCTCGTCGAAGGCGCGATCTGCACGCTGGAGTGCCGCGTGCACGACTCGCTCCCCGGCGGCGATCACACGATCTTCGTCGGCGAAGTCGTCGACGCGCAGACCGCGGACGCCGCGCCGCTGGTCTACTTCCGCAGCGGGTACAGAGAGCTTCAATAACGTGAAAGACATGAGCGATGCCCTGCGCGCGTCGTTCCGGCGCGTGTTCCGGCTGGAGAATCGCCGCGCGGCGATCCGTCCCGGCCGGGTCGACCGGATCCACGGTTTCACCTCCGCCATCCTCGGCAATCAGCGCGAGATCACCATCTATCTCCCGGCGAGCTATGACGAGCATCCCGAGCGCCGCTATCCCGTGCTGTACATGCAGGACGGGCAGAACCTCTTCGACGCGGAGCGCGCGTACATCCCCGGCCAGCACTGGCGCATGACGGAGGCCGCGGATCAGGCCATCGGCGACCGCACGGCCAGCCCGATGATCATCGTCGGCGCCGACCACGCGGGCATCGGCCGCATGGACGAGTACACGCCGGTCAAGGACAAGAAGCACAGCGGCGGCGGACGCGCGAGCGAATACGCGCGCATGCTGGCCGAGGAGCTGAAGCCGGCCATCGACGCGCAGTACCGCACGCTGCCCGATCCCGACAACACCGGCATCGGCGGCTCCTCCCTCGGCGGCCTCGTCACGCTGCACGCGATCTTCACGCGCCGCGACGTCTTCGGCCGCGCCGCCGCGATGTCACCCTCGGTGTGGTGGGGCGAGCGCGAGATCCTCAAGACGGTGGATGCGTACGACGGTCCGCCGCCCGCGAAACTGTGGGTCGACACCGGCGGACGCGAGGGTCTCGAAGCGCTGCACGACGCGCGAGCGTTGCGCGATCGCATCGCCGCGAAAGGGTGGAGTGAGGAAGCGTTCCACTATTACGAGGACCGCCGCGCCGACCACAGCGAGCGCGCCTGGGCCAAGCGCGCGCGGCTGGTGCTGGAGTTTTTGTTCCCGCCGACGTAGTTTCGTCGGGCGATGACGGTCCGCGATCAACTCGGCCGGCCGGTGCACGATCTCCGCATCTCGGTGACGGACCGCTGCAACTTCCGCTGCACGTACTGCATGCCGAAGGAGGTCTTCGGCCGCGACTTCGCATTCCTGCGCCGCGAGGAACTGCTGACGTTCGAGGAGATCGCGCGCATCGCTCGCGGCTTCGTACGGCACGGCGTCGAGAAGGTGCGCCTCACCGGCGGCGAGCCGCTCCTGCGCCGCGATCTCGAGCGCCTCGTCGCGCAGCTCGCGTCCATTGACGGCCTGCACGACGTCGCGCTGACGACGAACGGCGCGTTGCTGACGCGCGAGAAAGCGCAGTCGTTGAAGGACGCGGGACTGCGCCGCATCACCATCAGCCTCGACTCGCTCGACGACGCGGTGTTCCGGGCGATGAACGACGTCGACTTTCCCGTCGCGCGCGTGCTCGAGGCGATCGACGTCGCGGCGGACGTGGGACTCGCTCCCGTGAAGATCGACGTGGTGGTGAAGCGCGGCGTCAACGACGCGGACGTCGTCGAGCTCGCGCGTTACTTCCGCGGCAGCGGTCACATCCTGCGTTTCATCGAATACATGGACGTCGGCAACACGAACGGCTGGCGTATCGACGACGTGGTGTCCGGCCGCGAGATCGTCGAGCGCCTGCAACGCGAATGGCCGCTCGTCCCCGCGGACGCCAATTACTACGGCGAAGTCGCGGAGCGCTGGCGCTACGCCGACGGCGCCGGCGAGCTCGGCATCATCACCTCGGTCACGCAGCCCTTCTGCGGAAGCTGCACGCGCGCCCGCCTCGCCGCCGATGGGCGCATGTACCTCTGCCTCTTCGCCGGCAGCGGTTACGACCTGCGCGGATTGCTGCGCGGCGGCGCGAGCGAGGACGAGCTCTCCGCCGTCATCGCGAACCTCTGGCGCGGACGGAGTGACCGCTATTCGGATGTGCGTTCCGCGGCCACTCCGGCGTTACGGAAAGTGGAAATGAGTCACATCGGCGGATGAGCCGTCACTCGTTTCCGCCGTTGTACTTTTCCTTCGAGGAGCTCGGCACGGTGGTGAGCTGCACGGCGTTCTCCGTTCGCAAATCGACGCGCGGGCCATACGGCTGGAGCCGCCCCGACCACACTTTCTCCCGCATCGCACGCCCTTCTTTGATCTCACGAATCTGACTCTTCTTCATGCCTGAAGAGCTTGCGACAGGCGCGCCATCCCTTCCACGAAGAGGTTTTTGCCGCCCATCGACGGATGCCGCAGCTTGGTGTGCTCGACGTTGATCCGCTGCAGCGAGAGCGAGGCGTGATTGCCGATGGCCACGACCTGGCGAAACGCGAAGAGCTTCAGCAATCGCGCGATGAAGCGCTCGCCGATGAGCAGCTCCGCCGCGCTCGGAGCGCGATTCGAGTCCGGTTCGCCCGGATGAAAAGGATGAAACGGGAAGGCGTTCCACAGCATCGGCAGCGGCTCGATCTCCTTGATCGTGCCCCACACCATGGTCGCGCTGGCCTCGGTTGAAAGCTTCGGTCCGGACGTGGCTTTGCGATAGCCGCGATCGCTGCCGAGGATGCGGCCGCTGCGGGTTTCGACGCCGCCGAGCATCACGGTCTCGCTCACGAAGGCGATGCCGGTGAGCCGCCCGCCGCGATAGCTGACGGCCTCGCCGATGAGCAGCATCTTCGGACCGATGGCCTCCATCTCCTCGAGGTAGAGCCGGAGATTGCGACGCCGGATCGCGTTGCCCGGCAGATCGCCGTCGAGACGCGAGAACTGATTCGTCGCGCGTTCGGACAGCCCCACCGACGCGAGCTCGTTCAGAAACGAATCGAATCGCCGCGTCGTCACCACCCGCCACCGCCTCCGCCGCCCGAGCTCGAACTGCCTCCGCCACCGCTGCTGCTGCCGCTCCCCGAGGAGCTCGGCGCGGCGACGCCGGCGGCGATGCCTCCGGCTGCGACCGCCCACGTGCCGCTCGCACCCGCGCCGCCGAAGGCGCCACCGCCGCCCGTCCACGACGAGGACGAGGCCGATGAAGACGAGGATGACGACGTAGAGGACGACGACGACCACGTGCTGCTTTGCGCGCGCGAGGTGCCGCCGAACGCGCGGAACCAGCGATCGACGTGGGAGCCGAGTCCGAACGCGATCACGTACGGAAACCATTCGTCGCGCATGTCCGGCTGCGCCTTGCGCAACTCGTCGAGGAAGTAGCGCCGCGCGCCCGCGATCCGTTTGCGATACCCGATCAGATCCGGCGGATCGGTGATCTTGAACAGATCGAGGATGAGATGGAGCAGGGTGAGCGTCCAGAACGCGAGCGCGAACAGCGTCGGCGCGTCGGCGTCGGCCTCACGCGCAGCGAGACACCCGATCACGAATGGCAGCGAGACCATCATGCCGAGGATCGAGACGACGACCACGCCGAGGGTGATGTCGGCGATGCGGCGCGAGAAGTGATACGCGGCCACCGCGGCGAAGACCGTCACGAATCCGCTGAAGAACAGCACGATGACAGCGATCCCTCCGGTGTATCCGCCGCTGGCGAACACCGCCGCAAACGTCAGCGCGAGCGCGCCGAAGATCGCGAGGGCGTCGAGCAGCCAGTGGAAGCGCTTCACCTTCTGATCCCAGCTCACGAGGCGGGTGAGCTTCTCCTCGATCCCGGGACGGATGTGCGACGCGGGATCGAAGCCGGTCTTCGAGTAGTGCACGCGGATCGAATCGCTGTCGGTCGTGTCGCGTCCGTCGTAGAAGAGCTTCGTCACGAGCGTGTGGTCGTAACCGATCAGCTCGCGCCGGCTCACCTTCAACGTGAGATGCAGCGTGTCTTTGTCCGTGCGCGTGGCGAGCTTCCCTTCCTGCGTCAGCCGCGCGAGCACCGCCGCGACTTCCGGCGCACCAATCCCCGCGTCCCACATCGCACCCGCGATCTCGGGCGGGATCTGCAGCAGCGCGGGATCGAAGCGTGGCACGATCGGCTCGAAACGTCCGGTCGCGCGCTCCTCCTTCAGGAACCGCGCGATCAACACTCCGACGCCGGCGGCGAAGAACGCGAGCGCAGCGAGCGGAATCGCCATCGCCACCGGCCGCCGCACGCCCGCGGGATCGCCCTCGCCGCCGAACGTCAGTTGCTGTTGCACGACTTCGTTCGCGCCGGGCTGCACGTTCTCGCGCTCGATGTGCACCGGCGCGAAGTTGCCCCAGATCGGGTCGTACGTGAGGTCGAGCGTGAAGCGCTCGATCACGCCTTCACGATCGGGCAAGCCGAAGTCGTGCGCGAGCGTGAACTGGCGCGGGTCGTCGTCCCGCGGCACGAGCACGTTGCGATACGTGACGTCGACGGCATACGTCAGTTCCCGATTCGCAAACGGCGGATCCTCGGGCAACCGGCTCCGCCAGCGCACCAGCGTGCCGTTGAGGAGGTCCCACTCGTCGACCGCGTCGAGATCGCCTTCCGTGAGCGGAATCTCTTTCGTTCCTTCGATACGTACGACGCGATTCACCTCGAGCGACTGCCGGCCGGTGACGCGGTACTCGCGCTCGCCGCCGTTCCAGTCGCCGTCGAAGAGCATCACGTGCCGCTCGACGACGCGCAGGTTGCCGTCGCGGTCGAGGCGTGCGGTCACGTCGAGCGAGCGCCACGATTGCGTGCGTGCAAAGACGGGCAGCGCGAATGCGAGGACGAGCAGAGCCCGGACGATCATGCGCGCATGTTAATGCCGCGCGGCTCGTCTTCTCTCGTTCACGGCGGCGGTGTCGGTGATGCGATAGATCGTGCCGCCGTTGTAGTCCGCGACGTAAAGCTCGCCGTTCACGTCCTCACCGAACGTGCTGACGAAAAAGTTCGCGTCGATGAGCGTGCGCGACACGAGCACGCCGCCAACGCTCGGCGTCGCCGCGCGGATGATGCCGTTGCAGAAGTCGGCGTAGACGTACGCGCCGTACAGGCGCACGTACCGCGTGCCGCGATAGACGTAGCCGCCCGTCACCGAGCACGCCTGGCTGCTGTGGTCGTATTCGATCACCGGCTGCACGAGCGTGCCGTTGTTGCAGTTGTCGTCCGGCTCGAAGCAGTGCGTCCCCTCCATCAGCCGCCAGCCGTAGTTCTCGCCGCCGATGCTCGCGCGCGGCTGGAAGTTGATCTCCTCCCAGTCGCCCTGGCCGACGTCCGCGATCCAGAGATCGCCGGTCATGCGGTCGAAGGTGTAGCGCCACGGATTGCGCAGGCCGGACGCCCAGATTTCCGGCCGCACTCCGTCTCTCCCGGCGAAGGGATTACCGGAGGGGATGCCGTACGGATCGCCGGAGTCGACGTCGATGCGCAACATCTTGCCCAGCAGTTGTGCAAGATCCTGCGCACGGTTTCCCGGGTCGCCGCCTGAGCCTCCGTCGCCGAGTCCGATGTACAGATAGCCGTCCGGGCCGAACTGCAGTTGTCCGCCGTTATGGTTCGGGAACGGCTGGTCGACGGTGAGCAAAGTTTTCGCGGAGGCGGTGTCCGCGCGGTTGGGATCGCTGGATACGCGGTAGCGCGCGATGACGGTGTCGCCCTGGAGATCGGTGTAATTGACGTAGAAGAATCCGTTCTCCGCATACCTCGGATGGAACGCCAATCCGAGCAGCCCGCGCTCGCCGGTGGAGGTGATGCGGCTGGTGACGTCGAGGAACGGATCGGGGAGGAGGCGTGTGCCGTCCCAGACCATGATCCTGCCGCTCTGCTGGACGATGAACAGGCGCTGGTCGCCGGCGTGCGCAATCGAGACGGGACGCGAGGTGCCGGTCACGACCGGCTCGAGGACGATGTTCGGCTGAGCCTGCGAAATGACGGTGGCCAGTAGGATTCCGAGGAGGTTCATGAGTCCGTCGCATGCAAAGATCGGGAACGTTTCTTGAGATGAACCTCAGGCGGAGGCAAAAAGATGGGAACGATCAACCAGCCGACGCCCAGCAACCCGAAGAGCCCGCAGCCGGACCAGCAGCCGCTGCAGCCGGGGAACACGAAGGTGTCGAACGACAATCAGGTCGATCCGACGCACCCGAATCACCAGACGCCGGACTCGCAGAAAGACAAATTCGGACAGCGGTAACGGGAATGCCGCCGGCGCACGACGCCGGCGGACCGGCCGGTCAGGAGAGCGGTGCTCGCGACGTTTCCGCCGTGCTCCACACGCCACACACCTCGTCCATCAGCTCGGAGATGTCGAAGGGTTTGCGGAACACCTTCCGCACCGACGCGGCGTCGAGCTGGCCCAGCGTCCGTTCCGCAACGGCCGTCATCACGATCACCTTCTGCAACAGCTCGGGCGCGCTCGACCGCAGCCGCTGCACGACCTCGAACCCATCCAGGTCCGGCATCATGAGGTCGAGAAGGATCGCGTCGTAATCGCGCTCCTGCAGCTTCGCCAGTCCCACCTCGCCGTTCCGCGCGAGCTCCACGCCCACGCCGCGACGGCCGAGCAGCGTGGCGAGCAGCGCACGCACTCCTGCGTCGTCGTCGATGACCAGAACGGAACGGGACATGAGTCATCAGAGTACGTTCCGCGCCGTCGATCGTCGGTCCGCTGGCGCACAAATCCGCACCATCTCCGGGAGCCGCAGATCGCGCTCCGCTCAGGGGGACGCGGGCTCGATGCGCATCGTGTTGTCGAAGCGATTGCGGTCGATCCGCAGCACATACGGGTCGATCGCTGCGGTGAACGGTTCTTTGTTCACGAGGACGCGCACTTCCTGCTGTCCGTCGCGAAGGAGGTGCTTCGTGACGGATAGCGGGTTGTCCTGCACGTCGAAGATGCCGACGTCGACGGGCACGCTGCTGCTCGAAGCGATGCGCGTCGTCACTTCGTACCGTCCGTCCGCGAGCTTGCGCACGTTCGCCGCGGCGAGCCGGAAGTCGTAGAGCACGACGTCTTCGAGCCAGTCGTGCAGGAGCTGCTGATGCTCGGGCAGCGTTGCCGCGCGGAGATGCTGCATGAGCTGCGCGCTCGTCGGCGCGCGTCCGGGCCCGCGCTGCTCGCGCATGAAGTTGCGCAATGCCGTGTTCATGCGCTCTTTGCCGATGAGGTCCTGCAGCGCGTACAGCACGATCGCGCCTTTGCGGTAGTAGAGGTAGGCCTGATCCTCGACTTTCGTGAGCGGCGGCTCGGTGCCGCGCTCGGCGGTGCGGTCTTTGAGGTAGCGATCGAGCTCGTACCCGAGCGACTGGCGCACGGCCTCGCGCCCCTGCATCCGTTCCATGACCAGCAGCTCGGCGTATTTCGTCAGCGACTCCATGAGCATCGACGCGCCGGGTCCGTTCGCGGGAGTGACGGTGTAGCCCCACCACTGATGCGCGACCTCGTGCGCGGTGCGGCGCGTGACGAGGTCGAGGCGATGCGGGTCGCGCGCGTCGATGAGGAAGCCGCGCTTCTCGCCGAGGAGGACCATGCCGGGATAGGCGTAACCGGAAAAATTCGGGACGGGGATCTCGACGAGGCGCAGGTGTTTCTGCGAGTACTGCCCGAAGGTCGCGTTCAGTTCGCGCAGGGAGCTCGCCGCCGCGTCCATTATGCGTGCGACGTTCTGCGTGTGCGCGGGGTGGTGGTAGATCTCGACGGGCACTCCTTCGTGCGTCGCACGTGTGATCGCGTAGTGCGCGGAGGCGATGGCGAAGCGATGCGGCGCGTGACCGTCGGAGTGATAGCGGAAATGGCGGCGGCCGTTTTCGTTCCATTCGCGCACGAGCGTGCCTGGTGCGACCGCGGTCTCGCCGTTCGTGGAAATCGTGACGTCGAACGTCGACCAGTCGCCGGTGGGGATTTCGTGCTCCGCGCGTTCGGCCGTCGCGGGCGGGAGTCCGTAGCGGCGCCGCTCGCGCGCATCGTCGAGCTCGTACGTCGAGCGGTAGCCGAGGTTCGGGAGGAGGTTCGGCGCGTAGACGTCGTAGTCGCCTTCCGCGCGGACGTCGAAACGCAACGCCAGCGATGCGGAGGGGAGGAGATGCGTGCGCACGACGTGATGGCGCTCGCCCGTCGAAACGAGGATCGTCTCGATCGGCGTGCGGGTCGTGTTCGTGAGCACGTACTCGCCGCGCGCGCGATAGCGGCGGTTTTCATC
The DNA here is from genome assembly GCA_035629395.1 of Thermoanaerobaculia bacterium. GTDB lineage: Bacteria > Acidobacteriota > Thermoanaerobaculia > Gp7-AA8 > Gp7-AA8 > QHVT01. The sequence continues at coordinate 50,819 of DASPHZ010000026.1, forward strand.
GAGCTCGATCTGCGCGCGGACGGCGGTGACGCGCGGCAGCGGAACGCTCGCGTACTGTTTGTACTGCTTCTCGTAATTCGCGCGCAGCTCGCGGTAGTCCGTGGTGTCGACGTCGATGAACGCCACTGTTCCGATGAGCACCGCGATCAACGCGATCGCCGCGGGCCGCGAGATGCGTTCGCGCTTTCCGTTGCGCCAGCCGCGGATGGCGACGAGCAGGAACAATCCCGTCAGCGCGGCCCAGTAGAGAACGAGCAGATGAAATTGCGTCGTGTCGCCGAAGCCGTTGAAATCCGAATACGCGATGGGCGGCGTGGCGCCGAACCGCAGCAGCGGGTGCGTCAATCCGAACTGCTCGCCCTGCAGCATCACTACGCCGAGGAGCATCACGAGCAGCATGCCGAGATACTTGTGCGGCGTGAGCGCCTGAACGACGACCGCGGCGAGAGCAAAAACCACGAGCGGCGCCGCGCAGCAATACGCGAGCTGCAGCAGCACCAGCGGCTCCACGGGCCACCCTTTCGCGAGCTGCATCGCCGCGCCGGCCAGAACCGCGATCACCGTGAGGCCGACGACGATGCCGACCGCCGCGAGACACTTCGGCAGCACGAACCGCGCGTTCGACGCCGGTGTCGCATGCAGAATGTCCGCAAACCGCAATGACCGCTCGCGCCAGACGATCTCTCCGGTGACGTACGTCAGCAGAATCATGGCGATCAATCCGAGCGGTGTGCGGATCGTTTCGAACAACAATGACGCGGTCGGATAGAACGCCGCCCCATACTCGCCGCCCCCGCTGACTTCACTGACCAGTTCCGAGAGGACGAATGCGAGCCATAACGCCGCCACGGCTCCTCGCGCCAGGTATGGGGAGAGGGTGGTCAAAGGGCGAGTGAGGGGCCGCCTTTTCTTCGAAACCACCCGGAATTGAAAGGCGCTGTACAACGCCGCAAACCCGCCGCCCGCCAACCCCACCCACAACACGCGGTTCCACAAAAACGCGCCGGAAAGCTGCACGAGTTTCTGGTTCCGGATCGCCGCGCCCCAATGCTCCGTCTGCGCGAAAAACGCGGACAGCGCAAACGGGTCGAGCAACGGCGCGAGCGACGCGCCTTCATGCGCACCGGGCGACGACGCGGCCATCATCGGCGAGTTCGTCATCGCCGCCGCCACGAAGTACAGCACGTAAATCAGCACCGAGCCCGCGTAGCTCGCGAGCACGCTGCGCGTGATCGTCGCCAGCGCGAACATCACCATCGCCGCGAACAGCAGGTTCGGCAGCGCGATGACGAGCAGCGCCCACAGATACGGCACGAGCGTCCATGCGCCGAGGCGCTCGGGATCCTGCCAGGGCATGAAGCGCGCGGCGAGCATCCCGGGCACACACGCGCTGAACGCCGTGAACGCCGCGAGGAACGAGCCGGCGAAACGCCCTCCGAGAAACGCGAATTTTCCCACGGACGTCGTGAAGAGGATCTCCTCGAACTTGTGCTCGCGGTCGCGCACGATCGCGTTCGCGCAGAACGCCGCCAGCACGAAGAGCGACAGCAGCGAGAGCATCCCCACCGATTGCGCGATGCTGTACGGCGAGTCGACGTGCACGTTGTCCGGACCGAAGCCGGTCGACGTCAGCACGAAGCCGAACGCGAAGAAGAGCATCACCGCCGCGGCGAACGAGATCTGCCGCGTGTGATAGCGCCACTCGAAACGGACGATGTCCTTCAACATGAGCGCAGCACCGAGAAGTAGACGTCCTCGAGATCGCTCTCGACGCGCTCGAAGCCTTCTTCGGGCCGCTCGTCCGCGAGGATGTGGATGCGCGTCTCACCGGCGAAGAGACGCGTCGACAGCACCAGAAAGGATTCGCGATAACGCGCGATCGCGTCCTTGCGGATCGTCTTGCGCCACACGCGCCCGTCGAGCCGCTGCATCAGCTCCGCGGGCTTTCCTTCGAGCAGTACGCGTCCGCCCGCGAGCACGGCCATGCGCGAGCAGAGGTCGCTCACGTCGTCGACGATGTGCGTCGACAGGATGACCACCACGTTCTCGCCGATCTCGCTGAGCAGGTCGTGAAACCGATTGCGCTCTTCCGGATCGAGTCCGGCCGTCGGCTCGTCGACGATCACCAGCGCCGGATCGCCGAGCAATGCCTGGGCGATGCCGAAGCGCTGCTTCATCCCGCCCGAAAACGTGCTCACCGCGCGCTTGCGCACTTCGTAGAGGTTCGTGAGCGCGAGCAGCTCGTTCACCTGCTCGGTGCGGCGCGCTTTGTCGCGCATCCCTTTGAGCACCGCGAGATGCTCGAGCAGATCGAACGCCGGAATCTTCGGATACACGCCAAAGTCCTGCGGCAGATACCCGAGGCGCTGGCGGAGAACGCGCGGATCGGCGAGGACGTCGTGCCCGTCGAACGCGATCGAGCCCGCATCCGGCTCCTGCAACGTAGCGATCGTGCGCATGAGCGTCGACTTGCCCGCGCCGTTCGGCCCGAGGAGGCCGAACAGACCTTTCCCCACTTCGAGGTTCACGTCATTGAGCGCGCGGACACCATTCGCGTATGTCTTGGAGAGATGGACTAAGGAGAGCATCGGCGTGGAGAGGAGTACGGGCGGGGGAGGGGCGGGTTTCAAGCTGCTATTCTGTCGCTCTCTTCAACCAACATCGACAGGCGTTCTGTGAGGGAGGCGTTTTCGTGCTCGAGCGCGTTTCCGTAAGGCATTGGGCCGCGGCGGCTGTGATCACGATCGCGACTGCGGGGGCGGCATGGAGGATGTACACGCTCCATCCCATGGTGCGCCTCGCGCACGACGTTCCACGGGAGGCTCGCTTCGTGACCGCGCGGATCAGCGGGTTCCGCTGGGCGGCGGTTGCGGATCGGCAGCGTTCGTTGAGTCGATTGAATCCGCTGCAGCTGCAGATAAGGGGGGCGGCAGGATCGATCATCAACGATCTCGCGGCGGACGAGCGCATTTCTTCACGTCATGCGGTCGCCGTCGCGTATCTGCTCGCGAATGACCCCGAAGGTGCGGTGCGCATTTTCGAACGCGTACCCGAACGAGACCGGAATGCGAGACAGTGGAACGATCTCGCGGCGGCGCATCACACGCTGGCGGAGCGTACCGGTTCCCTCGATGAACTCACAGATGCCCTCGTCGCCGCAGACCAGTCGCTGCGCGCCGAGCCGTTGCTGGCCGAGGGACTGTTCAACCGTGCGGTCATTCTGGAGGCGTTTCATCTGCGCGATGCCGCGGCCGCCGCGTGGAGGAGCTACCTCACTGTCGATGGCACCAGCGAGTGGGCAGGCGAGGCGAGACAACGGCTGCGCGAGCTCGAGGCGCCGCTGCCCGCCGTGGAAGCCGAGCTCACACGTCTGCAGCCGAGACTCGAACGCGGCGATGCGGCGGCCGCGCGGATGTTGTTGCATCTCGACCCCGGTGACGTGCGATATGTCGTGCAGACGCAAGGTTTCGCACGCTGGGGTGAGGCGTGGCTGAGCGGTGATCTGGCCAAGGCAGAGCGGGCGCTCACCGCGGTCAGAACTGTTGGCGCTGCACTCGCGGCGTTCAACGGCGAGCCAACGCTCGGCGACTCGGTTGCGGTCATCGATCAGGCCCAGGGTCGGGCTCGGGATGCGCTCGCGCGCGGTCATGTCGCCTTCCGCGATGGACGCGTCGCGTTCCGCCCGGAGAAAAACTTCGTCAAGGCCGAGGCGCTGCTCGAAGCGGCAGTCCGCGAGCTCGAATCCGGGGGGAGTCCCTTGGCGATGCACGCGCGGTTCTTCGGTGCGGTCGCGATTCAGATTCAGGGACGTGTTCCAGAAGCCGAAGCCGCGTTCGCGGAGCTGGTCTCGACGGCGCCCCGAGAAGCTGCCGCGCTCCATGGATACGCACATTGGCAACTCGCGTCGTGTTTCATGGGGCGCGCCGAGTGGGGTGTTGCGATCCGCCACCTCGAACAGGCCATTGGGCGATTCGAGTCGCTCCGCGAGGCAGGTAACGTCGCGTATCTGCACGACATCCTGTCGCAGGTCTATGACGCGATCGGAGACCGCGAGAGCGCCGGACGCAGCAGGCTGCTTGCGTTGCGGCACCACGGCAAACGTTCGACACAGCGACTCGAGCATGTGATTTCGGGGATGATCTATGACGCATCCCGACGCAAGGCGTGGCGTGCTGCGCGTTCGTTACTCGACGTCGAGGTGGAGATCGCGGGCCACGTGCGCGATCCGGAACTGCAGGCCAACGCGTTCCTCAGGCGCGCGCTCGTCGCGACGCGTCTCGGTGAGCCTGACGCCGCCGTGGCCGATCTTCGCTACGCGAATGCACAGATTGCGTCGGCGAAGGATACCCAGTTGCGGAAGAAGCTCGAGGCCGATCGCGACACGGCTGCCGCACTGATCGCCGAGGATCCCGCGGTGGCCGTGAGACTTCTCACGAATGCGCTGCGCATTCATGGAAGCGATCGAGGATGGCGGATGCTGCTGCCGGACCTCTACCTTCGTCGCGGCCGAATGCATCTTCGCCTCGGCGACCGCGAGCAGGCAGCGCAGGATTTCGAGGCGGGTATCGCCGAGCTCGAGCAACATCGCGAGTCACTGCCGGCTGGCGACGCTCGGTGGGGCGTTCTCGGTGCGGCGGACGAGCTCTTCGATGAGGCGATCGAGATCAGCTTGCGCGACGGGGGCCTCCGAGCGTTCGAATATGCGGAGCGCGAGCGGGCGCGATCCCTGTTGGATCGCATTCCGCAAGCCGCGCCGTTCGATCCCGCAGTGCTGCCGCAGGACATTGCGATCGTCGAATATGCGGTGTTGCCGCGCAAACTGGTGATTTTCGCAGTCGACCGGGAGGGGCAACACACGGCGGAACGTGAGATCGCCGTCGATGACCTGACGTGGGTGCTGGACAGATTTCGCGATGCCGTTCGGACTGGCGCGAGCGAGCGCGAGAAGGTCGCACGTGAAGCCTACGAGCTTCTGATCGCCCCCGTGGCGCACGTCGTCGAAAGAAATCGAGTGCTGGCTGTCGTTCCGGACAGCGCCACCGCTGCCACTCCATTCGGTGCACTGGCGAATCCGCATACATCGCGGTATCTCGCTGACGAACGTGTGCTGTCGATTGTACCGAGCGCGCGGTTCGTGCAGGCGCGTCGCGCTGCGGCACTGACACCGCGCAAGAGCATCCTCATCGTCGCGGACCCTGCGGGGGGCGAGTTGGCTCGTCTGCCCGGCGCGGTCGCGGAAGCACGCGTGATCGCCAAAGCATATGACGATGCCCGGACTCTTTCGGGTGAGCGCGCGACCGCGCGTGCATTCCTCGGACAGGTCGCACAAGTCGACGTGATTCATTTCGCCGGACATGGAATCCTCAGCCGCGATTCCGCGGCCCTCGTGCTCGCCTCGGCCGAGGGTGCGGACGGACGGCTGGACATGAAAGCGTTGTCGCGCCTGCAAGTCCGTTCGGGAACTGTCGTCGTCATTGCGGCGTGTGACAGTAGCCGCGGTCCCTCGCGCGGCGAGGCGGCGCTGGGCGTTGCGTATGCGTTTGGTCAGGCTGGGGCATCCGCGGTCATTGCCACGCTGTGGCCGATCTCCGATCGTGACGCGGCCCTGTTCTTCCCGCGTCTCCACCAGCGCCTCGCGGCGGGGCTTTCGCCCGCGGAAGCGCTGCGTCTGACGCAGCTCGAGTGCGTACGCGAACAGTTCGGTGACCGATCGTCGTTCTGGGCGGCGGTGCAGTGCATCGGCTGCTGATTGCGCACGGGAAACGGCGCGAGGTGTCCATCTATGGCTATGGGACGGAGAGTTCCTACGAGAGGTGGATGAAGATGGCTACACAACTGGAGATCATCGTCTACGGACTTGCTTGTCTCGACGCGCAACCCGGCGGGTATCGAGTGCTGTTTCCGGACGGCTTCACGACGCCCATGTTTGATATCCCGAAGCACTTGGCGGCCGTGTGGGTGCGTGAGCGCAGCGAGCTTGCGACCGCGCAGTGGCCGTGGCGCTCCACCGGAAACGATTTCACGGTCTCGGCTCCGCGAAAACTGACGATCTCAGGGCTTTTGAAGACGTCGAATCTCGACGATTCTCAACTCATCGGGCGGCTGCCGAACCTCAGGGACGCGGACCCGCAATTCACGCTATCCGATGCACCGGAAGCGATTCTCGATCTCTGGATCGACCGCGGCGTCCTGAGCGCACATGCGTTTCCCGCAGGGATGATCGTTGTGAAGTGGGTCGTCGACCTCGACGAGAGCGTCAACACGCGCTTGTCGTTCGGCGACGACGCATGGATTGATCTCGCGCCCGCAACGAAGCAGGTGATTCTCGCTAATGCCGGGGTGTCGAACAACGAGCGCCCGCAGCGCGGCAATCATTTCAATCTCTACCGCAAGCTCGCCACGAACAGGAGCGGCGAGCTGTCCGTTCCCGATCCCGCCATTCGTCCGCAGATGCTTGGCGTCACGTTACTCGATCCGACACACGAATACGCGCGTCCGCGGACACCCCTGATCGACTGCTCGCCGGTCTTTGCGCATTGAGCGCACTTCGGCCCAACCAGAACGGAGAACGTCATGAATAAGGCGATTTCGCTTCACCTCGGCCTGAACAGCGTCGATCCGGCGCATTACGGTTTCACGGGAGCGTTGCGCGGATGCATCAACGATGCGAAGAAAATGCGCGACCTCGCGGCGAAGCAGCGGTTCCAGCCGACGCTTCTGCTCGACGACAAGGCCACCAGTCACGCCGCCCTGAAGTTTCTCGACGACGCGGCGCGCGATCTCACTTCCGGTGACACGCTGCTGATCACGTATGCCGGTCACGGCTTTGAACTGCCGGACCTGAACAATGACGAGCAGAGCGGCGCGACTGACCAGACCTGGGCGCTCTTCGACCGGATGGTGGTGGACGACGAACTGTCGGAGAAATGGGATCGATTCGAGGAGGGCGTGCGGATCATCATCGTCTCCGACAGTTGCCATAGCGAGACGATCGCCCGCAGCCTCGAGTTCGCGTCGAGTATTGCGTCGGCGTCGCGCGACCGGTTTGCCGCCGCGCGCGCCGCAGGCGTGCCCGGACTGCTGATCGGGGAGAAGGTGCGCGGAGGAAGATCCGTGCCGGGCTACCGTCTCCTGCCGCGCAACATCGCTGCCCACGTCACGCGCAATCATCACGATTTCTACGCGTCCATCCAGCAGCAGACGCGAGGGAGTGAGCGCGTCAATCCGCAATTGAGGGCAACGGTCCTGACGCTGGCGGCATGCCGCGACTGGCAAACGGCAGCCGACGGCGATCCGCACGGCCTGTACACGCAGGCCTTGTTGTCTGTGTGGAACGACGGCGCGTTCGAAGGTACGTATCTGGAGTTCCAGGAGGCGATCGCGCACTTCGTCGGCAGTGCACAATCGCCGCAGTTCAGACGACAGGGTCGCGTCAATCCGTCGTTCGAGCAGGAGCGGCCATTTACGACACTGATGCGCGATACCGACGCGCGACCCGGATCGCAGCCGAAGGCCAGGCCGGAGACAGGACGGGAGTCGGACAGCGATTACGTTCCGGATTCGGACGACGAGTACGTGCGACTCGAGTTGTCGATCGCACGGCAGAGTCTCGCCCGCTTGACCGAGGAGCAAGTCGCCGAGTTTTTGCGCACAGAAGGCGCCGACACGGTAAGCGCTGTGATGGCCGGCGTTCGCAGCCTGGGCGATTCGTCTGACGCAGAGGTTCGAGTCGCGCGCAATGGCTCGATCCGCTGTGTCGCCACGATCGGTCCTAACGGCGCGTCATAGAAAACTGGTGTGACGGGGAGCGTCGCTACGGCAGCTCCCCGTCGTCGTGTCCTTCTTCCCTTCCGCCTCCGCCAGACGTCGAAAGGGAAGGACTGAACGCCTCGGCTCCGGGGCCGCAGCGTCTCCGGCGTGAAGCCGAGCAGTGTGTGGATGCTCCCTCACCTCGCCTCCCTCCCTCTGGCAACGCGGCAACGCGACGACGCGACGACGCGACGACGCGATCGTTCGTCTGTCGATGGCCGGTGCGCTGACTTTCCGAAATTGGAGCTTGCATCTGTTTAGGTGATATAGTTAACTACATCACCGAAACTCAAGCAGAACACGAATGGATCTCCAGTGGAACGACAGCCAGCCCATCTATCGCCAGCTTCGCGACCGCATCGTCGCGCTCATTCTCGAAGGGGTGCTGAACGAGGGCGACCCGCTCCCCTCGGTCCGCACGGTCGCGGCCGAGTACCGGGTCAACCCCATCACCGTCCTGAAGGGCTATCAGCAACTGGTCGACGAGCAGCTCGTCGAGACGAAGCGAGGCCGCGGCATGTTCATTAACGCCGGAGCGCGGGACCTGCTCCTGCAGGCCGAACGACAGAAGTTTCTCGAGGAGGAGTGGCCGCGCATCGAGAAGACCATCCAGCGTCTCGGCCTCAGCGCCGAGGAGTTGTTGAAGGCGCGGCCGCCGAAGCGGAAATCGGGGGAGGAGCGCTGACGCCATGGCCTGCATAGAAGCGCGCGGTCTGCGAAAGGCGTTCGGCAAGACCGTCGCCGTCGACGGCATCGATCTCCGCGTCGAGGAAGGGCGCATCCTCGGCATCGTCGGTCCGAACGGTGCCGGCAAGAGCACGGCTCTCAGCGCCATCCTCGGCCTCACCCCCTACGAGGGCTCCCTGCGCGTCCTCGGCCGCGATCCGTGGAGCGAGCGCGGGCAACTCATGAATGACGTGGCGTTCATCGCGGATGTGGCGGTACTGCCGCGATGGATGCGCGCCTCGCAGGCAATCGAATACCTCGCCGGCGTCCATCCGCGCTTCGATCGCGACAAGGCGGAGGCGTTCCTCGCGAAAACGAGCGTCAAGCGCCACAGCCGCGTGCGCGAACTGTCGAAGGGGATGGTCACGCAGCTCCACCTCGCGTTGATCATGGCCATCGACGCGAAGCTGCTCGTGCTCGACGAGCCCACCCTCGGCCTCGACATCCTCGTCCGCAAACAGTTCTACGACTCCCTTCTCAATGACTATTTCGACCGCAGCCGCACCATTGTGGTGACGACGCATCAGATCGACGAGATCCAGGACGTTCTGACCGACTTCGTGTTCATCGACCAGGGGCGCATCGTGCTCGAGTCGAGCATGGAGCAATTCGAGACGCGCTATGTGGAAGCGATGGTGCGTCCGGAAAACGTCGAGGCGGCGCGCGCATTCCGTCCGATCCACGAGCGCCAGATCTTCGGCCGCAGCATTCTTCTGTACGACGGTGCGGACCGCCAGCAGATCGCCGCGTTGGGCGAAGTGCGGACGCCGAGCATTGCAGACCTTTTCGTCGCCGTCATGAGCAGGACACAAGGAGCCGCCCGATGACCCGTCCCTATTACTGGTCCGTTCGCCGCGAATTGTGGGAGAACCGCTTTGTATATCTCGCGCCGCTGATCGTTTGCGCGGTGGTGTTGTTTGCCGCGCTGGTCAGCAATACGTTCAGCCTTCCGGACCGTGTGACGCGCGCCGCGGCGGATACGGACCTGGCGCGGCGCCACTCGATGGTGGTCAGTCACCTTTCGCTGCCGCCCGCACCGATCATGCTGTCGACGTTCATCGTGGCGATGTTCTACTGCCTCGACGCGCTCTATGGCGAACGCCGCGATCGCAGCATTCTGTTCTGGAAGTCACTGCCTGTCTCGGATCGCACGGTGGTCCTGTCGAAACTGAGCGTCCCGATGCTCGTCCTGCCGGCCTTCGCCCTGATCCTCGGAATCACGGTGCAGATCATCCTCTTCGTGCACGGGACGCTGGTCCTGACGTTACGGGGCGTGGGGCCGGGCCTTCTGTGGCGCGAGTTCCGGTTCATGCAGGAGCCGATCGTCATGCTTTACGGCACGGTGGTGCACGTGCTCTGGTACGCACCGATCTACGGCTGGCTGCTGCTGGTCTCCGCGTGGGCGAAGCGTGTGCCCCTCGTGTGGGCCGTCATGCCGCTGATGGTGATCTCCGCCTTTGAAAAGGGAGTCTTCGGCAGCATGAACTTCATGAACATGCTGCAATACCGGGTCGGTGGCGCGATGAAGGAAGCATTTGTGTTCCAGACCGGAGCCATCGACGAATTCTCACAGCTCAGTATCGGCAGGTATGTGAGCCGGCCGGGATTGTGGGGCGGGCTGCTGTTCGCATTCCTGTGCGTCGTACTGGCGATTCATCTGCGTCGTAAGCGCGAACCGATTTAAGACACACACAACGGAGGTCTTTCCAATGGATCGCATGCGAACCACGCCCGAGGTGTCTCTATGGAAGCGCGTCGCGCTGGTGGCGACACTCGCCGTTGCGCTCGTCGGCGGCGGAGTGACGCTTGCCAGCATCGACTTCGACACGCAGCGCGTCGACCGCACACGCCTCAACATCGAGACGGTGCGTCACGGCACGATGGAGATCAAAGTCGCGGCGAACGGCCGACTGTTGTCACGGCACGTCGAACAGCTCGCGGCGCAGGTCTCCGGCCGCGTGGCGAAAGCGGACATCAAGCCCGGAGCGGTCGTCGAAGTGGGGGAGGTGCTCGTCGAGCTCGCAAACCCGCAGCTCGTAGCCTCGGCCGAGGAGGCACAGTCGGCTTTCGAAGGGGCGGTCGCGGAGCTACAGGCGGCGGAGGCCGAGCTGCAGACGAACATGCTCAATCAGGAAGTCGTGCTGACGCAGGTGCGCTTCAATGCCGAAAAGGCGAAGGCAAAGACTGAAGCGGACGAGGCACTCGCGCGCAATGGCCTGATCTCGGACATCGAACTGCGGCGCTCCCAGCTCGATCTGACGCAATTACGCGAGACGCACAGCATCGAAGCGAGCCGCCTGCAGAAAGTACGCGACAACATTCGCGTACAGCTCTCCGTGCGCAAGTCCCGCGTGGCCCAGCTCGAACGCGCACTGCAGCGCGCGCGGAACGAAGTCGAATCGCTCAAAGTCACCGCCGGCATCCGCGGAATCGTCCAGGCCATCAACGTCGAAGTCGGTCAGCAACTGCAGCCCGGCAGCCCCATTGGACGCATTGCGCAGCAGGAACAGCTCTATGCGGAATTGAAGGTACCGGCGCGCGAGGCGACGCAGGTGCGCGCGGGACAGAAAGTCGTCATCGACACGCGCAATGGCACGGTCGACGGTGTGGTCAGTCGCGTCGATCCCGGCGTCACGGAAGGCACTGTGGCGGTCGACGTGGTACTCGAAGGCCCGCTTCCCGCGGGAGCGCGTCCGCAATTGCAGGTCGAGGGGACGGTCTTCATCGCCGAGATTCCCGACACCCTCTATGTCGGGAAACCGGCGTATGTGAAGAACGACGCGGCGATTGCGGTCTACAAGCTCGATCCCGCGGGCCGCTACGCGACGCGCACGCGCATCAAGTCGGGTGCCGTCTCGGTGAATCACCTCCAGATCGTCGACGGACTCCGTCCCGGCGATCGAATCATCACTTCGGAAATCGGCGAGTTTCAGGCCCAGGAACGCATCCTCCTCAAGTGAAAGGCACATCATGAACATCTGGTTCGATCTGAAGTACGCGTGGCGGCTGCTGACGAAGTCGTGGGGCTATTCACTGATGTGCGCGAGCGTGGTCGCGCTGAGTGTCGGCCTCGCGGTCTGGACGAACGCGCTCACCTACAGTCAAGTCTTCAAACCGCTCGGATTCCCCGGCTCGCAAAGCTGGTACAGCGTGCAGGTCGCGTCCGACCAGGGCAGCCGGCCGCGGCCCGCAATGGACGCATACACCTACCAGCAACTGCGCGCGCAGAATCGCAGCGCCGATTTCCTCGGTGCGTTTGCGAATCGGTCGATCGTGCTCAGTGAAGGGGAGGCCACCACGAACCTGCGCGGTGTGGCCATCAGTCCGCGGCTGCTCGCGGCCACGAGTGTCGTTCCCCTGCTCGGGCGCACGTTCGCGGAGACGGACGGCCGGGCGGAAGCCGCGGAAGTCGCCATCCTCAGTCATGAGGCATGGCAAACCTACTTTGCGTCGGATCCGGCGATCGTAGGCCGCACCGCGCGCCTGAACGCGAAGCCCGTGCAGATCATCGGCGTTCTACCCGAAGATTTCTTTGGGTTTCAGGATTACGAGGTCTGGGTGCCGCTGCACCTGCCGAAGCTCGCGCAGCCGAACGACACCACGATGAGCGTCTATGCGCTCATCGCACTGCGTGACAATCAGCAGCCCGAAAGCCTGATCCATGAGCTGCAGGCCGCGGTGAGCGACGTCAATCGCTCCTATCCGCAGCTCTTCAAGGGCGGGCGCAGTGTGGCACTCGTTCCGGCCGGCCGCATGTTCACGCACGGCAACACGCCCATCGTGGCCATGCTGAGCGTCGCCGCCATCGCCGTCCTGCTCCTCGGCTGCGTCAACATCAGCATGGTCTTTCTCGCGCGGCTTCTCGAGCGCAGCCGTGAGCTTGCGCTCCGCACCGCACTCGGCGCCTCCCGTCCGCGCCTGCTGCGCCAGTGCCTTCTCGAGACGGCACTCATCGTCGGCATTGGGCTCATCGCCGGCTATGGACTCGCGGCGTGGGGCGTCGGCTGGACCGAGGACATCGGCGACGCGATCGGCCGAGTGTTTGCGGACGGACGCTCGTCGAACATGCCGGAGCTGCGTCCGCTCGATTTCCTGCTGGCCGTAATCGCAGCCGTCGCGGTATGGCTGCTGTCGACGCTGATTCCGGCGTGGCGCATCGCAAAACAGGACGCGGCTATCGTGCTGGCGGGCAGCGGCAAAGGCGCCACGTTGCGCGGCAGCAACAAGAGCGTGGCGCTGCTGGTCGGATTACAGGTGGTGATTTCCTGCATCGTGCTCGTGACCTGCGGCAACGTCGTACTCGCCGTCAAAAAGGAAACGACCAAGCCGACCGGCATGGTCACCGGCGACGTGCTGCTATCCGTGCATGCGACTTCCTTCGACGCGCGCTACGACGAACCGGCGCAGCGACTGCGCTATTGGGACGAGTTGACCGCGGCCGTGCAGAACAAAGTGCCGGGAGCGCAGATCGCTTATACGACGGCGGCGCCTTCGCGTCCGCTGCGCGTACCTGCGCGCATCGAGACGAAGGGCGACGAGCCTCTGACGCTGCCGCTCACGATCGTCTCCGAAAACTATTTCGACGTTCTGGGCATCCAGTTGCGCGCCGGCCGCCTGTTCGACAGCACCGACAATGCGCAATCGCTCCATGTCGCCGTCGTCGACGAGGAAATGGCGATGCGTTTCTGGCCCGACGACAACCCGATCGGCAAACGCGTGCAGTTGACGTCGTCGGATAGTGGGATGTGGCTCACCGTCGTCGGTGTCGTTTCCACCGTACCGGGCTCACCGTACCGAGTGGACGCCGAGCTCGGCTCGCTGTACCAGCCGCTGCGTCAGGCGGTTCCTGCCGCATTTCAGCTGCTCGTGAAGGGGAGGAACGTGGATCGCAATGCGATTCGCGCCGCGGCGTTCGCGGTCGATCGCGATCTGCCCGTGCAGAACCTGCAGTCGCTCGACGACGTGCTGCAGGCGATCCGCCTCGGCACCGCGGCGTTGATCCCGGTATTCAGTGCGGTGTCGCTGATTACGGCGCTGCTCGCGGCGTCGGGATTGTTCGGCCTGATCAGCCGTTCCGTCGCACAGAGGACGCAGGAAGTGGGCATTCGCCGCGCGCTGGGTGCGACCGTATTGCGGGCCACGTCGATGTTCCTGCGTCAGGGCGCGCTGTATCTCACAGTGGCCATCGTGGGACTCGGCTTCGGCATCGGGATCATGCCGCTGCTCAGCCGCGCCATCCCGAACATTCTCGACCACGTCATTCCGGTCACCACAGGGGTCGTCCTGCTGATGGCCGGCGTCATTTCCACCGCTTCCTACCTGCCAACCCGCCGTGCCGTCGCTCTCGAACCGGGCGATGCGCTGCGTTACGAATAAGGAGCCGCGCCATGAACAGCCTCATCGAACTGCACGAAATCACGAAGATCTTTTCCACCGTCCAGATGGAGACCACCGCGCTCCATGACATCGACCTCGCCGTGGACGCGGGCGAATACGTCTCCATCAGCGGCCCGTCCGGTTGCGGCAAATCGACGCTGCTGTCGGTGCTCGGCCTGCTCAATACCCCGACCTCGGGCAAGTACTATCTCAACGGCAACGAGGTTTCCGCGCTGCCTCCCATCGAACAGGCGCGCGTGCGCAATCACGACATCGGGTTCATCTTCCAGGCCTTCAATCTCATCGCGGACATGAGCGCGTACGAGAACGTCGAGCTGCCGCTGACGTTCCGCGGCGATCTCAATCGCAAACAGCGGCGCGAGCTCGTCCTCGAGGCACTGGAAGCGGTGAACATCCCCGAGCGGCAGAAGCACTTTCCGGCGCAGCTCTCCGGAGGTCAGCAGCAGCGTGTGGCCATCGCCCGTGCGCTCGTCTGCAAACCGAAAGTGCTCCTCGCGGACGAGCCGACGGGCAATCTCGATTCGAAGAACGCGGAACTGGTGATGGACCTGCTCGACCGCCTGCACCGACGCGGGAGCACGATCGTGATGGTCACGCACGACCCGCGGTTCGCGGGGCGCGCGGAGCGACAGGTGTCGCTGTTCGATGGAAAGATCGTCGACGACCGGCGCCTGCGCGTCGCGGTGTGACGAAAGACAATTGGTGGAGGCGGGGGGAGTTGAACCCCCGTCCGAAAACAGTGGCAGCCTGGCTACTACATGCTTGTCTCTCCGTTTGATCTCGTTCGTGCCCTGTCCGGAGAGCGGGAACCGGACACAAACCAGCCTCTTGATCTCGTGACGCGCGCGTAGGCGTTGCGCGCGTCACCAGCTCACATCATGACGTCCGACTCCTCCACCGTGAGCGGGTAGCGGAGAGACGCTCGTGGGTTTTTAGGCCGCGAGGGCGAAATCGTTGTTCGCGTTTGTGTTTTTCGATCGTTTTAACGAGTCAATCGAGCTCGGCATGCAACCATGACCCCGACGTGTTCCCGTCGAAGCCGGTGCGCCCCCAAATTGTCAACGAACTGCCTGTCAAAACGGGAACGACCGTAGCACTATTTCGTCCGCATGTTCGATGAGCTAGTGCTACGCGCTTTCGCCGAAGATCTCCCCGACGTCACCAGCGAGGCCATCTTCGACCCCTCCGACCGCGGTTCCGCCCGCTTCCTCGTGAAAGGCCACGGCATCATCGCCGCCCTCGGCGTGGTCGAAACGGTCTTCACGACGCTCGATCCCACTGCCGAGGTTGCCGCGCTGGTGATGGACGGCGACGTGGTGGAGCCGGGAGACATCGTCGCCGAAGTGTCCGCCAGCGTGATCGCGCTCCTCAGCGGCGAGCGCACCGCGCTGAATCTGCTCCAGCGCGCCTCCGGCATCGCCACGATGACCCGGCGCTATGTCGACGCCGTGGCCGGTACGCGGGCGAAGATCCACGACACGCGCAAGACCGCGCCTGGCATGCGCGAGCTCGACAAATACGCGGTCAAAGCCGGCGGCGGCGAGAACCACCGCATCGGCCTCCACGACATGTTCCTCGTCAAGAACAACCACATCGACCGCGCCGGCTCGATTGCCAAAGCGGTCGAGCGCATCCGTTCGCGCGGGATGCCCCAGCCGCTGATGATCGAGGTCCGCGACATGCGCGAGCTCGAAGAGGCGCTCGCGGCGGAGCCCGATTTCATCCTCCTCGACAACATGAGCACCGATCAGCTTCGCGAGGCCGTGCAGCGCACGGCGGGACGCGTGCCGCTCGAGGCCAGCGGCGGGATCACGCTGGAGACGGTGCGGGGGGTGGCGGAGACGGGGGTGGACCGGATTTCGGTCGGGGCGCTGACGCATTCGGTGACGGCGCTGGATATCTCGATGAGGATCGGATAGCGCGTTGCCGGTTGGACGATGGTCCGTGATTGCTGATGTTGCGGCGAATCGCAGGCAACCGATCCTCGTCGACCGGCAACCGTGCAGCGACTAGGCACGTTCGTTGCGCCTGTCGCCGAACCAATGGCGGACTTCACCATAGCGATCGTCGATGACGATGCGGCGATCCGGCGGCTCGTACGGTTGTTCCTGCGGCGCGCCGGCTTCGAGACGATCGAGTGCACCACCGGCGCCGAGGCGCGGGACATGCTGCGTGGCGGCGCGTGGGATCTCGTCATCCTCGACCGGCGGTTGCCGGACATGGACGGCGTCGTCCTCGCGCACGAGCTCAAATCGAACGCCGAGCTGCGCACGCGTTACATCATCATGCTCACCGGCGAGGCCGAGCAGGAAGACAAGGTGCAGGGACTGGAGCTCGGTGCGGACGACTACATCACCAAGCCGTTCCAGTATCCCGAGCTCCTCGCCCGCATCCGCGCGGGCAAGCGCATCGTCGACCTGCAGAAAGAGCTCGTCGAGACCAATAAGCGGCTCGAGCTCCTCTCGATCACGGACGGTCTGACCAAGCTCCACAACCATCGCTACCTGCAGGACGAGCTCGCGCGCGCGTTCGAGGAATCGCAGCGCTACCAGCGGCCGCTTTCGCTGGTGATGATCGACATCGACTTCTTCAAGAAGGTCAACGACACGCACGGGCACGCCGTCGGCGACGACGTCCTCAAGTGCGCGGCGAAGCTCTACAAGAACTCGGTGCGCAGTACCGATCTCGTCGCGCGTTACGGCGGGGAAGAGTTCGCGGTGATGATGCCGGAGACGTCGCTCAACGACGCGATCGCGTTCGCCGAAAAGCTGCGCGGCCTCGTCGAGTCGACTGCGATGGAAACGCAGATCGGCCCGCTTCCCATCACCGTCAGCCTCGGCGTCGCCAGCGTGCCGCACTCCCGCATTCACAACGCGAAGGAGCTCGTGGTCGCGGCCGACAAGGCGCTGTATCGCGCCAAGAAGAACGGACGCAACCAGGTCCAGGCGGAGCGCCGGCGCGATGGGCTGACGCGCACGCCGCGAGTGAAAGACGAAGCACAGCGCCCCGAGGCGGTTTAACGCGGTTCGCCGTGGCTGAACCGGGTTAACCGAGCTCCGCGGCCGCCTTTTCGATCTCGCCGCGCAGGCTCGAGACGTAGCGCGTGAGGTCCGCGCCGTCGCCGCTCTCGACCGCTTTTTCGAGCTCGGCCGCATCCGTCGAGATGCGCTGATAGCCGTAGCTGCCGCCGGAGCCTTTGAGCTGATGCGCGAGATAGGCGAGGCGTTCGAGCATCTCGCGGCTCTTGCCGGCCTCGATCGCGGACTGCATTTCGTCGACTTTGCCGCGCGCTTCGTCGAGGAACTCGCGCCGCAGTTCGTTCAATTCGTAATCCACCATTGCCGCCACCTTCTCTCGGTCCCGTTCGCGCGACGTTGCATGTGGAATGCCGAGGGGTGCCCTATCATGCGAGCGGATGACCGTGGAAACGCTGCGCGTGCCGCGCGCCGGGTTCGACATGGAAGAGCCGTGGGTCGCCCCCGCTGCATGCGAGCCCGTCCGCCTGCGCCGCGCCACCGACGGCACCACGCCGCGCCTCACGACGAGCGTCGCCGTCTGGTACGACGACGAGTACCTCTCGGTCCTTTTCACCGCGACCGACGACCTCGTCCATGCGACCTACACCGGCCACGACGATCCGCTGTACGAAGAGGACGTCGTCGAGATCTTCCTCGCGCCGGAGACCCTCGTCCGCTACTTCGAGCTCGAGGTGAATCCCCTCGGCGTGCTCTTCGACGCGGTCATCGATTCGCCCGCCGGCGATCGCGCGACGATGCGTGCGGATCGCGCGTGGACGTGCGAAGGGATGTTCGCCGTGCTCCGGAACGTGATCGAGTCCGATGGCACGATGACGATCGACACGCTCGTGCGCATCCCGTTCGCCGCCCTTGGACGCTCGACGCCGCACGCGGGCGAAACGTGGCGCGCCAACTTCTTCCGCATCGATCGCCATCCGCGCGCCGGAGACGAGTACGCGGCCTGGCAGCCGACGATGAAAATTCCCGCTGATTTCCACGTTCCCGCAGCATTCGGAAAATTGCAGTTCCGTTGAGGTGTGAACGGCTTAACCCGTTGATTTTCGTGGAATTCATCCGATCTTTTCTGATTTGTATCCGTCATCGGTTCCTGATCGGCCTTACAGTTTGCGGCGGCCAGGAACCCCAATTCTTCTGATGGTGCACAGGATCTCCAGACTCGTTTTCATGGTGGCTTCGATCTCAGCCGCGAGCTTCGCGTTCGCGGGTGATGAGCCGAAGTGCAACGGCGCTGCTCGCGAATGCGACCAGCAGATCCGCCAGATGCTGAGCGGACGCCGTTTCTTTGGCGCCACGGTCGACAATCGCAATCCGGGTCTCTACGTGAAGTCGGTGATTCCCAACAGTCCCGCCGCGCGGGCCGACCTCCGGCCCGGCGATCGCCTCATCGCGATCAACGGCAAGTCCCTCACGCACGCGAGCGGCCGCGAGTTCAAGCAGGTCATCGCCGAAGCGCGGGAGACGGGGAAGCTGTGGATCATCATTTCGCGCCGCAACGTGTTCATGAAGCTCGACGCGAAGCTCGAGCCGTACACGAAAGAGCAGATCCAGAAGATCATCGGCGTCCACCTCTCGCAGACGCATCCGACGACGGCGGGCGGACACTGATGCAGGTTTCCGAGGCCGAATGTTCGACGCGATCCTCTCGAGGTTGAGACTGCTCGCCCCGCACCCGGGGCGCAGCGAAGACCGCGTTCGGATTCTTCTTCCGTTCGTCATCATCTCCCTCGGACTCGGTGCGCTCGCATGGCGCTCGTACAACCTCTCCCTGCGCATGGAGCAGGGCGCGAACGGCCTCGCCGAGCAGTACGCGGGCATCGCCTCCGAGATCACCGCGGGCCGCGTCGATGCCGCGGTGCGCGCGGAGATGTCGTCCGTCGCCGACGAATGGCAGCAGATGGAGCGCCGCGTCGACGCGCCGAACTTCGCGATGCTCAGCACGTGGACGAGCCAGCACAAGTGGATCGTGGCCGCGATCTACATTCCCGACGAAGATCCGGCGAGCACCATCTATCAGGCCGAGGTGGGCGTGCCGCGCGACCAGCTCCGCTACGAGCGCGAGTTCTACACCTCCTCCGGCACCCTTCGTTACACCTACGATCCGAAGCTGCTCCTGCTGCGGGCGAACCAGGCGCTGCGCGAGTCGCCGCTCGTGAGCGGCTCGGGACGCCCGCTCGTGCGCCAGGCCGACGTCGCGCTCGTCTACAGCAGCAGGGCCGGCATCGAGAAACTCGAGGACGGCTTCGCGTTCGTCAAACCGCTTGCTAACCCTCTCGAAGATTTCGGCGTCAGAGCGATCGTGCGGACCGCGTACGTCGGCGGCAAAGGGTGGCAGAACCAGCGCGTCGTCAGCCTGTGGGTGAGCCTCATGGCCCTCGCGCTGATGGGCGTCGGCGCGATCCTCGCTCTGCGCGGCATGCGCAAGGAAGCGGAGACCATGAAGCTGCGCGGCGAGCTGATCGCCAACGTTTCGCACGAGCTCCGCACGCCGCTCTCGATGATCCGCCTCGGCGCGGAGACGCTCAAACGCGGCAAAGTCAAAGACAAGGAACGCGCGGAGATCGAGGACCAGATCCTCCGCGAAGTGCTGCTGCTCTCGCACCTCGTCGAGAACGTGCTCGACGTCGCGCGCATCCAGAACCGCAGCGAGAAAGCGCTGGCCTTCACGCCGGTGCGTCCGCGCGATCTCATCCGCGGCCTCGTCTCGACGTACGAGTCGTGGATCCACAGCAAAGGCTTCGACCTGAACGTGGTGCTCGATGACGCGGTGGGCGAGCAGATGTGGGATCGCGACGCCGTCTCGCGTGCGCTGCTGAACCTCATCGACAACGCCATCAAGTACTCCGGCGAAGCCGACCACGTGATCGACGTCGTCCTGCGCCAGACGGCGGAGTATGTCGTCATCGAGGTGAAGGACCACGGCATCGGCATCGCGCCCGCGGACGCCGCGAAGATCTTCGATCCCTATTTCCGCGCCCAGTTCTCCGACACCATCACGCGCCGCGGCGCGGGTCTCGGACTGACGCTCGTGCAGCAGATCGTGACGTCGCACGGCGGCCGCGTGGAGCTCGACTCCGTCCTCGGCACCGGCTCGACGTTCCGCCTGCTCTTCCCCCGCTCCCTCGCGACCGGAACGCCGGTCGACGTTCCCTCGATGGCCCAGGCTCAGGCGTTCTAGGAAACCTGGCCCGGGGTCGGGCCGTAACAGAGAACGGAGACATACGAATGACCAGGATTCTGATCGTTGAGGATGAGGCCGGCCTGAGGCAGGGTCTGGAGATCAACCTCCGCCACGAAAACTATGAGACCGTCACGGCCGGCGACGGCGAAGAAGCGATCCGCCTCTTCCACGCCGAATCCCCCGATCTCGTGCTCCTCGACCTCATGCTGCCGAAGAAAAGCGGCTTCGAGGTGCTCGACCACATCCGCAAGGTCTCGAAAGTGCCGGTGATTCTCCTCACCGCGCGCGGCCAGGAGACCGACAAGGTGCGCGGCCTGCGCGGCGGCGCCGACGACTACGTCACCAAACCATTCGGCGTGCAGGAGCTGTTCGCGCGCATCGACGCGGTCATGCGCCGCAGCGAAGCGGTGACGACGACGGCGAAAACGGTGTGCGAAGACTCGCTCATCCGCCTCGATCCAGCGACGCGCGAAGCGACCGCGAACGAGCAGAAGCTCAAGCTCTCGCCGAAAGAGTTCGACCTCCTCATGTACCTCTTCAAGAACAAGGAGCGCGTCGTGCCGCGCGACGAGCTGCTCTCGCGCGTCTGGAACTACCGCGTCGATCTCAACCTCAACAGCCGTACCGTCGACACGCACGTCACGCGTCTGCGCCGCAAGCTGCAGAAGGCGGTCGGCACCGACGCGGCCGTCATCGTGGCGGTTGCGAAGATCGGCTACCGCTACCTCGGCTCCGCGAGCGGAGCGGCGGTCGCACATTGACTGCGCTACAATCCGCCTGCATGTTTCGAACGACGGTCACCGGCGCTTGTTGTTGCCTCGCAGCGGGCCGGTTCGACGTGTCTTCGTAGCGGGCAGTTACCTCACGTTTTGAATCGGACCCGAGCCTCATGGCTCGGGTCTTTTGTTTTGCGCGGAAAGGAGCACACATGGAACACGGAAAGATCTACGGCAGCATCACGGAACTGATCGGCAACACGCCGCTGGTGCGGCTCAACAAAGTCGTGCCCGAGGGCGCGGCGGAAGTGGTGGTCAAGCTCGAGTCGTTCAATCCGCTCTCGTCGGTGAAAGACCGCATCGCCATCTCGATGGTCGAAGAAGCGGAGCGCGCGGGCGAGCTGCGTCCCGGCTCGACCATCGTCGAAGCGACGAGCGGCAACACCGGCATCGGACTCGCGTTCGTCGCGGCGGCGAAGGGCTACAAGTGCACGCTCTTCATGCCTGACTCGATGTCCGTCGAGCGCCGCAAGCTGCTCCAGGCCCTCGGCGCGGAGCTCGTGCTCACGCCGGCGCCGCTCGGGATCAAGGAAGCGCAGAAGCGGTCCGTCGAATACGCCGAGAAGACGCCGGGCGCGTGGCTGTCGAAGCAGTTCGACAATCCCGCGAACCTGAAAGTGCATCGCGAGACGACCGCGCAGGAAGTGCTGCGCGATACCGGACGCCAGCTCGACGCGTTCGTCGCGGGCGTCGGCACGGGCGGCACGGTGACGGGCGTCGGCGAAGTGCTGAAGAAAGAGTTGCCGCACGTGATCGTCGCGGCGGTGGAGCCGATCGAGTCGCAGGTGCTCAAGGGCGGCACGCACAGCCCGCACAAAATCCAGGGCATCGGCGCGGGAATGGTGCCGTCGATCTACAACGCTTCGGTCGTCGACCGCGTGCTCGACGCGACGCATGAGGACGCGATGGGCTACGCGCGCCGTCTGGCGAAAGAGGAAGGCATCTTCGTCGGCATCTCCTCCGGTGCCGTGGTCTGGGCCGCGATCGAGCTGGCGAAGGAGCTCGGGGCGGGCAAGCGCGTCGTGGCCGTGCTCGCGAGCACGGGCGAGCGCTATCTCTCGACGCCGCTCTTCGAGTTCACGGACCTCGTGAACCAGCCCACGACGACGCCGCAGATGCTCGCCGAGCAGGCTGCTGCTTCGGCGCAGGCGCCGTAGTGCCGCGCGATTCGTCGATTGCGTGGGCGGCCGCGGCGACTCACGTCGCCGCGGCCTTCGGCATGCTCGTGTTGCTGCGGCGCGGCTTGCCCGGCTTCCCCGAAGGCGAACGTCTGGCGTGGATGCACGCGCATCCCGCGGCGTGGCTCGGCGGATGGATGCTCTGGCATCTCGCCGCGCTGTCGCTGCTCGCGTTTTACGCGGTGCTGGCGCTGCGCTTTCGCGGTGCGCTGTCGGTGACGGCGATGTGCGCTGCCGCGGCGGGGGTGTCGCTCGACATCGCGTGCGAGTCCCGCTACATGGCCGTGCTGCCGGAGCTCACCGGCGATGCGTTCGCCGCACTCGATCGCGACCTCGAAGTGCTGATCGGGTACGGCGCGAACGGGCTGTACACCGTTGCGCTGGTGCTGCTCGTGTTCGCGGGCTGGCGGGAGCTGCCCAAGTCCGCGCTGGCGCTGGCGGTGCCGGTGATTCTCGCGGGCTTCGCCCTCGCGCTCGCGTCGCTCCGCCACGATCCGCGTCTCGAGATGATCACCTCGGCCATCCTGTTTCCGCTGTTCACGCTGTGGATCGTGCTGGTGGGCTTTTGGCTGCGCAGAAGCGAGTCGTAGTCGCCGGTTCGCGCGGCGTGTTCGGCACGCTGCTCGTGCGCGAGCTCGCGCCGCGCTATGACGTCGTGGCTACGACGCGCGAGACGCTCGATCTGTCGGACGTCGCCGCCGTCGCCCGCGCGGCGCGCGGCGCGTTCGCATTCGCGTGCGCGGCGGGGCCGTTCGCGAAACTCGACCGGCGCATCGTGCGGGCGGTCGTGGAGCAGGGCGCGCACTGGCTCGACATCTCCGACGACGCGCCGTGGTTCTTCGATCTCGTCGACGACGCGTCGCTCGATGCGCTCGCGCGGCAGCATGGCGTCATCGTGATGCCGGGACTCTCCACGCTGCCCGCCATCTCGTACGCGCTCGTGCGCAAGCTAGGCATGCCGCGCAACGTCGAGATCACGATGTACATCGGCAACGGCAACGCCAAAGGGCCCGCGGCCATCGCCAGCGGCGCCGCGCTCGATGCTCCCGATCGCGAGCTGTTGCGCCGCGAAGGGATTGATGCGCGCGTGCAGACGCGATTTCAACTGCCCGGAGTTTCGTTCGCGATGCGCGTGCTTGCTCGATTGCCGCTGCAACCGCGGCTGCGCCTCGCTCGCGTTCTCGCGCGGATCGCCAAACCGTTCTGCATCGGCGAGAGCGGCGGCTACGTCGAGGCGCGCACGGAAGCGCGCACGGAAGCGCGCACGGGCGAGCGCGTCGCGCGAGCCGCGGGCGCGGACCAGCGCATCGCCATCACTCCGCTCGTGTTCGCCCTCGATCACATCGACACGCTGCCGCCGGGCGTGCGGCTCCCGCGCGATCTCGACGCGGAAGGGCTGCTCGCGCGCGTGCGGAACGCCGGCTGATCCGGCAACATCTCGCTGCCCGCGTGCCTCGCGGGATCTCGACGGCTCCCTGTTACGCTCTACGCCGTGAAACGACGCCGCTTCCACCAGATCGTGTTCGCCCTCGCCGGCGCGTACAACCTCGCCTGGGGCGCGTACTCGATGGCCGATCCGCAGTGGCTGTTCCGCTACGCCGGCATGCCGCTCTCGAATTATCCGGAGATCTTCGCCTGCCTCGGTATGGTCGTCGGCGTGTACGGCTTCCTCTACTGGCAGGTCGCGCGCGATCCGGAGCGCGGCATCCCCATCGCCGCCGTCGGCCTCCTCGGCAAAGTGCTCGGCCCGATCGGGCTCGCGCAACTCATCTACAGCGGCGCGTGGCCGATGCGCTCGGTCATCCTCTGCGTCACGAACGATTTCATCTGGTGGATTCCGTTCGCGCTCTACCTCATGGATGCCATCGCCGCGCGTGGGGGCCGAGGCGCATCTTCAGTTGCGTGAATTGCTCGCGCTGCTGCGGCGTGAGGATGCGCTCGATCTCCTGATTCGCCTTTTCGATCTCGGCGCGGATCTGCGGCTCCACGTTTCCACGAATGCGGTTGATCGCGCGATGACGCCGGTGGACGATCTCCTCGACCTGCGTCCGTTGCGCGTCCGTGAGGTCGAGACGGTGCTCGAGCCGGTTGACGATCGCGCGCGTCGCGAATTCCGGCAGGCGCTCCGGACGGAACACGCGCAGCGCCGTCATGTGCCCGGTGAAGAGACCGGCGGCGAAGCCTGCGCCGAACGTCACAAGGACGACCAGGATCGCGATGAACGTCGTCTTACTCACCGACACGATAGCTATCGCCTCCCATCGAGATGGTGGTGTCGGTGAGCGACGCGGTGTCGACGTCCGGCTCGATCGTCGCGAAGCCGATGGCCGCCGCGATCGCGACGGCACCCACCATTGCGATCACCGGCCGCAGCCACGCCGCGAGCACGTCCGCCACGCCGCGCGGCGGTTCGAGCCGCGCGTGAATGCGAGCGCGGATCCGCGCCAGCGTCACCTCGTCCGGCTGGTGGCGCAGCGTGCGTGCCTCGGTGCGCAACCGCGCGAGGAAATCGTCTTCGCTCATAAGTCGTGCAGTTTCTCTTTCAGCTTCTTCCTCGCCAGGGAAAGATGCGAGCGCACCGTCCCTTCGCTGAGACCGGTCATCGCGGCGATCTCGTCGTGCTCGAATTCTTCCACGAGGTGCAGCCGCGCGACCACGCGCTGCATTTCCGGCAACTCTTCGATCGCCGCGTCGATGCGCCGCGCGATCTCGCTGCTCATCGCCGGCACCTCGGCGTCATCGCGACGCGCGGCAGGCTCGCTGTCCGCGATCGCCTCGTGACGAAACTTCGCGCGGTGCCTGAGCACGTCGAGCGCGGCATTCGTGACGATGCGATAGATCCACGGACCGAATGCCTCGCCTTCGCGAAACCGGCCGATGTTCTGGTACGCCTTCACGAATGCCTCCTGCGCCAGATCCTCGGCGTCGTGCGCATTGCGCACGACGCCTCTTGCGATCGACACGGCGCGCGGCAGGTACTTGCGCACGAGATAGTCGTACGCCGCCGCGTCGCCGTGCTGCACACGCTCGATGGCGTGGGCCTCCAATGGATCGTCATTGCTCACACCTTAGCGCCTGCGATTCTCCCACCGCTCGAGACGCTGGGCGAGCTTCGCTTCGAGCTTGCCGCGCTGCTCGGGCGTGAGGACGGCCAGCGCCTTCGCCGCGCTGTTGACGAGATTCGTCTTCAGCGCGCGCTCGGCCGTGGTCTGCTGATCCATCAGCGCCTGCGCGGCCGCGACGTCCGAAGGATTCGCGAGCAGCGTCTGCGCCACGCTCTTG
The DNA here is from genome assembly GCA_035629395.1 of Thermoanaerobaculia bacterium. Taxonomy (GTDB): domain Bacteria; phylum Acidobacteriota; class Thermoanaerobaculia; order Gp7-AA8; family Gp7-AA8; genus QHVT01. The sequence continues at coordinate 76,203 of DASPHZ010000026.1, forward strand.
TAGGTGCCATGGAGCTGTTCGCGATACTGCTTGTTCTGCGCGCGGGTCTCCTGGAAGATCGACTTGATCTGATCCGCCTGGGCGTCGGTGAGGTCGAGCTCCCCTTTCAGGTGCGCGAGGTGGCCGATCATCAGGTCGTGGCCGAAGCTGTGAGGCATGCCGAAGCCCTGATGCAATCCGCGACCGGGACCGAAATGCGACCGCGCGCCGGCGTAGACGAGCGGGACGGCCGCGAGGGCCGCGATGGCGAGGGCGATGAGGACGATACGTTTTCTCATGTCGTGTTCTCCTTCGCCTGCATTACGACCGAGGAGCGCGACTGTTGAATTGGCCCGTATAATCGCGGCCGATCGTCCATGGGAACCCTAAGAATCGCGCTGATTCTCGCCGGCAGTCTCGCGGCCGCCACGGTGGCGGCGCAGCAGACGCTCGTCTGTCCGCCCGCACCCGCGGGGCGTCCGTGCGAGGCTTTTCACTTCCACGTCGCGATGTACCGCCCCGACTCGAAGCAGTTCGTCGAGCTGTTCGCCGGGACGCCGTACGCGACGCAGGCCGCCTGCGACCGCGCACGCGAGCAGCACGTCGCGACGAACACGCGCGTCGTCGAGTACCTGCGCGCGATCAAGCAGAACTACGAAGCGGACCGCGTCGGCCCCTGCCATTGCGACATGACGGGCGACAAGACCACCACGGTCTATCTCTCCGACGCGCAACGCATCGCGCAACTGCGCGGCGCCGAGGAGATCCGCCTGCGCGTCCGCGAACGCCTCCTCGACCACAAACTGACGAGCGACAGCGAGATCGTGCGCGGCCTCTGGGCCGACGCACCCGTGACCTCGCTGCTCGCCACCCCGAAAATCGCTCCTCTCCCGCAGGCGCCACCTTCTCCGATCCTCACCGCCATCGAGGATCTCAAACCGACGAAAACCGTCGACACCATCAAACCGCAGGTCGCCGCGTTCAACCTCCCGTTGGTCGACGTGGGAACGCCACCGGCTCCGCCGGCCGATGCGGCGGCGTCCGTGCCGCCGCTCGAGACGCCGGTCGCCGAACCGACCGTCGAAGAGGTCGTGGCCCCCGAGCCGGCGCCCGTGACAGAGCCCGCACCGCCGGCGGAGCCCGAGCCCGACCTTCCCTCCGCCGAGGAAACCGCCGAATCGTTCATCTCCCACGAGACCCAGCGCATCCAGAACGTCCTGCGCGCCGCCGCGGTCATCGAAGACGAAGCGATCAAATCGAAAATCTTCGAAGCGTCGATGCAGCGCATCCAACTGCTCTCCAACCTGCGCCTCCTCATCGAAGGGTCGGGCGTGCGCAGCCGCCTCGCCGCCGCCGCGCGCGATGCGCGTAGCGAAAGCGCGCGTCTCGATTTCATCAACCGCCTTTTCAGCGACAAAGTGAGCCCGCACTGGGCGCCGAAAGACGCGGCCGAAGTCGTGTTCGAGATCGAGCCGGAGATCGTCGCCGCGCCCGAGCGCGTCCTGCGTGATACGACCGGCAGCGTGAGCGTCGACCAGAAAAAGCGTGCGCTCTATCTCGTGCTCGCGCAGACGCAGCCGGCCGAGGATCAGCGGTTGTGGCTCACGTCGATCATCGAAGGATTTTTGAGATGAGCGCAAAATCGAGGATCGAGACGGCCTCTTTTTCTACATTCAACGTTCTGCGTTCTGCGTTCTGCGTTCTGCTTTTCGCCCTCGCACTCGGCGCGCAGGAACCTCCTGCTCCGACGCCTGCACCGCCTTCTGCCCCCGTCCCGGTGCCCGTGCCGGCTCCGGCTCCCAATCCCGCCGACGAAGAGTTCACGCGCGCCGTCTTCTTCGGGAAGAAATTCGCCGACATGGGCGACTACGCCTCCGCCTTCGAGCATTACGCAAAGGCCGATGCCGCGAAGCCTGACAACCCGGCGGTGCTCTACAACATGGCCGTCGTGCTCGCGCGCGCGGGCCGCTATTCCGAGGCGCAGGTGAAGGTCGACCGCTACCTGCAGCTCTTCCCGGACGGCGCCGAGAAACCGAACGTCGTCAACCTCCAGTTCGAGCTCGAGTTCCAGCGCGAGCTGCAGAAAAAGAAACAGGCCGACCAGGAGTACGCGGACCTCTTCAATCGCGCACGCTTTCTCTACGGGCGCGCGGAGCTGCCCGAAGCGTTGAAGCTTTTCGAGCAGGCGGCCACGCTGCGGCCGAGCGACGCCGCGCCGCTGTACAACCAGGCGCTCGTTTACGAAAAGCAGCTCAACTACGAAAAAGCGGTCGAGCTTTTCCGCAAATACGCGCAGCTCGAGACCGATCAGGATGCACGCACGGCGATCGACGAACGCGTGTTCGATCTGCAGCGCGAGATCGACGACATGCGCACGAAGATCGTCTGCTCGTTCTGCGGCCGCAAGCTGGCCGCCGGCGCGACGTGGTGCGAGCGCTGCTGGCATGGTCCGTACCTCGTCGACTCGCCGATCTGGAACTCGCGTCCCTGCGTCGAAGGCGCGTCCGCCACGCGCGCGACGTTCTACTCCGAGGATCGTTTCCATCGCAATGACATCCTCCCGTGCATGTTCAAAGGCACGATGCGCGACGCGCTGCGGTACACACCGCAGCGGCAGGCGGAGATCCGCGCGGCCCGCCGTGCCGAAGGGTGGACCTACGCGGGCGATGCACTCCAGAGCTGGACCGACAAATCCGGCAATCAGATCCAGTACGTGCAGGGGCAGCAGTACCTCGAGAAGATCACCTCGAACATCGGCGGTGAGATCCTGACGTACGTCGCGCATCCGCACGGCGAGGGGATGTGGCTGCTCGACCGTGAGGACGTCGTCATCGACGCGCAGCGCTACACGAACCGCTACTCGTTCGACAGCGCGGGCCGCATCGCACAGCAGCAGGTCGAATATCAGAACACCGCGGCGTGCAATCACCTCATCAGCATGACCGCGGACTTCGCGTACGACGGCGAGCATCTCTCGACCGTCGCCATCAAAGGCGGATACGAGGGCTTCCCGGCCGAGGGAAAACCGAAGAGCGACTGGACCGCGAGCGTCGTCTACACGTACGACGACCAGGGCCACGTGACGAAGGAACAGCTCGCGGTGACGTCGATGAACAAGACGTATCAGGAGAAAGCGCACGGCGCGATTCGCGACGACGTGAACCGCCTCTACACCAACATGCGCGTGAAGCGTCCGATCGAGAACCTGCCGCGCGTGGGCGACGTCTGCGCGACCGCGGGCGCGAGCGTGCTGTCGAACCCGATCGACCTGCGGCCGTTCTACGCGATGTCGCCGAATCTGGCGATGGCGCTGCAGAACGGGATCATGAAAGCGATCGTGACGTTCACGTACTGATCCCTACAGCCGCTTCCCCGCCGCGGACGCTTCGATCAACTTCGCCAGCCGCGCTGCGCGCGTCTCCTCTTTCTTCGCGCTCACGACCCACCACGTGATCACCTTCCGGTACGACGGCGGCTGCGCCTCGAAGAACGTCCACGCTTTTTCGTTCGCGCGGAAGCGCTTCTCCAGCGCCGCGTCGAACACCGCCGCCTCGCGCTCGAACGAGTACTGCTTCGTCTTCGCGGCATCGCGCGCGTCGAATGCTTTCTGTCCCGGCTCCGCCACCGCACCCAGCTCCGCGAGCTCGCGAAAGCGTTTCGTGTTCACCTCACTCCAGTAGCTCTTCGCCTTGCGCGGCGTGAAGCGATTCGTGTAGCTGTCCGCGTCGAGGTTCCTGCGCACGCCGTCGATCCAGCCGAAGCAGAGCGCCTCGTCGAGCGCCTGGCGGTACGTCAGACCGCCGCGCCCCGAGGCCACGTTGTAGAAGCCGACGAACAACTCGGACTCCTTGTCGTGATGCTGCTCGAGCCATTTGCGGAACGCCGCCTGCGTCCTGAAGAACTTCGGCGTCACGAGCGTCTCCGCAGCGGTACGCAGTACGGGTCGTCCTCCGCGCACTCCGCGAACTCGAACTGAATGGTCGTGTGTGCGATGCGGTACTCGCGCGCGAGCATCGTGTTGATCTCCTCGACGAGGCGCGAGGTCGTCTTCACCGGCACGTCGCCGACCATGATGTGACACGACAGCGCGGGACTCGACGGTCCCAGTGCCCAGATGTGCAGGTGATGCACGCCGAGGATGCCCTCGATGCCGCCGAGGGCGTTGGTGACTTCGTGCGGATCGATGCCGGCGGGCGTTCCTTCGAGCAGCAGATTCACCGACTCGCGCAGCACGCCGTAGCTGGACCACAGAATCAGTACGCCGATGAGCGCGGAGACGATCGCGTCCCAGATCACCGTCCCGGTCATGCGGATCAGCAGCGCGGCCACGATGATGCCGGCGGAGGCGACGGCGTCACCGATCATGTGCACGAACGCGCCGCGGATGTTCACGTCGTCGCGGCTTTCGTGATGCAGTGAGATCGCGGTCGCGGCGTTGATCACCAGCGCGATGGCGGCCATGATCAGCATCGAGGGCGTGTGCACTTCGTGCGGATGCTGCAGGCGCTCCCACGACTCGCTGAAGATGAACAGCGCGAACGCGGCCAGCATCCCCGCGTTGATGAACGCGGCGAGGATTCCGGCGCGGTGATAGCCGAACGATTTCTCCGGCGTGGGCGTACGCCGCTCGAGCCGCACCGCCATCAGCGCGATGACGAGCGCACCCGCGTCGGTGAGGTTGTGCAGCGCGTCGCCGATGAGGGCGAGCGAGCCGGCGTAAAGACCGATGGCGATTTCCGCGACGACGACCAGGAGGTTCGCCGCCGTGGCGATCGTCAGCTTGCGCGAGACGTGGTGCGAATGCGCGTGGTCGTGATGATGATGGCCGTGCGCGTGCGCCATCGCATCACCGCGTCGACTTTTCCACCTTCTTCGACTTCGTCGCAACCGCCTCGGCCATCGACACGCGCTGATCGCGCAGTTTCTTCGCCACGTCCGCGTTGCTCGTGCCGATGATCTGCGCCGCGAGGATGCCCGCGTTGCGCGCACCGCCGATGGCTACGCTCGCGACCGGAATGCCCGGAGGCATCTGCACGATGGCATAGAGCGCATCGAGTCCCTGCAGCGCGCCGCTCGCGAGCGGCACGCCGATCACCGGCCGTGTCGTGAACGAGGCGACGACGCCGGGGAGATGCGCGGCCATGCCTGCGCCGGCGATGAACACCGCGCAGCCGTTGGCCTCGGCCTCGGTGATGATCTGCTTCGCGCGCTCCGGGCTGCGATGCGCGGAAGCGACGGTGAAGTCGTACGGAATCCCGAGCTCGTCGAGCGCGGCTGCGGCCTGGGACATCGCCTCCGCGTCGGAGTCGCTGCCCATGATGATCTGAACCCACGGTTGATTCGTCATGCGGAACGAAGCCTAGCACGTCACTCCGAGGCGCAAAGACCCCGAAGAGTCTCAACGTTCGCGAAGCGCGCGGGCCGCGCCGCTCGAGACCGGCTCCGATGCCGGGAGCTATGAGGATGCTGCGCGTGCTTCCAGTGCTCGATAGCCGATGTCGCGGCGGTAGCGCGCGCCTTCGAATCGCACCGACGGCGCGGCCTCGTAAGCTTTCGCCAGCGCCTCGGAGAGGGTCGCCGCGCGCGCGCAGACGCTCACCACGCGTCCGGCCTGATTGACCAGCTTCCCGCCCCTTTTCACGACGCCGGCGTGGAACACGACCACCGACTCGTCGTCGACGGCGTCGAACTCCACTTCCTGCCCTTTCGCAAAGTCGTCGGGATAGCCGTCGACCGCGACGACGACGCACGCCGCCGCTTCTTTCTTCCAGTTGAGCGCTTTCATGTCGCCGAGGTTTCCTCGGGCAACCTTGAGGAAAATGTCCGCGAGATCGTCTTCGAGACGCAGCATCTGCACCTGCGTTTCGGGATCGCCGAATCGGCAGTTGTACTCGAGCGTCTTCGGGCCGTTCGGCGTCAGCATCACGCCCGCGTAGAGCACGCCCGTGTACGGACGTCCCTCGGACGCCATGCCCTGCACGGTCGGGAGGATGATCGTGCGCATGATCTCGGCCGCGGTCTCGCCGCTCAGCACGACGGCGGGGGAGTGCGCGCCCATGCCGCCGGTGTTCGGGCCGGTGTCGCCGTCGAACGCTTTCTTGTAGTCCTTCGCGGGCGCGAGCGGGAGCGACTTCTTCCCGTCCGTGATGACCATGAACGAGACTTCCTCGCCGGTGAGGAACTCCTCGACGAGGATGCGCATGGCCGCCGTGCCGAACTTTTTCTCCTCGAACACCATGCGCAGGTAATCGTCGGCTTCGGACTTCGACTCGACGATGACGACGCCCTTGCCCGCGGCGAGGCCGTCGACTTTGAGAACGCACGGGAAGCCGATCTGCTTCATCGCCGCTTTCGCTTCGTCGATCGAGTTCACCGCGACCGCGTTCGCCGTCGGGATGTTGTACTTGCGCATGAACTCTTTGGAGAAGACTTTCGAGCCCTCGAGCTCGGCGGCGAGGCGGGTGGGGCCGAAGATGGCCAGGCCGCGTTTCTGGAACTCGTCGACGATGCCGAGGGTGAGGGGGAGCTCGGGGCCGACGACGGTGAGGTCCATCTTCAGCTTTTCGGCGAAATCCGCGAGCTCGATGATGTCGGCCACGCCGATGGGGACGCAGTCCGCCACGGCGGAGATTCCGGCGTTGCCGGGCGCGGCATACAGCTCGCGCACCATCGGCGATTGCTTGAGCTTCCAGCAGAGCGCATGCTCGCGCGCACCCTGCCCGACGACGAGAACTCGCATGTTGTGGGGATTGTAGCAGTTAGGGAGTGGTTGGTAGGCGCTGGTACTGTTGCTGGTTACTGGTTACTGGTTGCTTGCGATGCCTCGCCCGGACCGCGATGCATCCCAAGCAACCAGCAACCAGTAACCAGCAACCTCCCCGGGAAGTGTCCCCCTCGCCTAGACGTTCCCTCCACGACCCCCGTACAAGGTCACGATGCCCGCGGACCTCCGCCTGATGATTCCGACGACGCCCAATGTCGAGCCCGACGATCGCAAGCTCGTGGAGACGATTCGCTCGGGGGATGCCGATGCGTTCGAGACGCTCGTGCGCCGGAAGACCACCAAGGTGTACGCGCTCTGCTACCGCATCATCGGCAACGCGGAAGACGCCAAGGACATCTCCCAGCTCGTGTTCCTCAAGCTGTGGGAGAACCTCGGCAAGTACGACCCGCAGTACACGTTCGACACCTGGCTCTATCGCATGGTGACGAACGTGGCCATCGACTTCATGCGCAACAAGCAGTCGCGCGAGAACGCGGTCAACTCGAACCTGCGTCTCGTGCGCACCGCGGCCGACGCCGAACAGGGCGTGGTCGTGCAGCGCAAGGAGATCGAGAACGTCTTCAACGACATCGCCAACGTCCTCTCGCCGAAGCAGAAGACGATCTTCGTCATGAACCAGATGGAAGACCTGCCGTCCGCGCAGATCGCGAAGATCCTCGGCTGCCGCGAGTCCACCGTCCGCAATCACCTGTTCAACGCGCGCAAGCTGATGCAGGAGCAACTGCAGAAGCGCTATCCCGAATACGCGCAGCTCTGGAGGGATAAATGATCCATTGCGAATCCTTCCGTACGCGTTTCGGGGTGAACGCCGATGATCCCGCCGTGCTCGAGCATCTGCGCGCGTGCGACCGCTGCCTCGACTTTGCCGCGCAGCAGGACCCGGACGTCATGTTCCGCGCCCTCGGCGGCGCGGAGATGATGCCTCCGGGCGGTGTCGACGCTTTCGTCGACGACGTGATGACGCAGGTGCGCGTGCGCTCGGCCGAAGACACCGTGCATGCGCGGCCCGAACAGCACTGGGCGCGCCGGCTCGCCATTGCGGCGACCATCGCGGCCGGCGTCACCGGCGCCGCGTTCTTCTACAGCAGTGATTCGACGATCACGCCGGCGGTCTCCCGTCCCGTGGCCGCGGTCGCGACGAAAACGTTCGCGACGAAACCCGTCGTTGAATCGTATGAATCTCAGAATGCGACGATCGTCGAAGTGCCCGGCGAGGAAGCCGGCAATGACGACGTGAAAATCGTCATGATCTTCGACGAGAACCTCCCGGCGGATTTATGAAGCGTTTCGTGATGATGTGGATGGCCCTGCTCCTCGTTTCCGCGACGGCGTTCGCGGATGCGGCGGACGTGGGCAAGCGCCTGACGGTGCAGACGTTCCAGTTCAAGCACAAGCAGGCGGACAAAGCGGCCGCGGTGATCAAGCCGCTCATGAGCGCGGATGGGACGATGTCCATCCAGCCGGGCTCGAACTCGCTCGTCGTTTCGGATTCCCCCGAGAACATCAAGCGCATCTCCGCGGCACTCGCCCAGTTCGACACGCAGCCGGCGTCCATGATGCTGTCCGTGCGTCTCGTTTCCGCATCGCGGACGACCGGTGAGCCGCGCGTCGCGCCGCAGCTCACGGACGTCGCTTCCAAGCTCGCCCTGCTCCGCTTCAACGTCCTCGAAAGCCTCGGCTCGGCCGACGCCGGCGGACGCGAAGGAGAGCCGGGACGCATCGAGCTCGAAGGCGGCTACCGCGCGGAGTTCAAGTTCGGCGAATACGACCCCGTTTCCGATACGGTGAAAGTGAGCGACTTCCGGCTTTCACGCCTGGAAGGCGACACGTTGTCACCTTTGATGAAAACCACCCTCAATTTAAAAGTTGGACAGACGGTGATCCTCGGGGCCACGAAACAACCGCAAAGCCAGCGTGCCCTGATGATCGTCGTCACTGCGAAGCGCTGACGAACGACAGCGCGGATTTCTCCTCACTCCGGAGGGCGCGGCGCACACCGCTCACCCGTGCGCCGCGCCCGATGGCCATCCGGTCATCCTGAGGGTCTCGAATTTCGCGGAGCGCGCAGCCGGCGTGCTCAGGGTGAGAGGCGTTTCCTCTTCTCGAAGTACTCCTCCACCTCTTCCACGCTCCGCGTATTGAAGATCTGCTTCGGACCCAGTCCCCCTTTGCGCGCGACCCAGGTTCCGGTGATCACGGCGTTGTACTCGCTGATCGAGTGCGCGTCCGGGTTGATGGAGAACATCACGCCGCGATCGAGGGCGCGTTTGACGTGGCGCCAGTCGAGGTCGAGGCGGTGCGGATTGCCGTTGATCTCGATCATCACGCCGCGTTCGCCGGCTTTCTCGAAGATGCGGTCGTAATCGACCGAGTAGCCGGCGCGTGAGAGGAGTTTGCGTCCGGTGAGATGGCCGATGAACGTGACGTGCGGGTCGTCCATCGCGGTGAGGATCCGCTCCGTCATCTCGTCCTGTTCCATCTTGAAGTTCGAGTGCACCGAGGCGATGACGAAGTCGAACTTCGAGAGGATCTTCTTCCCGTAGTCCATCGTGCCGTCCTGCAGGATGTCCGCTTCCGAGCCGCGGAACACGCGCATCGGCGCGACCTCGGGCTCCTGCCGGTCGATCTCCGCGTGCTGCCGCGCGAGCTTCTCCGCGTTGAGGCCACCCGCGTAGTACGCGGCCTGCGAGTGATCGGAGAGTCCGACGTACTCCCAGCCGCGATCGCGCGCGGCGCTGAGCATTTCCAGCACGCTGTGACGGCCGTCGGAGAAGGTCGTGTGCACGTGAAACGTGCCACGCAGCTGCGTGTGCTCGACGAGCTTCGTCCGCCGTTTCTTCTTTAGGTCTTCCGCGGTCTCGCGCCGCTCCGGCTCGACGTACGCCACCTCGGCCTTTTTGAAGACGTCCTCTTCTTTCTTCGCTTTCGCCGGTTGGCCGAACGCTTCGACGAACTCGGCGCTGCCGGTGGTGAGGAAGAGCGTCGTGCCGAACTCCGCGGGCGGGGTGAGGTGAAAGTAGACGTCCATCTCGCCGCGCGCGAGACCCTTCCACGTGCGCTCGTCGAGCTGCTCGAGATTCGCGACCACGTCCGCGAGCTTTTCCGCCACGACTTCGGGCTTCTTCGTGGCGATGACGATGTTCACGTTGCGAACGACTTCGAGTCTGCGGCGGATGCTGCCGGAGACCTCGGCGTCTTCGATCTCGTCGATGTCGATGAGGCGCTCGCGAATCGATTCGCCGGCTTCGATCCCGACGGGCAGCAGGAACTGCGACTCGCGCATGCGCGCGAACTCGATGTTCTTGAGGATCGCCTCCGCGGTCTTCGCGCCGAAGCCTTTCAGCTTCGCGAGACGCCCGTCCGTTGCCGCGGCTTCCAGCGCGTCGATGGACGAGACGCCGAGCTCCTCGTACAGCACCGCGATCTTGCGCAGGCCGAGCTTCGGCACGCGCAGCAGCTCGAAGATGCCGGGCGGGTATTTGGCGCGCAGCTCTTCGAGGTACTTCGACTCGCCGGCGCGCACCATTTCCTCGATCGTGGCCGCGGTGCCTTTGCCGATGCCTTCGATCTTCGTGAGCGTGCCGGAAGCGACGAGCGCATCGAGGTCTTCATCGAGATTCTCGACCGCGCGTGCGGCCTTTTCGAAAGCGCGCGCGCGGAACGGCTGCGGGTCGCTCAACTCGATGTAGCGCGAGATCTCGTCGAGGGTGCGGGCAACGGTGAATTTGTCCATACTGAGCGCCCCATGATGCAACCTCACGACCGCCTTGTCATCGCTGTCGACGCTTCCACCCGCGACGAGATCCTCCGTCTCGTCGATTCCCTGCGCGGTGTCGCCGGCGTGTTCAAGATCGGATTGCAGGCCTTCATCGCGAACGGACCGTCCATCGTGCGCGAGATCGTCGCCAGCGGCGAGCGCGTGTTTCTCGACCTCAAGATCCACGACATCCCGAACACCGCAAAGCACGCTGTCGCCGAAGCGGCATCCCTCGGCGCATCGATCGCCACGGTGCACGCGGCGGGCGGCGAGGCCATGCTGCGCGCGTGCAATCACGACTCGCTGCTCGTGCTCGCGGTGACAGTGCTGACCAGTCTCGACGAAGCGGAGTTGCAGCGCATCGGATTACCCGGATCGCCGATGGACAACGCGGTGCGGCTGGCCAGGCTGACGAAGAGTTCCGGATTGCGCGGCGTGGTCGCCTCACCGCACGAGATCGCGCCGATCCGCGCAGCGTGCGGCCGCGATTTCACGATCCTCACGCCCGGCATTCGCCCCGCGGGCTCGGAGGTGGGCGATCAGCGTCGCACGATGACGCCGCGCGAAGCGATCGCCGCGGGCGCCGATTACATCGTCGTGGGCCGCCCCATCACAGGTGCGGCCGACGCGAGGTCGGCCGCACAGAACATCGTGGAAGAGATGAGTTAGCGCACGGCGCGGCGGCGCAGGATCGAGCAGTTGCGGCCCGGGCCTTCGAAGAAGATCCGGCGCATCGCGAACTGGCGGCGCACGCCGAGAGCGTCCGTGGCGATCGCGCGGAGCTGGTACTCGCCGCGCGGCGTGTTGTCGAGGTTCACGTTCACGCGCCACGACGAGACGGGCGTGGGGGAGGAGACGTTGGTGCGGATCGGGCCGAGCGTGGCGGCGCCGAGGACCTGGTTGTCGAGGAAGAGCTCGACGTTGACGATCTTCTGCTGGCCGGTCACCCAGCCGTGGATCTGCGCGCCGCCGCAGGTGAGATGCGTCGGCGAGTCGAGCTCGATCTTGCCGGCTGCGACGCCGCACGAGCCCCACGTCTCGATGCCGGTGCGCTCGCCGACGACGTACACGTAATTGCCGACCGCGAGCGGGTTGTGCTTGACCTCGTCGTCATTGACGAGCGTGACGTTCTCGAACACGCGCGAGGCCGAGCCTTCGTCCTGGCGGACCGTGAAGTCGTACACCGCGAACGCGATCGTGCGCGCGGTACGGAGGTTCATCGGGTTGATCTCTTCGATCAGCGTCGTCAGTCGCGCGCCCGCTTCGTCCCACGACGCATGGCGGTTGAAGCGGATCGGATTCGAGCGCTCGATCGTCAGGTACTGCGGGATGGTGATCAGGCGCGAGCGGTTGAAGAAGGGGAACACACCCGCGCGAGTGTTGTAGATCCAGATCGCGTGATCGTCGCCTACGCCGAGGAAACTGTTGCCGTCGCTGACGAGGAACTTGCCGCGCATGTCGTCGTCATCGGCGAACTCGCGCGGCGCCATCGGGTTCGTGATGTCGAACGCGATGAGCGACTCCTCGCTCAGCGCGATGAGGTAGCCCGCGTTGAAGGCGACGTCGTTGAAGGCGCGGCGGTTGATGAACGGATACGACTGGATGCGGCTGAGGATGGTCGGATTCGTGAGCGTCGAGATGTCGACGACGTCGATGTGCGTCGTGCAGAAGCTGCCGCCGTCCGGATGGCACGACATGTCGGTCGCGGGGAAGAGGCCCGCGAGGCGATTGCCGGAGATGGCCATGCGGCGGTAGTGGAAGCCGGGCGCGCGATGCACGAGGATCGGCGCGTTGCCGCCCGCGCGCACGTTGCGGAGATCGTAGATCTCGAGGCCTGCTTCGCTGCTGATGAAGAGCCGGCCGTTGGAGAACACGACGGCGCCTTCGGTCTCCCGCGCTGCCATCGAGCCGACGAAGTCCTCGCGCTCGATCTGCAGGTTGCCGACTTCGTTCGTCGCGTAGGTCGTCAGGACCTGGCCGCGGAGCGCGTACACGCGTCCGTTCGAACGAAACACGCCGTGAGGCGAGAGATGAAAACTGGTCGCCGCGGGGGTCGAGTCCGCGAGAGAAAGAGGGCAGTCCGCCGTTTCATGGTTGGCTTGCGCCGTGGGAACCAGGAGAAGGGCAAGAGCTACCGGGGCGATCCGTGACCATACGCGCATACTAGCCTCCCAAAAACACACCCGTGACGCTGATCGGTCTCGTCTGATCTTTAAGTGTCCCCCAGATCAGCCCTTTTTGGCAATATTGGCGGGACGTTTGAACGGTGGCGCCCTCGTGTATCATCTTTGAACAGGTACTTATGCTCGACGGTCATGTTCTGGTGCTGAATCGTTTGTTTCAGGCCGTACAGATCACGTCGGTTCGACGCGCACTGACGCTTCTGTACAAGGGACAGGTGCGCGCGGTCGACTCGGAGTACCGCACGTACGACTTCGAAAACTGGATGGACATCCCGGTCCAGCCGAGCGATCACTACGTCGTCACGCCCAGCCGGAACATCGTCATTCCGCACGTCGTGCAGCTCCTGGTCTTCGACCGACTGCCGCGCCAGGAAGTGAAGTTCTCGCGCGGCAACATCTATCTGCGCGACCACAACCGCTGCCAGTATTGCGGGAAGAAGTTTCCCTCGTCCGAGCTCTCGCTCGACCACGTCATCCCCATCTCGCGCGGCGGCAAGTCGACGTGGGAGAACGTCGTCTGCGCCTGCCTCCCGTGCAACGTACGCAAAGGCAACAAGCTCCTCAGCGAGTGCGAGATGAAACTCCGCCGCGCCCCCGTCCGCCCCAAATGGCACCCCCTCCACCGCCTCCAGGGCCGCACGTACCCCGAGATCTGGAAGAACTTTCTGGATGAGGCGTATTGGAATGTGGAGTTGAGGGAGTGAGCGGTGGGGGGAGAGCTATTGAGCTGTTGAGCTATTGAGCTGGTGCGGCGGCTCGAGGCGAACCGCATCTCCCCTCAACGGCTCAACAGCTCAACGGCTCAACAGCTCAATGCCTTAATGGCTTAACAGCTCAACGGCTCAACAGCTCAGCAGCTCAGCAGCTCTCCCGCTGCTGCGTAGCGGCCGGGACCACTTCTTGCTACCACTCCCGCCCGGTGCATTGCTCTGTCCGCACCATGGAGTGGCAGCGATGACGTTAGTGAATTCTCTCTGTGCCGAGATCAGTGTGTTTCAAGGGGTGGGGGAGTCGACCGGGGTCATGGTCGAGCGGAGTGCGATCCGCGGCAAGAAGGGACTCTGCAAGAGCATGCGCGACCTGGCCATCAAGTCGCGTGTCCTCGGCGACGGGTACTACTACATCCCCGTCGACCTCTGGCCCAAATCGAAAGAGCCGATCGTGGTCCACAAACACGACTGGACCGTGATCAGCTCGATTCCGCGCACCTCGCGCGCGACCAAGAAACGCATCGCCGTGAAATGAACTCATCTGCAATGGTATGCGCCGTGCAGTTTGGCCGCGCGAGACCAAAGCGGGAGTTGCATTGATGAAGCGTTGGAAAGTCGCAGTACTCGTCGCCGTAATGTCGGCGACTCCGCTCCTCGCGCAGAACGAGGAAGGCCCGGGCCAGGCGCAGGGCGCCGCCGTCGATACGACGGGCAAGGGCTACACCGCTGCAATCGTGATCGAGCCCTCGACGAGACAGATCCTCTTCGCCGAGAACGAACACATGCAGTTGCCGACCGCTTCGATGGCGAAGATGATGACCGTCCTCATCGTCGAAGAAGAGATCAAGTCCGGCAACCTGAAATACGACACGCCGGTGACGATCTCGCCGCGCGCCAGCAGGATGGGCGGCTCGCAGGTCTATCTGCGGGCAGGCTCGGTGTGGCCGGTGAAGAACCTCATCATCGCCACCAAAGTCGCGTCGGCGAACGACGCGGCGACGGCGCTCGCGGAACAGGTCGCCGGCTCGGTCGAGTCGTTCGCGGATATGATGAACGCGCGTGCGAAAGAGCTCGGGCTCACGCACACGATGTTCTACGACCCCCACGGCCTGCCGAATCCCGACAATCCCGAGATGGTCGACAAGATGTGTCCCTACGACCTGGCCATCCTCGGCATCGAGCTCATGAAGCATCCCTTCCTCAAGGCTCTCGGCGTGATCCCCGAGATGCCGTTCCAGAACGGGACGCTCGAGCGCATCTACAACCCGAACCACCTCGTCAATCCGCGCAAGCCGAATTACATGCAGGACGCGACGGGCATCAAGACCGGCTACACGGCGAAGGCGGGTTACTGCGTCACGGCTTCGGCGACGCGGAACAACCTCGACGTGATCGCGGTCGTGATGGGCGCGAAGACCGGCGGCGGTCCGAACGGTTCGTTCGCGAATGCCTCGCGTCTCATGAATCAGGCGTTCATCAACTACCGGCGCGTCGTGCCGGCGAAACAGGGCACGGTCGTCGGACAGGCGCCGGTGACCGGCGGCCGCGCGGAGTCCGTCCCGGTGACGCCCGCGCGCGACGCGAGCGCGCTCGTCAAGCGCGGTGAGGAAAAGGGCGTGACCGTCGCCTTCCGCGGCAACGCCGTGGCCGCACCGGTGAAGAAGGGGCAGCAGGTCGGCACGATCGTCGTCCAGCAGAACGGAAAGACGCTCGCGCAGATCCCCGCGCTCGCCGCGAACGACGTGGCGAAGCAGGCGTGGTGGAAGTCGTTCCTGCCGTTCTGAGCGAACACGCCGTCTGTTGTCGGTTCTCCGTGGTCTGTGCAGTTCGCCAGGACTCACAGACCACCGGCACCTGACGCCCGGCGACTATTCGAACCTCACCCGTCTCCCCTCCACCCGCCACGCACGCGTGGCCAGCGCACCCAGCGCCTCCACGTACGCCTCGTGCTCCTCATGCAGGATGCGCGCGGCGAGCGTGGAGGCGTCGTCGTCTTCGCGCACCGCGACGGCGCGCTGCACGAGGATCGGACCGGCGTCGAGGTGCTCGTCGACGAGGTGCACGGTGCAGCCGGCGATCTTTACTCCGTACGCTATCGCCTGCGCCTGCGCGTCCACGCCCGGAAACGCGGGCAGCAGGGAGGGGTGAATGTTCACGATGCGATTGCGGAAGCGCTCCACGAACGACGCGCCGAGCAGGCGCATATAGCCGGCAAGCGCGATGAAGTCGGGTTGCGCGGCGTCGAGGATGCGCGTCACTTCCTCTTCATGCGCCGCGCGATTCGCAAACGCTTTGTGGTCGACGACGTGTGCGTCGTAGCCGTACTCGCGCGCTCGCGCGATGCCGGGAGCCTCGGGACGATTGGAAATTACGCACACGATCCGCGCGGGCAGCGTTCCGTTGCGGATGGCCTCGTGGATCGCCTGGAAATTCGAGCCGCGGCCCGACAGCAGCACGGCGAGGCGCATCATTCAATCCACGATGCGAACCCGCTGGGCGGCACGTCGTAGACCACGCGGCCCGAGCCCTTCACCACGTTGCCGATGAAGTAGTACTTTTGTCCGATCTGCGCGAAGTGTTTGGCGATGCCGTCCACCTGCTCCGGCGCCGCGAACAACACCATGCCGATACCCATGTTGAACACGCGCAGCATCTCGTCGCGGTCGACTTTGCCCTGTTCGAAGATCAGTTGAAAGATCGGCAGCACCGGCCACGAGCCGAGCTTGATCTTCGCGTCGAGCGATTCCGGCAGCACGCGCGGCACGTTGTCCGTGAGTCCGCCGCCGGTGATGTGCGCCATCGCGTGGATGCCGTTGCTCTCGACGAGCGGCAGCAGCGGTTTCAGATACGAGATGTGCGGCTGGAGCAGCACCTCTCCCGCCTTGCCGATGCCCGGAATGATCGACTGATGGTCGTAGCCGAGCTTCTCGAACAGCACCTTGCGCGCGAGCGAGTAGCCGTTCGTGTGCAGGCCGACCGAGGGAAGGCCGATGAGGACGTCGCCTTCGCGGACGGCTTTGCCGTCGATGAGATGCTTCGCGTCGACGACGCCGACGATGAAGCCCGCGACGTCGTAGTCGTCGTCGGAGTAGAACCCCGGCATCTCCGCGGTCTCGCCGCCGATGAGCGCGCAGCCGTTTTCCCTGCAGGCGCGGGCCATGCCGCGGATGACGTCCGTCATCACCGGCGGGCGCAGTTTGCCGGTCGCGTAGTAGTCGAGGAAGAACAGCGGACGCGCGCCCTGCACGAGGATGTCGTTGACGCAATGCGACACGAGGTCGTAGCCGATCGTGTCGTGAATCTTCATCGCCTGCGCGACGCGCAGCTTCGTGCCGACGCCGTCCGTGGACGAGACGAGGATCGGCGATTCCATCCCTTCGAAGCTGCCGCGGAACAGACCGCCGAACGAGCCGATGTCCGAGAGCACGCCCGGGGTGTAGGTATCGCGCACGATACGACGCACCTCGCGGAGCGCCTCGTCCTGCGCATCGATGTCGACGCCGGAATCTCTGTAGCTGGTCACGGGGGGACGGTAACACAGGGTGAGGGCCGAGGGCCGCGGGGGAGCGGTGAGAACAAAGGGCCGAGGGCCGAGGGCCGAGGGCAGAGGGGAACCACACGAACTCGCTCGTCCCTCGCCCTCGCCCCTCGTCCCTCGCCCCTCGTCCCTCGCCCCTCGTCCCTCGTCCCTCGGCCCTCGGCCCTTGGCCCTCGGCCCTCAGTCCTCCGCCCTCACCCCTTACAATCCCCCCGTGGCCCAGGCCCTGCTCATCTCCACGCTCGTCACCATCGCCGGACTGATCGTCTCGATCGTCATGGGATTTCGCGCGACGCCGGTGCAGGTCGCGGATCACATCACCATCGCGCTCGTGACCGTCGTGGCCGGCCTTTTCTCGCAGTCGATGACAATGTTCTTTTTCATCGGCACGGGGAAGGAACTGAAGGACGCGTCGAAACAGGACGCGGACGTGGTCGGTCAGACGCGCGCGTTCAAGAACCGCGTCTTTCCCTCCGCGATGTGGGCCATGGCCACGATCATGGTCACGTTCATCACCGGCGGCGGCGTCGGCAGCGGCCGGACACCCGTGTGGCTGCACGACGCACTGGCCGCGCTCTCGATCTTCATGTACGCACGCGCGTACGTGATCCAAATCAGGGTGATGAACGAGAACGCGACGCTGATGGAGCGCTACCTGAAGGAAGAATGACGTCGATCGCGCGCAGCGCCGAGAGGTACTGCGCGACGTCCTCCTCTTTCACCCGGCCGTAGATCGCCGACAGCATCTCCGTGATCTCGCGCGTGGAGCGTTTGCCGTCGTAGAGGTTGAGCGCTTCGTAGCGGTACTCGTCGCCGAGACGGATGCCCGCGTGCTCGGGATAATGGGCGGTGAAGTAGTCATAGCCGAACGCGCCCATCGTCCCTTTGATCTTCGGATTGCGTCCCGGCGAGGGCTGCGGCGCGACGCCATTCAGAAAGCCAAGCAGCGACTCACGCATCCCCTGTTCGTACCCCTCGGCGAATTTCAGCGCCTTCCTGCGCATCGCGACGGCACGGCGTTCGAGCGCGAGCGCGGACATCATCTCGTTCAGCGCGTACGCATCGTCGAGACCGATCGACGCCAGCGCGTAGCCGCTCGCCGCGGCGATGAACGCGACGCGCTGCAGCTTCGTCGAATCGACGTTCGCCGGCACGTCTTTGTTCGTGTGGATGTAGCGGTCCGGCCAGTCGTTCATGTAGACCGCGGGGATGCGGAACGAGCTGTCGCCGTAGACCTGATGATCGCTGCCGAGGGTCAGCGGCACGAACTCCGCGCGGAGCGGATCGCGCGAGCCGTCCGAGGCGACCATCGGAAACTTCGCGTTGCCCGTCATCGCGTACTGCGCCGATTGCTCGTTCACGAACGCGCCGGCCGTGTGCGCGACGTCGTGCACGAACGACGGCAGGCTCGCGGGCCCGCGCGTCACGTGAAAGATCGACTTCGTTTCCGGACCTCCGCCCACCATGTCCAGATGGATCGCCGCACGGATGCGTTTCGCGATCTCCGGACGTCCGTTCAGCAGCGCCAGCGTCCCTTCGATCTCCGCGGGCCACACGAAACGAATCGTGCGGCGCGGCGGCGCGATGCGTTTTTCCGCGATCGCTTTCGAAAGCGTGCGAGCCACTTCGAGGATGGTCGCGCAGCCGCTGGCGTTGTCGTTCGCACCGGGACGGGGATGATCGAGATGGCAACTGAAGACGATCTCTTCGTGCGGCAGTTCGCGTCCGGCAATCGTCGCCGTGGCGATGTCGTACGTGCCCGGCTCCTGTCCCGCGTGGACAAGTGCGTTGAGGCGGATCGTCTCGCCGCGCGCGAGCCGCGCCTGGAGCGCGCGTGCGGTCTTCAGCGAGACCATGAACGCGAACGTGCGCTGGTTCTCCGGTGCGAATGTTTCGAGATGCCCCCAGCGGATGAGGTTCTCGTCCTCGCCGTACCACGCGGTGCGCTGGTTCTGCGCGGAGCTGATGATGCCGGCCGCGCCGAATTTCGCGATCGCCAGCGCCGCCACGGCACTCGGCTGCGACGACGTGAGCACGAGTTTGCCGCGAACGTCTTTCGCGTAATCGCTTTCTTTCGTACCGGCACCGATGTCCACCAGCTCCGTCGTCGCCTCGCCGCTGAAGCTGTCCTGCGCAAGGACGATCGGCGCGGCGTCCCAGCTCGCGAGCCGCACCAGACGCGTGCCGTTCGCGTCGAGCTCCCACAGCTCCGCAAAGTCCGCGTTCCACGCCGGCCGCGAGCGCTGCGTGCCGTAGAAGATCTTCCCGTCCGCGGGCAGCGATTCGATGTGCGCGTCCTGGAAGCCGTAGCGCTTCAACTCGTGCACGAGCTGCTCGGACGCCGCACGGAATCCGCGCGAGCCGCGCATGCGGTGATGCCGCGACAAACCTTCCACCGTGCGCTTCGCGTTCTCGCCCGAAACTTCGGACGCCAGGGCCGCGACTTCATCGTCGGACAGGAAGGGGAGGTGCTGGGCCGAGGCTCCGGTCGCGCAGAGAAGCACGAGCGACACGACGAGCCGTTGAGCCATTGAGACTTTGAGCTGCAGAGCAAAAGCGGAGCGCATGCGCCGACGATAGCTCAATCGCTCGACCGCTCGACAGCCGATGCGTCAGGCGCGGTACAGCGCGGCGCCCCAATGCAGTCCGGCACCGAGCGCCGTGAAGCAGACGAGCATGCCCGGCTGGATCGTCCCGTTCTCCATGCATTCGTGGAACAGGATCGGGAGCGTGCCCGCGGTCGTGTTGCCGTACCGCTCGATGTTGTGCGGCACTTTCTCCATCGGCAATCCGAGCTGCTTGGCCACCGCTTCGATGATGCGCAGGTTGGCCTGATGGATGAGCAGCACGTCGATGTCTTTCGGCTCGACGCCCGCTTCCGCGCAAACGACGCGCACGGAGTCCGGCATCTTCGAGACCGCTTCCTTGAAGACGGCGCGGCCTTCCATCAGCGGGATGATCTCGCTCGCGTCGATCTGCGCGTGGTCGACATACGGCCGGCGCCGGAATCCCACGCCGGGTGTGTACAACGCCTCGAGATTCGCGCCGTTCGTGAACAGCTTCGACGCAAGCAGACCGCGGGCGTCGCCGCTGCCGCGTTCGACGACCACCGCACCCGCGCCATCCCCAAACAGCACGGTGCGATCGCGGATCGCGGTATTCGCCGCGAACTCTTCGGGCGTGGTCTCGCGCTCGCTCTTGCCGATCGTGGAGTCCCAGTTGTTCTGCCACGGCATGAACGGCGTGTGCACGTCCGCGCCGATCAGCAGGATGGTCTTGTACTTGCCGCTGCGCAGGAGCGAGTCGGCGAGATCGAGTCCGTACAGAAAGCCGGAGCACTGCTGGCGGATGTCGAACGTCGGCACCGACTCCGCGAAGCCCATCTTCGCCTGCACGACGGGGCCGTTGCCGGGGAAGAAGTGATCGGGTGTCATCGTCGCGAACACGATTGCGTCGATGTCGTCCTTCGTCTTCCCCGCCTTCGCGAGCGCGGCTTCGGCGGCCATGATGCCGAGGGCGGAGGAGCCCTGGCCGTCGTCGACGTAGCGGCGCTCTTCCACGCCGCTGCGCGTGCGGATCCACTCGTCCGACGTATCCATGATGCGCGCGAGCGCGTCATTGCGGACGATGTTCTTCGGGACGCCGATGCCGCTGCCGGTGATGACTGATGTCATAGCTGTTGAGTTGCCGAGGAGTCGAACGGCGCAGAGCTTACCAGCTCAACCGCTCAACAGCTCAACCGCTCAACAGCTCAACGGCTCAATAGCTCAACAGCTCCCCCACCCCGTCCCTCACGCCTCATGCCTCGCGGTGAGCGCAAGGAGCTCGTCCGCGTCGAACGGATACCGCCGTCCACAGAACTGGCAGACCACCTCCGTCCCTCCCTCCGCGATCATGTCTTCGATTTCGTGCTGTTCGAAGAGGGCGATCGGTGCGAGCGCGCGCTCGCGCGAGCACTGGCAGGCGTACTGGACGGGGATGGAGTTCCCTTGGTCGATCTGCTTGTAGCCCGCGCCCTCGAGCACGGTCGCGACCGCGTCTTCGATCGGCATTTTCTCGAGCAGCGTCGACAGCGGCGGCGCCTCGCGGATGCATCGTTCGATCGTGCTGATCGCCTCTTCGCTTGCGTGCGGGAAGGCCTGGATGATCATGCCGCCCGCGGCCGCCACGCCGTCGCGGCGGTTGCGTACGCCGAGGAGCACGGCCGAGGCGATCTGCTCGGAGTTCATGAGATAGCGGGTGAGATCGTTCGCGATGCCGGTGCCCGCCAGCAGGATCTGCGACGAGTACGGTTTGCCCTCGGGGGGAGTGCCGCGGATGACGGTGAGGCTGCCGTTGCCGATGGCGGTCTCGACGTCGAGCTCCGGATCCTGCGGGATCGGATTCGCGACGTAGCCGCGCACGTTCCCGGAGACGGTGCCGTCCGCGATGACGGTGCCGAGCGGTCCGTTCCCTTCGAAGCGAAGCGTGACGTACTGATTCCGCACGTCTTTGTCGAGCAGGCGCGCGAGCAGCAGCGCGCCGGTCATCGAACGGCCGAGCGCCTCGGCCGCGACCGGTGCGAGATCGAGAATCTCACGCGCCGTCTCCACGGCCGTGGTCGTCTGCGCCGCGATGACGCGGAAATGGCCGTCGACGGCCATGCCCTGGATGATGCGATCGGGGGTTTCCATAGGGAGGTGGAAACCGGAAAGGGACGTGATGTCATCCCGAGGCGGGAGCAGGGATGAGAGATGAGAGAGGAGAGATGAGAGATGAACGATGAGAGATGAGAGATGAAAGATGAGCTCGCTCGCAAGCAGCACGCAGTATCCGTCTGCCCTCATCTCTCATCTCTCATCTCTCATCTCTCATCTCTCCTCTCTCCTCTCTCTCCCGCCCCCAACCCGGTTCGCCAATTGCTTCCAACAGTCACGCGCAGTAATGTGCGGCATCAGCGGGGCGGGCGTGGACCTCGCCCTCGACATCGATAAGGAGGTTCTTCTACATGGTTTCTTTCGGAAGAACGTCCGTCGCCGATAAGACCCAGACGCTCAAGGTCGGTGATCAGGCTCCCGATTTCGAGCTTCCGGGCCACCGCGGTGGCGAGACGTTCAAACTCAGTGATCTGCGCGGCAAGAAAAACGCCGTGCTCGTGTTCTATCCGCTCGACTGGACCCCTGTTTGAACGGTTCAGATGCCGTCGTATGAGGCCGAGGTGGCCGATTTCGAACGGTATGATGCCCAGGTCGTGGGCATTTCGGTGGATTCTGTTCCCTCTCACGTCGCGTTTGCCAAATCGATCGGCGGAATCGAGCGTTACCCGCTCCTCGCCGACTTCCATCCCAAGGGCGAAGTCTCGAAAAAGTACGGCGTCTGGAAAGAGGACAAAGGCATTTGCGAGCGCGCCGTCGTGATCGTCGACAAGCAGGGCATCGTCCGCTACGTCGACGTGCACGACATCTCCGAGGCGCCGGATAACGCGCAACTGCTCGACGTCCTTCGCGAAATGGATTAAGTGGTGCCGCGGGCCGTCCACGGGCCCGCTCATCCTCTCGAGGTAACCAATGCTGAACATCGCACGCAAGTGCGTCCCCTTCACTCCCTACGACAAAGACCTTTCGAGCGCGACCGTAGCGCTCGTATCCGCGACCGGTGTGTTTCTCGCCGATCAGGATCCGTTCCCCGCGGAAGATCCGGGCGACACGACGTATCGCATCATCCCCGCGGACGCGGACACCGGCTCGATGCGCATCGTGCACGGCCATTACGATCACAGTGAAGCCGACGCGGATCCGAACATCGTCTTTCCGCTCGACACGCTGCGCGAGCTCGCCGCCGAAGGATTCATCGGCGCGGTGAACGACAAGCACTACAGCTACGGCTTCACGACGAAGCTCAAAGAGCTGTACGAGACGACGTTCCCGGAGATCGCGGACAAGATCGAGCGCTCGAAGACGAAGCTCGTGGTGCTGACCGCCGGTTGCCCCGAGACGTGCCATCGCTCGATCGGCAACATGGCGCGCGAGATCGAGGCGCGCGGTGTGCCGACGATCATCGTCAGCGCTTCGCCTGCCGCGACGGAGTCGGTGCGGCCGCCGCGTGCGATGACGTTCGAGGGCGCGGCGATCGGTCGCATCGTCGGACGCGCGGGCGATCGCGAGCAGCACAAGCGCGTGATGCGAGCGGCGCTGGAGATGTTCACGCACGACTCGCCGCCGGGGCGGGTGGTGCTGAAGAACGTGCGGTAAGCGGTACGATTCACGGCATGTCGAAGACACGCCGTGAATTCGCGAAATCGCTCGCTCTCGCCGGCGCCGTTGCTCCGCTCGTCGTGGCCGATGCAGCGGCGCAACCTGCGGCGCAACCGGCGCCGCAACCCTCCGCGCTCGGCGATGCGCTGACGAACGTCATCATCGCCGCGTACGGCCAGCACCTCACGCCGCAGGAGCGCGAGCGCATCGCGCGCGACATGCAGGAGTACGCGCCGGGGATCGAGAGCTTCCGCAAGTTCAGGCTCACCAATGCCGACGAGCCGGACTTTACGTTCCACGCACTGACGGAGAGGTGGTGAGATGGCGATCCAGGCCTACTCCACCATCGACGAATTGGGCCGCGCGTTGCGGGCGCGCGAAGTGTCGTCCGTCGAGCTGACGCGCTTCTACCTCGAGCGCCTCGAAAAACATGGCGAGCGCCTCGGCGCCGTCGTCACGATCACGCGCATGCGCGCGTTGCGCGAAGCGGAAGCCGCGGATCGTGAATTTGCCAGAGGCGACGTCGGCGATCGTCCGCTCCTCGGCATCCCGTACGGTGTCAAGGATCTCCTCGCAACGAAGGACATTCCGACCACATGGGGCGCGGAGCCGTATCGCAATCAGGTCTTTGATTTCGACGCGACCGTCGTCGAGAAGCTGACCCGCGCGGGCGGCGTGCTCGTGGCGAAGCTGGCGATGGTCGAGCTCGCGGGCGGCTTCGGCTACAACAACGCGGACGCGTCGTTCACCGGGCCGGGACGCACGCCGTGGAATCCCGACTTCTGGTCCGGCGGCTCGTCGAGCGGACCGGGTGCAGCCGTCGGCGCCGCACTCGTGCCGTACGCCATCGGCAGCGAAACGTCGGGATCGATCCTCACGCCGGCAGCGTTTTCGGGCGTGACGGGTTTGCGTCCGACGTACGGCGCGGTGAGCCGCTACGGGGCGATGGCGCTGTGCTGGACGCTCGACAAGATCGGTCCGATGGCGCGCACGGCCGCGGACTGCAACACGATCTTCGGGGCGATCCGCGGCGACGATCCCAACGATCCGACGACGTCGAACGTGTATCGCTCCGGACAGGCGACATGGGTGAGCAGCGCGGTGATGGGCCGCGAGCCGAATCGCCGCAAGGTGCGCATCGGACTCGTGAAAGGGTCATGGGATGGCGTGCAGCCCGCCGTGCGCGACAACTTCCTGAAATCGGTGGACGTGCTGCGCTCGCACGGACACACGATCACGGAGGTCGACTATCCCGATCTGCCGTACGGTCCGACGGTCGCGACCATCGTCGATGCCGAGGGTGCGAGCGCGTTCGAAGACATCCTCGTGGATGGCCGCGCGAAACAGCTTCGCGTGGCGGCGGATCGCATCGGCGGATTCGAGTCCGCGGCGACGCTGGCCATCGATTACCTGCGCGCGCAACGCGTACGCGCGAAAATCCGGCAGGCGCTGCTGAAGCTGTTCGAGAGTGTCGACCTCGTCGTCTCGCCGACGCGCGCCACGGTCGCGTATCCGATCGGGCCGAACTTCAACGAGGTCTATCGCGACATCCGCGGCGGCCCCGCCGTCATCGGCAGCATGAACCTCCTCGGCGCCCCCGCCGTCGCCCTGCCGAACGGCTTCGGCGAAAACGGACTCCCCACGTCGATCCAGTTCAACGCCGCGCCGTCGAATGAGGCGATGCTTTTGAATGTGGCGATTCACTATCAGAACGCGACGGACCATCATGTGAAGAGGCCGGAGGGATTTGCGTGACGAAGAGGGACGGGGTGGCGGTTGTCGGTTCTCGGTTGTCTGCGATTCCTCGCAAGGCCGCCCAGACAACTGACAACCGACAACCGACAACTGACAACGCAATCGACACCCGACAACCGAGAACAAACGAATGACGCCACTCACCACCCCCCTCCCTCCCATCGGCTTCGGCGGGATGCCGCTCTCCATCAACGGCCGTCCCGACGAGGCGCAGGGGCAGCGCGTGATCCATGCGGCGATCGACGCCGGAATGACGTTCATCGACACGGCTGACGTCTATTGCCTCGACGACAGCGACATCGGTCACAACGAGCGCTTGATCGCGTCCGTCGTGAACGCGCGTCCCGATTCCGTGCGTGTCGCGACGAAGGCGGGACTGCGCCGGCCGGGTGGTGCGTGGGTGAACGACGGGCGTCCCGAGCACATCCGCGAGGCGTGCGAGAAAAGCCTGCGCGCGCTCGCGGTCGACCGCATCTGGCTCTATCAGTTCCACGCGCCCGATCCGAAGGTGCCGTTCGAGACGAGCGTCGAGGCGTTCGCGGAGCTGCAGCGCGCGGGCAAGTTCGAGCACTTCGGGTTGAGCAACGTGTCGGTCGAACAGATCGAGAGCGCATCGAAGATCCTGCCGGTCGTGTCGGTGCAGAACCGGCTCAATCCGTACTTTCGCGAATCGATCGGCGTGGCGCAGGAGTGTGCGCGGCGCGGCATCGTCTTTCTCGCCTACAGTCCCGTGGGCGGCGGAAGACTGGCGAAGAAGCTCCCGAAAGTCGAAGTCCTCCAGCGCATCGCCGAGAAGCATTCGGCGTCCGTGCACGGCGTAACGATCGCCTGGGTGCGCGCGCAGGCGTCGACCGTCGTCCCCATTCCCGCCGCCCGCAACGTCGAGCACGTCGTCGACAGTGCGAACGCGAAGAACATCGTGCTGGATGCGGACGATATGGCGTCGATCGCGCAAGCGGAGTTCGATCGCGCCTGATCTGATTTATTCTTCGCAACCACTGGAGGCCCACGAAAGAAATTGACCACGCACGAGCTGATCCCGGAGCAACAGAGCGCAGACCAGCAGGAGAAGCAGTGGAGCGTAGACGACGCGAGCTCGCTCTACATGATCGACCGGTGGGGCGCGGGGTACTTTGACGTCGACCAGAACGGCGACGTCACCGTGGCGCCGCTGCAGACGAAAGGGATCGCGCTGCCGATCATCGACGTCGTCCGCGAGGCGCAGACGATGAATCTCGCCACGCCGCTGCTGGTCCGCTTCCAGGACCTGCTGCGTCACCGCGTCGAGATGCTCAATCGTGCGTTCAACAAGGCCATCACGGAGCACAACTACCGCGGGCAGTATCGCGGCGTGTTCCCGATCAAGGTCAACCAGCTTCGGGAAGTGGTCGAAGAGATCCTCGACGCGGGGCGGCCGTTCCATCACGGCATCGAAGTGGGCTCGAAGCCGGAGATCTTCGCCGGCCTCGCCGTGCACACCGATCCCGACTCCATCATCATCTGCAACGGCTACAAGGACCGCACGTACATCCGCACGGCGCTCACGGGGCGCAAGCTCGGGAAGCGCGTGATCCTCGTCGCGGAGAAGATCTCCGAGGTCGCGATGATCACGAAGATCGCGGCGGAGATGGGTGTGGAGCCGTGGATCGGCCTGCGCGTGCGCCTGCTCTCCAAAGGCGCGGGCAAGTGGGCCACGTCCGGCGGCGAGCATGCGAAGTTCGGCCTCTCCACGGCCGAGATCCTCGAGGCGATCGAGATCATGGAGAACGCGAACATGGCGTCCGCGTTCAAGCTGCTGCACTTCCACATCGGCTCGCAGATCCCCGACATCCTCACCATCAAACGCGCCGTCCGCGAGGCGGCGATGTACTACGCGAAGCTCTACAAGAGCGGGCACAAGCTCGAGTACGTCGACGTCGGCGGCGGTCTGGCCATCGACTACGACGGCTCGCGCTCGACGTTCCACAGCTCGATGAACTACTCGGTCGAGGAGTACGCGAGCGACATCGTCTACAACATCCTCGACGTCTGCGACGACGAGAAGGTGCCGCATCCGATCATCGTCTCCGAGTCGGGCCGGGCCACCGTCGCGCATCATTCCGTGCTCGTCGTGCAGGCGTTCGGCGCGATCGAGAAGACGCCGCTCGAGTCGCGGGAGATCCAGGCGAAGGACCACAAGCTCGTACGCGAGCTGCTCGACATCGACAGCACGCTCGCGCCGGAGAAGGTGCAGTCGGCGTGGCACGACCTGCAGGACATCAAGGAGCAGGCGCAGACGATGTTCGAGCTGGGCCTGCTCGATCTCGACGTCAAGGCGCGCGTGGAGTCGCTCTACTGGCAGATCGCCGAGCGCATGCAGACGCTCGTGCGCACGATGGATCCGGAGGAAGTGCCGGAGGACGTCCGCAATCTGCAGATCGAGCTCGCGGACCAGCACATCTGCAACTTCTCCGTGTTCCAGTCGCTGCTCGATCACTGGGCGCTGGGACAGCTCTTCCCGATTCTCCCCATTCATCGGCTCAATGAGCGTCCGCAGCTCGAGTCGACCCTGGTCGACATCACCTGCGATTCCGACGGCAAGGTCTCGAAGTACATCGACCTCAACGACGTGCGCGAGACGCTGCCGCTGCACGAGATCCGTCCGAACGAGCCGTATTTTCTCGGGATTTTCCTGACGGGCGCCTATCAGGACATCATGGGCGACATCCACAATCTCTTCGGTCGCGTGAACGAGGTGCATGTGTTCCTCGATCCGGACGAGGAGTCGGGGTTCTACATCGAGGAAGACATCCCCGGTCAGCCGATCGGCGAGGTGCTGGCCATGACGCAGTGGGATTGGCGCGATCTCGAAAAGCGGATGAAGCAGCAGATCGACGTCGCCATCAAACAGGACCGCGTGAAGCCGAACGAGGGAATGCGGCTGCTGCAGGACTTCGAGCGCGGACTGAAGGATCAGACGTACTTGACGTTCGAATAGCCCGCGTATCCGCGGAATCCGACGCTCCCTCGATCCGTTTGTATGTGAGCCAATCAACCACAGGAGAACAGACACATGCGTAGATCCCTCGCGCTCAGCCTCGTACTGTCGCTCTTCGCCGCCGCGAACGTCTTCGCGGGCGCCGAGGCGCGTCTGTCGGGGAAGATCCTCGATGCGGCCACGAAGAAGCCGATCCCGGACGCGGTCGTCAAGCTGGAAGCCATCGAAGGCAAGACCGTGAAGCAGGAGCACAAGGCCAAGAAGGACGGCGGCTTCGCCGTGTTCCTTCTCGACGGCACCATCCGCTACAAGTTCACCTTCGAAGCGCCGGGCTATGCCCCGTACGAAGAGGTGATCAAGCTCAAGCTCGGCGAGCCCAACGTTCGCGATTTCGAGCTCATCAAAGCGGGCTCTGCCCCCGTCGCCGCACCGGCCGCGGGCGCGAAGCCGGACCCGGCCGTGGAGGCGTACAACACGGGTGCGTCGTTGTCGAACAGCGGCGATTACGCCGGCGCCATGGCGAAGTTCCAGGAAGCGGTCGCCGCGAAGCCGGACCTGACCGCGGGCTGGATGGCTCTGGCCAAGGTCGCCGTGAAGACGAAGAACTACCCGGTCGCGATCGAGGCCGCCAAGAAGGCGCTCGAGATCGACGACAGCGACGTCGACATGTGGTCGGTCCTCTTCCAGTCCTACACCGCCACGGGCGACAAGGCCAACGCTGCCATTGCCGAGAAGAAGCTGCCGGCGAACGCGCCCGGCCTCTTCAATCAGGCCGCGCGTCTGATCAACGAAGGCAAGGACGGCGAGGCCGAGAACGTGCTCAAGCAGGCGGTTGCCGCCGACGAGAAGTTTGCGGTTGCGTGGTACGAGCTCGGAATGGTCTACGTCCGCACCGCGAAGAGCGCCGAGGCGAAGGAAGCGTTCAACAAGTACCTCGCCCTCGAGCCGAACGGCAAAGACGCGCCGACGGCGAAGGAAATGCTGAACTACCTCAAATGAGTTCCGGTGAGGGACAGGCGTTTGCAAGCCTGTCCCTCACTTATGCGCAAACTGCTGGCAGCATCTCTCCTCCTCCTCGCCGCCTGCGCCTCGCAGGGCAAAGCATCCCGAGCCTCCATCGCCGGGATCCAGATCATCCAGACCAGTGAAGTCCCGGCTGCCGCGCGGTACGTGCAGGGCGGTGTGAACGTGCAGTACGCCGTGCGCGTCACGAACCTGGTCGACGAGCCGCTCACGCTCCGCCGCGTGACCGTCCAGTCCCTCGGCGAAGGCGCCTATCACGTCCAGCACTCGATGTCGTACGAGATCCCAGTCGGCCCGGCGCAGGAGCAGGACGTGCAGTTCTGGGCGCCCGCGCAGACCGGCCGTTCCCTCGTCGGCGCGAACGGCCCGGTGACGGTGCGGGTGACGGCGGAGTTCGACTCCAAGCGCGGACGCGTTCAGGAGATCGTCACGCGTGTGGTGAACGATCGGACCGCAATCACGGGCGAGCAGTAACGGCCCTCACTCCGCTCCTCTCCCCGTCAGCGCGGGGAGAGGGGGATGAGCTCTTCTTCGGGTTCGTACGCGAGGATCGGCGCGAGCCAGCGTTCGGCTTCGGCGAGCGTCATGCCCTTCCGCTCCGCGTAATCGCTGACCTGATCGCGTCCGATCTTGCCGACAGCGAAGTAGCGCGACTCGGGGTGCGCAAAGTACAAACCGCTCACGGACGCGGCCGGCATCATCGCGAACGACTCCGTCAGGCGAATGCCGAGCTTCTCCGCGCCGAGGAGCTCGAAGAGGGTGCGCTTCTCGGTGTGGTCGGGTGACGCGGGATAGCCGGGCGCCGGACGGATGCCGCGGTACTTTTCCGCGATCAGCTCTTCTCGCGAGAGCGATTCGTCCTTTGCGTACCACTCGCGGCGCAGGTCGCGATGCAGCTTCTCCGCGAGCGCTTCCGCGAGTCGGTCGGCGAGCGCTTTGGTCATGATCGAGTTGTAGTCGTCGTGATCTTTCTGGAAGCGCGCGACGAGCTCTTCGACGCCGAGGCCCGCGGTGACGGCGAAGCCGCCGACGTAGTCGTTCGAGGTGGACACGAAATCGGCGAGCGCGAAGTTGTGGCCGGTGTTCGTTTCCTGCTGCTGCCGGATCGTGTGGAAGCGCGCGCCCGGAACGACGATGTCGTCCCCTTCGCGATGCGCGGGCCAGATCGCGTACACCGCGCGCGCCTGCAGCAGACGCTTTTCGATGATCTCGTGCAAGAGC
Source organism: Thermoanaerobaculia bacterium (assembly GCA_035629395.1). GTDB lineage: Bacteria > Acidobacteriota > Thermoanaerobaculia > Gp7-AA8 > Gp7-AA8 > QHVT01. The sequence continues at coordinate 106,363 of DASPHZ010000026.1, forward strand.
TTGCGCGCGTCGTCGTACAGCTCTTTCGCGCGCGGCTCGTTGAGAATTTCGGGATACCGTCCGCGCAGCTCCCAGGTCTGGAAGAACGGCGTCCAGTCGATGTACGGCTCGAGCTCCGCGAGCGGCACGTCCTCGAGCACGCGCACGCCGGTGAACGGCGGGGGCTCCGGCGCGAACGCGTATTGCGGCGCACGTTTGCGCGCTTCCGCGAGCGGCAGGATGGTGATCGCGCGTTTCTCCATGTTGTCGCGCAGACGCGTGTATTCGCTGGCGACGTCTTTCACGAAGTCGTCGTGCTTTTCGCCGAGAAGGGAAGAGACGACGGAAACCGCGCGGGACGCGTCGAGCACGTGCACGGTCGGCGGCGAGTAGCGCGGTGCGATGCGCGCCGCCGTGTGCAGCTTCGACGTCGTCGCGCCGCCGATGAGCAGCGGCACTTTGAACTTGCGGCGCTCCATCTCGCGTGCGACGTGGACCATCTCGTCGAGCGAAGGAGTGATGAGGCCGGAGAGGCCGATGATGTCGACCTTTTCCGCTTCGGCGCGATCGAGGATCTTGTCCGCCGCGACCATGACGCCCATGTCGATCACTTCGTAGTTGTTGCAGCCGAGGACGACGCCGACGATGTTCTTGCCGATGTCGTGGACGTCTCCTTTGACCGTCGCGAGCAGCACCTTGCCGCGCACGGACGTGTCGCCCGAGGCGAGCTTCTCCGCTTCCATGAACGGGAGCAGATAGGCGACTGCCTTTTTCATCACGCGCGCGCTCTTCACGACCTGCGGGAGGAACATCTTCCCTTCGCCGAAGAGATTGCCGACGACGTTCATGCCGTCCATGAGCGGGCCTTCGATGATGGAGAGCCCGGTCGGATACTTTTGCCGCGCCTCCTCGACGTCCGCGTCGATGTGGTCGACGATGCCTTTGATGAGCGCGTGCGAGAGGCGCTCTTCGACGGTGCCGTGGCGCCACTCCTCGGCCTGTTTCGCGGTGGTCGCGCCGGCGCCTTTGACCGTGTCGGCGAACGCGATCAGGCGCTCGGTGGCATCGGGACGGCGATTGAGCAGCACGTCCTCGACGAGCTCGAGGAGGTCTTTCGGGATCTCCTCGTAGATGCCGAGCTGGCCCGCGTTGACGATGCCCATGGTCAGGCCCGCTTTGATGGCGTGATACAGAAACGCGGCGTGCATCGCTTCGCGCACGACGTTGTTGCCGCGGAACGAGAAGCTGACGTTGGACACGCCGCCGCTCGTGCTCACGAGCGGAAACTTCTCGTGCAACTGCCGCACGGCCTCGATGAAGTTGATGCCGTACGCCGCGTGCTCTTCCATCCCGGTGGCGACGGTGAGCACGTTCACGTCGAAGATGATGTCGGTCGGATCGAACCCGACTTCGTTCACGAGGATGTCGTACGCGCGCGAGCAGATCTCCACTTTGCGCTCGACCGTGTCGGCCTGCCCCTGTTCGTCGAACGCCATCACGATCACCGCGGCGCCGTAGCGTTTGCAGAGCTGCGCGTGATGGCGGAAGACGTCCTCTCCTTCCTTGAGCGAGATCGAGTTGACGACCGATTTCCCCTGCAGCGTCTTGAGGCCCGCTTCGAGCACGGACCACTTCGAGCTGTCGACCATGATCGGCACGCGCGCGATGTCGGGCTCGGACGCGATGAGATTGAGGAAGTCGGTCATGAGCTGCTCGGAGTCGAGCAGCCCTTCGTCCATGTTGACGTCGAGGATGTTCGCGCCGCCGTCGATCTGCTGTTTGGCGATGCGCAGCGCCTCGTCGAGGTTTCCTTCCTTGATCAGCTTCGCGAACTTCGGCGAGCCGGTGACGTTCGTGCGCTCGCCGACCATGATGAAGTTCGATTCGGGGGTGACGGTCAGCGGCTCGAGTCCGGAGAGGCGGAGGTGCGGCTCGACCGCCCCCGGCTTGCGCGGCGGCAGCGTGGCCACCGTGTCCGCGATCATGCGCACGTGATCGAAGCCGGTGCCGCAGCAGCCGCCGACGATGTTGATCCAGCCGTTCGACGCGAAGTCGCGCAGGACGTCCGCCATCATCGACGGCGTTTCGTCGTAACCGCCGAGGGCGTTCGGAAGGCCGGCGTTCGGGTAGCAGGAGATGAAGATCGGCGCGAGCTTCGCCAGCTCTTCGACGTGCGCGCGCATCTCTTCGGCGCCGAGGGCGCAATTGAGGCCGACGGCGAGAAGCGGCGCGTGCGAGATCGAGTTCCAGCACGCTTCGACGGTCTGGCCGCTGAGCGTGCGGCCGGAGGCGTCGGTGATGGTGATCGACGCGATGACCGGCAGTGTGATGCCGGTGTCGGCGAAGTACTTTTCGATCGCGAACAGCGCGGCTTTGAGGTTCAGCGTGTCGAACGTGGTCTCGGGGAGGAGGATGTCGACGCCGCCGTCGACGAGGCCGCGTACCTGTTCGTAATACGCCTCGACGAGCTCGTCGAACGACACTCCGCGGAAGCCGGGATTGTTGACGTCGGGGGAGAGGGACGCGGTGCGGTTCGTCGGGCCCATCGCGCCGGCGACGAAGCGCGGCTTCTCCGGGGTCGAGAAATCGTCCGCCGCTTTTCTGCAGATCTGCGCGCACGCTTTGTTGATCTCGTAGACGTACGGCTGGAGGTCGTAGTCGGCGAACGAGATCGCCTGCGCGTTGAAGGTGTTGGTCTCGATGATGTCCGCGCCGGCCGCGAGGTATTTGCGATGAACCTCGTCGAGCACCCGCGGGTTCGTGAGGGCGAGGACGTCGCTCGCGCCTTTGAGGTCGCGCGGGTGGCTCGCGAAGCGTTCGCCGCGGAAGGCTTGTTCGTCGAGACCGTACGTCTGGATCTGCGTGCCCATCGCGCCGTCGAGGACGAGGATGCGCTGCTCGAGAAGGCGGCGAAGCTCTGCGGTGCGGTTCGGTTGTGCCATTCGCAAAAATCCCCCGGAAAAAGAAAGGCCCCGCCACAAGTGCGGGGCCGCTTGGAGTCGAAGTAAAACGTCGACGCTGCCGGCTCTTTAGCTTTTTTTATCCTGGTTGCAAGCAGCCCGCAAATCAGTCCAGGTCGGGCGAGGGTACTGCCGCTTGCGTGCCGCTGTCAAACGGCCTCTACTCGGGCGCCGCGCGCTGGTAAACCGTGAACGCGCTGTTCGTCACCCACGGCAGTCCGTCGTGGTCGACGGCGGTCGGTGGGCGTGGGGTTTGGTTTGATGATGAGCCGTCGCATTTCTTTTCCTCCCAGGACGCTCAATGTCCGTCTGCGAGGCGGCAGCGGCTGTGACATAGGTCAGTCTTTTATGAGATCAGGAAAAATAGGTTTGCCACGTGCAGCTATGATCCCGGCATGACCTCGGCCACCGAAACGCCCATCGCACATACCGATCCGATCAACGCGCAGATCCTCGCGGTTTCCGAGGATCGCATTCAGGGATTCGTGCGCGATCCTTTCGGGGCGATTGCGGAGCAGTCGGGCCTCGACGCGGAACTGGTGATGGAGCGCATCCGCGCGATGCTGCGCGGCGGCACCATTCGTCGCGTGCGGCAGACGCTCATGGCCACGAATCTGGCCGAAGGGGCGCTCGTGGCGTGGCAGTTCGCGAACGACAGGCTCGACGAGGCGTTCGACTTCATGTTCCAGCAGGACCCGTTCTCGGGCCATGTCGTCATCCGCTCCACCGACGCGGCCACGCCTGGTTCGAGCTATCGGTTGTGGACCACGGTCAAAGTGCCGCAGGGCCATTCGATCGAGGAGCACTGCGCGATCCTGGCGAAGCTCACGGGTGCGGATCACTTTCGCGTGATGCCGGCCAAGCGGATCTTCGCGCTCGGGGTCGGTCACGTGCGCCGCAAGGGGATGGAGCCGGGCTCGAAGTCGGAAGAGCTCGCGCAGGTGAAAGACACGGAGAAGGTCGAGCTGTCGGATCTCGAATGGCAGGTGCTGACGGCGGTCAAGCGCGAGCTCACGCCGGAGGAAGTGGCGCGCCATCTGTGGACGCGCCGCGCGGCCGAAGCGGGCGTGCCGCTCGAGCAGTTTTTCGAAGTCGCGGAGAGTCTCAATCGGCGCGGCGTGGTGGGACGTTTCTCGACCTTCCTCGAGCACGTGAAGCCGCTGCAGACCGGCGAGCGGGTGACGCGTTTCAACGCGCTCTTTCACTGGGCCGTGCCGCCCGGGCGCGAGATCGAGGCGGGGCAGCAGGTGGGCCGCTTCCACATCCTCACGCATTGCTACTGGCGCGAGGGCGGCGAGGAGTTCCGCAACGTGAACATCATGGCCGTCGCGCACGGCACCGAGAAGCCGATGGTGCTCGCGCACAAGGCGGCCATCGACGCGCACCTCGCGGAGATCGGGATTCCCGTCAGCTACACGAACGTGTTCTGGGGCGGCCGCAGCGAGATCAAGCCGAGTGAGATCTCGCCGTTCGCGTACCGCGAGTGGCTCACTTCAGTTTCCCGGCAGCGCGGCGTCAGCTCGCAGCCTTGAACTCCACGCCCGCGTTCTCTTTCTGCGCGTACTCGAGCTCCCATTCGGACGTGAAGAGCACCACCGCGCGCCCCGCGCTGTCGGTGGCCACGCGCGCCCGTGACGGCAACGTCATGCCCGCGACGAGCGCGACGTCTTTGTCGACCCAGCGCGCGAGTTTGTAGGGGAGCGTCGTGATCGTCGTCTCGACGTTGTACTCCGTCTCGAGACGCGACTGCAGCACTTCGAACTGCAGCTCGCCGACGACGGCGAGGATCGGCTCGGAGCGCAGGCCGTCGTGCACGACGAACACCTGCATCGCGCCTTCTTCCTCGAGCTGTTCGAGCCCTTTCTGGAACTGCTTCTGCCGCGTGACCTGCTTCGCGCGCAGCGTCGCGAAATGCTCGGGAGCGAAGCGCGGGATGCGGTCGAACTCGACGGGCGTGCCGGACGAAACGACGTCGCCGATCTGGAAGAGCCCGGGATTGACGAAGCCGATCACGTCTCCCGGATAGGCGCGCTCGACGGTCTCGCGCTCGCGCGCGAAGAGGCGGTGGGGGCGCGTCATGCGGACTTCGCGCCGCAGGCGGGCGTGCTGGACGGCCATGTCGCGCTCGAAAACGCCGGAGGTGATGCGCATGAACGCCAGGCGGTCGCGATGGCGCTTGTCCATGTTCGCCTGGATCTTGAAGACGAAGCCGGTGAACGTGCCGGACTCCGGCTCGAGCTCGATGTCCTCGCCGTTCTGCTTCGCGTGACGCGGCCCGGGCGGCGGCGCGAGCTCGATGACCGCGCGCAGGAACGGCTCCACGCCGAAGTTGTTCACGGCGCTGCCGAAGAAGACGGGGATCACGCGGCCGTACTCGAACTGCTTGCGATCGAACTCCGCGCCGGCGCCTTCGAGGAGCTCCGCGGCGTCGCGCAGGTTCTGCCACGCGGTCGGACCGATGGCGTCTTCGAGCGACGGATCGTCGAGACCGCTCACCGTGACCGGCGCCATGGACGCGCCGTGCTTGGTGCGCTCGAAACGCAGCACCTGCTGGTGGCGCAGGTCGAACACGCCCTGGAACGTGGGGCCGTCGCCGATCGGCCAGTTCATCGGCACCGCCGAGACGTTGAGCTCGCGCTCGATCTCGCCGATCAGCTCGAACGGATCGCGCGCGGGCTGGTCGAATTTGTTGATGAAGCAGAGGATGGGGATGTGCCGCATGCGGCAGACCTCGAACAGCTTGCGCGTCTGCGGCTCGATGCCTTTCGCGCCGTCGAGCACCATGACGGCGCTGTCGGTCGCGGCGAGCGTGCGGTAGGTGTCTTCGGAAAAGTCCTGGTGGCCGGGGGTGTCGAGGAGATTGAGGACCGAGCCTTCGTACTCGAACTGGAGGACGGTGGAGGTGATGGAGATGCCGCGGCTTTGCTCCATGGCCATCCAGTCGGAGGTGGTGTGGCGCTGCTGTTTGCGCGCGCGGACCGAGCCGGCCTCTTCGATGGCGCCGCCGTAGAGGAGCAGCTTCTCCGTCAGCGTGGTCTTGCCGGCGTCGGGGTGCGAAATGATGGCAAACGTGCGGCGCCGTGCGATTTCACGACTCAGCTCGTTCGGGGTCTCGGCGACAGCGCTCATGCGGCCGGATCAACAAGAGCGGCCGGGTAAGATTCCAGCAGCATAAGCTTAGTCTCTAGCGCGCAGGAATAGGATTGACAGTGTACGAAGTTTGTAGAAAATATGAGCGCCAATGGCGCAGATCAACAAAACAGGAGGTCGAGAATCATGACTCGTGTGATTCGTTTCAGCCCGTTCAGTGCTTTCGAGCCCTTCTTCCGCTTCCCGTACCTGCCCGAGGTTTCGCAGGCGGCCGCGTGGAATCCGCCGGTCGACGTCGTTGAGCAGAATGACCGCATCCTCGTGAAAGTCGAGGTGCCGGGCATCGACGAGAAGGACCTGCACGTCACGTTCGAAGACGGCCTGCTGACCGTCAGCGGGGAGCGGCAGTTCGAGCGCAAGGACGACAGCAACTATCACCGCATCGAGCGCGCGTACGGCTCGTTCACCCGCTCGTTCACGCTGCCGCGCAGCGTCGACGCGAGCCAGATCATGGCGAACTACCGCAACGGCGTGCTCGAGATCGAGATCCCGAAGAAGGAAGAGTCGCGTCCGAAGCAGATCTCGATCAACGTCAACAGCAGCAAGCAGTTGAACGCGTAATCGTCGATCCTGAACGGTAGCAGTGGCGAAGGATCCCGGGGCGACCCGCCGTCGTTTCGGGACCTTCGCCTTCTTTTTTTTCGCCGTTTTCCGAGTTCGAGCCGCCCTCGGTTGCGGAAAGGGTTATTTGTTGTACCGATGGTCTACTTCCTGACCACCAATTTCGGTCATAAAGGGTCAAGGGTTGCGCCACCTGCCGACACCTTTCCTTTGCTATCAATAACTTACGGAATGGCGGCACGCATGCACTAGTGGGCTCCCGCCGAATGGCAGCTTCGCTAATCTCAGAGGGAGAACACTTCGTTGACTAAGAACCGATTCGTAGCAGTTGTATTGGCAGCAGCCCTGACCGCCTTTCCGGTGTTGGCTGAAACCGGTGGTCGCTGGAATGGCCGCGCCGCAAACACTTACCGCAGCGAGGGCGTGCATGCCCTGACGCTGCCCTCGGCCGCCTCGCCGGCCGCCGTCGTCGCGCAGTTCCTCGGTGCGAAAGGCCGTGACGCCGCGACGCTCCGCAGCATCGCGCTCGTCTCGCAGGGCAGCCCGCGCAATGGCGTGGCGCATTCGCGCATGGAGCAGCGCGTGAACGGCCTCGCCGTTTACGGCTCTTACGTCAAGGCCTCCATCAACGAGCGCGGTGAGCTCGTGCACCTGATCGAGAACCTCGCCCCGGTCGGACGCGTCGCTGGCGCGACGATCGACGAGCGCCAGGCGCTCGCGACCGCCGTCGGCCGCCTCCACCCCGGTGTGAACGCCGATCTCGCCGTCTCCGGCCGCAAAGCCGAAACGACGTCGTTCGCGCGCGGCACGTTCTTCCACACCGATCCGTCCGCGACGCGCGTCGCGATCCCGATGGCCGACGGCTCGCTGCAGGAAGGCTATCTCGTGGAGACGTGGACCGAGGAGAGCAACCTGTTGCACGAGACGCTCGTCAGCGGCGACGGCGAAGTGCTCTACGTCGAGAAGCGCACGAACACCGACTCGTACAACGTCTTCAAGATCGATCCGATCAAGACCCCGCAGTCGATCGTCGCCGGCCCGGCTCCGGTCTCCGTGCCGGGCACGAACCCGTCGCCGAGCGGCTGGATCAACACGGGCGTGGCGCAGAAGACGGTGGACATCTTCGGCAACAACGTCCACGCGTATCTCGACGTCGACGCCAACAACCGCGCCGACCGCGCGGGCACGGCGGTGAGCAGCCCGTACAACTTCACCAGCGTCTTCAGCCCGACCTCGCTGGCGAGCACCACGACCAATCGCGCCGTGGCGGTACAGAACCTGTTCTACCTCAACAACGTCACGCACGATCTCCTCTACAAGGCCGGCTTCGTGGAGAGCGAGGCGAACTTCCAGGAGAACAACTTCAGCCGTGGCGGCTCCGGTTCGGACTCGGTCGACGCCGAGGCGCACGACGGCAGCGGCTACAACAACGCGAACTTTTCCACGCCGCGCGACGGGATGAACCCGCGCATGCAGATGTACCTCTGGAAACACGCCGAGCTGGCAGTCGGCTCGACGAGCTACAACCCGCTCGGCACCGCCGACTTTGGTCCGGCGCTGACGACCACCGGCGTGAGCGGTCCCATCACCCCCGCACCGCTTGCGAACGCGGAAGGCTGCGTTGCGTTCGCCGCCGGCACCTTCACCGGCAAGCTCGCCGTGATCGATCGCGGCACGTGCGACTTCGCCGTCAAGGTGAAGAACGCGCAGACCGCGGGTGCGCGCGGAGTGATCATCGCCAATCACACCACCGGCGGTGACGCCATCTCCGGCATGACCGGCACGGACACGACGATCACGATTCCGTCGGCATTCGTCGGCTACACGAACGGCGTCGCCATCAAGACGCGGGCCGGCACCACCGGCATCCTGCGCATCGACCCGCTCTTCCGCGACGGCGATCTCGACTCCGACATCGTCCATCACGAGTACGGCCACGGCCTGACGTGGCGCATGATCGGAACGATGAGCGGTCCGCTCGCCGGCGCCATCGGTGAGGGGATGGCGGACGTGCTCGCGATCATCATCAACAACGACGACGCGGTCGGCGAATACTCGGACCGCAGCAGCAACGGCATCCGCTCGTCGCGTTACGGCACGTTCCCGCGCTCGTACGGCCACGTCAACGGCACCAACGGTGTCCACTACGACGGCGAAGTCTACGGCGCGATCGGCTGGAACCTCTTCAAGCAGTACGAGGCCGCCATGGGCCTCACCGCGGCGCAGGATCAACTGCTCAAGGACCTGGTGAGCGGCATGAACTACACGCCGGCGCGACCGACGTACGAGCAGATGCGCGACGGCGTGCTGCAGGCGACCGCCGGTACGTCCCGCCAGTGCATGGTGTGGACGGCGTTCGCGAAGTTCGGCGTCGGCCAGGGCGCGAAGGGCGTGGCGAACAGCGACGGCACCGCCACGATCACGGAATCGTTCACGAACCCGATGCCGTGCACGCCGTAAGCATCGATCGCATTGACTGAACTCGGGCCGCCGCGGTGAAGAATCGCGGCGGCCTTTTCATTTCGGGCGCGGACCGCGTCGTGAGAAGAGCTTCAACTCGCTCGCGTAACGCGGCTCCGCCGGCGCCAGCGCGCTGGCGGCGCTGTAGTGCTGTTCGGCCGCGCGACGATCCCCCAGCGCTTCGCAGAGCGCCGCCAGATTGAACCGCAGCGGTGCCGAGCGCGGCTCTTTGCGCATCGCGGCTTCCCAGATCTGCCGCGCCCTGCCGAGCTGGTCCGCCTCGATCATGGCGAAACCTTCGTCGAACGCCGGCGCCTTGTCGTCGAGCGCGATGATCTCGCGCACGCGCCGCGGCGTGATGCGCTCCGCCGCGTCGATAGCCGCGTACCGCGCCGCATCGTTCAGCGCGTGATGGCGCTCCTCGTCCGTGATCGTCTCCACGCGCGGCGACCGTCCCTCGCCCCGCGCGACGTACGTCGATCGCGGCTTGAGGAAGCGGTTCAGGACCTCGACGCGCGCTACGCAGACGGCCTCGACCGAAAGCAGCTTGCGTTTCACGCGATTGCCGTCCGTATCGCGCGCGCTCCCTTCCCCCTCGCGCACGATCGACTCGCACTTGAACGTCTTGACGTCGAGGAAGGCATCCGCGGGACCGGTGGTGAAGCGTGCGTCGCGCAGTTGCAGGTCGTGTCCGCCGCGGTTGGCGTGGGCGATGAACTGATCGAGGAACGGCTCGATTCGTGCGTCGTCCCCGATCGCGTGCGCGATGGCGACGTCGCGTGCTCCGCCGAGGTCGTGAGGCGCCGGGAGGGCGCGCTCGAAGGTGATGCGCGGAGACGCCGCCTGCACGCCGGACGCAAGAATGAAAGACAGCACAACGATGGCCGTGCGCATGGAACCCGCCGGAATCTTACGAGGTTTTCCGCCTCGTGAGTAGAATCGCGCCCGCATGCGATTAAACGTGACCAGTGAGATCGGCAGGCTCAAGAGCGTGCTGGTCCACTTACCCGGCCGGGAAATCGACCTCATGGTCCCGCCGATGATGGCGCAGCTCCTGTTCGACGACATCCTCTACGGACAGGTCGCGCGCGAGGAGCATCGCCGGTTCCAGCAGCTCATCCGCTTCGTCGCCGACGAGGTCCTCGACCTCCAGGATCTGCTCGAGGAGATCTTCGAGGACGAGGACGCGCGCGAGGAGATCGTCCGCGATCTCGGCAAACGCAATCGCCTCAGCCGCAGGCTCGTGAACAAGCTGCTCGCCGAGCCCGCGGGCGCCCTCGCCGAAGTGCTGATCGCCGGCATTGCGCGCGAGACGGTGTCCGGCGAGCTGCCGCAGTTCGATCTCTACCCGATCCCGAATCTCTTTTTCACCCGTGACCCGCAGATCGTCCTCGGCGATCGCGTCGTCGTCTCGTCGATGGCCACGCTGGCGCGGCGGCGCGAGTCGCTCATCTCGAAGTACGTCTTCGAATATCACCCGCGCTTCCGCGACGCGGGCTTCTGGGTCGACTTCATGGAGAGCGAGCCGGAACGTCCGATGCCGCGCAGCGTGCCGACGCTCGAAGGCGGCGACGTCATCGTGCCGCGGCGCGATCTGCTGCTGGTCGGCATCACCGAGCGCACCAACAAAGCGGGCGTCGACGCGCTCATGCGCTCGCTCAAGAACGCGAACGCCGGCGTGGAGACGGTGATCATCGTCGACATCCCGCGTGCACGCTCGTTCATGCATCTCGACACGATCTTCACGATCATCAACCGCCACGAGTGTCTGATCTACCCGCCGGTGATCCTGCCGAGCGGCAGTCAGGCCGCGAAGGTCACGATGGTCGATCTCACCAAGAAACGCGGCCTCGCCATGACCGAGCAGAAGTCGCTCCTCGGCGCGCTCAAGAAGAAAGGCATCGACCTCGAGCCGATCTACTGCGGCGGCCAGAGCGCGGTCGACCAGCAGCGCGAGCAGTGGACCGACGGCGCGAATGCGTTCGCGCTCGCGCCCGGAATCATCCTGCTGTACGAGCGCAACGTGCGCACGGCGGAGGCGCTGCACAAGCAGGGCTATCACATCGTCTACGAAGACGACCTCCTCCTCGGCCGCACGGAGCTCGAGACGTGGACCGACAAGAAATACGCGCTGCAGATTGCCGGCAACGAGCTCTCGCGTGCGCGCGGCGGTCCGCGTTGCATGACCATGCCGCTGGAGCGAGAGGATCTCTGATTGTCTGACCGGAAACTCGCCGTCGTCGCATTCGGCGGCAATGCCTTACTTCGTCCCGAGGATCGCGGCACGCAGGAAGAGCAGATCGCGCGCGCGAAACAGGCGGCGCGATGGCTCGCGGAAATCGTGCGCCACGGCTACAAGCTGATCGTCGTGCACGGCAACGGACCGCAGGTCGGCAACATCCTCATCCAGAACGAAGAGGCGTCGACGAAGATCCCGCCGCAATCGCTCGACGTCTGCGTCGCGCAGACGGAAGGCTCGATCGGCTTCATGCTGCAGCAGGCCCTTCGCAATCGGCTCGAAGCGATAGGGGTCGGGGGCGAGGTGGCGACGATTCTGACCGAGGTCGAAGTCGACGTGAACGATCCCGCGTTCAAACGTCCGACGAAACCGATCGGGCCGTTTTTCACGCGCTATCGCGCGGAGGCGCTCGAGCGCGACAACGGCTGGACCATGCGCGAAGACGCGGGACGCGGATGGAGGCACGTCGTGCCGTCACCGCGTCCGCTGCGCATTCTCAACCTGCAGACGATCGCGCAGATCGCGAATACCGCGGCCGTCGTGATCGCCGCCGGTGGCGGTGGCATCCCCGTGGTGAAGGGGCGCGACGGTCAGTGGCGCGGCATCGAAGCCGTCATCGACAAGGACTTTTCCTCCGCCAAGCTCGCCTCCGATTTGAACGCCGACCTGTTCATCATCCTGACCGGCGTCCCCAAAGTCGCGATCGACTTCGGCAAGCCCACGCAGCGCTACCTCGACCGCCTCACCATCGCCGAAGCCGAAAAACACATGGCCGACGGCCAGTTCCCCGCGGGCTCCATGGGCCCGAAGATGGAGAGCGCGATGCAGTTCGTGCGTACCGCGAAAAAGCAGGTGCTGATCACCGACGTGGAAGTGCTTCGCGAGGCGCTGGAAGGGAAAGACGGCACGCTGGTCGTGCCGTGACGCTCACTCGTTCCGCGGCTCGGGCGCTCGCCCTTCGGCGATGAGTTGGCGCAGTGCCTCGTTCACCGCGTCAGTCGTCGAGAAGTGACGCGCGACGTCGGGATCGAGGCTGACGCGCACCACCAGCCGTCCGCGATCCTGGTAGTACTTGCCGACTTCACCCTTCGTGAAGTCGAGGTCGTACTCGGGCCGCAGGTCGTCGTCCATTCCTTTGTCGCGGATGAGATCAAACTTGTCGCTCATGAATTTGCGTTTTTCGGCTTTGGTCGCGTGCCGTGCGCTGAAGATGCGAATCCGGTCGTCGCGGACGGTATGTCCGACGACGAGCAGCTCGCCGAAGAAGGTCGTGCCGAACGTGATCTCGCGCTCTTCGCCGAACGAGTGATCGTGATCGGGAAAGGTGCGCGCGAGTGGATCGTCGAAAACGCCGATCGCCTTCTCGAAGGACACACGGTGTTTGTCGTAGTTGATCTGTGCCTTGGTGTCATCCCACTCGAAACGGTCCGACCGCACGCAACCGAGGCTACCTCGGTGTTCCTCGTTCGATCAAGTACCGTGCCCCACTCCATCGGAGGCCCGGTCTCCTCGGTACTGACCGGCACACATCGCCGCCACTCGCGCACCGCCCCCACATCGTCTGCAATCGCATTCATCGTCGTTGCGCCACCGCGTCCTCAGCAAGCGCGGGTGAGGAGCTGAGGAGCATGGATCGACGCGAAAAGTGCAGCCGAATCCGCACGACAAGAAGCGCGAGCGTCGCGATGATGCCGGAGGACGGGGACGGGAGATCGTCGCGGAGGCGATCGTCTGTCCGCGTTGCGCGGGCGAAGAATGAGTCTCAGGGGCGGTGGTGAAAGCCGCCGTCCTCGAATTCGCGCAGGCGTTCGAAGGTCCAGATGCCGTACGTATGGCCGTCGGCCCAATTCGGCTGGAGAGCGTAGTTGCCGATCGGCTCGACGGAGGTCAGTTGGAACGACTGAGGGCCGTAGCGCTGCGGGGCGCCGCCGTACATGCGGCCGAAGAGGTCGGGCTCGCCGGAGCAGACAGCGCACGGGCACGCCCGGCGCAGCGCTTCGAGCGGGTAGTATGATTCGTGATCGTCGTCCCAGACGACGACGAAGAGATCACCTAACACTTGATACGAACGTGGGCGCATGCCGACTTTCCTGCAGTCATCCCGCGCGTAGACGCGGGATCTCCGGCTCAACCTGCCGCGAGAATGCTTCGTTCACGAGTGTGGCACCCGAGATGCCGTGTCTTCGCGCGGCGTCAACTTCACCATGCCGACTTATAAGCTGACGATCGAGTACGAAGGCACTCGCTATTCCGGCTGGCAGGCGCAGGGTAACACGCAGAAGACGGTCCAGGGTCATCTGCAGCGCGCCGCGCGAGACGTCCTCGGCGACGTTGAAATCGGAGGCGCCGGCCGCACGGATGCGGGCGTGCACGCGATCGCGCAGGTCGCGCATCTGCGCACGCGCAAAGCCACGGATCCGATGCTCCTCGCGCGCAAGATGAACGACCTCCTGCCGCACGATATCGCCATCATCGACGCGGTCCGCGCCCGCGACAATTTTCACGCGCGCCACGACGCGACCTCGCGCGGTTACCTCTACCAGATCTCCACACGCCGCACCGCATTCGCGAAGCCGTTCGTGTGGTGGATCAAGGATCGTCTCGACTTCGAAGCCATGCAGCAGGCCGCGAGTGCGATCGTCGGGCGTCACGATTTCAGCGCCTTCACGGACAAACGTCTGCGCGAAGACGAATCGCGCCTCGTGGTCGTCGAGCGCTGCGAGCTCGTACGCGCGGGCGATCTGATTCTCTTCCGCATCGGTGCGTCGCACTTTCTGTGGAAGATGGTCCGCAAGTTGACTTCTTTCCTCGTCGAGATCGGACGCGGTACGGAAGTGGACATCACCTCGCGCTTCGGTGCGAAAGGCGATGCCTGGCAGCCGACCGCGCCGCCCTCGGGACTCTTCCTCGAGATGGTGACGTACGAAGGCGAGACGTTCGAGCGTCCGCTCGCGCCGATCGTGCCGGTCGACACGTGGCTGCCGAGGCGTCGCAGGTGAACGAAGCGCAGCTCGTCGCGCGCGTGCGCGAGCTCTTCTCGTCGCGCATCGGCGACGACGCGGCGGTGGTCGGCGATCAGGTGATGACGAGCGACATGCTCGTCGAGGACGTCGATTTCACGCGTGCGATTCCGCTGCGCCTGATCGCGCGCAAGAGCCTGGCGGTGAATCTGTCGGACATTGCCGCGATGGGCGCCGCACCCGCGTACGCACTCCTCTCGCTCGCGCTGCCCGAATGGGCGAAAGAGAACGTCGACGAGATGCTCACCGCGTACGCGGAAGCAGCGAAGCAGTACGGCATCGAGATCGTCGGCGGCGATTTTTCGCGTGCGGAGAAGCTCACGATCTCCGTGACCGCGATCGGCAGGATCGTGAGCAGGCCACTGCTCCGCGGCGGTGCGAAGAAAGGCGATCGCGTCTATCTCTCGCGTCCCGTCGGCGGGGCCGCGGCGGGATTGCAGTTGCTGAACGCCGAAGGCAGCAGCTACGCGGAAAAGGAGTTCATCAAGTCCGCGGTGCGGCGGCAGGTCGATCCCGAGCCCGAGACCGCGTTGGGAATGGCGCTGGCGAAGCTGGACAAAGTCACCGCGTGCATCGACGTCTCCGATGGCTTGAGCACCGATCTGCATCACCTTTGCGAGGCTTCGCAGTGTGGCGCTGCAATCGAGAAAGAACGCATCCCCGTCTTTCCGGATCTGCAGGCGCACGCCCGCGGTCTGAAGCTCGACGTGCGGAACGCGGTGCTGCACGGCGGTGAGGAGTACGCGCTCCTCTTCACGTCATCGATGCGCGAAGCGGAGCTGAGCAGCGCACTCGGAAGGCCGGTCTACGCCATCGGAAGAATCACGGGTGAGCGCACCGTGACGCTCGACGGACAGCCGCTCGCGCCGGGCGGCTGGGATCACTTCGCGCCGCGCTGAAGATTCGACGCCGCGACGGCGCACACGAAGGCGCCGATGCCGAGGGTCGTGCGGACGGCGTGCGCGCGTCCCCAGTTCTTCACGAGCGACTGCGAGCGGTCGCTCGGATAATCGGTCGCGGGCTGCGTCTCGAGCTCTTTGTTGATCGGCACGGTGACCATGACCGTTGCCGCGAGCACGCCCGCGAGACCGATCGCGGAAGTGGCGTCGAGGATCCGTCGCGCCGGCGAGTCGCCGCGCGGCGCTGCGATGGCGAGCGTCACGGCCGTGCCGAGGGCCACCGGGCCGATGGCGTCGAACCAGCGTGCGATTTTCGCGGCCGCGGGGGAGCGCCCGTCGCGCACCGGCAGCTCGTCGGTCCAGCCGGGGACGAGCGCGGCCTCGCCGAAGCCGAGCGAGCCGGCCAGCAGCCCGGCCGACGTGAGGTTGACGAAACGCAGTGCCGATTCGATCGTGCGATTCACGAAGACAAGTATACGAAAAGGGCGGTCGTGAATGACCGCCCTTGAAGTGTGCTGCTGTGTGTACGTGCTACTTCTGCAACTTCTTTTCGAGCTCTTTCAGCCGCGTTTCGAGATCCTTGATGCGCGTCTGCAGTGCGCCGCAGTCGCCGAGGGTCTCGAGACGTGCGCGCCACTCGGGGCTGTTGAGACGATCGCGCAGGCCGTCGATGGCGGGGACGCCGGGGATGCGCGCCCCTTCCTTCTGGACGACGCTGGCGACGAAGGTCTGGCGCGAGCGGCCGCGCAGCGCTTCGATGCGCACGCTGTCGCCATCCTTCTTGTCCCGGAGCGCCTTGCGCAGACCGACGGACGAATCGACCTCGTCGCCGTCGATCGCGACGATGATGTCGCCGGCCTTCACGCCTGCCTTGTCGGCCGGGCTGCCGTTCTCGACGCCGCTCACGAGCACGCCCGCGTTCTTCGGCGTGCCGTAATGGTCGCGCAGTTCGTCGGTGAGGTCGATGAGCGTCACGCCGAGGTAGGCGCGCCTGCCGCCGATGACGTCGAAGAACTCGACGGCGGTGGGATCGCCGCTGATCACCTTGCCGTCGCGGATGACGACCGTGCGGCGCGTGGGAGGCGTTTGAGCGAACAGCGGCGTCGCGACGACGACGAGGGCGAGTGCGATGAGTTTCGTTTTCATGGTGGTTTTCCTTAGTCGTAGTTTCTGAGAGAAGCGGGCTGGATGGCGGAGTCGAGGTCCATGATCACGCGCGTGCCGCGATCGTTCTCGAGGACGAGCACGGGCTCCGCTTCGTCAGCGATCTTCTTCACGGCCTCGAGGTCCGCTTCGAGTCGCTGCTGTTCGGCGCGCAGGGCTTCGACCTGCTGCCGCTGCGCGTGATGCATGACGGCGACGTGCACGATCGCCACGAGGCATGCGGCCATCGCGAACGCGGCAGCCATCCGCCAGACGAAAGGCACGTGCGGCGTGGCCTTCTCCCGGCGCACGCGGCGCATCACCTCAGAGGTGAAGCCGGGCGATGCGCTCGTGCGGGGCAGACCCTGCATCGAGCCGCGGAGCTGTGTGTCGTTCATGAGCGTTTCCTCCGATCCACCAGGGAGCCAGGTGCCGCCGTAGCAGCTCCCTGGCGCGTGAGATGCGCGACTTCACGGTGCCGACGGCGACTTCCATCGCTTTGGCGATTTCGTCGTACGACCATTCCTCGATCTCGAACAGCACCAGCGGCGCGCGGTACTTGAGAGGGAGCTTCTCGAGTGCGGCGTGTACCTGGCGCTGGATCTCGTTCGTGAGGAGCGACGTGTCGGGCGCGGGCTCGTTCTGGTGCGTGCTCGCGTGAAGGCGCGGAAGGAGCAGGGTCCACCGCTTTTCGCGCCGCACCTCGGTGACCACGAGGTTCGTCGCGATGCGGAAGAGATACGGCCCGAGCCGTTCCTGCTCGCGGTATTTGTCAGCGTTGCGATACAGACGGACGAACGCGTCCTGCGCGATCTCCTCGGCACGATCCCGGGACCGGACGAGGTGCGTGAGGTAGTTGACCAGCGAGTCCTTGTAGCGATCGACGATCTCGCCGAAGGCGTCGTCGTCGCCCTCGCGTACCCGCTGCATCAGTGCGTCGTCTGCGTGCATTCATGGGATGAACGCATGGTGAGCGAAAAGGTTCCGGAGTACGTTGATGGTTGCTGGTGGATAGTTGCTGGTACGCACCGGACTGTTGGTTGCTGGTTACTAGTTGCTGGTTACTCGTGGCTTTCCGTGCAGGGCGAGGCGTCCCGAGCAACCAGCAACCAGCAACCAGCAACACTCTCGACTAACGTCGCGAATCTTCCAGTTGCTTGATGCGCGAGACGATGTCCCGGTAGTTGGAGTTCATGCCGTAGACTTCCATGAACGCCTTCTGGGCCTGTTCGGTGTCACCGACTTCCTGGTACGCGCTGGCGAGGTCGTAGAGGAGGCCGATGTGCTCCTCTTCGGTGATCTCCGGCATCTCCAGCCCTTTCCGATACCACTTGATCGCGAGCTGGGGCATGCCTTTTTCGAGGAAGCAGAGGCCGAGCATCGACGCGCATTCGACGGCGCGCTTCGGGTCTTTCGACGCGAGCTGGAACTCGCCGATGGCCTCGTCGATCAGCCCCATCTCCTTGTAGGCGATGCCGAGGTTGTAGTGCGTGTCGTAATCCTCGGAGTCGAGCTGCTGTTCGACGCCTTTCTTGAACTCCTTGAAGATCTCTTCGAGCGACTGCTCCTCCTCGGAGAGCGCAATCGGCTCGTCGTCGTCGGCGAGCTCGGATTCGAGCTCCGCGGCAAGGTCGAAGAAGTCGTCCTCGTCGGCGAAGAGGTTCTCCTCCTGCACGAGCGACGCGCTGATCACCGGTTCCGGCGCCGCGGATGCTGCAGGTTCCGGCGCAGCGGCAGTCATCGGAATCGCGAAGTCGTCCTCGTCGTCCGGGATCGCGGAGAGGAGCTCGGTCTCGATCTCGTCGCGGGAGAGCACGGGCGGACGCGGAGCGGCGGCCGCCGCCGCGGCAGCAGCGGACTCGATGCGCGCGCGGCGCGTTTCGAGATCGGCGTTGCCGGGGAAGCGCGCGCCCAGCGTTTCGACTTTGCGGCGCGCTTCGTCGAACAGCTCCTGTTCGATGTAGAAATCGATCTCGCCCAGCTCTTCGAGCGGCAGATCCTCGAGGACGTCCTCGAATCCTTCGACGCCGAAGAACGGCTCGGAGGTGTCGGCTGCCGCGATCGGCTCCGGCTCCGACGCGGGCTCGAACGCGAGGAGCGGCTCCGGTTCGGGCTCCGGGAGAGGTGCGGGCTCCGGCTCCAACTGCGGCAGCATGAAATCCTGCGTCGGCAGCTCTTCCGGAAGCATGAATTCGTCGGTGACCGGCAGCTCTTCCGGAAGCGTGAATTCGTCGGTGACCGGCAGCTCTTCCGCCGCGGGCAGCTCGAACGCCTCCTCGACGGCGGGCAGCTCTTCGACCGGAGGAAGCTCCTCGAGCGGCGGGAACTCCTCGCCGGTGAAGGACAGCTCCTCGGCGGCCGGCGCGAGCTCGAGCTCCGGTTCCGGCAACGGCGGGGGCTCCGGTTCTGGCGCGAGCGTGAGCTCCTCGATCTCCTCCGGCGGCGCCTCCAGATCGAACTCGATCTCCGGCGCGGGCGCGTCGAGGTCGAAGCTGATCTCTTCGACGTCGGCGAGATCGCCGAGGGAGAGCTCGGGCTCGATGACGGGGGCGGGCGCGGGCGCGGCGTCGAAGTTGATGCCGCGCGAGAGGAACTCGTTCTTGACCGCGCCGATCGTGACCGTGTCGGCGCGCTCCTGCAGCACGTTGACGTATGCGTGCGCGGCAGCGCGCGCGGCGTCGTTCTCCCCCTCCTCGAGGAGGATGCGGAACAGCCGCTCGTGCGCCGTCAGATTCTTCGGCGAGCGATCGAGGACGGCGCGCAGATGCTCGGCCGCCTTCTCGGCGAGGCCGTATTTCGCGAACACCTCCGCTTCCGTGAGGTGCTCGGTGATGAAGTCGAGATCGTCACCGGACTCGTCGCCGAGATCGTCGGCCGCCTGCTCGACCGCGGACACGAGATGCGAGGGCGGAGGCGGAGCGACTCGCGCCGGTGCAGGCGCCGGAGTGTCGACCGAGAGATCGAGGTCGAACGACGGCGAGGCATCGAGATCGAACGAGAACGACGACTCCGAAGAATCCGCCGACAGGTCGAACGTCGGCGCCGGCTCCTCGATCTCCAGCGACGGGACCGGTTTTCGAGCGGCCGGCATCGTGTCGATGCCGCCCATCTGCGATTTCACGAACTGCAGTTTCGTGCGGTGCTGCGCGTTCTGCGGCTCGCGCTGGATCAGTTTCTCGAGGACTTTGGAAGCGTCCTCGAACCGCATCTTCGCGATGTGCGCCTCGGCGAGGCTGTTCATCGACGCGAGGATGTTCGTCTCTTCGTTGAGCCGCGTATACACCGCGACGAGACGCTCGAGCGTCGGCGTGTGGCCCGAGTCGACGCGCAGCACACGGTTGAGCATTTCGATGGCCGTGCCGCGCTCGCCGCGCGACAGCGCCTTTTCGGCGAGCGGGCCGATCATCTCCAGCGCACGGTCGGCGTCGTTCTGCTTGAGATACAGCTCGGCGAGCGCGTCGCGAACCGAGGCTTCGTTCGGGTCGGCGTCGATCGCCTTTTCGAGCGTTGCGCGTGCGGCCGCCGTATCGCCGCGGCCGAGCTGGATCTTGCCCATCATCGCCAGGAGGCGAGGATGATCGCGATTCGTCTCCAGCGCCGTGTCGACGATCTGCTGCGCGTTGGTGAAGTCCTTCGCCTCGAGCAGCGCCGTGACGAGCGAGTCGACGAGCTCCGTGTTGCGCGGATCGATCTTCAGCGCCTTGCGGAAGACCTGCTGCGCCTCGTCGAGCATGCCGCGCTTGAGCAGCATGCGTCCGACGCGGTCGTACTCCTTGAGCGCGTCGGCGGTCTGGTTGTTCTGCGAGTAGAGGTCGGCGAGCTTGACGTGGACGTTGATCGATTGCGGGTCGAGCTCGGAGATCTTGCGGTAGATGGCGAGCGCGTTTCCGGGATCGCCGTGCTTGAGGTAGTAGTCGGCGAGGACCTGGTACTGGCTCTTCGCTTCCATCGCCAGCCCCTGCTTGGCGTAGAGGTCGGCGAGCTTGGCGTAGATGTCGAGCTGCGAGGGATCGAGCTTGTTGATCTTCTTGTAGATCGCGATGGCTTTGAGGAAGAAGCCATCCTTCGAGTAGTGGCTCGCGATCTTCGAGAAGACCTTGACGGCTTCGTCGTTGCGGTTGATGCGGACCCAGAGGTCGCCGATCCGATTGAGCGTGTTGACGTCGTTCGGGTTGTCCTCGAGGAGCCGCTCGTACTCCTTGATCGCCGGCTCGATTTTGCCTTTGGCGACCA
Organism: Thermoanaerobaculia bacterium; assembly: GCA_035629395.1. Classification (GTDB taxonomy): domain Bacteria; phylum Acidobacteriota; class Thermoanaerobaculia; order Gp7-AA8; family Gp7-AA8; genus QHVT01. Next base: position 127,007 of record DASPHZ010000026.1, read on the forward strand.
GCTTTTCCGCGCTGGCGATGACTTTATCGCGTTGAACCGCCATCTTCCTCGCTGACGCCGAACAGCAGCCTCGGCTCCTCCACCCCTTCGAACGATTTGCGGTGAATCGGGCTCGGGCCGTAGAGCTTCAACGCGGCCTGGTGCCCCTCGGTTGCGTACCCCCGGTTGTGTCTGAAATCGTAGACGGGGTAAAGCTCATGATACGACTCCATCAGCAGATCGCGATAGACCTTCGCGACGATCGAGGCCGCGGCGATCGAAATGCTGCGGCGGTCGCCGGCGATCAGCGGGATCTGCGGCATCTCCAGTTGCTCGAGCAAAACGGCATCCAGCAGCAGGACGTCGGGACGCACGGGGAGGTCCTCGACGGCGTGCTGCATGGCCAGTTTGCTCGCGCGCAGGATGTTGATGCGGTCGATCGTGGACGATTCGACGACGCCGATCGAGACCGAGCGCGCGCAGCGGAGAATGAGGTTCAGGACGGCGACGCGGTCTTCGGCGTCGACGAGCTTGGAGTCGTTGACGCCGAACAGGGTCGGCTCGCAATCGAGCACGACTGCAGCGGCGACGACAGGACCGGCGAGGCAGCCGCGGCCGACCTCATCGGTTCCCGCGACACACCGGAAACCAAAATCGCGGAGCCTGCGCTCGACCGCTGACATCTCAGCGACGCGCGCCAGCTCCGCGAAGAGGGACTCGTGGAGTCGTTCGTCGGGCGTGCGCTTTTTAGCGCGAGCGCTTTTCTTCGATGCGGGCCGCTTTGCCGCGGAGATCCCGGAGGTAGTAGAGCTTTGCGCGACGGACCCGGCCATGACGTTCCACCTCGATCTTGTCGATCGTCGGAGAGTAGAGCGGGAACATACGCTCGACACCGATCCCACCGGACACCTTGCGGACCGTGAACATCTGACGTGTACCGCCACCGCGGCGGGAGATGACGACGCCCTGGAAGATCTGGATGCGCTCTTTGTCGCCTTCCTTGACCTTGACGTGGACTTTGATCGTGTCGCCAGGGCCGAACGACGGGATGTCCGTCCGGTTGATCGCCTGCGACTCGACGAGTTTCATGATGTCTGGCATGACTATGTACTCCGTAGATTGAAAAAGCGTTGCAGTATAACGTTGCTGGTTGCTCGTTGCTAGTGACTCGTGCGGCTGTGCCTGGCGAGGCCCGCTGCGGGTCACCAGCAACCAGGAACCAGAACGGGGGCGGTGCGCAGCCCGCCCTAGAACTTGGCGAGCCTGCGCAGTATTTCCCGCGCCTCGGCGTCGAGCTCGGCGCTGTCGAGCAGGTCCGGCCGCTTTTCCAGCGTCGCGCGCAAGGCCTGTTCTTTCCGCCACTTGCGGATGTTCTCGTGATGTCCGGAGAGGAGGATCTCCGGAATGCGTCTTCCCCGCAGCTCCACCGGGCGGGTGTAGTGGGGGTAGTCGAGCAGGCCGCGAAAGAACGAGTCTTCCTCGACGGACCCGCTGTTGCCGACCACCCCCGGCACGAGCCGCCCCATCGCGTCCGCCATCAGCATCGCCGGCAGCTCGCCACCGGAGACGACAAAGTCGCCGATGGAGATCTCGTCCGGCTGCAGCTCTTCGTGCACGCGGTGGTCGAAGCCTTCGTAACGTCCGCAGAGGAAAACCACGTGCTGCTTTCCCACGAGCTCGAGCGCGACGCGCTGATCGAAGCGGCGGCCCTGGGGGGAGGTCATGACGATGTGAGGCTGAGGGCCGAGGGCCGAGGGCCGAGGGCCGAGGGCCCCCGCGCCGCCGGCTTCTGCCTCGGCTTCCGGTGCTCCTCCCTCGGCCCTCGGCCCTTGGCCCTCGGCCCTGATGCTCTCCACACACCGCAACACCGGCTCCGCCAGCATCACCATCCCCGGTCCGCCGCCGTAGGCCTCATCGTCGGTGGAGCGGTGTTTGTCGGTGGTGAAGTCGCGCAGGTCGTGGACACGGATGTCGAGCAAACCGCTTTTGATGCCGCGCGCGATCACGCCTTCCGCGATCAGCGGCGCGAACATGTTCGGGAAGATCGTGACGAAATCAATCCGCAATGGCATCGAGATCGTCGATCCCTTCGGGCAGTGCGACGATCATCCGCTTCGCCTCGAGATCGATTTCCGTGCAGAGCTCCGCGGCGAACGGCAGCTCGAACGCTTTCCCGTCCGGACGCTTCACGCGGAGCAGGATTCCGCCGCCGCCCTCGTATGCATCCGTGACGACGCCGCGTTCTTTGCCCTCGGCGTCGACGAGCGTGAGGCCGACGAGGTCGTGCAGAAAGTACTCGTCGTCTTCGAGCTCGCGCGCCTCGGTCTCCGGGATCTCGACGGACCAGCCGCGCAGCGTCTGGACTTCTTCCGGCGTCTCGATGCCTTCGAACTTCATGAGTGCGCGGCCGGCGTGAATGCGCACGCTCTCGACCTTCGTCTCGCGCGTCTTCGCGTCATCGGGAGCAACGAGCGTGACCACGTCGAGGTCGTCGAAGCGGTCGAGGGACTCGGTCCACGGCTCGATGCTCGCTTCGCCGCGCACGCCGTGCGGCTTACGGATCACGCCGACGGCAATGCGGTCGGTCATCTAATCCACGATGTCGAGCGAGTAGCGGCGGCGCGTCTTCTGACCGGCCGCCGTGAGGAGGGTACGAATGGCCCGCGCGGTGCGGCCCTGGCGGCCGATCACCTTGCCGAGGTCCGCGGGCGCGACTTCGAGCTCGACGACGGTCCCCGAGTCGCGCTCGTAGGTGCGCGTCTTCACCTCGTCGGGATTGTCGACGAGCGACTTGGCGAGGAACTCGATGAGCTCGCGCATGGGCATCTCCGTCATTCTGAGCGCCGCGAAGCATCTCGGACTACTACGCAGCCTGAGATCCTTCGGCGTCTTCGCGCCTCAGGATGACGCCTTTGGCGTCACTCCTTCGGAAGCTTCTTGAGCAGCGACTTCACGGTCGGCGAGAGCTGTGCGCCCTTGCTCACCCAGTAGTCGACGCGCGCGCGGTCGATGCGGACGTCCGCCGGGTTCTTCTTCGGGTCGTAGTGGCCGATCTGCTCGACGGTCGAGGCCGACGGGGTCTTCAGCGAGTCGGAAACGACAACACGGTAGAACGGGGCGTGGGTCGCTCCCTGACGGCGCAAACGAATCTTCAGCATTCTGAGTAACTCCTTGAATTTGAGGGCCGAGGGCGGAAAGCCGGAGGCCGAGGGAAACGTGGGCCGGTAATCCTACCGGAGCGGCGGACGGAACATCAATGCCGGAAGCAGAATTCCGCCGAGGACCTCAGCCCTCGGCCCTTGTCTCACTGCATGAACTCCGGCGGCAGGCCCTTCATCATCTTCCCGAACTTGCGCGCCCCGAATCCCTTGGAGAACGTCTTCATCATCTTCTTCATCTGCAGGTACTGCTTGAGCAGGCGATTGATCTCCTGCACCGAGGTGCCGGAGCCTTTGGCGATGCGCTTCTTCCGGTGGCCGTTGATGATCTGCGGGAACTCGCGCTCCTTGATCGTCATCGAGTCGAGGATGGCCTGCATGCGCACGATGGCCTTCTCGTCGATGTCCTCTTCGCTGATCTTCCCCGCGCCGGGGAGCATGTTCACGAGCGACGACAGCGGGCCCATCTTCTTGACCTGCTGGAGCTGCGAGCGCAGATCCTCGAGCGTGAACTTGTCCTTGGCGACCTTCTCCGCCAGCCGCGCCGCTTCCTTCTTGTCGACCTCGGCTTCGACCTTCTCGATGAGCGAGAGCACGTCGCCCATGCCGAGGATGCGGGAGGCCATGCGGTCCGGATAGAAGACGTCGAGGTCCGCGTACTTTTCACCGACGCCGACGAACTTGATCGGACGGTTGACGACCGACTTGATCGAGAGCGCGGCACCGCCGCGCGCGTCGCCGTCGAGCTTGGTTAGGACAATGCCGGTCACGCCGAGGCGATCGTCGAACTCCTTGGCCGACTTCACCGCGTCCTGACCCGTCATCGCGTCGGCGACGAACAGGATCTCCGAGGGGCGGGAGTCGTCCTTGATCGTCTGGAGCTCCTTCATGAGCTCGTCGTCGATGTGCAGGCGGCCGGCGGTATCGAGGATGACGGTGTCGTACAGCAGCGTCTTCGCCTCGGTCAGCGCCTTGCGGGCGATGTCGATCGGATTGCGGTTCTCGCCGATCTCGAAGAACGGCACCTTCACGTTGTTCGCCACGATGCGGAGCTGATCGATGGCGGCGGGACGGTAGACGTCGGCGGGCACGAGCAGCGGACGGCGGCCGCGCGTCTTGAGGTGCATGGCCAGCTTGCCCGACGTGGTCGTCTTGCCGGAGCCCTGCAGGCCGACCATCATCACCACGGCGGGGCTGCCGACGAGGGCCAGACCGACTTCGTTGCCGCCGAGGAGGTTCTGCAGCTCGTCGCGGACGATCTTCGTGACCTGCTGCGAGGGCGAGAACGCGGTGAGCACGTCGCCGCCGACCGCCTTTTCGCGGACGCGGTTCGTGAACTCCTTGACCGTCTTGAAGTGCACGTCGGCCTCAAGGAGGGCGACGCGGATCTCTTTGAGCGCGTTGTCGATGTGCCACTCGTTGAGGGTGGCCTCGCCGCGGAGGGTCTTGAAGACCCGGTCCATTTTGTCCTGCAGATTGTCGAACATGGCTTGACCTAGAATCCGTCCGGAGCCCTTCCCATTCCGCGTAACATGCCTTCGGTGATCCTGCTCCTGGCTGCTGTCCTCTCGTTCGGCCCCTTCGATACGGGCCTTCCCCGCGCCGGCATGTGGCGCCACGGGTTCGCCGTCGCGGACATGAACGGCGATCAACGCCCCGATCTGGTCTTCACTTCGCCCCGTAAAGAGCCCGGTCCGCCTGTCGTCTTTCTCAATGGCGGAGGGGGGCAGTGGACCCGCTGGCGGGAGGTGAAGTTCCCGCCGCTGGCCTTCGATTACGGTTCCGTCGCCGCGGCCGATTTCGACGGAAACGGTGCTACCGATCTCGCCGTGGGCTCGCACTATCGCGGCGTGATCGCGCTCCTCAACGATGGCCACGGCACCTTCGTCGCGGCGTCCAGCGGCTTCACGTTCCCCGCCTCCGCGCGCGAGTCCGCGCCGTTCTCGTCACGCGCGCTCACCGTGACGGACTGGAACGGCGACGGACGGATGGACGTCGCGGCGCTGAGCGACGGCCCGCGTCCGCTCAGTTCCGGCGTGCAGCTCGGCGTCACGGTGTACGAAAACCTCGCCTCGGGATGGAAAGCGACGCGCGGGACGCCGGATGCCGTCTTCGGTGATTCGATTGCGGCGGGAGACGTCGACGGCGACGGCCGCATGGACCTCGTCACTGCCTCGAACAACACCAACGACCGCCGCGTCCTCCGCCTCGGCGCCGACGGCGCGCTCGCGCGTCGCGAGCTCACGACGCTCCTCACGCCGTCGTCCATTCGCGCGGCGGAGCTGGGCGATTTCGACGGCGACGGCCGCGACGAGATCGTGATCGCGTACACCGCCGCGGGCGACCCGCGCGTGGGGTCGATCGAGCTCGTGTCGTTTCCCGCCGCCGTGCGGCAACTCTGGTCCGAACCGGGTGTCGACGTCGCGGCCGTGGCGACGGGAGACCTCGACGGTGACGGCGCGACCGACGTCGTGGCGGCGCTGCAGGATGGCCGTCTGCTCAGTTTCCGCGGCGACGGACACGGCTCGCTCACGCGTGACGCCGACCTCGGTCCGTCGCAGTGGCGCAGCGGCTGTTCCGCTTACGCCGTGCGCGTGGCGGACCTCGACGGCGACCGGCGCGACGAGGTGATCGCCACGTTCGCCAGCGAGTCGCCGGCGTGTCCGTCGAGCGGCGGCGTCGAAGTGTGGAGATTGGCTGACACGGGGCCGAATCGCAGACGCGCGGTGCGACACTGAGCGCGCTTGCGTAGCTTCCTTCCTCTGCGGCGGCTGCCGCCCTCCCACGATCCCTTCGCGTTGCGCGTGACGCAGGTGCGCGACGGCAATGCGCGTGGCAGCATCGTGCTCTATCACGCACGCGCCGCGCGCCGTGCGCGCAACAATCTCGCGCTCGACTTTGCGAAGACGCTCGGCAGGCGCGTGGTGATGGTGGAGTGGCTCGACGAGCCGCATCTGTCGCCGCGCATCGAGTCGTTTCTGCGCGGCGCTTCGAAACGCACCGCGAAAGAAGCGGACGTCGAATATCTCTTCGAGCCCGATCGCGCGATTCTGCGCGAGGCGAGGTTCGTCGTCACCGACGAGTTCCCGACGCTGCGTACGCCGGAGCACGCGACGCACCTCGTCGATCACAACGGCATCCTGCCGATGCGGGCCATGGGGAAGGAGCAGTATTCCGCGCGCTTCTTTCGCGACCGCGCCTTCAAGCTCTTCGAGCAGTTCTGGCATAGGGCGGCACAGCCGCCGCTCTGGAATCCGCCCGATCTCCTGAAAGGCACCGGCCTCTCGCCGCAGATCCATTTCGGCCACCTCGGCGTCCACGAGCTCGTCGCGGCGGTGCTCGAGCGCGATGACGCGGACGAGTTCCTCGAACAACTGATCATCCGCCGCGAGCTGGCGTTCAACCTCTGTTTCTACAATCCCGACTACGCTTCGCTCCGCGCGCTGCCGCTGTGGGCGAGAAACACGCTCGACAACCATCGCCGCGATCGCCGCAAGCCGGTCTACACGTACGAAGAGCTCGAGCGTGCGGAAACGCACGACGACGTCTGGAACCTGGCGCAACGCCAGCTCGTCGCGTGCGGCGTGATCCACAACTACCTGCGCATGCTGTGGGGAAAGAAGATCATCGAGTGGAGCGAGACGCCCGAGGATGCGCATGCGGCGATGCTGCGCATGCACGATCTCTATGCGCTCGACGGCCGCGATCCCAACACCCACGCCGGCATCCTCTGGTGTTTCGGCAAGCACGATCGCCCGTGGGCGCCGGAGCGCCCGATCTTCGGCACCATCCGCTGGATGTCGTCCGAGCAGACGCGTAGGAAAGTGCGCCTTCAGGAAATCGCCGACACCGTCGCACGCTGCGGCGTAACCGGCGAGTAATCCACGGACGCCTACTTTGCGTCGCATGGAAATCTGCGAGACCTCGAAACGATCGACCGCATGTCCGAGCAGGAGCTCGATGCCCTTCCCTTCGGCGCGATCCGTCTCGACAAGGACGGAAAGATCCTCGCGTACAACAGGACCGAGTCGAAGCTGACGGGCCGCGATCCGAAACGCGTCATCGGCCGAAACTTCTTCACCGACGTTGCGCCGTGCACGAACGTGCAGTCGTTCGCCGGCCGCTTTCGCGAAGGCGTGGCCAGGGGCGACATGCACGTGATCTTTCCGTATCGCTTCGACTTCGAGATGGCGCCGCGCGACGTCACCGTGACGCTGTTCTATTCGCAGCAGACCGGGAGCGCGTGGGTGTTCGTCCGGGAATCGAACACCTGACGCAGGCGCGCCGGGCGTGCGCATCCGCGTGATCTGCAGCGCCACGGCAGTCTGGATTTTCGTGACGCCGGCCGGCGGTTGATCCCGGCGTGGCCCAGCCCGCGCTCCGGCTCGACAGCAACGCTCCCGGCGACTTTTACGTCGATGCGACGTGCATCGACTGCGATGCCTGCCGGATCTTCGCGCCTTCGGTATTTCACGATGACGGCGGCCTGTCCGCCGTCTACCACCAGCCCGAAACCGCGGCCGAGCTGCTCGCGGCACAGAAGGCGCTGGTCTCGTGTCCCACCGCGTCGATCGGTGCGTCGACGAGCGCGCGCGATGCCTTGACGGCGTTGCCGGAGCTGATCGCGGATGACGTGCATCGCTGCGGCTACACGTCCGAAAGCAGCTTCGGTGCGATCAGCTATTTCCTGCGCGACTCGCAGATCCTCATCGACTCGCCGCGCTTCGCCGAGCCGCTCGTGAAGCAGCTCGGCCACGTGCGGCGCATGCTCCTGACGCACCAGGACGACATCGCGGACCACGCGAAGTTCCACGCGCGATTCGCCTGCGAACGCGTGCTGCATGCGGATGACGCGCGCGGCCGCGCCTTCGAGACCATGCCCTCCGGCAACGACGCGCTCGACCTCGGCGACGACATCGTGATGATCCCCACCCCCGGCCATACGCGCGGCCACGCCGTGTTCCTCTATCGCAACCAATACCTCTTCACCGGCGACCACCTCGCCTGGAGCGAATCGCGCGGCCACCTCTACGCCTTCCGCAGCGCGTGCTGGTACTCATGGACCGAACAGATCCGTTCCATGGAACGCCTGCTCGATTACGAGTTCGAGTGGGTCCTGCCGGGCCACGGCCGCCCGGTCCATCTGCCGTGTCAGGAGATGCGGGCCTCGCTCGAAACGTGCGTGGAGTGGATGAAGGCGAGGTAGGGAGCGCGATTGCACGTCCCGCCATGGCGGTGGTATTCTCTCCGGCAGACCATAAAAACGGAAATCATGGGAGTCATCTTTATGCGCTGGCTCGCGATCTGTGCCTCGTTGGTCCTGACCCTTTCGGCCGCAGCCGGAATTCGGACGTTGGACCCAGTGCCCTCGGTTTGTGGCGAAATCGATCCGAACACGCCGTGCTTCGGGATGGGCGGCAATTTCGAGGAATGCAAGGCGGAGTCGAGGAACGATCAGGGCTGTTACGAGTGCGGCGTCAACCGATACAACAAGGCGGTTTGCGTTGCGATCAGGAACAGCGCTGCATGCGGATGCAGAGAAGTGGCACAAGACCGTTCCGGCGCTGTCACGGAATGCTCGACAGTGGGCGTCTGTGAGTACGTAGTCCGCACGACTCCGTGATCGCGAATGCTGGCGGCCCTTCTTTTCGCAATCGCGGCGCTGTCTTCTCCTGCCGAAGGGGTCACCATCCACGCCCGCTTTCGAGCCGGTACGGATGACACGTCACTGCGCTGCGTGCGCCGCGATGGGAGTATCGCGGCCGAGTGGAAAGCCACACCACGGTCGGCGAGTGTTCGCCACGTGTCGTCCACGGAGCCGTGCACCATCTCGGTGGATGGAGACGCGTACTGGACCGCTGGCGCGCGCCTCGATCCGCAGTCGCCGCGCGAGGTGTCGATCGAGATCTTTCCCGCGGGACGCATCCGCGGCCGCGTGGCTGCACCGCATCCGGACCGCATCCATCTGCGCCTGAATCGCTCCGAAGAGACGGCCGCGGGGCCGGCGTCGGCGATGGTGGAGTGCCCGGTCGACGACGCCGGCGCGTTCTCGTGCGTCGTGCCGGAAGGTACGTTCGATATCGCCGTGCACGCCGAAGAACGGATCCCCGACTACAGGTGGAACGTCCGCGTATCGCGTGCGGACGCGAACCTCGGTAAGGTGTCGCTCCGCAAAGGAACTTCGATCAGCGGAGCGCTCACCGGTATCAGCGGCAAGGACATCGAATGGCGACGCGTCCGCGTCGTCGCTCAACCGGTGCGCACCCGTCCCAGCGAGCCGGCGCCACCGGCGCGCACCGTCACCGCATCCGCGCCGGGATGGTTTCAACTGACCGGAGTGATGCCCGGCGAGTACGCCCTGACGGCTTCGGCCGACGACGGTTCCCGCTCCGCGACCGTGGTCGTCCGCGTTTTTCCGAACGCGCAACTGGAGCTCTCGGCGCCGCTCGTTCTCAGTCGACCGCGAGCTGTCCGTCTCCAGCTTTCGCCGTCACGAGATCCGTGGGGCACACCCTGGATCGTGACGCTCTTCGGCAGGAGTGGACGAGGACGGGAGGAGATCGTTGCGCAGGAACGCGCGTCGGACTTGGGCGAGTGGAGCCGCCGCGCGCTTCCGGCCGGCGAATACGCCGTCGAAGTGACGACGGCGGACGGCGACGTGTGGCACCACGAGTCGCTGGAGATCAGTGGCCGCGACGTCGAGGCCACCATCGTGCTGAGTCCATACGAAGTGAGCGGCACGATCACGTCAGGAGGGCAACCGCTGCCGAATGCGTCGATCTACATCGGTGGTCGCCACGCGAGCGTGCGGCAGAAGGTCGTGACCGATGACCGCGGCTCGCTGAAGACATACGTCCCCGAGAGGCTGGCGCGCGACAAGAGCTGGATGCTGGAGATCTCGGCTCCCGATGCAGGCATATACCGCTCGAAACGCATCGATGTGACTGTCGATGAGGTCGACCGCAAAGTCGCCTTCGAGCTGAACCTGCAGGGCGAAATGCTCGACGGCCGTGTCGTCGACGAGAAAGGGACGCCGGTTGCCAAGGCGTTGATCGACGTTGCGGACGACGCCGCACGGACGTCTCTCCAGCAACTCAAGTCCGACGCGGATGGGCGCTTTGCGCTGAGTGCGCTCGAGCCGGGGCTCTACACCGTCACGGCGCGCGACTATCTGAAGGAAAGTGAGTCGCTGGAGATCCGCGTATCCGCGGAGGAAACCCCTCTTCCGCCGATCGAGCTGGTCCTGCGCCCGACGCGCATCCTGCGCGGTCGCGTGGTGGCGCCGGTGGGACCGGTTCCGGGAACGACGATCGTGGCGCTTCCTCGCGACGTTCCCTGGTCGTTCGTGACCAGTGCGATGTCGAAGGAAGATGGTTCCTTCGCCGCGCAACTGCCGCCCGGAACCACGACCGCGGACGTTCTCGTGATGCCGCCCGGGTTCGCGGTCGAGCTTCACGAAATCCGCGTCAGTGACAGTCTGGTCGAAGTCATCCCCAGCTCGAACGGTGGCCGATTGCGACTGAGAATCCCGACCCCGACCGAACAAGCTCCGCCGTTGCTGTTCTCCCCCGGAAACGCGCGCATCGCGGTTCCGCTTCTGCTGACCATGCATGTGGCCGAAATCGTCCGCAACGACGATCGCCAGACGGAGCTCCTGATTCCGCTCATCGATCAAGGCAGCTACACCCTCTGTGCCGGGCAGCGCTGCGTTTCCGCCTATCTCGCACCCGGCGCCGAGGCGACGCTCGACGTCGTTGCCCCATAGAGCGGTGGAGCTGTACGGCTGTGAAGCGATAGAGCTGTAGAGCAATAAAGCGATAGAGCTGTAGAGGGGCTCCCCTGGATAGCTCTACAGCTTTACCGCTTTACAGCTCCATCCCTCTACAGCTTTACAGCTCTATAGCTCTACAGCTCCATCGCTCAATAGCAGCGAGCTGGCTTCACCATTGCTCTCCCTTCACGCGGGAACCGCAAGATGGGCAAGTACATCGAGGTCTTCAAAGAAACGTTCACCGAATTCGGCGAGGACAAAGTCCCTCGCCTCGGCGCGGCGCTGGCGTATTACACGATCTTCTCGATCGGGCCGCTGCTCCTCATCGCCATCTCCATGGCCGGCATTTTCCTTGGGCAGGAAGCGGCGCAGGGGCAGGTGTCGCAGGAGCTGGACAAGCTGTTCGGGGCGCAGATGTCGAAGTCGCTCGAGCAGATGATCCAGGCCGCGGCAAAACCGGAGAGCGGCGCGATCGCCACGGTCGTCGGCATCTTCACGCTGCTCCTCGGCGCCTCCGGCGTCTTCGGACAGCTCAAGGACGCGCTCAACACGATCTGGAACGTCGAGCCGAAGAAAGCCGCCGGCATCAAAGGCTTCGTCAAGGAGCGCTTCCTCTCGATGGCCATGGTGTTCGGCATCGGCTTCCTGCTCCTCGTGACGCTCGTCTTCGACGCGGCGATCTCGGCCATGGCGCCGATGCTCGAACGCATGTTCGGCACCGAGGCGCTGCTGCATGCGGTGCAGTTGCTCCTGTCGACCGCGGTCGCCATCGTGCTCTTCGCGGCCATCTTCCGCATCCTCCCCGACCTCAAGATCGCGTGGCGCGACGTCTGGTTCGGCGCGATCTTCACCGCCGTCCTCTTCGCCCTCGGCAAATGGGGCCTCGGCCTCTACCTCGGCAAAGCGGCCGTCGGCTCCGCGTACGGCGCGGCCGGCTCGCTCGTCATCCTGCTGGTGTGGGTGTACTGGTCCTCGCAGATCCTCTTCTTCGGCGCGGAGTTCACGCAGGTCTACGCGCGCCGCTTCGGCAGCCTCCAGGGCGACACCTCCAAGCGCGACGCACGCGCGCAGGCGAAGAAACCGGAGGATCGGCCGAAGGTGGCGGAGCCGGTGCCGGGACACCGGCCCGTCTCGCCGCGTCCCATCCCGGCTTACGCGAAGCAGCAAAAGTCGGGTGGCGGGTTGATGAAGGTCGCCGCGGGCGGCGTGGCCGGTCTTCTGTTCGGCGCGATCCTCGGCGGGATCAGCACTTTCGGACTCGTCGTGAAGACCATTCGAAAGGCTTTCGTTCCGTTCAAGTGACGCGACTACAATCCGCCGCGTGAAGTGGTTCAAGGTGGCCCTGGTCCTGATCGCGATCGCGGCCTTTCTGATCCTCCTGCGCGCGCTGCCGATCGTCGAGTGGCTCACCGCATTTCAGACGTGGGTCCGCGGTGTCGGTCCGATCGGCTACGTGCTGTACGGGCTCGTCTACATCGTCTGCTGCATCTTCATCATCCCCGCGCTCGCGCTGACGCTCGGTTCGGGCGCGATCTTCGGCTTCGTCGGCGGCGCGATCCTCAACGTCATCGCCGCAACGGCCGGCGCGACCGCGGCGTTCCTGCTCGCGCGCACCGTGCTGCGCCACCGCGTCGAGCGCATGACCGCGAACAACGCGAAGTTCCGCGCCCTCGACCGCGCCATCACGCGCGAAGGCACGAAGATCATGTGGCTCGCGCGCCTCTCCGGTTTTCCGCCGTTCACGTGGGCGAACTACGCATTCGGTCTCACCGGCGTGCGGCTCGGAACCTACGTGCTGACGACCTTCTTCGGCATCATCCCCGGTACGATCGCCTTCACATACGCGGGCGCAGCGGGCGCGGCGGCGCTCAGCGGGCGCGGCAACCGTATCATCCTCATCGTGACCGCCGTCGGCGCCGTGCTCGTCAGCGCCTTCATCGCACGAATCGCCACGCAGGCCATCCGGCGCGCCGGTGTCGAGGAGGCGTAGGGGAGCAGGGGAGAGTCGGAGCCGCGGAGTGATAGCGACGCACAGGCCGACCCTCTGCCGCTCTGTCTCTCTGCCGCTTTGCACCTCTGCTCCTGTCATATGCTTCGCCGCCACGGAGGACGCACATGACCAACCCCCTCGCCCAACTTCCCAAGGCCGGACAGAGCGTCTGGTTCGACCAGATGGAGCGCAAGCTCGTCGCCAGCGGCAAGCTCGCGCAACTGATCGAGGAAGACGATCTGCGCGGACTCACCTCCAACCCGACGATTTTCGAGAAAGCGATTGGCGGCAGCGAGGACTACGACGCGCAACTGCGCACGCTCGCCGCGCAGGGGAAGTCGCGCGATGAGATCTACGACGAGCTCGTGATCGAAGACATCGGCAACGCCGCGGACGTCTTCCAGCCGGTCTACGAAAAGACGAACGGCGACGACGGCTACGTCAGCCTCGAAGTCTCGCCGCTCTTCGCGACGGACACGCGCGGAACCGTGAAGGAAGCGAGGCGTCTCTTCACCCGCCTCGGCCGCATGAACGTGATGATCAAGATTCCGGCGACGCCCGAAGGCGTCCCCGCGATCCGGCAGGCCATCGCCCTCGGCATCAACGTCAACGTCACGCTCATCTTCTCGAACGAGGTTTACGCCGACGTCATCGAGGCCTACATCAGCGGACTCGAAGAGCGCGCCGCGAACGGTCTGCCGCTCGGGCACATCGCCTCGGTGGCGAGCTTCTTCGTCAGCCGCATCGACAGCGCCGCGGACAAACAGCTCGAAGGCAAGGCGCCCGAGCTGATGGGGAAGATCGCCATCGCCAACGCGAAGATGGCGTACCAGCAGTTCAAGACCGCCTTCGGCAGCGAGCGTTTCGCGAAGCTGCGCGACAAAGGCGCGCGCGTGCAGCGTCCGCTGTGGGCGTCGACCGGCACGAAGAATCCGAAATACAGCGACGTGCTCTACATCGAGACGCTCGTCGGCCGCGACACCGTCAACACCGTGCCGCCCGCGACGTACGACGCCTTCCGCGATCACGGCACCGTCGAGGCGAACGCGATCGAAGAAGGGGTCGACGAAGCGCGCAACGTGCTCGCGCAGTTCGAGGAAAAAGGCTTCAGCCTCAAAGCGATCACGGACAAGCTGACCGCCGAAGGCGTGAAGTCGTTCAACGAATCGTTCGAGCAGCTCATGCTCACGATCGAAGCACGCCGCGACGCCGTCGTGCGTGCATTGCCGGAGCGCATGACGCTGCACAACGTCGACGCGGCCGCGCTCGAGGAAGCCATCGTCCGTCTCGAGAAAGACAAATTCGTCACGCGGCTCTGGGCCAAAGACAGCACGCTCTGGAAGTCCGACGAAGCGCACCGCAAGATCATCGACAACGCGCTCGGCTGGCTCCGCGTCCCGGAGCAGAACCTCGCCCACCTCGACAGCCTCGAACAGGTCGCCGAAGACGCCCGCCAGTACTTTGACCACGTCGTGGTCCTCGGCATGGGCGGCTCGAGTCTCGTCTCCGAAGTCGTCCGCCGCGTGTACGGCAAACGCGAAGGATGGCCCGAGCTGCTCGTGCTCGACTCGACCGTCCCCGAGGCGGTTTCGCTGCTCGAATCGAAACTCAATATTGCGCGGACGCTCTTCATCGTGGCGTCGAAATCCGGCACGACCACCGAGCCGATGATGTTCCACCGCTACTTCTACGAGCGTGCGAACCGCAACGGAAAGCAGTTCGTCGCCGTCACCGATCCCGACACGCAGCTCGTGCGCGACGCGGAGCGCGACGGCTTCTCCTGGATCTTCACCAACCCCGCGGACATCGGCGGGCGCTACTCCGCGCTGTCGCTCTTCGGCCTCGTGCCGATGGCGTTCAGCGGCGTGAACATCCGCGAGTTCCTCGAGCGCGCCACGCACGCGGCGCACCTCGCCTCCATTCCGCAGATCCGCAAGAACACCCCCGCGTTTCTCGGCGCGGCCATCGGTGCGATGGCGCTGCAGGGCCGCGACAAGCTCACGCTCCTCACGCCGCGTCCGCTCGACACGCTCGGCCTCTGGGTCGAGCAGCTCGTCGCGGAGAGCACCGGCAAAGAAGGCAAAGGCATCGTGCCGGTCGCGAACGAGCCCGCGCTCGCCGCGAACGAATACGGCGACGATCGCCTTTTCGTGTCCGTGCGCCTGCGCCGCAGTGACGAGACCGCGCGCCTGCGCGAGCTCGCCGCGGCCGGACATCCCGTCATCGATCTCGTCCTCGAAGACGAGTACGACCTCGGCGAGATGTTCTACGTGTGGGAAATCGCGACCGCCGTCGCCGGTGCGTTGATCGGAGTCAATCCGTTCGATCAGCCGAACGTGCAGGAGTCGAAGGACAACACGAAGCGCCTGCTCGAGGAATACACGTCGAACGGCTCGATGAGCGCGTCCGGCAAGCAGGGGCAGCGCGTGAGCGTCTCCGACGCCGACGCCATTGCCGCTCTGCTCGCGAAAGTGAAGACGGGTGATTACGTCGCATTCACGCAGTACTTTGCCGAAACGCCGGCGCGCGACAAAAAGCTCGCCGCGATCCGCGAGACCATCGCGCGTGAATTGCGCGTGGCGACGACGAGCGGCTACGGCCCGCGCTTCCTGCACTCGACCGGACAGTTGCACAAGGGCGGCGGCGGCAACGGCGTCTTTCTGCAGCTCACCGGCGGTCCCAATCACGACGTGCCGATCGCGAACGAAAAGTTCTCGTTCGGCGTGCTCGCGCGCGCGCAGGCCATCGGCGATTTCGAGTCGCTTGCGAATCGCGATCGCCGTGCGGTGTCGATCGATCTGGGAAGCGACGTCGACGCAGGACTCGAGCAGTTGCTCGGTGCGGTGACTTCGAGCTCATCCCGCGCGTAGACCATGGCTCGCGTCGCGTACGGCACGAAGAGATCCCGCGTCTGCGCGCGGGATAAACTGCATTCATGACTTCGCAATTCGGCATGATCGGCCTCGGCGTGATGGGCGCGAACCTCGCGCTCAACGTCGAGGAGCACGGCTTCTCCGTCGCCTTCTGGAATCGCGAGCCGGAGAGGACGCAGCAGTTCTGCGACGAGAATCGCGGGAAGAACTTCACCGCGACGAACACACTCGAAGAGTTCGCGAGCGCGCTCGAGCGTCCGCGCCGCATCATGCTGATGATCAAGGCCGGCGCACCCGTCGACGAAGTCCTCGGCAAGCTGATGCCGCTCCTCGAACCGGGCGACGTCGTCATCGACGGCGGCAACTCGTGGTTCAAGGAGACGCAGGAGCGCGCGACGCGATTGCTCGAGCGCGGCCTGCACTTCGTCGGCTCGGGTGTTTCCGGCGGCGAAGAAGGCGCGCGTTTCGGTCCGTCGCTCATGCCGGGCGGTACGCGGGAAGCGTGGGAGCGCATCCGCGACGTTTTCGAAGCGATCGCCGCGAAGAGCGACTCCGGCGCGTGCGTCACGTACTGCGGTCCCGACGGCGCGGGGCATTTCGTGAAGATGGTGCACAACGGGATCGAGTACGGCGACATGCAGCTCATCGCCGAGGCTTACGATCTGCTGCGGCGCGGCCTGGGACTGAATGCGGAGCAGATCGCCGACATCTTCGACGAATGGAACGGCGGTCCGCTCCAGTCCTTCCTCGTCGAGATCACCGCGAAGATCTTCCGCAAACGCGATCCCGAATCGGACGCCGCGCTCGTCGACAAAGTGCTCGACAAGGCGGGCCAGAAAGGCACCGGCAAGTGGACCGCGCAGGTCGCGCTCGACCTCGGCGTTCCCATCCCCACGATCGCTGCCGCCATCGACGCCCGCGTCCTCTCCTCGATGAAATCGGAACGCGTCCTGGCCTCTTCGTCGCTCCGTGCGGAGACGGGCGCCGCGGCCGCCGTCACGGTGCAGGACATCCACGACGCCCTCTACGCCGCGAAAATCTGCTCCTACGCCCAGGGCTTCGCTCTCATGCAGGCCGGCTCGCGCGAATGGAACTGGAACCTCGACCTGCGCGAGATCGCGCGCATCTGGAAGGCCGGCTGCATCATCCG
Source organism: Thermoanaerobaculia bacterium (assembly GCA_035629395.1). GTDB lineage: Bacteria > Acidobacteriota > Thermoanaerobaculia > Gp7-AA8 > Gp7-AA8 > QHVT01. Next base: position 143,928 of record DASPHZ010000026.1, read on the forward strand.
CGCAAAGTTTCTCGACTCGATCATGCGCGCGTTCGAACGCCGCGCCGACCTGCCGAACCTTCTCCTCGACGAGGCATTCGTCATCGCGCAGCCGGCATGGCGCCGCGCGGTCACGTTCGCGCAGAACGCCGGCATCGCCACCCCCGCGTTCAGCGCGTCGCTCGCGTACTTTGACAGCTACCGCACCGCGGACCTGCCGCAGAATCTCACGCAGGCCCAGCGCGATTTCTTCGGCGCGCACACGTACCAGCGCAACGATCGCGGCGAAGACGCGCCGTTCATCCACACGAACTGGAGCGCCGGCGTCCCTGCCGGCTGATCCGCTCCCTACAACTGCGGCTTCAGCCAGCCGGCCAGCTTCTCTTTGATGCGATCGAACCACGGCCGCTTGATCCAGCGGCGTTTGGTGATCTCTTCGCTGCGCGCGAGGTCTTCGAAGAACATCTGCTCCATCTGCGCGGCGATGCCTTCGTCGTAGATGTTCACGTTCACTTCGTCGTTGAGGCGGAACGAGCGGTCGTCGAAATTCGAGGAGCCGACGGTCGTCCACACGCCGTCCACCACCATCGTCTTCGCGTGCATCATCGTCGGCAGGTACTCGAAGATGCGGATGCCGCGGCGCAGCAGGTGGCTGTACAGAAAGCGTCCGGCCTGACGCACGATCGGCACGTCCGTGTACTCTCCCGGCACGATCACGCGCACGTCCACGCCGCGGCGCACCGCGCTTTCCAACGCGCGAATCGTGTCCGCATCCGGCACAAAGTACGCGCTGTTCACATAGATCGATTTCTGCGCGCTGACGATCGAGACGATGTACATCAGCTTCGTCATCGACGAGCCTTCGGACGGCGAGGATTTGATGACCTGCGTCAGGCAATCGCCGCACGGCGCGACCTGCGGAAAGTAGTCGAGTCCCGTCAGCAGTTCGCCGCGGCTCTTGATCCAGTTGTCCATGAACGCGAACTGCATCTGCGTCACGACCGGGCCTTCGACGCGCACGGCGGTCTCGCGCCAGTGATCCTTCGAATCCGCGTCGCCGAGCCAGTTGTCGGCGATGCCGACGCCGCCCGTGAATCCGATCGTGCCGTCGACGATCAGCAGCTTGCGGTGGGTGCGGTGATTGACGCGCGAGAGGGTGTACCAGCGGATCGGGTGGTACCACTCGATGTTGATGCCGTTCCGCTGCATGAACAGGATCAGATCCTCGGACATCTCCGAAGAGCCGACCGCATCGAGCACGACGTTCACCTTCACGCCCGCGCGTGCGCGCTCTGCGAGCGCCTCCGCGAAGGAACGTCCGACCTCGCCGTCCCAGTAGATGTAGAACTCGACGTTGATCGTCTTCCTCGCCCCGCGAATCGCGGAAAGCATCGAAGGGAAGATCTGCACGCCGTTGCGCAGGATCTGCACGCGGTTGCCTTCCGACATCGGCGCGCCGGTCAGCGCGTGCATCGTCTGCAGGAACGCGACGTCGCGTACGCCGAACTGGTGGCGCATGTGGTAGCGCATCGGCGTGCGGCGCCGCACCATCGGAAGCGGCGGCCGTCCGGCATAGCGAGGCGCCTTGCGCCGGCGGAAGATCAGGCCCACGAGCGCTGTCCGATGATCCAGAGGATCAAGGCCACGACGGCCGCGACGATCGCGAGCGCGAAGAGGACGAGGATGGCGATGATGGCGCCGAGGACGAAGGCGATCTGGGAGGTGGAACGGGGCGGGCGGCGGCGGTCGCGATACTGCTCGAGCAACCGCATGTTCTTCATGTTTTCTTCGAAGAGGAAATCGAAGACGTCGCCCGCGACCGGCACCGCGCCGAACAAGAGGTCGATCGCGACGTTGAGCACCATGCGCGCGATGATCCGCGCCGGGACGCGGTGACGCAGCGCGCCGGCGATGATCCACGTCGAGAGCACCGCGCCGATGACGTCGCCAATGCCCGGAATCAGTCCGAGGACTGCGTCAAATCCGACGCGCACCTTCGTGCCGGGGATCGGAAATGCCTGATCCATGAGGAACGCGAACTTGCGCAGCGCGACGAGATCGCGCGGCAACTTCTCGTCCGGCTCGATGACCTCCGGAATCAGCACTTTCTCTGACACGGCTCGACATTATGCGATGGCTGGGCCGAGTCGCTTCGCCGGGGACGGCCGGAGGCCTCCCGGCGGGGCCGGCGCGGCCGCTCCGCGTCCCCGGCAGAGCGACCGGGCGCAGCCATCGCATAATGACGAGCAATGGGAGAGGCACCGGTCGACAGACCGCCTTCAGTTCGCGAGAGATGGGTCGGTAAGTTCGTCTCGATCCGGGACGTGGTCTGGTCGTGGCTCACCGACCCGGCGGTGCTCGTCTACCGCCAGCACGGCTTCGGCCAGAAGCGGCTGCGCGCGACGATCGTCGAGTTCTTCCTCTTCCTGCGCGAGGTCGTGCGCGAGTTCTGGCACATCGAAGGGACGTCGCGCGCGGCGTCGCTCGCGTACACGACGCTGCTCTCGCTCATCCCCCTTCTGGTCGCACTGACGTTCCAGATCCAGAAGTACTACTCGCGTCTTTTTCCCGGCTTCGGCGCGCAGATCGACGCGATCCTGAACGCGGTCATCCCGTACCAGTCGCCGCAGATCACGTATCACCTCGCGCGTTTCACGCAGAACGCCGGCACCGCGTCGACGGTCGGCGTGATCGTGTTCATGTTCGTTGCCTTCCGCCTCTTCCTCGCGGTCGAGGGGGCGGTGAATCAGATCTGGAAGGTGCGCAGCGCGCGCGGCTATCGCCAGAAAATCATCGCCTTCACGATGCTCTTCTTCTGGGGTCCGCTGCTCATGGGCCTCTCGTTCACGACCTCGGAGATGCTCGAGCGCAACCGCTACCTGCGCGTCATCTTCGAGGGCGATCTCATCTTCATCGCGGTGCCGATCATCGTCCTCTTCATCGGCTTCACGATGCTCTTCTGGCTCGTGCCGTCGGCGCGCGTGCGCATTCCCGCCGCGGCGATCGGCGCGCTCGTCACGACGTCGCTGTTCGCGTTGGTGCGCTGGGCGTTCGGCATCTACGCCGATCATCTCCTCAGCGGCAACTTCAACTACATCTACGGTGCGATCGGCCTCGCTATCATCTTCCTCATCTCCATTGAAGTGATGTGGGTCGTCATCCTCCTCGGCGTTGAGATCAGTTACGTCTGGCAGAACCTCTACGGCGTCCTGCGCGCGACCGAGCAGCAGGTGCAGGACGAGCCGGAGTACGACCTCTACTTCGCGCTGCGTGCACTGATCGAGATCGCGCGGCGTTTCGATCGGCGCGAAGAACCGCCGTCGACGTACCGCCTCGCCGAACATTTCGGCACGACCGACTCGCAGATGCTGCGCGTGTTGCGCAAGCTCGAGGACGGCAAGCTCGTCGCGCCCATCGGCGGCGAATGGATCGGCTACGTCCCCGCGTGCGATCCCGACCGCATCAGCGTCGAGGAAGTGGTCACGCGCATGGAAGGCGTGTTGCGCGTGCTGCCGGCCATCGGAGTCGAGGACAACGAGCGCGTGGCCGTCGGCGAGATCTTCACGCGCCTCAACGAATGCACGGCCGCGACGCTGGACCACATGTCCATCGGCCGCCTCGTGCGCGAGCTCTATACGCCGCGCGAAGTGCGTTCGGAGGACAGGCTCTCGTCGTGACGCGTGCGTAAGGCGCGCACGAGACGGATCCTGCGGAACGTCTCGTACGCGACCGTGACCGCGGCCAGCCAGATCAGGCCCGCGGCGATGCCGGCGGCGACGTCGGAGATCCAGTGCACGCCGAGGTAGATGCGGGAGGCGGCGATGGAAAGGATCATCGAACAGGCAAAGGCGAGCGCCGCGGCGCGCCACCGCCAGCGCGTGATGATGCGGAACGCGAGATATGCGAGCGCGCCGAAGACGATCGTCGAGCCCATCGCGTGCCCGCTCGGAAACGAGTAGCCGTGCGCGTCGCGCAATGCTTCCGCCAGCTCGGGACGCGCGCGTGCGAACCACGCCTTCAGTTGCAGGTTGAGCAGACCGCCGATGGCGGAGGTGAGGAAGAGGTACGCGGCCCATCGCCAGCGTTTGCGGATGCCGAGTCCGATCGCGACGAGCGTGGCGATCGCGCCGAGACCGACGGGCGTGCCGATGATCGTCATCAGCGTGAAGAACCCCGTCGTCCCCTGCTCGCGCGTCGCGGTCGCCCACGCGTGGACGTCTTCGTCGATCGAATGCAGTTGCGGCGAGTTTTCCTGCACGAGCTCCGCGAGCTCGACGAACGCGTTCCCCGCCACGGCCGCCGCGGCGATGCCGATGCCGAGGACGACGAAGACGGGGAGATAGTCGCGGTAGCGGAACGCGGCGGTCCAGTGCGCGGAGCGGCGGAGCAGGCGCTCGAAGAGCGGGCCGGTGGCGTAGAAGAAGAGCCACAACAAGGCGAAGAGCAGGGCGAAGGTGACGAGGATCGTCATGACTCTCTGTGGCGCCAGGCGTCGTGCGTGCCGCGGCCCGCGCTCAGAACCCGCCCGACATGTACTTCCACTGCACGATCTTCTCGTTGATCTCGCGGAGACGGCGGCTGATCATGCGGCAGAGGAGATTGAGGAACTGCAGCGACGCGTGCGGATCCATCGACAGGATCTCGTTGAGCGTCGCGCGGTCGATCGAGAGCACCGTCGCATCCTGCTCGTGCGCCTTGGCGTCCGCGCTGCGTGGCTTGTCGTCGATGAGCGCCATCTCGCCGAAAAAGTCGCCGCGATCGAGCACGGTCAGCGCTTCTTCACCCACGCCGGGGATGAACTTCGAGATGCGCACGCGGCCGTCGAGCACGATGTAGAGCTTGTCGCCGCGCTCGCCCTCGCGGAACACCATCGAGCCTTCGCGGAAGCGCTCTTCGGTCGAGAACGTGGCCAGCAGTTTCATTTCCGCCGCGGACAATCCACGCTCGCGGAACAGATCGACCTTGTCCTCCGACTTGACCGTGACCTGCTGCACTTCGCGCGTTCCTTCCGCGCGCTTGCGGCCCTGCCCCTTCTTCGCGTCTTCCTGGAAGAAGAGCTTGAGCTGGTCGTTGGCGTCGCGGACTTTTTCGGTGAGCGAGCGCCAGAACGCCCAGTGCAGGCCGACGGCGAGCTCCTTGTCCTCGTCCATGAGCTGATCGAGTGCGCTGAACGAAAACGTGTAGCAGGCGGAGGACTCGTTCGCGATCGCGTCGCTGGAGCGATGCGTGCGGTCGATGAAGTTCATCTCGCCGAAGATCGTGTCCGAGGTGAGCGTGCCGAGGATCTGCGGACCGAAGGGCGTTTCCTTGCGGATCTCGATGCGGCCGTCCTTGACCACGTAGAAATCCATCGACCGGTCTTCTTCGCGGAAGGCGTAGTCGCCGGTGGCGTAGCCTTCGATGCGTGCGAACTTCGAGAGGCGGAAGATCTGCTCGTCCTTCATGTGCTGGAAGACGGCGAGCTTGCGCAGGTCGTGCGAGGTGGTGATGAGGTCCTCGCGCTTTTCGGCCGCGCGCGTGATCTTCTGGATGATCTCCTTGAGGTCCTTGCGCGTGTCGAGCTTGAACAGCGATTCCTTCCGGATCTCGAGGCGCTCGGTGCAGAGCTGGAGCTGTTCGACGCGCTCCTTGATGCGACCGTTGAGCTCCTTCGCCTCGATGTTGTGGATGCGCTTGAGGGTGTTGATCATCCGGCGCACCGGCTCGGTCGACTCTCCTTTCTGGTCGGTCGCGAGGAGGAACGCGTCGATGAAGTCGTCGAGCGCGCGGTCGAAGTTCTTCAGCTCGAACTCGATGCGTCCGCTGATCTCGGCCAGCCCGCGATCGAACGGGTTGAGCTTGCGCGCGTTCTGGATCTCCTCGTGCGCGACCTCCCACTCCCCCTGGGAGTAGTAGAGGCGGCCGAGGATCTCGAAGGGGCGGTAGTTGTTCGGGGTTTTGAGCTTGGCGATCTCGAGCAGCTCGATGGCCTTCGAGGTCTGGTCCTTGGCCATGTAGTACTGCGCGAGGCCGACGTACTGCGAGGAGTCGATCTCGTCGCGGCGCCGCTCGGCGACGACCTCGTGCCGGATGCTCGCATAGCGCGAGTCCTCCGCTTCCTTCTTCAGATCGCGGACGCGCGCGAGGTTGATGCGCAGCGATACCGACCCCGGCCGCAGCTTCTCCGCCATCTCGTACAGATGGATCGACTCGTCGTACATCCCCTGATCGGCATACCGCCGCGCCAGGACGAGAAGATCGTCCGCGTCGATCGGAATGCTCGTCTCCGCCGCAATCGTGCGGAAACGCGGACGGGACGGAGATGGGCTTTCGGCCATGGGAGGGGGCATTATATGAATGCGGAATGCGGAATGCAGAATGCAGAATGCAGAATGGTGAAACAGCACGCGCCTCGCGCGCTGGCCGTGTTCCTTTCTGCATTCTGCATTCTGCATTCTGCATTCGCCTCTGACTTCCGTCTGGCTCTCCCCAACTACGAGTTCTCCTTCCCCCGCGACCACGGTTCCCACCCCGAGTTCAAGACCGAGTGGTGGTACTTCACCGGGCATCTGCGCACGGTGTCCGGCAAGCGTTACGGGTTCGAGGTCACGTTCTTTCGGGTCGGAATCACGCCGCCGTCGCCGAAGGCTACGCGCTGGGATCTGCAGGAGGTGATGCCGGCGCATTTCGCGGTCACGGATCTGGGGGCGAAGAAGTTCCGCTACTACGAGAAGCTGAATCGCGCGTCGCCGTTCACGGCGGGCGCCGCGGAAGGGCGTCTCGACGTCTTCAACGAAGGATGGCGACTCGCGCAGACGTCCGATGGTGGCTGGCGGTTGATCGCCGCGGAAAGCGCCGACGCGATCGATCTCACGCTGCGCTCGCGCAAACCTCCCGCGATTCATGGTCAGGATGGGATCAGCATCAAGGCGATGGGGGAAGGGTTCGCGTCGCACTACTACTCGATGACGCGCCTCGACGCCGCGGGCACGATCAACGGCGAGCGCGCGACGGGGCAGGCGTGGATGGATCACGAGTTCGGCTCGTCGGCGCTGCGCGAGAACCAGCAGGGATGGGACTGGTTCTCGATCCAGCTCGATAACGATTCCGAGGTGATGCTGTACATCATCCGCAAAACGGATGGGACGCCGGACGTGACCTCGTCGGGATCGCTGATCACGAGCGACGGCCGCGTCATTCACGTCAAACGAGAGCAGATGCGCATCACACCGCTCGCGCAGTGGACGTCGAAGGCCAGCGGCGCGACGTATCCGATGGGATGGAAGGTCGAGCTGCCGCGGTTCGGCGTGACGCTCACCGTGCAGCCGCTGATGCGCGAGCAGGAGCTGATGACGCAGGGCTCGACGCAGGTGACGTACTGGGAAGGTGCGGTCGACGTGACGGGCTCGTTCGCCGGCGTGGCCGTGCGCGGCGAGGGGTACGTCGAGATGACGGGATACGAGAAGGCCTTCCGCGCGCCGTGAAATCGCCGTATTCGTGCGTATCGTGATGTTCATGATCGCGACCCTCCTTCTCGCCGCCGCGTTCGCTCTTCCGCCGCAGCAGTCTGACGCCGTCATCGGATTGACGGCCATTCATTTCGAATCAGGACGCCGCGTCAGCGTGCGCGGCAGCGAGCGCTTCCCGATGGGGAGCGTGTACAAGTTCCCGATCGCGCTGGCCGTGCTGCGGCGCGTCGACTCCGGCACGCTGTCGCTCGAGCGCAGCGTCACGATCGAGCCGCGGGACTTTGCGCCGGGGTGGAGTCCGCTGCGCGACAAAGCGAACGGCGAGCCGGTCACGCTCACCGTGCGCGAGCTGCTCCGCCACATGGTCTTGATCAGCGACAACACCGCCTCGGATGCATTGCTCCGTGAAGTCGGTGGACCGCGTGCGGTGTCGACGCGCATGGCGGAGCTCGGATTCGGCGGCATCCGCGTCGACCGCTCGGAGACGGAGATGGCTCGCGACCTGCGCGCCCCCGGCGGCGTCGAACGCTACGCCGTCGACGTTCGCGATACGTCGACGCCGGACGACATGGCCGCGCTGCTGAGTGCGTTCTGGAAGGGACGCGACGGCCTCTCGCGCGAAAGCCACGAGTTCCTCGTGCGGCTCATGATCGAAACGGAGACCGGCAAACGCCGCCTCAAGGCCGCCATGCCCGCCGGCGCGACCATCGCCCACAAGACCGGCACCATGCCGGGGACGGTGAATGACGCGGGGATCGTGGTGGTGGACGGCGAGACTTACGTCATCGTCGTTTTCACGAAGAAGGGGACGTCGAAGGAAGAGGTGCGGGAGGAGGATCTTGCCCGCGCCGCTCGCGCGGCGTTCAAGGCTGTGGCTGATTGACGATGTTCCTTAGTGATGGCTAGCATGATTTCATGCGTTACGCATTATTCGCTGTCACTCTGATCCTCGCATGCATCGCTTTGCCCGCAGCAGCATGCGAGAAGTGTGCGATGTACTACGACTCTCAGGCTTTACGCTGGTGCAAGTATTGTGTTGCCGCCCACTGCGGCTACTTCCAATGCGTTATCGAGACTGATGACGATGGCTACCAGTACTGCGGAGGGTCATGGAGTGAAGTTGTAGGCAGTGATCAATGCTTTACTGAAGGCGGTGTCCGGAAGAATCTGTGCGGTCCTGAGGAAAAGGATCCAATTGGCGCCATACCGCAGCCTTCCGAATGGCGGCTCATCCGTGCGCGCGTTCTGCCGCAACCCGTCACGCAGGTGGCAAAAAGGGCGGGCTCGTGAAGCTCCTCGTGCTCACGCTCTTTGTGTCGGCGCTTGCGCCCATCGCGAGCGCCGTCACGCTCACCGCGGAAATCCATCAAGTCGAGCCGCGGCAGGTCGTGGCGGTGGACCTCGTCGCGATGCATGAGAGTGGGCGCGCGCCAGCGAAGGTCGTCCGGAGCGTGACGCTGGAGAGGAGCGAGGAGCTCGATCGCACCGTGCGATTCGAGAGCGTCGAGCCGGGCCGCTATACCGTGATCGTGCGCGGAGCGAAACCGTGGCAGCGGGCCGGGGAGCGAGTAGATGTCTTCGACTTTGAAACCATGCCGGTGCACGTGCAGCTCGCGCCATTCGGGATGCTCCTGCGCACGGAGCCGAAGGCGAGCATCGTGCTGCGGCATACCGAGGCGTTTTGGGAAGCGCGGTTCGAGACGGATGAAAACGGCGAGGCTGCGCTCGAGCTGTGGCAGGTAGGGCCGCTCGGCGCCACGGTGAAGGTTGATGGAAGTGTGCCGTTCCGGGTGCAGCGAACGCTGAAGGAAGCCGTCGATACGGAGTGGCTCCTGGACATGCCGAAGCGCGAGGTCATCGGCACGGTCGTCGATGCGGAGACGGGAGCGCCGGTGCCGAAAGCATCGCTCGCACTCGACATGCCGCAGATGGTGGTGTCGGTCGACGCTGCAGACGACGGTACGTTTCGTTTTGCGCCTGTCGTCGCGGGGAAGCACGTTCTGCAGGCCGGAGCCCGGGACTATCCTGTGGCAAAGGTCGAATACACGTTTGGTGAAGACGAAGAAAAGCACCAAGTCACCATCGCGATGGAGCGGCAGCCGAAGACGACGCTTGCCGTCGTCGACGCCCGCGGACGCGCGATGCTGGATGCCGAGATGTTGGTGTTTTACGGCGGCCGCCAGGTGGCGAACACGCGCACCGGCCGCGATGGATCGGCGCCCGTGTTCATTCCCCAAAACGAAGAGCGCGAGGTGTGGATCCTCCCCGGCGATGGATCCCTCGGCGTAACGAGAATCGCTTCCGGAGCTCCGCACGCACGGGTCGTCGTCCACGACGGCAGCAGCCGCATCGTCGTCCGTACGGAATCGGAAGAAGAACAGCCGATCGCCGGCATCATGGTGGATGTCCGCTGGAACGGTTTGCTCATTCCGGATGAAGTGATGGAGCAGCTGGTCGGACGCGGGTCGCGCATCGTCTCGCGTGAGGACGGACGCATCCTTCTGCAGCAGATACCGCCCGGAACCTACGAGCTGCTCGTGGCGGGCGCGAAGCCGTTGTGGATCGTGGCCGTGCCGGGAGAGACCACGGCGGTGATGACGTTCAGTGTGCCGTGACGCGCCGGATCTCGCGCACCAACTGTTCCGGCGTCGCGCGCCCCTTCTGCACCATCCCCGCGACTTTCGTGTGCAACAGCGCGCGGTCGTCGCGGGAGATCTCTTTCGACGTCAGCACGAGGATGGGGATGTTGGCCGTGCGAGGATTTTCCTTGAGGCAGTCCGCGACTTCGAAGCCGCTCATGTTCGGCATCATGAGGTCGAGGATGATCACGTCCGGGATGGCGGTCTCCGCGGCACGCAGGCCTTCTTCGCCGGAGTAGGCGCGCTCGACGGCGAAGCCGAGCGGGGAAAGATCTTCGTCGAGCAACGCGTGCAGTGCGGTGTCGTCGTCGATGACGAGGAGGCGAGGTTTTTCGCCCCGTGTGGACGTGGCGACGGCGCGAAGGCGATCGAGGAGGCGTTCACGATCGACGGGCTTCACGAAGTAATCGTCGGCACCCAGCGCGAGGCCGAGCTCGCGGCTGTCGACCATGGAGATGACGACGACGGGGAGCTCGCGCGTGGCGGGATCGTTCTTCAATCGCTTGAGCACTTCCCAGCCGTCCACGCCGGGCAGCACGAGGTCGAGCGTCACGGCGATCGGCTTCCATTCTTTCGCCATGCGCAACGCTTCGTCGCCGTGACGCGCGCGCATCGGCAGAAAGCCCGCGGAGCCGAGGGCGGAGGAGATGAGCTCGTAGGCGTGCGGATCGTCTTCGACCACGAGCACACGCGCCGCACGCAACGGCACCGGCTCCGGCGCGCGGGTGATCACCGCGGCGCGTGAGCGTACGGGCAGCGTGAACGAGAACGTGCTGCCTTGTCCCAGCGCGCTTTCCACGGCCACGGTGCCGCCCTGCAGCTCGACGAATTTCTTCACCAACGCGAGTCCCAGCCCGGTGCCGCCGAACTCGCGGCGCGCGGTGCTGTCCACCTGGCGGAACTCCTCGAAGATCAGCGCGTGATGGCCGGGCGCGATGCCGATGCCTTCGTCGCGCACCGTCACCGTGACCGACCCGCCGTCGAGCCGCGCGCGCACGGTGATCGCCGATCGCGCCGGCGAGAACTTCACGGCGTTCGAGAGGAGGTTGAAGAGCACCTGCTTGAATTTGGCGAGATCGGTTTCGATCTGCGGAAGATCGGGCGCGACGTCGATCACGAATTGCGGCGCACTGCGCGCCATGCCGCGCGTCATCGCGCAAACGCTCTCGATCACGGGCGCGACGGCAAAGTACTCGGGGTAGATCTCCATCTTCCCCGCTTCGATCTTCGAGAGGTCGAGGATGTCGTTGATGATACCGAGGAGATGCTGCCCCGAGGTGTGGATGTGCTCGAGGAAGCCGAGGTGCTTGGGCTCGATCGAACCGCGCAGGCGCTCGACGAGGATCTCGGAGAAGCCGATGATGGAATTCATCGGCGTGCGCAGCTCGTGGCTCATCGTGGCGAGGAATTGCGACTTCAGGCGATCGGCTTCCTTCGTCCGTTCATGCGCCTCCGCGAGCTCCTGCGTGAGCCGCGTGAGCTCTTCCACTTTGCGGCTCTCTTCCGCTTCGAGCTGGCGGATGCGCAGACGCTTTTCCTGCAGGTTGGCGATGCCGATCAGGAAAAAGTACGAAGCGCCGAACACGAACAACATGCGCGTGAACGCGAGCACCATCACGCCGTTGGTGAGCGTCGCCTGTCCCATGAGCATGAGCAGGCCGATGTACGCGACGGTGTTGGCGAGACTCACCGCATACGCCGCGGTCTTGCCGCTCGCGAACGCGGCCGCCGAGGCGATGGCCGCATACCAGATGTACCAGGGGCTGATGATCCCGCCGGTCGCATACACACCGAGGGTGCAGTGGATGACGTCGACCGTCATCCAGACCGGATTGAGATAGCGGCGATGGATGCCGCGGCGATAGAGGACGTAGAGCAGCACCGCGCTCGAGCACGAGCCCGCGAGCACGGCCAGCGCGACGCCGATGCGGACCGGATAGACGCCGAGTGCCTGTCCCGCGAGTCCCGTCAGGAACGCGAGCAGATAGACGAAGACGTGATTCCGCTGGATCGCAAGATCGAAGCGGACCACGGCAGACGGCGTCGTGGCGCGGGATGGCATTGTGAGTGTGCCGTCATTGTACGGCTGCTCACTCGATCGTCACGCCGAGAAACGCGATGCACATCTCGTCGGTGGTCGCCTCTCCCCAGGAGACCGGTTTCGGTGGATCATTGGGATTGCGGGGATTGCCGGCCGAATTGTCGTAATACGCGCGCAACGACAACACTATGAGCACTCATCTCATGCGAGGCAACATGCGGAACGCCGGCGCTCCATGAGCTTGCATGTCGTGCTGGTCCACCCCGAGATCCACTGGAACACCGGCAACGCCGGCCGCTCCTGTCTCGCTGCCGGAGCCCAGCTCCACCTCATCGAGCCCCTCGGATTCTCCTTATCCGAACGGGAAGTGCGCCGCGCCGGTCTCGACTACTGGGAGCACGTGGACCCGCGTGTCTGGCCGTCCTGGGAGCACTTCGAGCGCGAGCTCCCGCACCTCGGCGAGCCGTTCTTCTTCAGCACGAAGGGGAAGCGGATGTACTGGGAAGCGGAAATGCCGCAGGACGTCGTGCTGGTATTCGGGCGCGAGACGGGAGGCCTGCCGGACGACATTCACGCGCGCTACGCCGAGCGCATGCTGACGATGCCGATCTTCTCGCCGCACGTGCGGTCGCTGAATCTGTCGACGTGCGTCGGGATCGCGCTCTACGAAGTCATTCGGCAGCGGGGCGTGGTTTCTCCTGCAGGTCCGACCACACCACCTTCCCGTCGATGATCGTCAGGACGCTGGTCGTGGCGGGGAGCTCGTCGGCGCGCACTTCGAAGATGTTCTGCGACAGCACAGCGAGGTCCGCGAGCATGCCCGGCGCGATCGTCCCTTTCTCTTTCTCCGCGAACTCCGCGTAAGCCGAGCCGCGCGTGTACGCGACGATCGTCTCTTCTCGCGACAACGCTTCGTCGCGATTGCCGCGATCGTTGCGCACGATGGCGAACATCATGTTGAGGAACGGATTGAGCGGACCGTCGGAGCCGATGGCGATCGGCAGTCCTGCTTTCACGAGCGATCTGGCGGGCGCGTACTGGCCGTCGGGGAACGCGTCGCGAAACGCAAAGTGCGAGGGGTTCAGCACGATCACGGCGCCGGTCTGTTTGACGAGCGGGAAGAGGTCGCGCTGCAGGCCGTCACCGTGCTCGATGCGCGGGCGCTGCAGCGCGGGATACTTCGCGATCGTGTTGAGCGCGGCTTCGATGGTCTTGTCACCGGTTGCGTGCAGGAGCAGCGGCTGACCGTTCTCGGCTGCTGATTTGACGAACGGCTCGATGTTCGCGAAGTTCTCGCGTCCCGACTCGCGGCGGCCGGTGTCGTACTTGACGCGCAACGCGGCGTTCTGCTCGATCGGCGTGCCGTCGAGGATGTATTTCACGGGCTCGCCTTTCGCGGGCGTCATGGCGTCGTCGAAGAAGCGGATGCGGCGCACGCGCAGCGGAATGCGTGCTTTCGCGAGCGTCGTCGCGAAACGTTTGTCGGACACGCCGGGCATCGCCTGAATGGAGGTGATGCCGTAGCGGAGCGCGTCTTCCGCGAACTGGCGATAGTCGTCGATCAGTTCTTCGTCCGTGGCCATTTCGGCGTAGAGGCGGTCGGCGGCGAACTGCGCGTACTCCCACATGCGTCCGTTCACGCGTCCGTCCGTGTCGCGATCGAACCAGCCGCCCTGCGGGTCTCTTGCGTCTGCGGCAACGCCGAGCGCCTTCATCGCGGCAAGGCTGAGGATCTCGCCGTGCCCGGTCCATCCTTTGAGGCGCACGAGGCGTCCCGGCGCGACGTCCTCGAGGTGCGCCGCGGTGACGTTCGGATTGCTGAGGATCGCGCTGCCGACGGTGACCGTGATCCACATGGAGGCGGGCGTTTCGTCGACCGCGCTCGCGAGTGCGGCCTGCACGTCGCGCCAGGCGGGATCGAAGCCGAGGTCGAGACCGAAAGAGGGGGCGCCGAAGCCGGGATGCGTGTGCGCGTCGTTGATGCCGGGGATGACGACACGGCCTTCGAGATCGATGACGCGCGTTTTCGCATTCGCTTTCGCGCGGATCTCGTCGGTCGTGCCGACGGCGGTGATCTTCTTTCCGTCGATGGCCACCGCTTCGGCCCACGGCTTCGCGGGATCGGCGGTGAAGACTTTGCCGTTGATCAGGACGATCGATTGTGCGGCAAGCGCGCACGGGAACAGAAGGGCGGCGAGCACCACGAGCAGCGCGTGTTTCATGGGTGCTGCAGATGCTACTCGCTCTTGATGGCGCTCGCGATGTCGATGCGGTGCGCGAGGCGCGCGGGTGCGAGCCCGGCCAATGCCGAGGAAAGCAGCGTCACGCCGAGGGAGGTGATGATCAGCGCGGTGGGCGTGTGAAAGTCGATCGTCCATCCGAACGACTGTTTGTTGATCACGTAGATGAGGATCCACGACAGCGCGTAGCCCATCACCAGTCCTGCGGCGGTCGATGCGACACCGAGAAGGGACGACTCCGCGACGATCATCGTGGTGAGCTCGCGCGCGGAGAGGCCGCCGATGCGCAGCAGCGCGAGCTCGCGCGTGCGCTCGAGGATCAGCGCGGAGAGCGTGTTCACGACTCCGAGGACGGCCACGATGATGGCCACGCCGAGGAGGGCATACGTGATCATGAACGTCTGGTCGAAGATCCTCATGACCTCGTTGCGGATCTCGCCGTTGGTGACGACGAACGCGCGATGTCTCGGCCCGAATGTCCGCTCCAGCTCGCGCCGCGCAAAATCGCGGTCGACGCCAGGCTTCAGAAAGATCACGATCGTATTGATCGCGTAATCGTCGAAGGCTTTAGTGTAGAGCCTGCGGTCCATCACGATCACGCCGCGATCGTTCGAGTAATCGCGATAGACGCCGGTGATGGGGAAGCGGCCGGACGGCAGGTCGACGACATCGCCGACGCCTTGTTTGAATTTGAGGGAGAAGCTTTCGGAGACGAAGACGCCGTTCACGCGCAGCGCTGCGTCGAGCGCTTCCCGCGCGGTGCGGGGCGTGATCATCGGCAGGTTCCCGCGGTCGCGCACGACGTCGAACTCGCCGCTGCCGACGTTGATGATGGTGTCGCGATAGAGCACCTCGCGTCCGCGGATGCGCTCGACGTCGGCGATGAACGGAACCTTTTCCAGTTCGTCCGCGACGTGCGGCGGGAAGAGAGCGACGTCGGCGTTGGTGAGCCCTTTCGCGGGACGCAGCCACATGTCCGAGCTGATGGTCTGGTTGACCCAGATGCGCACGGTCTCGCGGAAGCTGCCGACCATCAGCGCGACGGCGACCATCATCCCCGTGGCGAGCGAGAGCGCGGCGCTGGCGACGGAGGTGCGTCGCAGCGATGCGGGCAGCGACACGGCGGCCAGGCGGCCCACCAGTCCGAACGCGCGTTCGAGCAGCGGCGCGAAGATGCGCGAGGTCGCGCGCACGATGGCCGGCGCGAGCAGCGAGAAGCCCGCGACGACGAGCAGCACGGCGATATAGCCCGCGACCGCGATGCCGCCGACAGGCGGGAGCCGGGAGACGAATGCGGCCGCGATGAAGCAGATGATCGCGAGCACCACGAGCAGGCGCGGCCGCGAGACCTGCTGCTGCAATCCCGGCCGGATCATCGCGGTCGGACGCACGCGTGCCGCTTCGAGCGAAGGCTGCAATGCGGAGAGGAGGGAGAGGATCGTGCCCACCGCGACGCCGATCGCGATCACGCCCGGCGTCAGTTGCACCTCCTGCGGCCGCGTCGCGACGTACATCATGTTGATCGTGCGCGCGACCGTGCGCAGGATGCCGCTGGCGAGCAGCCAGCCGAGGAGGATGCCGAGGGCGGAGCCGGTGAGGCCGAAGACGAGCCCTTCGCCGATGAACGCCGCGAAGATCTGTTGCGGAGACGTGCCGACCGTCTTCAGCACGCCCACGTCTTTGCGGCGGCGCAGGATCGAGATCAGCACGGTGTTGTAGACGAGGAACATGCCCACGAGCAGCGCGACGCCGGCGAGCGCGAAGAGGTTCACGCGGAACGCGCGCAGCATCTTCTCGACACGTTCGTTGCGGCGCGACGGACGCTCGATGCGCGTGCCTTTCGGCAGCGTGATCGTCGCGGCGAGTGTTTCATCCGGCATGAGCAGGTCGATGCGCGAGAGCTTGCCGGTCATGCCGAAGTTGCGCTGCGCGGTGGCGATGTCGCAGATGGCGATGTTGCCGTTGAAGGCGGTGGCGGGGCCTTCCGCTTCGAGCAGGCCGCGTACGACGAGTGTGCGGCGGTGGCCGAGGATGTTCAGCGTGACCTTGCTGCCGATGCCGAGCTTGTGCTCACGGGCGTACGGCGCCGGGAGGATCAATGCGTCGGGAGCGAAGAGGGCGAGGAACTCGCCGAGGGCTTCGTTCTTCGCGCCGGTCTCGATGCGCGCGTATTTGTAGTCGCGGAAGTGGAGATCGCTGAGGAGGTCGACCGCGAGCAGGCGGATCGGACGCTGCGATGGCTCGACGAGACCTTCGAGATCGACCACCGGCGCGAAGCGCACGCCGCGCGGCCAGAGCGGGCGCAGCTCGAGCAGGACGTTTTCGTCGAGCGCGCCGCTCTCGCCGATGATCTGAAAATTCGCGCGGCCCGCGACGGCGTCCACCGATTCGCGGAACGCGCGCAACGCGCTCTGGTTCGCGAGCTGGATGGCGACGACGACCGCGACACCGACGGCGATGCCGAGAATCGTGAGCGCGGTGCGCGTTTTCTCGCGCAGCAGCGGACGCAGAACGAGCGCGCGGGCGATCATCGCTGCACGCGTCCGTCGGCGACGTGGATGACGTAGTCGCCGTAGCCCGCGGCGACGTCGGAGTGCGTGGCCATGACGATGGTCGGCCGCAGCGACTGATGCACTTCGCGCAGGAGGTCGAGGATCATCGCGCCGTTCTTCGAGTCGAGGTTGCCGGTCGGCTCGTCGGCGAGGATGAGCGGCGGACGATGCACGATCGCCCGTCCGATGGCGACGCGTTGCATCTCGCCGCCGGAGAGCTCGTTCGGAAAGTGTTTCGCGCGCGCGGAGAGGCCGACGCGGCGCAGGACGTCGTCGACGCGCGTCGCGATTTCGCTGCGCGGTGTTTTCGCGAGCGAGAGGGGGAAGGCGACGTTCTCGAAGACCGACAGTGTCGGGATGAGGTTGAAGAACTGGAAGATGAAGCCGATGGTCGTGCGCCGCAGTGCGGTCAGTTTCGATTCCGTGAGCGCGGACGTTTCGACGTCGCCGAGGAAGAGCTGGCCGCGGGTGGGGCGGTCGACGGCGCCGATGAGGTTCAGCAGCGTCGACTTGCCGCTGCCCGACGCGCCGCGCAGGACGGCGAAGTCGCCGGATGCGATCTCGAGCGACACGTCGTCGAGGACGTGCACGGGTGCGGATTCGGCGGAGGGGCCGTAGTCGTGGGAGACGTGTTTCAGGGTGATGTGCACGCGGGACGAATTCTATGGCGTCAGGCGTCGCGCGTCGGAGATGTGCGGCAATCCGCACGTGGGCCAGGCGGGCCGGAAGTCCCGGAAGCCTGAGGCCGGACGCCATCTCCGGCACGCGCACTGCACGATGTCCCGCAGTGATATTGTCGGCGCATACAGGAGGTACCTGATGGATACGAACACCACCACCGGGAATGCAGGCGCCGGAACGGGGACAGAGACGGCGGACGAGTCGTCGGGCCGTTTCGGGCGCGCGCGTGATTACGCGAGCGAAAGGTACGAGGCCGCGTCGGGCAAGGTCCGTGACGGCTACAACACGATGCGCGAGCGCGTGGAGGACGTCGATTTCGGAGCCATCACCGATCAGGTCCGCACCTACGTCCGGTCCAACCCGGGCAAGGCGCTGTTGATCTCGGTCGGGGTCGGTTTCCTGGTTGGGCTCCTGCTGCGCCGCGACGACGAGGACTAACGACATGGCACAGCAGCGTCAACCGAATACCGATCAGCACGAGCGCTCGGCCGCCGGACTCGATTTCGACGAGGCGACGCTCCGCGACAACGCCGCGAACCTCGGGCAGCGCGTCGTCGAGCAGGGGCCGGAAGTGCTCCTCGACGAGATCGAGAATCTGCTGCCCGACTCGTGGCGCGATCAGATCCGCTCTTTCCCTCTTGCCGCGGTCGTCGCCGGACTCGGCGTCGGTATCTGGCTGGGGATGAAGAAGAGCGACGAGGTGATCGCGGCCGGCAGTTCGATGATCTCCGCCGCCGCGATGGCGAACGCGTCGCAGGTGTTGGATAAATTGAAGCAGGGTTAGGAGATAATGGGGGCGATGCCGGTGAGGAAAACCGACACGCCCACCATTCCGCTCCTGGCGCCCGCGTCCGCTCGGCAGTATCTCGAGTCGCTCGCGGCCGAGGTGCATCGGACGTATTTCTTCAAATACCCGCCACTGCCGGTGCGCTGGGGTCAGCAGATCTCGCGCAAGAAACGCCGCAGCATCCGCCTCGGCTCCTACAACCACGCCACGGCGGAAGTGCGCATTCACCCGATCCTGAGCGCGCAGGGCGTGCCGGCGTTCTTCATCCAGTCGGTGATCTACCACGAGTACCTGCACCACGTGCTCGGCCCGCATCACAATCGCCGGTTCCACCAGCACGAACGGCAGTTTCGCTATCACCGCGAGTCGCAGGAGTGGCTGCGGAGAAACCTGCTGCTGTTGCTCGGAAGGCCGAAGAAGAAGCCGGCCGCTCCGCCGCCCGCACCGCAGCCGGTGCAGGCAGCGTTGTTCTGAAGTGGTTGCTGGTTGATAGTTGCTGGTTGCTTGTGAGTGGCTGGCTGACGATCAGGTCCAGGCAACCAGCAACACGCGCGAAGCGCGCGCCGCACTGGTTGTCGGTTACTCGTGAGTGGCCGGTTGACGACCAGACCCAAGCAACCAGCAACCAGCAACTAGTAACCAATAACCAGCAACCCGCCGCCACGCGGCGCTCACACTCCCATCGGGAACGTCAAGTTGTACACATACCGCCCGCGTTGCACCGACAGCACGATCGACGAACGTTCCGCGCCGGCGATGATCTGGGTGTTGAGGTCGCGGGTCGAGTCGACTTCGGAGCCGTTCACGGCCACGATCACGTCGCCGGGGGCGAGGCCGATCTCGGCGGCGCGGGTGCCGCTGATCACGTCGTCGATGATGACGCTGCGGCGCTGATCGGCAACGCGCAGTCCGGCCACTTCCTCGAGGATGCGCAGTCCGAGGGAGCCGGGAGGCTCGCTGCCGCGGACCTGTACCGTGCGGGACGAGCCGGCGCGGTC
Source organism: Thermoanaerobaculia bacterium (assembly GCA_035629395.1). Taxonomy (GTDB): domain Bacteria; phylum Acidobacteriota; class Thermoanaerobaculia; order Gp7-AA8; family Gp7-AA8; genus QHVT01. The sequence goes on from DASPHZ010000026.1 coordinate 163,293, forward strand.
GACGGTCATCGAGATCGTCTGCCCCGGTGCGAGTGTGGCCACGGCGGTCGAGAATGCCTCGCGGGAATCGACCGGCTTGCCGCCGACGGAGGTGATGACGTCGCCGGTGCGCAGTCCCGCGGCTTCCGCGGGCGAGCCGGAGAACACGCGCACGACGACCGCTCCCCGCTGCGTTTTCTGATCGAGACGGCGCGCCTCCTCGGGCGTCAGCGTCGCGGTGACCGCACCGATCCAGGCCGAATGCACCTCGCCGTACTGCAGCAGGTCCGCAATGACTTTCTTCGCGCGATCCACCGGGATGGCGAAACCGATCCCCTGCGCCTGCGCGTAGATCGCCACGTTGATGCCGATCACTTTCCCTTCGATGTTCAGCAGCGGACCGCCGGAGTTGCCGGGGTTGATCGAGGCGTCGGTCTGGATGAAATCCGTGAACGTGCGCGTCTGATCCTGCGACGGCACGGAGCGTCCGAGCGCCGACACGACGCCGGTCGTCACGGTGCCGCTGAGGCCGAACGGGTTTCCGACCGCGACGACGCTCTCGCCGATCATCAGATCGCTCGACGTGCCGATCGGCGCCGCGGCGAGGTTCTTGTCGGCGACGCGCAGCACGGCGAGGTCGCTGTCCGGATCGACACCCAGCAGCGTGGCGGGGAGCTGCCGGCCATCCTGCGTGTTGACGATGATCCGCGACGCGCCTTCCACGACGTGGTTGTTCGTGACGATGATGCCGTCGTTCGACCAGACGAACCCTGAGCCGAGCGACTGCGAGGTGTACGCGCGCTCGCGGCCGCCGAAGAAGCCGAACGGATCGAAGAACGGATCCGTCGCTCTGCGCCGGATCGTGGCCTCGGTCTGGATGTTCACGACCGAAGGCAACACGTTGTGCGCGACGACGACGATGGGCGTGCGCCGCGACGCGCTGACGGTCGCGGGGATCGTCGGCGCGGCATTCGGCGCGGCGGGACGGACAGGCTGCGACTCGACTTCGGGCTTGCCGCAGCTCAGCGAGATGGCGAACAGGAGAATGGCAAGGCGCGACTTCATGGCGGCCGAATTATGTACACTTCCGGCCAACGGTCGTGCATCTCAAAGTCATCTACAACCCGGCTGCGGGGCGTGGCCGTGCGCGGAAGCACGTCAACCAGGTGGAGGAGCTCCTCCGCGCCGGCGGTGCCCGTGTCGATTGCGAGCCGAGCACGAATCCCGCGGATCTGGTGCGCATCGCGGCGGAGAGCTCCCGCGACGCGACGTACGATCGCATCGTGGTGTGCGGCGGCGACGGGACGCTGAACCTTGCGGTACGCGAGTTCGATCTCGCCCGCGGCACGCTCGCGCTGATTCCGGCCGGCTCCGGCGATGATTTCGCGAAGGTGATGGGTATCCCGCGCGACGTGCGTCGCGCGTGTGAGGTCGTGCTCAACGGCCGCATCCGAGAAGTCGACGTCGCGTTGGCCAACGACATCCGTTACCTCGGCGTAGCCGGACTGGGATTCGATTCGGAGGTTGCCGATTACGCGAATCGCAACGTGAAGTTCCTGCGCGGCTCGGCGGTGTATCTCTACGCGATCTTCCGCGTGCTCCCGCGCTTCACGCCGCGCCCCGTGAAGTTGCGCACGGACAACGGCACGCGCGACGAGCACATCATGTTCGCAGCCGTGGGCAATACGCGGCAGTACGGCGGCGGCATTCGCATCACGCCGGATGCAGTCGTCGATGACGGATTGCTCGATCTCTGCCTCGTGCATCGGACGACGCGCGTGCAGCTCCTCAAGACGCTGCCGCAGGCGTACACCGGCGCGCACGTCAGGAGTCCGTTCGTCGAAACGGGGCGCGGGCGCGAGTTTCATTTCGCGAGTGAACAGGCGCTCGCGGTGTACGCGGATGGGGAGCCGCTCACGCGCACGCCGGTGTCGTTCCGATTGGCGGCGGAGAAGCTGAGAATCGTAGTTCCCTAGTCAGGAGCGCCGGGCGCTCCGCGTCATTCGACCAATTGGATGCCGCCGGTCACGGGCTGGCTGGTCGACGGCGTCGCCGGTCCACCTACCGCCCTCGAGAGGAACAGGTCCGTGTCCGGCTTGCCGTCCGGTGTGAAGCCGATGACGAGGTAGCGATTCGCGGGCTGGAGGTACTTGTACGCGTTGCCCCAGGGATCGCGCAGCATCGACGCGTCGAGGTAGTGCGGCGCGAGCTTCGCGAGGTCGGTCGGCAGGCGGCCGTGCACGTCGTTGTGTTTCTCGAGCGCCTGGCCGATCGCTTCGAGGCGTTGCAGCGAGATCGCTTTGCGCGTCGCGGTCACCGACGACACGCCACCGGTCAGCGGGCGCAGTCCGTTGAGCGGATTGCGAATCGACGTGACGAGCGACGCCAGCGCCAGCGCGACCAGCACGAGCACGAGCGGCAGCGGGACCGGGGTCTCCGCAACTTCCGTCTCGTCCATCGGCGTGGCCTGTTCGAGGACCGCCGCCGCGCTCGCGCCGCGCACTTCTTCGATGAGGTCGCGAGTGAGGAGCTCGTACAGCGCCTTGTTCGTGTCGAACTCCGGCAGGCGCGACACCTCGACGATGTCGCTGACCGTCATGGTGCCGTCGACGAGGTCGTAGATCGATTTCTCTTCCTGCGAGATGCGGATCGAGTCGGTGAGGCCGCCTTTGCGTTTCTTCGCGGCGTGGCCGTCGAAGTCGATCTCGTCCGCGTCTTCCGCGCCGACGACCACGATCTCCTGGTCGGTCAGCTTCTTGCGGAAGACCATGTCGTACGAGCGGATCCGCTTTTCGATGATCGGCCATTCGTCGATCATCCGCGCGCCTTCCATGAGGATCGACTCGGCGGTGATCGGCGTGACGTTGTCGCGGTCGTACTCGATCGTCGTCTCTTGCGAGAAGTGGTAGTCGCCGTCCTTCCAGCGGAAGAGGCGATAGACGATCTGCATGATCTGGAGCTGGATCGCCTCGCGCAGCGATTCGGCCGAGATGATGCCGTAGTGGGTGAGGATGAAGCCGAGGCGCTGGAGCGTCTCTTTCTGGATCTCGAGCGCGCGACTGAGCTGGTCCTGGGTGAGGTAGCCCGTGCGGATCAGCACCGTGCCGAGGCGGTTCTCGAGGCGGCGGTTGAGCGAGTCGGCCCCGACGACTTTGCCGTCGAGGAACGTCACCGTCACGGTGTCGTCCTTGCTGCGCAGCGTGAGCACACCCGTCTTCCGCTGCAGTCCGATCAGCTGGAAGATGTCGGCGAGACTGAAGTCCCGTAGCGTTCCTTCGAGTGCCATACCTTACGCCGCCGACCTCCGGCGATACACGGGCAGCGAGAGCGTGAGCCAGATGATGACCGCGATGGCGATCGCGCCGGCGCGGACGACGAGTTGGGCGACGTCCGCCGCGGGACCGAGCGCCGGTGCGAGCCGCCCGACGAGCACCGCGACCGCCACGAAGAGTGCGAAGAGGAACGTGCCGATGATGCCGGCGATGGTGCGTCCTTCGAGCATCTGCGCGGCACCGGGGAGGAACGTCGCGAAGAGTCTGTTGCGCCGCGTCATGCCGACCTGGTGATCGGTCACTTCCTCGAGTTTCTTGCGCTTCGTGTCGAGCGAAACGCCGTCGCGCTTGAGATAGATGTGGATGCACTGCGTGCAGTACGTCGAGCTCTCACGCGCCGATTTGCAGCGCGAGCAGAACGTGCGTCCGCATTTGATGCAGGCGTTCGCGAGTCCCGATTTGCGGCGCTTCAGCCAGAACAGCAGCGCGAACAACAGCGAGAGGATCGCGCCGATGGTGACGGGATTCGCCGCGCTGCGCGCCGGATCGAAGACCGCGTAGTTGCCGAACAGCGCCCGAGCCGCCGGCCGCTGCGAGACTTCGTCGTTCACCACCCACGCCTCGGAGACCGCCGGGCTGTACATGACGATCTTCTGCGGCGCGTTGCGGGTGGCGCGTTCGATCAGTCCCTGATTCGCTTTGCGCGCGAGCTCGAGCATGCGCGCCTGCTGGTCGAACTTGTACGTTTCGCCGCTCGCGACCGAAGCGTTGTAGAACGCGATGGCGAGCTTCGGATCGGCTTTCTGCGCGGTCTCGTATTCGGTGAGCGCGGCCTGGAATTCGTTGTTGAGGAAGAGCAGGTTGCCGAGGTTCACGTGCGCGCCGGCGTAACGCGGGCGCAGCTCGATGGCGCGGCGATAGTGTTGCGTGGCCTGTTCTTCGTTGCCTTCGAACGCCTGCATGTTGCCCATCAGCAATTGCAGCGTCGCGTGGTCGGGAACGACGGCCACGAGCTCCTGCAATCGCCGCAGCGCTTCCGGTTGGTACTCCTGGTTCTCGCTGGAGAGCGCGGCCATCACGATCGGGCTCTCGACCGCGGCCACGCGCGCCGCCGTGCGATCGAGCGCGATCGGCAGCAGCGCGACGAGGAGCAGCAGCACGACGGTGGCGACGCGCTCGACGACGTTCGCATACGGGAAGAAGATCGCGAACCAGTAGAAGAGGAGCCACATCGGGCCGAGCCAGAAGAAGAGCGGCAGGAACAGCAGCGCGAATGCGAGCACGGACACCGAGCCGCCGCTGAAACGCGTGCTGAGCATTTCGCGGAAGTCGTGGGCCATCGAACGTCCGTAGCGGATGAAGAGCGCGATGGCGAGGAGGATCGCGGTGAGTACGATCGCGGCCGCGGCCACGATGAGCAGGTCCGCGCGGCTGAGGAGGTTCGTGCGGTAGTCGCCGAACACACGCAGGAAGCCGCGCAGCGCGCCCGGAATCGCGGCGCCCCAGTTGCCCGCGCGCGAAAGGCGATCGGCTTCGCTGAATGCAACGGCGGGCGATTCGGGATCGAGCTTCGCCGCGGTCTGATTCGCCCACGTCACCAGCTCCGCGTTCTCTTTGCCCGCTTCGCTGGCCATGCCCGCGGCGGCCGCGGCGTAGAACGGATAGGTCTTGATGCCGTAGGTGCGGCCGGTGGTCGTGAGCTCGGCCGCGCGGCGCGTGGCGGTTTCGAGGTCGCCTTCGTTCGCCGCGGTTGCGGCGGGAGGCCACAGATCGCGCGGCGCCTGCTGCGCGTACACGTTCCCCGTCACCGCGAACGCGGCGATGGCGAGAACGAGCGCGAAAAAGCGGCGTCGCATCAGATGGTCTTGGTCCGCTGGACGAAGGCGAGCTTCAGCTCGCCGAGGTGCGTCTCGAGAAAATCTTCTTCATCGGGTTTCAGGTTGCCCGCCGTTTTTTCCTTGAGCATCGTCAGGATGTCGATCATCTGCCTCGCTGCGGCGGTGTCGACTTTGGCCTGCGGCTGGTACGGATTGCGGAGCATGCCGAGGGACATGTAGCCCTGGGCGATGAGCGGCTCGATGAAGTTCGAAAAATCGGTTCCGGGATTCGTGGCCTTGTCGGCGATCGATTTGCGGCGTTCTTCCGCGGGCGGGCGAGGCTGGTGCTGCTGGCGCCGCTCCTGCTGCGGCGGCTCCTGCTGCGGCGGCTCCGCCTGCGGCGCCTCCTCGGCCGGTTTCGGTGTCGCCTGCACTTCGGCAGGCTTGATCTCGTTCTGGAACTCTTCGCGAATGTCGCCGTCGGCCGTGAAGATCCGTTTGTCCGTGACCTTCAGCTCCTTTGGCGTCTGCTTCTCGTTCGGCAAGGCCGCCTCCCGCCCCTCCTGATACCGATGTCGTGTGGAATCAAGAGTTTGAGATGTTAGCACGCAACGTCTGGTCGAAGAACCGGTCGATCCGCCCTTGTGCATCCTGCGCCGCGGCCGCGTTGTAGCCCTGCTTGTTGTTCGGATTCATGAACGCGTGACCGGCTCCCTCGTGGATTTTGACGTCACCGGGCTTGCCCGCGGCGGTCAGCGCCGCGCTGAATTTCTTCACGTCGTCGACGGGGATGCCGCGGTCCTGATCGCCGAAGTTGCCGAGGACGGGACCGTTGATTTTTGCGATGGTGCCCGGCTCGGTGATGAGTCTGCCGTAGTTGATGACGGTGGCTTTCAGGCGCGGCTCCTGCGTCGCGAGCGCGAGCGCGTAGCCGCCGCCGAGGCACCAGCCGATGACGCCGATGCGCTGTGGGTCGACGTCTTCGCGCGATGCGAGATAGTCGAATGCCGCTTTCAGATCCCCCATCGCCCGATCCTCGGGCAAGCCGCGCGAGAGCTCGTGCGCTTCTTCCATCGACGCGGTGACTTTGCCGCGATAGAGATCGACGGCGAGGGCGACGTAGCCCTGCTCCGCGAATCGTGCGGTCTCGCGCTTGATGTAGTCGTCGACGCCCCACCATTCCTGAATGACGATCAGGGCGGGCTTTTTCGCGGGCCCGCTGGTGGGCGTGGCGAGGAAGCCGGATGCTTCGCCGAACGTGACCTTCGGCAGTTCCGCGGTTGGCCCGGGTGCGGGCGCCGCGGTGTCCGTCGCGGGCGCGGTCGTGGCCTGCGCGGCGGTGCCGTGATCGTGTTCGCTGGACTGGCTGAGATGTTCGCTCGCGGCGTCACGGCGGCATGCGGAAAGGGCGAGAGCGAGGACGAGGACGACCAGCTTGCTTCGCATGCGGCGCACGATATCAAAACTATTCGCGCAGAGTGCGAATGACGGCACGATGGACGTGCGGATCTGCGGCAATGCCCTGGTGGCCGTCGCAGAGGAAGGTCGCTTCGCCGACGCTCGAGCGCCCGAGCGTGCCGTCGCCGGGCTCGAAGAGGATGTGCTGCAGCGATCGTTCGTGCTCGCGCAGGTCGCGCGGATAGAACGCGTACGTGCCGTCGGCGCGGGCGAGGATGCGGCGGGCGGTGGGGACGCAGTCGCCGGCCAGTGCCGTCACCCGGACGTGCGGCGGGATCGGCTTCGCGCGCACTGCGTCGCGGAACGCGCGTGCGCTGGCGAGTTGCGCGCGCACGTCGAGCGGCCATGTGCTCGCGTCCCACAAGTCGCGCTCGAGTGCGTGGCCGCGTTCGTCGACGAACACGCGTCCGTTCTCCGGCAGCAGCTCGAAGATCGAGGGCCACGTGGCCACCATCTCCGCGCCGAACGTGCGGCGGAGGAAACGCTCGGGTCGTACGAAGATGCGGAACGCCTCGACGGTGCCGTGCCGCGGTGGCGCGACCATGACGAGGTTCTGCACAGGGGCGCGCTCATCGAGGTACGCGAGCGCGACGAGCGCGCCCGCGGAGTGGGTGACGAGATCGACGTTGCCCTCGCCACGCACCTGTTCGACGAAGCGGCGGAGGCGCTCCGCGTTCTCCCGTGCGGAGCGGCGCCAGTCGTAATAGAAGGGATGCAGATCGCGATCGAGCGTGTAGCCGCCGTACTTGCGCAGTCCGATCGCGAGTTGCCAGCCGGTGTTGATCGGGCCGCGTGAGCCGACCCAGCCGCTGGCGACGAGACGGTCGTGCGGATCGAGATCGAGATCGTCCTCGTACTCGGTGTGCCACATCGCGCGCGGTGTGCCCCAGACGTGCTGCTGCGTCCGCGGATCGACGAGGCGCGTGACGCCGAAGCCGGCGATGACGATGACGGGACGCGGAGGTGCGCCGAGGGTGGAGGCGTTCGCGCGGAGGTAGCCGCGACGCGTGCGGTCGGTCGTGCTGAACGGGGTGCTACAGTGCGCCAGCGCGGCGACCGCCGCGATTGCCAGTACGACGAGGGCGAGTCTGTCCCGCGCGCAGACGCGGGATCTCCGGTGCATCTGCGCGGCTCGTGTCACGCTTATGAAGATCTTCCAGGTTCTCGAGTTCAATCAATTCAACACCGGCTCCGTGCACCAGATGTTCCAGGCTGCCGCGGGGCTGCGCGAGCGCGGTCATGACGTGACGATCCTCAGCCGTCCCGATGCCGTGCTCGCGGCGAAGGCGGAGGAGCAAGGCGTCCGTTTCATCGGCCTGCCGTTCAGGCATCAGTTCGATATCGTCAGCATCCGCGCGTTCCGGCGTCTCGTGCGCGAGGAACGACCGGACGTCGTGCACGTGCACAAAGGCGTCGCGCACGCGGTGGCGTTCATGGCCACGTGGCGCAATCCGGTCGGCGCGTTCGTCGTGAATCGCGGCGTCTCCTTTCCGCTCGATCGCTGGAATCGCGGCAAGTACCGCACGCCGCGCGTCGATCGCGTGGTGACGGTCTGTCAGCAGATCAAGGACGTGATCGTCGAGAGCGGGAAGCTGCCGCCGGAGAAGGTGCAGGTGGTCTACGCGGGGACGGACGTCACGCTGTTCGATCCCGCAAAGTGGGACGCGCGTGCGTTTCGCCGCGAGAAGAACGTGGCCGACGATCGTTTCGTCGTGGCGCAGGTCGGCGTGCGCGACTGGAAGGGGTGGAAGGAGCTGATCGATTCGGTCTCCGACGTGGCGCCGCACCATCCGCACGTGCATCTGCTCCTCATCGGCTGCCGCGGCGAGAAAGAGAAGAATGAAGTGATGGCGTACGCGCGCCAGGCGGGCATTGGCGACCGCGTCAGTGCGATCGAGTACCGCACGGACATGCCCAACGTCTTTGCGTCGTGCGACATGATCGTCGACGCCTCGTGGGCGGGCACCGGCATCACCGGCACGGTGCGCGAGGCGATGGCGATGGAGAAGCCGGTCATCGCCACGAATGCGGGCGGCAATGACGAGCTCGTGTCGTCGCGCGAAGTGGGCTGGCTGATTCCGATGAAGGACCGCGCCGCGTTGACGAACGCGCTACGCGAGGTGATCGAGAATCCGGCGCGCCGTGCGGCAGTGGGGAAAGCCGCCCGTCAGCACGTCGTGAACGGTTTCTCGAAGGAGTTGCGGATCACTCGGCTGGAGGGTCTGTACTCGGAGATCGTTCGCTCCAGGTCCGCAGGTCGATCCCCGGACCGTTCTCCGGCGTGACCGTCATTTCGTCGTAGCTCCAGCGGCCGCGCTTCTTCGTGCCGACGACGTAGATGGTCCCCTTCTGCTTCGCTCCTGCGATGCGGATGTCGAGGTCCGCGAACCCTTCGCCGCCTTCGATGTTGATCTTCCCCGAGACCATCCATCCGGCCTCGATCGGCGATCCCAGCGCGGCCACCACGCGCGGATCGTGCCGCGCGCGCTCGAGGGAGGTCGTGTACGGCTCGGAAGCGCGTAGCGCGCCGAAGGCCACGGAGACGATGAAGACGACGAATGCGACGACCGCGGCGAGCGCACCGCCGCAGCCGAGAAGGAGCCAGGGCCAGAGAGGGGGGCGGGGGGGCATGGGGGGATGGTACGTCGGGAGGGGGGCGGTGAATGCAGAATGCAGAATGCAGAATGCAGAATGCAGAATGCAGAATGCAGAATGATGAATGGAGAAGTGCGCGTGGGTCCGTGCACCGTTCTGGATGGTCGATGGGAGGGGCGTGAATGCGGGAGCGGGGAGGGAGCCGTGAACGCAGAACTTAGAACTTAGAAGTGAGAAAAGAGACACGGCCGGCGGCGCGAACGGCGGTTCTCATTCACCATTCTGCATTCTGCATTCTGCATTCAACGCCCTGACGTGCTCCCCTACACTCGCACTCAACCCCTCCAAATCGTACCCTCCCTCCATCAGCGAGACCACCCGTCCCGCGCACCACTTTTCCGCGCATTCGACGATCCGGCGTGTGATCTCGCCGTATGCGTGCTCGGTCACGGTCATGCCGCCAAGGGGGTCGCGTTTGTGGGCGTCGAAGCCGGCGGAGAGGAGGATTGCGTGCGGCTTGTAGTCGTCGATGGCGCGCACGATCGTGTCTTCGGTCGCGCGCAGGAACGCGGCGTCGCCTTCACCGGCTTCGAGGGGGATGTTCTTCGTGAAGCCGCGCCCTTTGCCGAGTCCGATTTCGTTCGCGGCGCCGGTGCCGGGGTAGAAGGGAAAGCGGTGGATCGACGCGTAGTAGACGTCGTCGCGCTCGTCGAAGAGATGTTGCGTGCCGTTGCCGTGATGCACGTCGAAATCGAAGATGAAGACGCGCTCGACGCCCGGCTGTTCGCGCAGCCACTCGGCGATGCAGGCGATCGTGTTGAAGAAACAGAAGCCCATCGCTTCGATGCGCTCGGCGTGGTGTCCGGGCGGTCGCGCGATGACGAACGCGCGCTTCGAATCGCCGCGCCAGATGTTTTCCGCGGCCGCGAGTGACGTTGCGACGGCGGTGCGTGCGGCGGCGAAGCTCGCGGAGGAGATCGGATTGTCGATGGAGTGGAAGAAGCGATAGCCGGCCCGGACCGCGTCTTCGAGCTCGCGCTCGTACGCGAGCGAGTGGACCTTGTGGATGATGCGGCTCGTGTCCGGATGTGCGTCCACGTTCTCGATCAGCGCGTCGCGCAGACCGGCGCGTCCGACGCCTTCGATCGCTGCATCGAGGCGCGCGGCGCGCTCGGGATGGTCGAACCCGGTGTCGTGCCGATAGAAGACGGAGTTCGTGTAAATCTTCAACATCGATACTATGGGCGGCGCGTGAAGCGCATTCTACAGATCACCCTCATCACCGCCCTTACGGTCTTTTTCCTCTGGCTGTTCCTGCGAAACGCGAACCTCTCCGAGGTTGGGGAGATCCTGGGCAGGACGAACGTGCTTTGGGTGATCGTCGGTTTCGGCGTCAATATCATTGCCCTGTACCTCCGTACTGTACGGTGGCGTACGATCCTCAATCCCGACGACCCGCCGCCGTTCTATCCCACGTTCTTCGCCAATACGGTGGGCTACATGCTCTCGACGGTGCTGCCGATCCGTGCGGCGGACGTGGCCCGGCCCGCATTGCTGGCGCGCCGAACCTCGCATCGTTTTTCGGGAGCACTGGGAACCGTGCTCACCGAGCGCGTCCTCGATCTTTCCGCGATTCTGCTGCTGTTCGTCTATTTCGCGTTCCGCCGCTGGAACGAGTTCTCGCACGACCGCGCGATCGCGGCGTGGTTCTACATCGTGCGCGCGGGTGCGATCGCCTCGCTGCTGATCCTGCTCGCGCTCGCGTTCCTGATCGCGGGCCTCGTCTTCTTCCGCGACTTCATGCGCCGCATGCATGAAGGACTGGGCCGCCTGCTGCCGCAGCGCTTCCGCGAGTCGTGGATGCATTTCTTCGACACGTTCGTGGAGACGCTGGAGATCACGAAGCGCAAAGGCGTCTTCGCGAAGATCGTCCTCTGCACGATCGGCGTGTGGGCGTGCCTGACCTCGCAGTTCTGGTTCGCCACCAAAGCGGTCGATCACCCGCTGCCCTTCGACTCCAGCTTCTTCGTCACCGGCGTGACGACGGTCGGCCTGGCGATCCCCACCCCGGGCGGCATCGGCGGATTTCACAAAGCCTGTCAGCTCGTGCTCACGCGGTTCTACGCATTCACGGTGGACGCGAGCGTCGCCGTGGCCGTGCTCTTTCACATCATCGGCACGTTGCCGGTCCTGGTGATGGGAATCGCGTTGTTTGCGAGGGAAGGCCTGCGGTGGAGAGACTTTACGCCGAAGGATTGAATGCAGAATGCAGATCGCAGAATGAAGAATTGAGAAGTTTTCTGCATTCTGCATTCTGCATTCAGCGCCCGGCCATTGCTCTTGCCTCAGGCCATTCGTGATATACGGGCGCACATTATGCGGTGCCCGTTCTGCGGGAATCCGGAAGACCGCGTGGTCGACTCGCGGGAGAGCCGTGAGGGTGACGTCATCCGGCGGCGGCGCGAGTGTGCGAGGTGCGACCGGCGGTTCACCAGCTACGAAAAGATCGAGCTGCCCACCTTCCAGGTCGTGAAGCGCGACGAGCGCCGCGAGCCGTACGAGCGCGAGAAGCTGATGCGCGGATTGCAGATCGCGTGTCGCAAACGCCCCGTGCCGCAGGCGGAGCTCGAGCGCATCGCGGACTCGATCGAGTCGGCGATGGCCGATACCGCGGAGCGCGAGATTTCCTCGCTCGCGCTGGGAACGATGGTCATGGATCGCCTGCGCGACCTCGATCCGGTCGCGTACGTGCGCTTTGCGTCCGTCTATCGCCGTTTTGAGGATGTCGACGCTTTTGTGAAAGAGTTGCACCGACTGCGATGAGAGAGAGACGCAGGTCCAAGCGGGAACAGCCATTGCAAAACCAGAGGTGGTTCTTCCCGTGCACTACGAGAGGTTGAGATGACTGACGCGAACGAAACCGCGAAAGAAGAAGCTATCAAGATTCCGGACGTCCTGCCGGTGCTGCCGCTCAAGGACCTGGTGATCTTTCCGTTCATCATCGTCCCGCTGTCGGTCTCGCGGGAAAAATCGATCAACGCGGTCGACCAGGCGCTCGCCGAGAACCGCGTGATCATGCTGACGGCGCAGAAGGACTTCCAGAACGAGGATCCGGGCGAGGAAGATCTTTACCGCACGGGCACCGTGGCCATCATCATGCGCATGCTGAAGCTCCCGGACGGGCGCATCCGCATCCTCGTGCAGGGCCTCTCCCGCGCGCGCATCGATTACTTCATCCAGACCGCGCCGTTCTTCAAGGCGAAGATCACGCGCATCGAGGAGCCGGTCACGAAAGACCGCGGACTCGAAGTCGAAGCGCTCATCCGCGCCGTCAAACAGAACCTCGACCGCGCCGTGTCGCTGGGCAAGAACATCTCGCCCGAGGTGATGGTGATCGCGGCGAACCTCGACGATCCGGCGCGCCTCACCGATCTCGCCGCGTCGAACCTCGACCTCAAGCTCGAGGAAGCGCAGGGCATCCTCGAGACCATCGACCCCGTCGAGCGCCTCAAGAAAGTCAACGAGATGCTCACACGCGAGATCAACCTGCTCACGATGCAGCAGGAGATCTCCTCGGCCGCGCAGGGCGAGATGAACAAGTCGCAGCGCGAGTACTTCCTGCGGCAGCAATTGAAAGCGATTCAGTCCGAGCTCGGCGAAGGCGAAGAGCTCGCGGAAGAAGTCGAGAACTACCGCAAGAAGATCGAAGAGAAAGCGATCCCCGGCGAAGCGAAAGAGGAGATCGAGAAGCAGATCAAGCGCCTCGAGCGCTCGCATCCCGACTCCGCCGAGACGTCGATCATCCGCACGTATCTCGACTGGATGACCGGTCTGCCGTGGGGCCTGATGTCCGCGGACAACCACGATCTCGAGCGCGCGCGCAAAGTGCTCGACGAGGATCACTACGACCTCGAGAAGATCAAGGAGCGCATCCTCGAATATCTCGCCGTGCGCAAGCTGCGCGGCCAGAAGATGAAGGGACCGATCCTCTGCTTCGTCGGACCTCCCGGCGTCGGCAAGACGTCCCTCGGCCGTTCGATCGCACGAGCGCTCGACCGCAAGTTCGTCCGCATTTCCCTCGGCGGCGTGCGCGACGAAGCGGAAATCCGCGGCCATCGCCGCACGTACGTCGGCGCGCTGCCGGGGCGCATCATCCAGGGCATCAATCAGGCGCAGACCGGCAATCCGGTGTTCATGCTCGACGAGGTCGACAAGATCGGTGCGGACTATCGCGGCGATCCTTCGTCCGCGCTGCTCGAAGTCCTCGACCCCGAACAGAACTTCTCGTTCCGCGATCACTACCTCGGCGTCTCGTACGACCTCTCCAACGTCATGTTCATCGTGACGGCGAACGTGCTCGACACCATCCAGCCCGCGTTCCTCGACCGCATGGAGGTCATTCGTCTCTCCGGCTACACCGACGAAGAGAAGCTGATGATCTGCAAGCAGCACATCATCCCGAAGCAGATGGAGGAGAACGGGATCCAGGACACGCCGGTCGTGTGGACGGACTCGGGCATCACGCGCGTGATCACGGGCTACACGAAGGAAGCGGGCCTGCGCAATCTGGAGCGCGAGATCGGCACGATCTGCCGCAAGATCGCGGTGCAGGTGGCGGAAGGAAAAACGCAGGAGTCGTATCGCATCACCGACGCGAACGTCGACAAGTACCTCGGACCGATGAAGCATTTCGCCGAGGAGCTGCTCGAGCGCGATCAGGTGGGCGTGGCGACGGGACTGGCGTGGACCGCGGTCGGCGGCGACATCCTCTTCATCGAAACGACGGCCGTGCGCGGCAAAGGCAAGCTCTCCCTCACCGGTCAGCTCGGCGACGTGATGAAGGAATCGGCGCAGGCCGCGCTGACGTACGCACGCGCGCACGCCGACGAGAACGGCATCCCGTCCGATTACTTCGAGACGCACGACATTCACATCCACGTGCCCGCGGGCGCGATTCCGAAAGACGGCCCCTCGGCCGGCATCACGATCACCACGGCCATCATCTCGACCCTCACCGGACGTCCCATCCGCCGCAACGTGGCGATGACGGGCGAGGTGACGCTGCGCGGCGACGTGCTCCCCATCGGTGGAGTGAAGGAAAAGGTGCTCGCCGCACGTGCGGCGAAACTGAACACCGTCATTCTGCCGAAGCTGAACGAGCGCGACCTGATCGACGTCCCCGAACCGATCAAGCGCGACATGTCGTTCCACTTCGTCGAGCACGTCGAAGACGTCCTCAAGATCGCGCTCCTCGATTCGAATGCCGCGGAACAGAAAACGACGGACCGCGCGGGACGCGAATCCCACCCGCTGCCGGAGCCCGAACCAGCAACGCACACGCACCAACCCATCGGCCAGGCCTAACTGCTCTCTCTGCCCTCTCCCTGCATCGCGGGGAGAGGGCCAGGTGCGGGGCGTCGTTCACCGCCCTCTTCCTCCGTTCACCGACATTCCCTTCTGTCGCTGCGCACACGCTCCTACTCTCGCGCCCATGCCTCGTGTGCTCCTGCTGTGTCTCCTCACTCTCTCCGCGTCCGCCGAACCGCTCTGCTTCACCAACGCCCGCTGGTTCGACGGCGCAACTTTTCGCGCACGAACCGTCTGCATTTCGAACGGCGTTCTCACCTCGAAGCGTCCGCGCAACGCGCGCAACGTCGATCTCGCCGGCGCGTACGTCGTTCCGCCGTTCGGCGAAGCGCACAATCACAACGTCGAAGAATCGCCGCGCCTCGAGGGCGTGATTCGCGGCTATCTCGAGACCGGCGTTTTCTACGTGAAGAACCCGAACAGTCTCCCGCGCGGGACGCCGCGCAACCGCGTGAACCGCGCCGATTCCGTCGACGCCGTCTTTGCCCTCGGCGGTCTCACCGGCACCGGTGGACATCCGACCGACGTGATGAAGCGCAACCTCGACCGCGGTGCGTGGACGGCCGCGGACGGCGACGGCGCGTTCTTCCACTCCATCGATTCGCTCGCCGATCTCGACACGAAGTTCCCGCGCCTGCTCGCGCAGAAGCCGGACTTCGTCAAAACGTATCTGCTCTTCTCCGAGGAGTACCACGAGCGGAAAAACGACCCGTCGAAAGGATCGTGGAAGGGACTCGATCCGGAGCACCTGCCGGAGATCGTGCGCCGCGCGCATGCAGCCGGGCTCCGCGTGTCGACGCACGTCGAGACCGCGCGCGATTTCCACTGGGCCGTGCACGCGCGCGTCGACGAGATCAATCATCTGCCGGGGTTCCGCGCGGACGTGCGCGACGATCGCTTCTTCATT
>DASPHZ010000027.1:0-12827 GCA_035629395.1 Thermoanaerobaculia bacterium
CATCGATCACGGCATCCCCCTCATCACGTATGATCGCGACTTCCGGCACTTTCAGCGAGCCGGGTTGCAGTTGCTGTAGAGAGGGGAGTTCGGGGCATGCTTCCAGAGAAGACGTTCGAGGGGCGGTCGGGGATCATCACGGGTGGGGCCACGGGGATCGGGTTTGCCATTGCGCGCGAAGTGGCGCGGCTCGGCGGGACGGTCACCATCGCCAGCCGCAAGCTGGAGAAGCTCGAGCCGGCGGTCGAGCAGATCCGTTCGGAAACCGGTCGCGCCGACGCCGCGCATTACCACGTCCTCGACGTGCGGGATGCGAACGCGGTCGAGGAGATGGCCGCGAAGGTCGAAAGCGATCGCGGGGGCATCGACTTTCTCGTCAACAACGCCGCGGGCAATTTCATCGTCTCTGCCGAAGAGCTCTCGGTGAACGGGTGGAACTCGGTCATCGGGATCGTGCTCAACGGCACGTTCTACTGCTCGAGCGCGGTCGGCAAGCGCATGATCGCGAAGAAGAACGGCGGGGCGATGCTCAACGTCATCGCGAACTACGCGTGGACCGGCGGCCCCGGCGTCATCCACTCGGCGAGCGCGAAAGCGGGCGTTCTCGCCCTCACGCGCACGCTCGCCGTCGAATGGGCGCGCCACAAGATCCGCGTCAACGCCATCGCCCCCGGCCCCGTCGACACGCCCGGCGCGGCCGAGCGCCTCTTCCCCGATCCGATGATCATGGAGGGGATCCGCAAGACCATCCCCCTGCGCCGCTTTGCCACGCTGGAAGAAGTCGCCCAGTCGGCGTCTTATCTGTTGTCGGAATACGCGTCGTACGTCACGGGGGAGAACTTCGTCATCGACGGCGGGCAGTGGCTCTCCGGCGCGGACTACTTCACCCGTCTCAAACAGATGATGCCGAAGTAACGGAGAATCGAATGCGCAGACTGCTGGCCGTCGCCGTGTGCTGTTCCCTCATCGCCGCACCCATCGTCGCCCAGCAGCCGGTCATCCCCGCCCTCGGCGAAACGATCGAGATCTCGATCATCAACGTGGACGTCGTCGTCACCGACGCCAAAGGCAACCGCGTCCGCGGCCTGACCAAAGACGACTTCGAGATCTACGAAGACGGCAAGCTGCAGCCGGTCACGAACTTTGCCGAATACGTCTCGGCCGGCGACGCACGCATCACCTCCAGCGAGCGTGAGCGCGAGGTGGAAGCGGCACCGCGTCAGCCGCGCACGGTGGTGATCTTCCTCGAGGAGTTCCGCCTCCCCGACTTCCGCGTCAACCCGTTCTTCGCGGCGATGAAAGACGTCGTGGGTAAGACGATCGAGTCGGGCGACTCGCTTTCCATCGTCACGTACACCGACCACAAGCCGGAAGTGCGCATCGAGTCGAGCGACGACATCGAGGTGATCTCGGAAGTGATCGACGAGATCCGCAAGGAATCGATCGGCGTGGCGCCGCCGAGCGCCGCCCTCGTCTACCGGCAGGCGAAGGAGCGCCGCGAGTTCGAGGCTACATCGCAGGAGATGGCCGTGGGCCGCGGGGTCCAGGCGGAGGCACCCGACGCCGAGACGATCGCCACGCTCGAGGCGAAGCCGTTCGCCATCCAGGCGCGCGACGAGATGCGCCGCCGCATCAAAGCGATCAACGCCGTGATCCACCGCCTCGCCGGCGTCGAAGGGCGCAAGGTCCTGCTCCTCGCCACGAACCGTCTCGGCGCGTACGCCGGCGCGGAATTCTTCTACGCCGCCGGTCTCGACAAAGTGCCGGCCATGGAGCACGACGAGTTCGACAATCGCGATGACGTCCGCACGATCATCGACAACGCGAACGACGCGGGCGTGACGATCTACCCGTTCTATCCGCCCGGCCTCGACATGGAAGCGCTCGGCACCGAGCTCGCGATGCGACGGGGCACGGAGGTCATGGCCCAGACGCAGGGGGTCAATAGCGGTGAAGGTCAGACCGCCGCCGGGACGGTGACGGATCCGCGCGGCATCGACAACCTCATCATGATCAATGAGAACTCGATGCTGACGGAGGTGGCGGAGAAGACGGGCGGGATGATGTCGTGGGGAACGGCGAACATCGCCAACCTCCTCCCGCGCATCGCCGACGATCTCACCGACTACTACTCGCTCGCGTATCGAGCCACGACGAAGAAAGACGGCGTGCCGCGTCGGGTCACGGTGAAGACGAAGAAGCGCGGCTACGACGTGCGCGCGCGTCGCGAGGTCGTCGAAAAGTCCGAGCACATGCGCATGCAGGACCGCGTCAACGCCGCCGTACTCGGCGACGTGGCGCCGCCGCCGTTCGACATCGCCGCCGAAGTCACCGCGCTGAAGAACGGCGTGCTGCCGCTGAAGGTGCGCGTGCCGATCGCCTCGCTCACGCTCGTGCCGACCGACGAAAAGTTCACGGGTGCCTTCTCGGTCTACGTCGTCAGCGCGAATGTGAAGGGTGACGTCAGCGACGTCACGCGCCAGACGCAGACGTTCGAGATCAAGGAAGCGGACCTCGGCAAGGCCGACAACGCGCACTTTACGTACGAGGTCGACATGCGCGTCGCCGAGAACACGACGCGGGTCGCCGTCGGCGTGATCGACGAGGTTTCGAAGAGCTACGGACTGGTCTCGGTCCCGGTGCAATGATCCGAACCGTGGCCGTCCTGGGCGCGCTGCTGTCGCTTGGCGCCGCGCAGGTGCCGCGCACCCAGGAGACGGTCGAGGTCTCGATCACGAATGTCGACGTGATCGTCACGGATCGCGAAGGCCGGCACGTGCGCGGTCTCACACGCGAAGACTTCGAGCTCCTCGCGGACGGAAAGCGCCAGCCGATCACTCACTTCACCGAGTACTCCGCGATCGATCGCGCAAACGAGCAGAGCGAGCCCCAGCGCGAGCCGCGCTCGCTGCTCCTCTTCATCGAGCCGACGAAGCTGCCGCGCTTCCGCGTCGAGCCGTTCATCGCCTCGCTGAAGGAGCTGGTGCGCAAGACCGTCGGCAACGGGGATCGCGCCGCGGTGATCGCGTTCGCCGGCCGCGCGGAAATACGCGTCGTACCGACCTCCGATCTCGCCGCCGTCGATCGCGCGCTCGACGCCCTCGGCGAAGAGTTCCTCGGTGTCGCGCACAACACGACCGGTGCGGTCGCCGACCAGATGCGCAGCCTGCGCGAGTTCGAGCGCACCGGTGAGGAGATGGCCGCGGAAGCGAAGATCGATCGTCCGAACGCGTCGGGGCGTTCGCTCGCCGCGAGTGCGGCGAGGCTGCCCGCGATTCAGGCGGAGCTGGACATGAAGCGCCGCATCTCCGCGATCAATGCGGCGGTGCACGCGCTCTCCGGCGTCGAAGGCCGCAAGATCCTCATCCTCGCCACGCACCGCCTCGGGCAGATGATCGGCGCCGAATACTTTCTGGCCACCGGCACCGTGGGCAGCGAGGTCGCGGACAATCGCGAAGCGGTCCGCACGATCATCGCGAACGCGAACGCGGTCGGCGTGACCGTGTATCCCGTCTTTCCCGCGGGACTCGATCAGACGCCCGGCGATCCGAATGCGCCCGATCTCAGCCAGCCGATCCTGATGAACGAAATGGGCTCGCTGACCGAGATCGCGAAACAGACGGGCGGCCTCACCGCCTACGGCACGACTGACATCGCGAAGCTGATGCTGCGAGTCGCGGACGACGTTGCGAACTACTACTCGCTCGCGTACAGGCCCGCGGGCAACGCCGCGCGCGAGATCGTCGTGAAAGTGAACGATCCGGACCTGCAGGTGCGCACGCGCCGCTGGTTTCTGCAGCGCACCGACAAAGCGCGCATGCGCGATCGTCTGCTCGCGACGCTGTATCGCGCGTGGTCCGAGTCGCCGGTCCGCGTCACCGCCACCCTCGGCGAACCGAAAGCGTCCGGCAAAAAGAAGACGGTGCCGATGAAAGTGAGCATCCCCATTCGCGCGCTCACGCTGTTACCGCAGGAAGGGAAACACTCCGGCGCGTTCACCGTGTACCTGATGACCGGCGGCGATTTCGGCGAGGTGAGCGCGGTGCGCGAAGAGACGCGCCAGGTCGACATCCCCGAGGCGAAGCTGGCCGCGTTTCAGGCCGGTGATCTGACGTACGAAGTCGAGCTCGTGTACGACCGCGAGGCCGAGCGCGTCGCCATCGCGGTGCTCGACGCAGTCTCCGGCGACTACGGTCTGGTCGCGTTGCCGTTGAGGTAATCGACCGCCACGTGCGCCAGTGCACGGAGGCCGAAGGCGAGTCCGCTCTCGTCGACGTAGAAGAGCGGCGAGTGATTCGACGGCGCCTCTTCCGGAGTCTGATTCGGCGGACGCGTGCCGACCCAGAAGAACAATCCCGGCACCTGCTGCTGGAAGAACGAAAAGTCCTCGGCGCCGAGGACGGCGTTGACGAGACGCACGTTCTTCGACGCCTTGCGCAGCGACGCCAGTGACTTCTCGGTGAGCGCGGGATCGTTGTACGTGATCGGATAGCCGGTCGTGATCTCGACGTTTGCCGTCGCACCCGCGGCCGTGGCGATGCTCTCCGCGGTGCGGCGGATGCGCGTGTGGATGTCGTCGCGCATTTTCGCGTCGAGCGAGCGGATCGTGCCGATCATCTCGACCTGATCCGGAATGATGTTGTTGCGCACGCCGCCGTGAATGGCGCCCACGGTGACGATCGAAGGCGCGAGCGTGGAATCGAGCTGCCGGCTGGGGATGGTCTGCAGTCCGAGGACGATCTGCGAGGCGACGACGATCGGATCGACGCCGAGCCACGGATACGCGCCATGCGTCTGCTTCCCGCGCACGACGATCCTGAACGAGTCGACGGCGGCCATCATCCCTTCGGGACGATAGGCAATCTCGCCCGAGGCGTAGCGCGACGTGACGTGCAGACCGAAGATCGCGTCGACCTTCGGATTGTCGAGCACACCTTCTTTGACCATGAGGCCCGCGCCCCCTTCTTCCCCCTGCGGCGCACCTTCCTCGGCCGGCTGGAAGATGAACTTCACGGTGCCGGGAAGATCCTTGCGCATGCCGCTGAGGATTTCGGCGACGCCGAGGAGGATGGCCACATGGGCGTCGTGTCCGCAGGCGTGCATGACGCCGACTTCCTGCCCGTTGTACTCAGTGCGCACTTTCGACGCGAACGGGAGGTCGACCTGTTCGGTGACCGGGAGTGCGTCCATGTCCGCGCGCAGCGCGACGACTTTGCCCGGACGTCCGCCGCGGAGGATGCCGACGACGCCCGTGTGCGCGACCTTCTCCTGCACTTCGATGTCGAGTGCGCGCAGGCGATCGGCGACGATTTTCGCCGTGCGGAGCTCGCGATTGCCGAGCTCCGGATGCTGGTGCAGATCGCGGCGGGTCGTGATGACGCTCGCTTCGACTTTCGCCGCGGCAGCGTCGATGCTCGGGCCGAGGGCGGGAGCGGCGGTCAGTGTGGACATCGTGATCTCCATGAACAGCGCGACTATGGACAGGCGCAGCGGCGTCATTGCGGGACTCCATCCTTGAGGCGCGTGGCCTTCTGTACGAGCTCGTCGAACCATTCGGCGAAGTTCGGTTCGTTGTGCTCGCGGGCGAGGTCGCGGACGCGCGCCGCCATCTCGATGAACTGCACGACGAAGCCCCGCAGCTCCTCCGCGTGCCCCATCAGCAGGAGCGTCGCGGACTGCGCTTCGATCGCCTGATACGCCTGCAGCGCCTGTGAATACTCGGTGGTGAAGTAGTCGAAGGAGTCGTCCATGCGTGCCGCGATAGTGTAACTTCGTCGCCTGCGCGCTCGGGTCCGGCAGTACGGGCGGTCCTTTCCCACTGTCTTTCGCGTGCACGACCGGGCGAAGCGTGAGCTCACAAAAGGACGTTGATGTCCCGGCCCGAGGACAATCTGGCGGCTCGCAATACGCCCTTGTGAGAGGAACCACGCGGCATTCCCGATGCACAGGAGGCGGACATGCGGCGAGAAAACATTGCAGGGTCCGTCCTTCTCCTCCTTCTTCTCAGCTCACTTCCACTTTTTGCACAGTCCCGGGTTCCGCAGGCGGCGGAGACGATCGACGTGTCGATCGTCAACGTCGACGTTTTCGTCACCGACAGGAAAGGCAATCGCGTCCACGGTCTGACGAAGGATGATTTCGTGATTCGCGAGCGCGGACGCGTGCAGCCGATCACGAACTTTGCCGAGTACGCGCCCGTCGGCGGCGAGAGCGTGCAGGTGCAGGGCGCGCCGGCGACCGGGGCGCAGGCCGCGGCAAAGCCCGCTCCGCGCTCGAAGCGGACAATCGTCCTCTTCATCGAGTGGTTCTCGCAGCCGAACTTCCGCACGCGTCCGATGTTCGAGGCCATGCGCGAGTTCGTGCGCCGAAACGTAGCGCCCGGCGACGCGGTGTCGATCGTGACGTGGGCGAACGTCGCCGACGTGCGGCTCGAGCCGACCGACGACGTCGCGGCGATGGAGCGAGTCCTGTCGCAGATCGAGGCCGAAACCTCGGGCGTCGACGTCGAAAAAGCGCGCGTGCTCTACGCGAGGTATCAGGACCAGATGACGCGCGCGTGGGCCGGCGCGGGTCAGAGCGCCGCGATCGAGCGCGGGCTGAATGCACGCAGCAGCATCGACTCCACCTACTGGGATCTGCAGGAGCTCGAGCTCTTCAAGATCAAACAGAAGGCGAACACGCTGAAGTCGCTCATGCACAGCATCGCCGGCGTCGAAGGGAAGAAGATCGTGCTCATGGCCACGCATCGCTTCGGCACATTCGCCGGCCATCAGTTCAACCCGCAGTTCCTCGGCAATTCGTGGTACGACACGCGCCACATCCGCGATTCCGTGACGCGCACGGCGAACGCGAACAACATCACGCTCTACACGGTCTACCCGGCCGGCCTTGGCAGTTCTTTCGAAGGTGCGGACGTGACGCGTGACGACATCTGGCGCACGAGCCACATGACCGATGCTCTGAAGAACGCCCAGGAAAACGAGATCCTGCTCAATGAGACCACCGCGCTCGCCGAGATCGCGGAAAAGACGGGTGGCGCGATGGCGTGGGGGCACAGCGACATCGTCAAGCTGCTCCCGCGGATCGGCGACGACCTCGACAGTTACTACTCACTCGCGTACCGCACGCCCTCCGAGGGGCGGGACCGCGCGACGAACATCGAGGTGCGGACGAAGAACCCGAACTACGTCGTGCGTGCGCGCAAGCAGTACGTCGAGAAATCGGACACGACCAGGATGAACGAGCGCGTCGTCGCAGGGCTGTTCCGCAAGACGGACGGCTCGGTCCTTCCGATCGAGGCGAAGCTCGGCGCCGTGGAGAAAGCAGGCCGCGGACGCTGGCGCGTGCCGGTGTCGGTGCGCATCCCGGTGCAGAACCTGACGACCCACGAAGACGGTGACGGCGTGAAGGGCGCGTTCTCCGTGTTCGTCGCCGCGGGCGGTCAGTTCGGCGTGACGAGCGAAGTCGTGCAGCGCACGCAGCCGTTCACGATTTCCGCGACCCAGCTCGCGAGCACGAAGAGCTCGCACTTTACGTACGACTTCGAGCTCACGATCGACGACCTCACGCACCGCGTGTCCGTCGGTGTGATGGACGAAGTGTCGAAGGAGTACGGGCTGCAGGTGCTGGAACTGCCGGAGCTGACGCAGTGATCGCGGCCCTCGCGGCGGTGCTGCTGCTCGCGGCACCGCCGCAGGCGTCCGAAACGATCGAGGTTTCGATCGTCAACGTGGACGTCGTCGTCACCGATCGCAAAGGCAATCCGGTGCGCGGACTGACGCAGGACGACTTCGAGATCCGCGACGCCGGCAAGCCGCAGGCGATCACGAATTTTGCGGAGTATTCGTCGGCGGCGGTCGAGAACGGCCCGGCCGCTCCTCCCGAAAAACGCACCGTCGTCCTCTTCATCGAAGCGTTCGCGCTACCGCGCTATGCGATCGATCCGCTGTTCGCCGCAATGCGCGACGCCGTGAAGAAGATCGTGCGGCCCGGCGATGCAGTCGCGATCTACACGTGGGTCGGGTTCTCCACGCTGCTGCGCGCGGGGTTCACGGACGACGTCGGGAAGCTCGACGACACGCTCGCGGAGATCGCCGAGGAGAGCATCGGCTCGCCGGCGAACGAGCTGGCGGCGGAGTCGCGCGAGATTGCGTTCGAGCACGCGTTCCACAATCTGCTCGAGGAACCGCTCCGTGAAGAGGCGCCGATGAACGTCGACCTCTACAAGATCCGGCGCAAATCCGAAGCGCTGCAGTCCGTGATGAAGGCGATCTCCGGTGCCGAGGGGAAGAAGATCGTGATCACGGCGACGAACCGCTTCGGCATGTACGCGGGTGCGGATCGTTTTCCGGAAGGCGTCGTTCCCTTGGACCGGCGTTCAGAATTCGATACGCGCCCCTTCCGCGAGGCCGTGGCGCGCACCGCCAACGCGTACGGCATCACCATCTATCCAATTTATCCCGCGGGCATGCAGTGGACGCCGCGCAGCACGGCCGAGGAGCGGACGCCGCGCGAGCCCGCGTACCTCGCTCGCGACAACAACATCCTCATGAACGAGACCTCCGCGCTGCAGGAGCTCGCGGCCGCGACGGGCGGCATCATGGCCTGGGGTGCGAAGGACGCGGTCTCGCTGCTGCCGCGCGTCGTCACCGATCTCGACTCGTACTACTCGCTCGCGTATCGCGGCACCGCGAGCAATGCGCGCACGATCACCGTGCACACGGCGAATCGCAACCATGTCGTGCGCATGCGCAATCAGATCGTGCCGGTCGACGACGTCGAGCGATTGAAGGATCGCGTGCTCACGAACCTGCATCGGCCGCAGTCCGGCGCGACGCTCACGTTCGACGCCACCGCGGGCGGGATCGACGAGAACGGCGAGGTGCCGGTCACGATCCGCATCCCCATCGCGCAGCTCACCACCATCGGCGGCAAAGGCGCGTTCTCGGTCTTCGTCGCCGCCGGAGGCGAGCTCGGTATCCTCACCGACGTCGCGCAGCGATCGCAGCCGTTCACGATCGACGAGCAGGACGCGGCGCGGGCGCGCGAATCGCACTTCACGTACGAGCTCAGGCTCCGCGTCGACAACCGCACCGAGCGCATTTCGGTCGGCGTGTTCGACGAGACCGGGAGGAATTTCGGTCTCCGCCTGCTCGTGCTGGAATGAAGCGCATCGGCATCATCTCGGATACGCACGGCGTGGTGCATCCTGCCGTGCACGCGGTCTTCGCGAACGTCGACCACATCGTGCACGCGGGCGACATCGGCGGAGAGGACGTGCTGGACGCGCTGCGCGAGCTCGCGCCGGTGACCGCGGTGGAGGGGAACAACGACGACGCCACCGGCGAAGACATCCTCCGCACGAAGCTCGGCACGCTGCGCATCCTTCTCACGCACATCCTCCCGCGCCCGCGCAAACTCGACGCGCGCGTCATCGCCTCGCTGCGCGGCGAGCCCGCGGACCTGGTCGTCTTCGGGCACAGCCACCTCCCGCACAACGAAGTGCTCGACGGCATCCGCTACTTCAATCCCGCCAGCGCCGGGCCGCGCCGCTTCAACTTCCCCGTTTCCGTCGGCATCTTCGAGAAAAAGAGCCGTGAATGGACCTCCGTCCACGTCGCGCTCGACGAGCGTTCGGTCGACGCGTTGAAGAAGTGGATGAACCAGCTCAGCAGGCGTTGACGACGGCTCGGCCCACCGAGTGCTTATAATCGAAAGCGGAATGGCCTTTCTCGAAGGGCATGAGCTCTCGAAAACTTATCGGAACGCCGAGGTGCCGGTCGTGGTGTTCAGCGGCCTGGACCTCGAGGTGGAGAAGGGCGAGATGCTGGCCATCGTCGGGCCGTCCGGCATCGGCAAGTCGACGCTCCTCCATCTCCTGGGCGGCCTCGACCGCGCCGACTCCGGCAAAGTGCGCGTCGACGATAACGACCTCACGCGCATGAACGCGGACGAGCTGGCGCGCTTCCGCAACCGCAACGTCGGCTTCGTCTTCCAGTTCCACCATCTCCTCCCCGAGTTCACGGCCATCGAGAACGTGGCCATGCCGGGCTGGATCGGGAAGATGGACGCGGACGAGGCGATGGCGAGCGCCGAGCGCCTCCTCGGCGAGCTCGGTTTGCGCGACCGCGCGCGCCACTATCCCAACCAGCTTTCCGGCGGAGAGCAGCAGCGCGTGGCCATCGCGCGGGCTCTGCTGGCAAACCCCGTGCTGTTCCTCGCGGACGAGCCCACCGGGAACCTCGACCTGCAAACGAGTGAAAAAGTATTCGAATTGATGCGCGAGTGCCACAATAAACGCGGACTTACATCCGTTATCGTGACGCATAATCCTGACCTTGCGGCCCGCTGCGACAGGGTCTTCGAGATGCAGCAGCAGCGGCAGAACTGACCCAGACCAATGTTCGAAAAATACAACGAGAAAGCACGCCGCGCCCTCTTCTTCGCCCGCTACGAAGCCTCGAAGCTCGGCTCGCGTGTCATCGAGTCCGAGCACATCCTCCTCGGCGTGCTCCGCGAGGGGGAGGAGATCATCAAAGAGATCTTCTCCCGCTTCAACGTCAAACCGGAGCAGATCCGCCGCGAAGTCGAAGGCGACCGTCTCTTCGTCGACCGCATCTCCTCGTCCGCCGAGCTCCCCCTTTCCGAAGAATCGAAAAAGATTCTCGCGTACGCCGCGCACGAGGCGGAGTCGATGCTCCACCAGTACGTCGGCACCGAGCATCTGC
This sequence comes from Thermoanaerobaculia bacterium, assembly GCA_035629395.1. Lineage (GTDB taxonomy): Bacteria > Acidobacteriota > Thermoanaerobaculia > Gp7-AA8 > Gp7-AA8 > QHVT01. The sequence goes on from DASPHZ010000027.1 coordinate 10,728, forward strand.
TGATCGGCATCCTGCGCGTCGAGTCGTCGACCGCCGCGCGCATCCTCACCGCCAAAGGCCTCAACGTCTACGGCGTGCGCGAGGAGACGATCTCCATCCTCAAAGAGCGCGAGGCCGACAAGCAGAAGAAAGAGCTTCCGTTCCTCGCCGAGTACGCGCGCGACCTCACGGCCATGGCGCACTCGCAGCAGTTCGATCCGCTGATCGGACGCGAGAAGGAAGTCGAGCGCATCATCCAGATCCTTTCGCGCCGCACGAAAAACAACCCGATCCTTCTCGGCGAGCCGGGCGTCGGCAAGACCGCCATCGTCGAAGGGCTCGCGCAGCGCATCGTCGACGGCAACGTGCCGCTGTTCATCGCGAACAAGCGCATCCTCTCGCTCGACCTTTCGCTGATCGTCGCCGGCACGAAGTACCGCGGCCAATTCGAAGAGCGCCTCAAAGGCATCATCAAGGAGCTCAAGGAAAATCAGGACATCATCATCTTCATCGATGAGATCCACTCCCTGATCGGCGCGGGCTCGGCGGAAGGCTCACTCGACGCCGCGAACATCCTCAAGCCGGCGCTCTCGCGCGGCGAGATCTCGTGCATCGGCGCGACCACCATCCGCGAGTACCGCCGCTACATCGAGAAGGACCGCTCGCTGCTCCGCCGCTTCCAGGCCATCATCGTCAATCCTCCGACCGAGGATGAGACGCTGCAGATCCTCGAAGGGGTGAAGGAGCGGTACGAGTCGTTCCACAAGGTCAAATACAGCGAGACCGCGATCAAGAGCGCGGTCTACCAGTCGAACCGCTACATCACCGACCGCTTCTTCCCCGACAAAGCGATCGACATCCTCGACGAAGCCGGCGCGAAGGTGAAGCTGCGCCGCGTCGCGGACACGCAGAACCTGCGCCGCCTCGAAGCCGAGACGCGCTCGATCGTCAAGGAGATGAAGAAGGCCATCTCCGACAAAGACTTCGAGAAAGCCGTCTTCCTGCGCGAGCGCGAGATCGAGCTCAAGGAAGAGATCGAGCGCTTCAAGCAGGAGCGCGAGATGGTCGGCGACGAGATGATGGAAGTGACGCAGAAGGACGTCGAGGAGATCATCAGCTCCTGGACCGACATTCCGGTCACGTCGATCGAAGCCGACGAAGCGGCGAAGCTGATCAACATGGAAGAGATCCTGATGCGGCGCATCGTCGGTCAGGACAAAGCGATCCGCGCGATCTCGCGTGCGATCCGGCGCTCCCGCCTCGGCGTGGCGTCGCCGAATCGTCCGATGGGCTCGTTCATCTTCCTCGGCTCGTCCGGTGTCGGTAAGACCGAAGTGGCGCGCCGCCTCGCGGAGTTCCTCTTCGGCTCGCAGAAGCACCTCGTGCGCTTCGACATGTCCGAGTACATGGAGAAGCACGCCGTGTCGAAGCTGATCGGGTCGCCCCCCGGCTACGTCGGTCACGAAGAAGGCGGGCAGCTCACCGAGCGCGTGCGCCGGAATCCGTACAGCGTGGTCCTGCTCGACGAGATCGAGAAGGCACATCCGGACATCGCGAACCTCCTCCTGCAGATCCTCGAGGACGGCATCCTCACGGACTCGCTCGGGAATCAGGTCGACTTCCGCAACACGCTCATCATCATGACCTCGAATCTCGGCACGCGGTACCTTGCGACCAAGGGACACATGGGCTTCCGCGAGAAGGGCGAGGGCGTCGACCAGAAGTCGGCCGAACAGCTCATCCACACGGAGCTCAAGCGGGAGTTCAGCCCCGAGTTCATCAACCGCATCGACGAAGTCATCATCTTCAACCCGCTCACCGACACCGAGCTCCGCGCCATCTGCCAGCTCCTCATCGACGACGTCAATCACGCGCTCGTGCACAAGAACGTGCAGATCGTGGTCGACGAGTCGGTCATCTCCTGGCTCCTCGGCAAGTCGAAGGAAGAGTCGAACTCCGGCGCGCGCCCCCTGCGCCGCGCCATCCAGCGCCACATCGAGGACGAGCTCTCCGAGTACCTCATCCGCCACAAAGACGCCGTGCCCGAGCGCATCGACTTCGTCATGCAGAACGACGAAGTCCTGCTCGTGCCGAAAGTCGTCGAAGAACCGATCGCGAACT
>DASPHZ010000028.1:0-102340 GCA_035629395.1 Thermoanaerobaculia bacterium
CGCGCAATGGCGTCGAGCCGCAGCTCGACGCGATGTTCTCGCCGCAGGTCACGCTGCGCTCCGGCGGCTACATCGTCATCAACCAGACCGAGGCGCTGGTGGCGATCGACGTGAACACGGGCAAGTACGTGGGAAAGAAGAACCTCGAGGAAACCGTGTTCCGCACGAACCTCGAGGCCGCGAAAGAGATCGTGCGCCAGATCCGTCTGCGCGACCTCGGCGGCATCATCGTCCTCGACTTCATCGACATGGAAGATCTGTCGAACCGCCAGAAGCTGTTCGACGCGCTGGAGAACGAGATCAAGAAGGATCGCTCGAAGACGAAGATCCTGCAGATCTCCGAGTTCGGCCTCATCGAGATGACGCGCAAGCGCGTGCGGCAGAGCCTCGAGCGCTCGCTCACGCAGGCGTGCCCCTACTGCGGCGGCAGCGGACGGATCAAGTCGAACACGACGGTCGCGCTGGAAGTGTGGCGTGAGCTGATGAAGCTGCGCGATTTCCACGAGGGGCAGGACGTGATCGTGCGCGTCAACCCGATCGTCTACAGCGCGCTGCACACGGGCGATCCGATTTTCGAGGAGGTCGAGCGCACCCTCGGCATCCACCTCGTGTTCAAGCCGGACGAGACGCTGCACCACGAGCAGTTCGACGTGATGCGAATCTGACGGGCATACGCCGTGCAGTAATCGCGCGGCAGAGTTGCCCCGGCCGAGTTGCCGGCTACAGCGAAATGGACGAGACGTTTACCAACCTGGCCGCTTTCCTGAACAGCCTCGACGCCGAGGGGGAGCAGAAATTCGAGCTGTCGCACTCGCTCGTGATCATCTGCCCGGATTGCGGAAAGAACATCGCTTTCCGCGGCCGCTGCCCCAAATGCGCGGGCAATAGCTGGATTCCCGCGGGACATTCAGGCGGCATCTTCGAGCGCACGAAGGCGCAGCGTCTGCGGCGGATGATCGCGGATGAAGACGTGACGCTGACGGGTGGAAAACAGGAAGCGCCGCCGGACACGGGCGACTCGAACACCCCGTCATCCTGAGCGAAGCAAAGGATCTCAAACTGCGCGGCCGATGCCTGGGGCATCGTTTGCGCCGCAGGACTCTTCGCCGTCTGCGCGGTTAGAGTGACGGCTGTTAGCTGTCGAGCCCTTCGCGCAGCAGCTCTTCCTCGACGAACTTCCGGAAGAGCTCTTCCCACTCTTTCGTGTTCGCCTTCGGCGCGCCGCGCATCGCGCTGATGCGTTTTCGCGCCGTCTCCTCACGCTCTTCCTCGCGCTTCAACTCCTCGGCGAGCAACTGCGCGACGGCCTGACGCACGACGTCACGATCCTTGAGCAATACGACCGCACGCGAGCGTGCGAGGGCATCCACGAGCTCGCGGGCGAGTAGAGCGAGGCGGTCGCGCGAAGGGCGAACCATGCGTCAGTCCGAAAATTGTACGGCGGGCCGGAGCCCGCCGTCGCGTAAGAATCAGTGCACTGCTTCGTCGCCGGAATCGCTGCTCTCCGGCGTGGTCTCTTCGTCGCCGCCTTCGTCCTCCGGCGGCAGATCGTCGTCTCCGCGGTCGACCACCTTGACCGCGCCGACGACCGTGTCGGTCTCGTCGATGTTGATGATGCGCACGCCCTGCGTGTTGCGTCCCATCGAGCGGATGCCGTCGATGTTCACGCGGATCATCATCCCCTGTTCGGTGATGAGCAGGAGCTGCTCGCCGGCGAGCACGTGGACGGCGCCGGCGACGTTGCCGTTCTTCTCGGTGATGCGGATGTTCGACACGCCCTGCGCGCCGCGCGAAGTGAGGCGGTACATGCGGATCGGCGTGCGCTTGCCGAAGCCCTTCTCGGTGACGGTGAGGATCGTGCCGTAGGCTTCGTCGGCGGAGGTCTCCACCACTTCCTCGCCCGCCGTTTCTTCCTCGGCGACTTCGAGCGGTTCGATCGCCTCGATCGCCTCGATCGTTTCGGTCTCGGCCTCGCCTTCCTCGCCGCTCTGCGCTTTCTTCTCGGCGCGTGCGCGGCCTTCGGGCGTTTCGGGGAGCACGTCCATTTCGATCACGTGATCGTCGGACTTGAGCGAGATCGCCTTCACGCCGGCGGCGCCGCGGCCCATCGGGCGGATGTCCGTTTCGTGGAAGCGGATGGCCATGCCGCGATGCGTGCCGACGAAGATCTCGTTGCTGCCGTTCGACAGGCGCACCGCGTAGAGATCGTCGCCTTCGAGAATGTCGATGGCGATGATGCCGGCCGCGCGCACGTTCGAGAACGCCGCGAGCTCGGTCTTCTTGATCTTGCCGCCGCGCGTGGCCATGACGACGTACTTGCCTTCGGTGAAGTCGCGCGTCGTGAGCAGCGCGCGCACACTCTCGTTCTGTTCGAGCGGAAGCAGGTTCACGATCGCCTTGCCGCGCGCGTTCGAGCCGACTTCGGGGATCGCATGCACTTTGAGCCAGTACATGCGGCCGCGATCGGTGAAGACGAGGACGTACGCGTGCGTCGACGCAACGAAAAGATGCTCGACGATGTCCTCTTCCTTCGTCTGCATGCCGATGCGGCCTTTGCCGCCGCGGCGCTGCGCGCGATAGAGCGAGAGCGGCGAACGCTTGATATAGCCGCCGCGCGACACGGTGATGACCATGTCTTCGTCCGCGATGAGATCCTCGATCGCGATCTCGGTCGTGTCGGGGATGATCTCGGTGCGGCGCGGATCGCCGTACGCTTCCTTGATCTCGCGCAGCTCGGTCGAGATGATCTCGAGCACGAGGCGCTCGCTCGCAAGAATCTCGCGCAGGCGCGCGATCAGCGCGAGCACTTCCTGGTACTCCTGCACCAGCTTCTCGCGCTCCATTCCGGTGAGGCGCTGCAGGCGCATGTCGAGAATCGCCTGCGCCTGCACGTCGCTGAACTGCCAGCGCGAGATGATGCCTTCCTTCGCTTCCTGTCCGGTGCGGCTCGCGCGGATGAGCGCGATCAGTTCGTCGAGGACGTCGAGCGCTTTGACGAGTCCTTCGAGGATGTGGGCGCGCTCTTCGGCTTTGCGGAGGTCGAAGCGCGTGCGGCGCACGACGATCTCTTTGCGGTGCTCGATGAAGTGCCGCAGGATCGTCGGGAGGTCCATGACCTCCGGCTTGTTGTTGACGATGGCCAGGAAGATGATGCCGAACGTCGTCTGCATCTGCGTGTTGCGATACAGGTGGTTCAGCACGATCTCGGCGATGGCGTCGCGTTTCAGCTCGATGACGACGCGGATGCCGTCGCGATCCGATTCGTCGCGCAGATCGGAAATGCCTTCGATGCGCTTGTCGCGCACGAGCTCCGCGATTTTTTCGAGCAGGCGCGCCTTGTTCGTCATGTACGGCACTTCCGTCACGACGATCTGCTGCTTTTCCGATTTTTTCTGCGTTTCGATGATCGCCTTCGCGCGCACCTGAATGATGCCGCGGCCCGTCTGATACGCCTGGCGGATGCCTTCGAGGCCGTGGATGTAGCCGGCGGTCGGGAAGTCGGGTCCGGGGAGGACCGTCATCAGGTCCGCGACGTTGACGTCGGGACGCTCGATCATCATCAGGCACGCGTCGACGACTTCGCCGAGGTTGTGCGGCGGGATGTTCGTGGCCATGCCGACGGCGATGCCGGAGGAACCGTTCACGAGGAGGTTCGGAAACTTCGCGGGCAGCACCGAAGGCTCGGACAGCGAGCCGTCGTAGTTGGGAACCCAGTCGATCGTTTCCTTGTCGATGTCGTCGCGCATCAGCTCTTCGGCGAGCCGCGTCAGGCGCACTTCGGTGTAGCGCATGGCCGCGGGGTTGTCGCCGTCGATCGAGCCGAAGTTGCCCTGGCCGTCGACGAGGCGGTAGCGCATCGAAAAGTCCTGCGCCATGCGCACGACGGTGTCGTAGATCGCGGAATCGCCGTGCGGATGGAACTTGCCCATGACGTCGCCGACGATGCGCGCGGATTTTTTATACGCCTTGCCGGCCGTGTTCCCCTGCTCGTACATGCCGTAGAGGATGCGGCGATGCACGGGCTTGAGGCCGTCGCGGACGTCGGGCAGCGCGCGCCCGATGATGACGGACATCGCGTAGTCGAGATACGACTTGCGCATCTCGTCTTCGATGTTGACGGGGTAGCGCTGCTCGTTGGTGTTCGTGTAGTCGGTGGTATCAGCCATCAGCGTTGTCGGTTGTCAGTTGTCGGTTCTCTGTGCCTCAGCGCCTGAACTCACAGACAACTGAGAAGCGAGAACCGGCAACGGTTCTCAGATATCCAAATTCTTCACTTCGAGCGCGTTGTCCTGGATGAACACGCGCCGCGGCTCGACCTGGTCACCCATGAGGATCGTGAAGATCTGATCCGCGCCGACGGCGTCGTCGATCGTGACCTGCAGGAGGCGCCGGCGAGACGGGTCCATGGTCGTTTCCCAGAGCTGCTCGGGGTTCATTTCGCCGAGGCCTTTGTAGCGCTGGATGGAGAGCCCTTTTTCGGCGAGCTTGTAGATCTGCTCGAGCAGGTCGTCGACGTCGGCGTACACCGTGACGTCGTCGTTGTGTTTGACCGTGTACGGCGGAAGGCCGAACGCGGAAAGCTGGTCGAACGTCTTCGCCATCTGGCGGAACTCGTACAGACCGAAGAGATCGTTGTTGATGACGTACGTCTTGCCGGTACCGTTGCTGCCGGAGCGGAACTGGATCGTCGTCGTCTCCGTCACTTCGTCGCGCACCGAGCGCACTTCGATGAAGCCGGCTTTCGTCAGCGCGTCGACGAGCGACGCCACCTGCGCTTCGTCCGCGAGCAGGGCCCGGTCGGTAAAGTGCGCGTTGGCCATGATGAACACCGCCTCGCGCGGGATGCTGCGCGTGGCGATCTTGCGCGCGTGATTGCGGAACTCGTCCATGCGCTGGAGCATGTTCGAGAGCGCTTCGCCGCGGATCGCGAGTCCGCCTTCGGGCGTGATCTCGACCGACTCGGCGATACGGCCCATGAGGAAGCGCGCCTTCTCCGATTCGTCCTTGAGGTAGGTGTCTTTCTTGTTCTGCGTCACTTTGAAGAGCGGCGGCTGCGCGATGTAGAGATGCCCGCGCTCGATGAGCTCTTTCATGTGGCGGTAGAAGAACGTGAGGATGAGCGTGCGGATGTGCGAGCCGTCGACGTCGGCGTCCGTCATGATGATGATCTTGTGGTAGCGGAGCTTCGCGAGGTCGAAGTCGTCCGCGCCGATGCCCGTGCCGAGGGCCGTGATCATGAGACGGATCTCCTCGGAGGAGAGCATCTTGTCGAGACGCGCTTTCTCGACGTTGAGGATCTTCCCCTTGAGCGGCAGGATCGCCTGGAAACGGCGGTCGCGTCCCTGCTTCGCGGAGCCGCCGGCGGAGTCGCCTTCGACGAAGTAGATCTCGCAGAAGCGAGGATCGCGCTCGGAGCAGTCGGCGAGCTTGCCGGGGAGCGATGCGGAGTCGAGCGCGCCTTTGCGCCGCGTGAGGTCGCGCGCTTTGCGCGCGGCCTCACGGCCACGCGCAGCGTCGATGATTTTTTCGGTGATGCGCTTCGCGTCCTTCGGATTTTCTTCGAAGAACTCGGCGAGTTTTTCGTTCACGACCTGCTCGACCCACGTTTTCACATGAGACGAGACGAGCTTGTCCTTCGTCTGCGACGAAAACTTCGGGTCGCGGATCTTGATCGAGATGATGGCCACGAGGCCTTCGCGGATATCGTCGCCTTCGAGCGTGAGCTTGAGCTTCTCGAGGATGCCGGTCTCGCCGACGTACTTGTTCACCGTGCGCGTGAGCGCGCTCTTGAAGCCGGCGAGGTGCGTGCCGCCGTCCGAATTCTTGATCGTGTTCGTGAACGTGTAGATGTTGTCGCTGTAGCCGTCGTTCCACTGCAGCGCGATCTCGACCTGCTCGCCGTCCTTCTCTTCGCGCATGAAGATCGGGTTCTCGTGCATGGGCGTTTTGTTCTTGTTCAGATCGCGGACGAAGGAGACGATGCCCCCCTCGTATTTGAATTCGTGGTGCTTGTCGCTGCGCTCGTCGCGGATCTCGATCCGGATGCCGGAGTTGAGGAACGCCAGCTCGCGGAGACGCTGCGAGAGCGTCTCGAAGTTCATCTCGGTGACCGAGAAGATCTCCGCGTCCGCCTTGAACGTGACGCGCGTGCCGCGATGCGTGGTCTTCTCGCCTTTGACGATCGAGGCGGTCGGCAGCCCACGCTCGTAGCGCTGGCGCCAGATGTCGCCGTCGCGGTGGATCTCGAGCTCGAGCCACTCGGAGAGGAAGTTCACGACCGACACGCCGACGCCGTGCAGACCGCCGGAGACTTTGTACGAGTTGTTGTCGAACTTTCCGCCCGCGTGCAGCTCGGTCATGATGACCTCGGCCGCCGAGCGTCCCTCTTCCTTGTGGATGTCGACCGGGATGCCGCGGCCGTTGTCCTCGACCGTCACCGAGTTGTCGACGTGGATCGTGACCTGAACGCGGTCCGCGTAGCCGGCCAGCGCCTCGTCGATCGCGTTGTCGACGACTTCGTAGACCATGTGGTGCAGGCCGCTGATGTCATCGGTGTCGCCGATGTACATGCCGGGGCGCTTGCGCACCGCGTCGAGTCCCTTGAGGACTTTGATGTCTTCCGCTGTGTAGTTCTCTGCCATCGAGGTTCACTTTCCAGAGGCTCTTGTGGCTTGTTCCCGCGGCGCTGCGGGGAGGGATTTTTCGCCGCGATTTAGAACGCATAATTGTAGCGTATTTATTGCGTTTTCACGGTAAATCGTGCGCGGCCGTAACTCTCCCGTTTTCAACACTTAGGCGCCGGTGCGGAGCGGCTTCCAGCGAGGCGAGAAACGCACCCTTCGCGCTCGTGGCGAAGACCTGCGTGGAAACGGGTAATTTCGAAAGCAAATCCTGCAGGATGTCGAGGTCGAGCTCGGCGTCGACGTCGTCCAGGAGAAACAGCGCGGACTGGTCGTGGCGCCTGCGGAAAAGCTCGAGCTTGGCGAACTTCAGAAAGAGCACGATCATCTTCTGCTCGCCTCCCGAGAGCACCTCGGCGGCAGGCCTGCCGTCGACGAGAAACTCGAGCACGTCGCGTTGCGGTCCGCAGAGCGACATCTTCGCGCGCAGCTCATGGCGGCGGATTTTTGCGAGGTTTTCGGTCGTGCTCGGTTTGTAGTCGATGGCCACGTTCGTGACGTGATAGCCATGCGCCGCCACGATCTCGCGAAAAACGACCGCGAGATCCTCGACGTAGGCGCCGCGCGTGCGATGCACGGCCGCGGCGGCGACCATCAGCTCGTTGTCCCAGGCGTCGAGCGAAGCGAGATTGTGCTCCGCGAGCAGGACGTTGCGCTGCTTGAGCACGCGGGTGTAGCGGGCGATCTGCTCGACGTACGCCGGCTGGATCCCGGCGATGCCGCGATCGAGAAACCGGCGGCGCGCTTCGGGAGTCCCGCGCATGACGTCGAGCCGCGCCGATGAATACGCGAAGACGCTGAGCGCGCCGAGGTAGGAGGGGAGGGTGACCTTTTCGCCGTTGATCATGAGCACGCGGCGTTTGGTTTCGCCGTGCTCCAGACCGACGGAAAGGGTGCGCGTCAGACGATCGCTGCCTTCGACGGCGCCGCTCACGAACACGCTCGGCGCGTCGAAACGGAAGACGTTCGCGACGCGCGTCGTGCGGAAGGACTTGGTGGTCGCGAGAAAGTAGATCGCCTCGAGCAGGTTCGTTTTCCCCTGCCCGTTGCGGCCGACGATGATGTTTGCGTGCGGATGAAATCCGACTTCCGCTTCGACGAGGTTGCGGAAGCTCTGAGTCGTGATGGAGCGAAGGATCACGTCACGTCACCCTGAGCCGCGAAGACGGCGAAGGGTTTCAAACTACGCAAAACGCGCCGTTCCTCGCATTCGGAGATCCTTCGCTCGGCTCGGGATGACGGGCCGTGAGCCCGTCACGCCAGCCGCATCGGCATCACCACGTACAGGTAGTCGTACGGCAGGTCTTCCGCCGTCGACGCCGGGCGTCCGATGCACTGGCTGTTCTCGTCCTTGAGGTCGAGCGACACACTCGGCGTGTCGGTCGCGGCGAGGAAGTCCATCACGTACGCGGCATTGAGGCCGACGAAGAACGGCTGGCCGGCGTAGTCGATGGGAACCGTCTCGCGCGCATCGCCGAGCTCGGGATTCGTCGACGACACGGTGAGCTTGCCGGGCGCGAAATCGAAACGGATCGCCCGCGTGCGCTCATTGGCCACGAGAGAAATGCGTTTGATCGTCGACAGCAGGCGCTCGCGATCGACCATCACGCGGCGATCGTTGTCGCGCGAGATGACTTCCATGTAGTTCGGGAAGTTCACGTCGATCATGCGCGCCAGGAGGCGCCGGTCGCCGGCTTCGAAGAAGAGCTGGTTGTCCGAGACGCCGAAACGCACGGTGCCGTCCTCGCCGCCTTCGAGGCGCAGGATCTCGTCGAGCGCTTTCCGCGGAATGAGGATCGTGAGGTCGCTCCCCTTCTTCCCTTTGCCGGTGATGCCGGAGGGGAAGTTGATGAGGGCCATGCGATGGCCGTCGGTGGCGACCATTTCCATCTTGTTCGGCTGGATTTTCAGCAGCGCGCCGTTGAGCTGGAAGCGCGTTTCCTCGTGCGTGATGGCGAACTTCACTTTCCCGACCATGGTCTTGAGCTCATCGAGCGGGATGGTGAAGCCCTCGGTCACGTTCACGCTCGGCAGCGTCGGGTAGTCCTCGGCCGGAAGTCCGAGGAGACGGAACTTCGCGGTGCCGGACTCGATGAGCATCGAGTTGTTTTCCTGGAGCGTGAAATGGACGTCGTCGTCGGGGAGGGAGCGGACGACGTCGAAGAGGCGCTTGGCCTCGATGGTAACGCCGCCGGGAGTGGTGATGCGTGCGCCGGTCGAGCTGAGGATCGTGACGTCGAGATCGGTCGCCGCAATCTGAAGCCGTCCGTCGGCCGCCTTGAGCAGGACATTCGACAGGATGGGGATGGTCGAGCGTTTCTCGACGACTCCCTGGCAAAGCTGGAGTTCTTTCTGAAGATCCGCTTTTCCGACGGTCAGCTCCATTTGGTCTCTTCCTTCAAACCCAGAGTAGTTCTCTTGTAGTGGTAGTAGTAGGTGGTGTGGATAACGAGGGGACTCGGCGCAAAGCCTTCGAAAGTATAGCAGTCTTCGCCTTTTGACCCTGTGAGTCGGAGGCGGCAAAACGTGCGGAGAATCGGAGCGTTTTCCGCAGCCGAGTCAGGCATCCGCAATTCGTTCGTTTTCTTCCACATGATTTCAAAGACGCTTTCCGCAGGGGCTGCGGATTCCTGCATCAGCGGAACTGCTTCGAAAGACCTTCGACCGTCCGCGCGAAACCGGAGTCGGCGTCCATCATCTTCTTGATCTGCTGCACCGAGTACATGACGGTGGAGTGGTGCTTGTCGCCGAAGTGCTTCCCGATCTCGGGATACGACATGTCCGTCAGTTCCTTGCAGAGGTACATCGCGACCTGACGGGGAAAGGCGATCGTCTTCGCGTTCGACTTCTGCTTGAGGTCCGAGACCTTGAGACCGTAATGCGCGGCGACGACGCGCAGGATCTCGGCGATGCCGACCGGCTTGTCCTCTTTGGAGAGGATGTCCTTGAGCGCTTCCTTCACGACGTCGACGGTGATGCTCTTGCCGAGCATCGAGGCGAACGCCGTCACTTTGTTGAGGTGGCCTTCGAGCTCGCGCACGTTCGAACGCACCCGCTCGGCGATGAACAGCGCCACTTCCTGTGGCACCTGCAGCCCTTTGTCTTCCGCTTTCTTGCGGATGATCGCCGCTTTCGTCTCGAGATCGGGCGGCTGGATGTCGGCCGTGAGTCCCCATTCGAATCGCGAACGGAGCCGCTCTTCGAGGGTCGGGATCTCTTTCGGCGGGCGATCCGAGGTGAAGACGATCTGCTTCTGCGCCTCGTAGAGGGCGTTGAACGTGTGGAAGAACTCTTCCTGCGTGCGCTCCTTGCCGGCGATGAACTGGATGTCGTCGAGGAGGAGCGCGTCGATGGAGCGGTATTTGTCGCGGAAGGGCTGCATCCGGTCGTAGCGGATCGCCGCGATGACCTCGGTTACGAACACCTCGGCCGACATGTACACGACCTTCATGCTCGTGCGGTCCTGCCGGAGCTGGTGGCCGATGGCCTGGATCAGGTGCGTCTTGCCGAGGCCGGCGCCGCCGTAGATGAACAGCGGGTTGAACGAGCCGCTCGGATTCTCGGCGATCGACTTCGAGGCGGCGTAAGCGAGCTGATTCGAGCCGCCGACGACGAACGTGTCGAAGCGATAGCGCGGATTGAACGTCGCGGTGGGGATCTCGTCCTTCGGCGGGGCGATGGGAGCGGGATCCGGACCGTTGCCCTGGACGATGAAGTTGACGTTCACCGGCTCGAGCGTGATCTCGTTCAGATACGCCCGGATCTGCAAGCCGAAACGTTCGCGGATCTCGTCGGCATAGCGCTGGGAGGGGACGGCGATGTCGAGCTGATCCGCTCTTTGTCCCACCGATTTCGTGGGCGCCAGCCAGGTGTCATATTCCGATCGATCAACGACTTGCTCGATGCGGGCGAGTACCTGGCTCCACGTGTTCATAAGGGGGACTGGACTGCAGCTATCTATCTGAGTATCCACAGCTTTTCCACAGTTGTGGAAATTCTGGTTCTCAGGGTTGGGCGACGGAGTCTAGCACAGCGATATGGGGGCGGGAAGCGTCAAAAACTTGTGCACTTTGCAGTGAAAGCGGCTGGAATAACCGCTTTGTGAGAGGGCGTTTGCGCGCTCGGCCTGCGAATAGCCGAGCCTCGCTCGTTGACCGTCCATTCGCGCGTCACTATACTCACCGCTTTCTTCTCAGAGGGTCAGACAAATGGCATCGAAGCGTACTTTTCAGCCGAACAACCGCCGTCGCAAGCGCACGCACGGCTTCCTCGTCCGCATGCGCTCGAAGGACGGCCAGGCCGTTCTCTCGCGCCGTCGCCGCAAGGGCCGCAAGCGCCTCGCTGTCTAAGCGGGCGCTAGCGGTACATCCGGTGGGACGCCTTCGGTCCGAGGCGCTGCCGAAAGACAAACGCCTGACGAAACGCCGCGAGTTCGTCAGGGTCTACGAAACGGGCCAGAAGCAGTTTTCCCGCTATTCGGTCCTCTTCGTCGCCGCCAACGATCTGCCCCATTCGCGGATCGGCATCACCGCGACGAAGAAAGCCGGGAAAGCCACCGTCCGCAATCGTCTGAAGCGCTGGACGCGCGAGGTCTACCGGCGGAAATGCGAGCCGCTCGGCCTCGACGCGCTCTCGCTCGACATCGTGGTGAATGTGAAGCCCAACGCCGCCGCGACTACGTTCCACGATTTCGACCGCGACCTCAGCCGCGGCCTCGAACGGATCGTGGCCGACGCCGCACGACGGAAAGCATGATCATGCGTACCGTCGCGATCGCCTTCCTGCGCTTCTACAAGCGCTTCATTTCCCCATTGCTCCCCCCGATGTGCCGTTTCGAGCCGACCTGTTCTGTGTATACGATGCAGGCCGTCGAGAAATACGGCGCACTTCGTGGCATCTGGATGGGCGCCCGCCGCCTCGCCCGCTGCCACCCGTTCAATCCTGGAGGTTGGGACCCCGTCCCTTGAAATGGAAAAGCGAATCTTTCTTGCGATCGCGATCTCGATCGCCGTTCTGTTCGGCTGGGCCGCGATCGCCCCGCGGCTCTTTCCGGAGCTGATGAAGAAACCGGAGCCGGTGAAGACGAGCACCGCTCCGAAGACCACGGCTGCAACGTCGAAGGCTCCCGCTCTCGCTCCCGCGGCCGCGGCTGCCATCCCCGAGATGGGAGCGGCCACGCCGGCTGCACCGATCGCGGCGCAGACACAGCAGACGGTCGTCGTCGAGACGAACCACTATCGCGCCGTCTTCTCGAATCGCGGCGCGCAGCTCATCTCGTTCCAGCTCAAGAACTACAAGCAGAAGAAGAGCGACGCCCGCGTCGACCTCGTCAAAGCGCGTGACGCGAAGCGCACGGACTATCCGTTCACCATCGTTCCGCGCGACAACGCCCTCCGCTCGCTCAACAGCGCGCTCTGGTCCGTGAACGACGTCCAGCAGAACGGCCAGCGCGTCATCCAGTTCCGCTACTCCGACGGCCGCACCACCGCCACCAAGAGCTTCCGCTTCACGAACCAGCCGTTCCTCTTCGACTTTGCGGTCTCGATCCAGCCGCCGTCGCCGTACCGCATCGCGGTCGGACCCGGCATCCGCACGCTGTCGCCGGACGAGCAGGATTCGACCGTCGTCATGACGGGCAACGGAGTCGTCCAGACGCAGGGCGATTTCGAGATGATTCCGCGCGAGAAGATCCCGACGGTGCAGGCGCTGCCGGGCATCGACTTCATCGGCGTCGAGGACAACTACTTCATGACCGCGCTTCGTCCGACGCGCGGCAACGAAGGCGTGCTCCAGCGCGTGGCGTTCTTCGACGCGAAGACGAAGAGCCGCCGCGACGACGTCTACGCGGGACTCAACGCGGCCAGCGACGGCACCGTCGCCGGCGACGCGTTCTTCGGTCCGAAAGAGACGGAGATCCTCGACCGCTACAACATGGGGGAGGCGCTGCAGCTCGGCTGGTTCGACATCATCGCGCGCTTCTTCCTCACCGCGCTGCTCTGGATCAACCAGTACACGAACAACTACGGCTTCGCGATCATCGTCCTCACCATTCTCATCAAGATCGTTCTGTATCCGCTCCAGCACAAACAGAGCGTCTCGATGAAGAAGATGCAGAAGGTCGCCCCGAAGATCGAGGCGATCAAGGCCAAGTACAAAAAGGCGCGCACCGACGCCGAGCAGCGCAACAAGATGAACATGGAGACGATGCAGCTCTATCAGAAAGAGGGCATCAATCCGATGGCGGGCTGTCTGCCGCTGCTCATCCAGTTCCCGATCCTCATCGGCTTCTACAACCTGCTCTCGCGCGCCATCGAGTTGCGCGGCGCGCCGTGGATCCTCTGGATCCGCGATCTCTCCGAAAAAGATCCGACGTACATCCTGCCGATCCTCATGACGGCGACGATGTTCCTGCAGACGTACATCATGCCGGCCACCGGCGATCCGATGCAGCGGCGCATCTTCCTCGCCATGCCTCTCGTGTTCGGCTTCCTCTTCAAGGACTTCCCGAGCGGTCTCGTTTTGTACTGGCTCGTGCAGAACGTTTTGACGATCATTCAGCAGTTGATCATGAATAAGTGGTGGAAAGACCACCCCGACGACAAAGACGAAAAGGACAAGGACGCGAAGAAGTAAAGCGTCCGGGACATTCGAATGAGCCAGCGTTTCGAAGGACGGAATCTCGAGGAGGCGCTCCAGGCCGCGTCGCAGGGCCTGGGCGTGGAGCGGTGGCAGCTCACGTATCACGTCCTGCTCGAGAAGCGCGGTTTCCTCGGCGGGATGAAGCGCGTGGTGATCGAAGCGGACGTGAACGCCGAAGCTCCCCCTCCACCGCCGCCTCCCGCACCGCTCGAGAGTTACCCCGATGTCCCCGCCGCTCCGCCGCGCCGCGAGCGTGGTCCGCGCGGCGGGGGGCGGACTGGTGGCGGGGGAGCGCGTCGCGAAGGTCGCGGCGGCGGTGGTGGACGTGGGGGCGATCGTGGTGGGGATCGTGGTGGGTCTCGCGGTCGTGAGCGCGGCGGTCGCGGTGGGCGGGGGAGCGGTGGGGATCGCGAGCTCCGCGTCGGCGACTTCGAAACGTTCCTCGGCGATCTGCCGGAGCAGGGTCCGGAGTCGGATGCCGCACGCGCCGTGCGCGAGTGGTGCGAGCGCGCGGTCGCTCTGACGAAGCTCGACCTCGTCATTCGCACCAGCGAAAACGACACGCAGATCCTCGTGAAGCTGTACGGCGCGGACGTTTCGCGTCTCGTCGACAAGCACGGCGAATTGCTCGACGCGATTCAGGTGCTCGCGAACAAGGCGCTGGTCGGACGCCCTGCCGGCGGAACTGTCGAGAAGGAGATCGAGCTCGACGCGGAAGAGTTCAAAGGGCAGCGCATGCAGGACCTCGAAGCGCGTGCGCGCGAAGTTGCCGATCGCGTGCGCC
Source organism: Thermoanaerobaculia bacterium (assembly GCA_035629395.1). Taxonomy (GTDB): domain Bacteria; phylum Acidobacteriota; class Thermoanaerobaculia; order Gp7-AA8; family Gp7-AA8; genus QHVT01. Next base: position 14,104 of record DASPHZ010000028.1, read on the forward strand.
GCGGTGGTCGCGAGGAACTGCTTCCGTCGATGACGCCGATCGAACGGCGCATCGTACACATCGCGCTGCGTGATGATGCGGACGTGACGACCGAATCGCGCGGGGACGGGTTCTACAAACGTGTCGCGATCGTGCCGCGGTCGGAAGCAAAGTCGAACGACGAGCAAGAGCAGCCGGCGGAGTCGTGATCCTCGACACGATCGTCGCCCCGGCCACTCCGCTGGGGCGCAGCGCGCTGGCGATCGTGCGCATCGATGGGCCGCGGGCGACTGCGGTACTTGCGGAAATCACGCAGTCCGGATTGCCGCCTGTACGGATGGCCACACTGGTGAAGTTGTTCTCGGCTGTCGGTTCTCAGTTGTCTGTGCCGCACGGCGAGCCCGCACAGACAACTGACGACCGACAGCCGACAACAGCGCCCGGCGCGACCGACCTCGGACCCGCGCCCACCGAGATCGACCAGGCCATCGCCATCCGCTACGAAGCGCCCCACTCATTCACCGGCAACGCCCTGGTCGAGCTGACGCTGCACGGAAACCCGTTGCTGGTCGAGCAGGTGATCGCGGCGTGCGTGGCGCTCGGGGCGAGGATGGCGGAGCCGGGGGAGTTCACCGAGCGGGCGGTGCTCAATGGGAAGATGGATCTGGTGCAGGCGGAGTCGATCGCGGACCTGATCAACGCGCGGACGACGCTGCAGGCGCGGCTGTCGCTCTCCAATCTCGAAGGAACGTTGAGCCGCAAGGCCGCGGCGGTTCGCGAGGCATTGCTGCACGTGATCTCCCGGCTCGAGGCGGCACTCGACTTTTCCGAAGAGGGGTACGAGTTCATCACCCGCCCGGAGGCCGCCTCGCACTTGCAGGCCGCTCTTCGCGACATCGTCTCCATGTCCCGGACCTACGAGCGCGGGCGGGCCACGCGCGCCGGATTGAGCGCCGTCATCCTCGGCCGTCCGAACGCGGGCAAGTCGACGCTGTTGAACCGGCTCGTCGGTTCCGACCGGGCCATCGTCACTCCCATCCCGGGAACCACGCGGGATATCGTCCGCGAGACCATCGAAATCGGCGGCCTCCCCGTGACGCTGGCGGACACGGCCGGGCTGCGGGCGAGTGAGGACGTGGTGGAGGGAATCGGCATCGAGCGCGCCCGGGAAGCGGCCCGGAGCGCGGATATCATTCTTTATCTGGTCGACACGACGGGAGGAGTGGCCGAAGAGGACCACGCCGAGCTTGCCGGTCTGGACAATGTCCTGCTCGTCCACACGAAGGCCGACCTCGCTGCCGCTCCTGCTGAGGCACTTTCCATAAGTGTTGTATCTGATCAAGGGGTCGACGAGCTGTTGCGGCGTCTCGATCAGCTCGTCCGGGAGCGCTTTGCCGCTCCCGAAGGCTCGCTGGTCAATGAGCGGCAGCGGCAGGCGGTGGCGGAGTGCGAGTCCGGATTGCGGGCGGCGCTCGACTCACTCGACGCCGGGATCGACGAGCAGATGGTGCTGGTCGATCTCTATCGGGCCGCGAACGCCCTCGGGCTGCTGACCGGAGCGATTACCCGCGACGACGTGCTGGCGGAGATCTTCGGAAAGTTTTGTATCGGCAAGTGATGTTCCACGTGGAACATGTCTGCACCCTTCGACATCCTGGTGATCGGCGGCGGCCACGCCGGCGCTGAAGCGGCCCGCGTCGCCGCTCGCGGCGGTGCGCGTGTGGCCATGGTCACCATGCTCCGCGACGCCATCGGCCGGATGTCGTGCAACCCCGCCATCGGCGGTCTCGCCAAAGGGAATCTCGTCAAAGAGATCGACGCCCTCGGCGGGCTGATGGGCGAGGCCACCGATCGCGCCGGCATCCAATTCAAAGTTCTCAACCGCTCGAAAGGTCCCGCCGTGCAGGGGCCGCGCGCCCAGTGCGACCGCGATCTCTACGCGGCGGCCGTGCAGGACATCCTCGCTGCGGAACCGAACCTGACGTTGGTCGAGGGCTCGGTCTCCTCACTGATCCGCCAGGGGCAGTCGGTCCGCGGCGTCATCCTCGGCGATGGCACCCGCCTGGAGGCGCAGGCCGTCATCGTCACCACCGGCACTTTCCTCCGCGCGCTCATGCACTCCGGCGAGCAGAAGACCGTCGGCGGCCGGTTCGGTGAGCCGTCCGCGGAAACGCTCTCCGACTCGCTGCGCGCGCTCGGTCTCCGCCTCGGCCGCCTCAAGACCGGCACTCCGCCCCGCGTCGACCGCACCACCGTCGACTACGCAAAGCTCGAAGAAGCTCCCGGCGACGAGCGCCCACGCCCGTTCTCGATTCTCACGGACCGCCTCGAACAGCCGCAGATCCTCTGCTGGCTGACCTACACCGGCGCCTTCGCCCACGATCTGATCCGCGCGAATCTCCACCGCGCGCCGATGTACTCCGGCCAGATCCAGGCGACGGGCCCGCGTTATTGCCCGTCGATCGAGGACAAGGTGGTGCGCTTCGCGGAGAAGGAACGCCATCAGGTGTTCGTGGAACCCGAGGGGCTTTCGCATCCGTGGCTGTACATGAATGGGATTTCCACCTCCCTCCCGCCGGACGTGCAGGACGCGGTCATCCGCTCGCTGCCCGGATTCGGGCAGGCGCAGATCGCCCGCTACGGCTACGCGGTCGAGTACGACTTTGTGAATCCCGAGCAGCTCGAGCCGACGTTGCAGGTGCGCGGCGTGGAAGGACTCTTCCTCGCCGGCCAGATCAACGGCACTTCCGGATACGAGGAAGCGGCCGCGCAGGGACTCCTCGCCGGGATCAACGCCCTGCAGCAGCTTCGCGGAGGGGAGCGGGTGATTCTCCGCCGCGACGAGGCCTACACCGCCGTGATGCTGGACGACCTCGTCACGCACGGCACTGACGAGCCATACCGGATGTTCACTTCCCGCGCCGAGCACCGCCTCCTCCTCGGATGCGATTCGGTCTATGAGCGGCTTTCCCCGATCGCCGCGCGGCTCGGAATCCTCGACGAAGAGCGGCTTCGCCGTGTGGAAGCACGGAATCGCAGGATGCGCAACGCGCTGGAAACAGGGGAGCTCGAGCTCCGCCCGGACAAGGAGACGGTTTCTTTGCTCCGCGAGGCGGGCGTGGAACTGACCTCTCAGACCACCGTGGCCAGGCTGCTCCAGCGCGCGAATCTCGACGTGGACGCCGTCATCGCGACCCTCCCGAAGCTTGCGGACGTCTTTTCTCCTCTGAACGAGGAGGAAAAAGAGGGCGTGATCAGCCGCCTGCGCTACTCCGGCTACATCGAGCGCCAGCAGCGTGAGGCGGAAAAGCTCCTCCGGGACGAGGATCTGCGCATCCCCGCCACCATGAATTACCTGCTCCCGGGCCTTTCGCGGGAGATGACGGAGAAGCTGACGAAGGTGCGTCCTGTCTCGCTGGGGCAGGCGAGCCGGATTCCGGGTGTTACGCCGGCGGCGATCGCCATCGTGCGCATGCATTTGCGCCGTGGGGCGGGGGCAGGGATGAGGGCGGAGGGATGAGGGATGCCTGAGCCGGACGGATCCCCTCCTCTTTCCCTGCTCGCGCGTTACAAAGCGGAGCTCCTGAAATGGACGGCCAGGGTGAATCTCATCGGCCCGGAGGCCAAAGACCACCTCGACGCCCACGTTGCCGAGGCCGTGCACGCCGCGGAGATCCTCCAGCCGCGGGGAGAAGTGATGGATTTCGGTTCCGGCGGCGGGCTTCCAGCGATCCCCATGGCGATCGTTTTCCCCGAGGCCCGGTTCCATCTGGTGGAGGCGGATCAGAAGAAATGGGCTTTTCTGAAGCACATCGTGCGGGAGTGCGGCTTGAGCTCCCGGGTGTACGGTGATAGATTGGCGCGCCTTCTGCCCCGGCTACCCGCCGACCTCCGATTTTCGTTGGTCACGTCGAAAGCAGTTGGATATCCGGAGGAGTGGGTGCCGTCGCTGAAGGAACATCTGGAGGATGGAGCGAGAATCGCACTCTTCCAGGGATCGCCGGACGTACCGCCGATCGCCGGATTCCGCCTCACGGAGGCGGTCCCGCTGCCACGAGGCGAATCCAATTACCTCGTAATCCTGACGTTCCACGTGGAACACTGATGACAAAGATCGTTTCGCTCGCGAACCAGAAGGGCGGCGTCGGCAAGACGACGACCGCCATCAATCTCTCGGCATCCCTGGCCGCGTGCGAGCGGAGCGTGCTGCTGGTCGACCTCGACCCGCAGGCGAACGCCACCTCCGGCGTCGGACTCCCCAAGCATGACGAGAAGTCCATCTATCCCGTCCTCACCGACGGGATGAACATCCGCGAGGTCATTCGTCAGACGGAGCTGCCGAACTTCCACGTCGCTCCGTCGTCCGTGGACCTCGTCGCGGCCGAGCTCGAGCTCTCCGACGCCATCGGCCGCGAGTTCTACCTCCGCCGCGCCCTGCAGGAGGTCGCCAAAGACTACGACTACATCCTCATCGACTCGCCGCCCTCCCTCGGCCTGCTGACGATCAACGGCCTCACCGCAGCGAACGCGGTCCTCGTTCCGATGCAGTGCGAATACTTTGCGATCGAAGGCGTGGCGCAGCTCGTCAATACCGTCGAGCGCGTCCGCGACATGCTCAACCCGGGGCTCGAGATCGAAGGCATCGCCCTCACGATGTACGACGAGCGCATGAACCTCGCGCGGCAGGTGGCCGAGGAGGTACGCAGCCACTTCGGCGACAAGGTCTACAACACCATCATCCCGCGCAATGTCCGCCTCGGCGAAGCGCCCTCGTTCGGCAAGCCCATCATCCTTTATGACATCCGCTCCCGTGGAAGCGAGGCCTACATCAACCTCGCGAAGGAGTTCATCCAGCGCTCGGAGACCGTTCTGACATGAGCACGCAGAAGAAAGCGCTCGGCAGGGGACTGGGTGCGCTGATCCCCTCGCGTCCCGCCGCCGAGCCCGTGGCGGCGCCGCCCGCGCCGCAGCAGGTGCCTGGATCGGGTCTGGCCCTCGTGCCGATCAGCCAGATCTCGCCGAACCCCTACCAGCCGCGCAAGACGTTCAACGACGCGTCGATCGAAGAATTATCGCGCAGCGTTAGAGAGCACGGTATTATCCAACCTTTAGTCGTCACGAAAATTGGTGACGATAAATATCGTCTCATCGCCGGTGAGCGTCGCTTCCGCGCCGCGCAGAAGGCGGGACTCGAAGCCGTCCCCGTCGTCGTCAAGGAGACGATGACCGACGGCGACGTGCTGCAGGTCGCGCTCATCGAGAACATCCAGCGCGAGGACCTGAACCCGATCGAAGAGGCCTACGCGTACCACCAGCTCCACGAAGAGTTCGGCCTCACGCAGGAAGAGATCTCGAAGCGGGTGGGGAAGGAGCGCTCGACGGTCGCGAACTGCCTGCGCCTCCTCAAGCTGCCGGACGCGGTGAAGAAGCTCGTCGCCGCCGGTCAGCTCTCGATGGGCCACGCGCGAGCGATTCTCGCCGTCGACTCCCCGAAGAAACAGGAGCAGCTCGCCGAGCGCGTGGTCAAGCGCAATCTCAACGTACGCCAGACCGAAATGCTCGCCGCGGAAACGGCGAACAAAGGCGACAAGGGCGAACAGCCCGAAAAAGAAAAAGACATCTTCACGCGCGACGCCGAGGACAAACTCACGCGCGCGCTGCGCAGTAAAGTCGAGATCGACCGCAAACGCCGCGGCGGCGTGATCCACGTCCGCTTCGGCAGCGAGGACGAATTGATCCGGTTGGTCGATGAAATGATGAGAAGACGATGAAAGCTGTAGAGCTGTAAAGCTGTAGAGCTATACAGGGGTCGAGCCGACCCCCCCTTTACAGCTCTATAGCCCTACAGCTTTATAGCTCTCTGGAGGTTCCCCATGAAAAAAAGCGGTGATTTGAACGGGTTTCTCGATCGCGGTGCCACCTTCCGTGGTGAGCTCGAGTTCGAGGACACGATGCGCATCGACGGGAAGTTTCACGGGAAGATCCACTCGAAGAACGAGTTGATCGTCGGCGAGAGTGCGCACATCGAGGGCGACATCCACGTGGGCCGCATCGCCATCAGCGGCACCGTCGTCGGCAAGATCGTGGCCGACCAGCGCGTCGAGATCCACCGCAACGGCAAGGTCTACAGCGACATCGACACGCCCGCGCTCGTCATTGAGGAAGGCGCCATCTTCCAGGGCAACTGCGTGATGGGCGACAAGAAGGGCGTGGGCGCGAGCGTCACGAACATTGCCGCGAAAGCGTGACCCGCGTTCGGTGGGTTGAGGATTGAGAATGAACGCGGCGGGATGGCTCAATCCTCCATCCAGCCGCGCAGACGGCTGACCATCACGATCACTTCCGGGATCGTGTATTCGTCCTCGACGCCGAGCACGTCCTCCCACTCCAGGTCCCACGCGGCGTTCATGCGCTCCTTCCGCGTGGACTGCGTGAAATTCAGGTCGCAGATGTCGCCCACATACCGGCGCCCTTCCCGCAGCGGCAGGCCGAACGTGCGGCAGACCAGCGGGCGGTGCTCGTAGATCATGCAGCGGCCGGTGTCGTCGAGATTCGGGCACGGCGTCGCCTGCGTCCGGTCGAAGAAGGCCTCCTTCTCCGCGGGTGAGCACTCCCGCAGATTCGGATGCGCGCTCGACTCGACGATCGCCAGCGCGCGTTTGACGATCTCCTTCCGCCGCGCCGGGTGAAGACCTGCCAGCCCTTCGGCGACCACCGGCACGTCGCCTGACCCGATCTCGAAGAGGCCATAGCAGCAGAGCGAACAGCCGGCGCCGCACTGGAGGTTCTGCGGCTGCGCCTCCATCACTTGTGTAAAGTGCTGATCAGCCCGCTCGAGAATCGATTTGTAGTCGTCGGCCACGTCGTCAGGAGCCAACCGTCATCTCGACAGCGTTCTTTCCGATGTGGTATACAGCGACGGCTTTTTTGGGGGTCGTGTGCGCTCCTGGAGCCCTCCTTCGCCACTCCCCCTGAGGCGATCGATTTCCACGAAAAAACTTATGCAGATCAATCTAGCGCCCGATCTATCTCTGCTCGCGATCATGGTGATCTTCATCCTGAATTACATGGTCGTGCGCAAGTTCTTCCTGCGCCCGATCAACGAGATCATCGAATCGCGCGAGACGGAGAGCAAAACGGCAGAGAAGCTGTACGAAGACGCCCTGGCGCGCTTCTCCGAGGCGACCGCGCATACCGAGGCGCAGTTGCATGCGGCGAAGCGTGAGGCGGCGAGCGTCCGCGACCGTTACCGCGGCGAAGCTGCCGCGCACCGCCAGCAGGTCGTCGACAAAACCAACGCCGAGGCGAAGAAGGTCATCGCCGAGGCGGACGAACGGCTCGGCCGCGACGTCGTCGTCGCGCGCGAGACCATCGTCCGCGAATCCGAAACGCTCGCCCGTCTCGCCGCCGAGCGCATCCTTGGGAGGGCCGTCTGATGCGCCGTCTCCTTCTCCTCCTCATGCTGCTGGTGACTCCTGTCGTTTTCGCGCAGGTCGACAACAGCGGCGGCACCGCCGCCCACGGCGCCGCCAGCGAAGCGCACGAAGACACGCACGGTGAGCAGGTCGGCGGTCACGGCGAGAAACACGAAGAGAAGACGTACTTCGGGATCCCCGGCTGGATCCTGAAGATCGCCAACATGATCTTCTTCGTCGGCGCGCTCGTGTGGCTGGCGAAGGGTCCCGTGCGCAACGCGTTCGCCGAGCGCAGTGCCGCGATCCGCCGTGCCGCGGAAGAAGCGCGCGAGCGCCGCGTCAAAGCCGACCAGATGGCGAGCGACATCCAGGCGCGGCTCTCCGCCATCGAAGCCGAAGTGCGGGCGATCCACGAGCGCGCCGCGGTGGAAGGGGAGCGCCAGAAGCGCGAGCTCATCGCCGCCGCGGAAGTGGAATCGCAGAAGATCCTCAACACCGCGCGCACCGAGGTCGACAACCGCCTCAAACATGCGCGCACCGAGCTGACCGAGTACGCGGGCCAGCTCGCCGCCGAGCGCGCGGAGCAGATCCTGCGCGAACAGATCAACGAACAGGACCAGAAAAAGCTCTTCCAGGAGAGCCTCCGTCAGGTCGGTGAGGTGCAGGCGTGATCCGTCGTTTTGCCCGTCCCTATGCCCGCGCCATCATGGACGCCGCCGGCTCGCCCGCGAAGGCGAATGAGCTGCGCGGTGAGCTGACACTGTTCGCTAACGCCCTGCGCGGCTCGGCCGAGCTCCGCGAGCTCTACGCGAACCCCGCGGTCGAGGAAGCGACCAAGCTCACGATCACGCAGCAGCTCGCGAAGAAGATGAAGGCGTCCGACCTCGGCACGCGCACGCTCGAGGTGCTGGTCCGCCACCACCGCATCAACGACATCGACGCAATCGTCGCCGCGCTCGCCGCGTACGTGAACACGGCCCTCGGCGTCGCCGTCGCGGAAGTGCGCAGCGCCAAAGCGCTCGGACCCGACGAGATCCAGCAGCTCGCCGACACGCTCTCCAAGAAAGTCGGCAAGAAGGTGGAGCTCGACATCAAGACCGACCCGAAGCTGCTCGGCGGATTCGTCGTGCGCATCGGCAGCGAGATCTGGGACGCCTCGGTCGCAGGAAAGATCAACAAATTTCGCGAGTCGTTAGCGTAACGACTTCTCAGGAACATTACCGGAGAACATATGGCCGTCGATTTGAAGGCAGATGAAATCACAGAGATTATTCGGCAGCAATTAACGGGCATCGGCCGCGGCGTCGACGTCACCGAGGTCGGCACGATCACGTCGATCGGCGACGGCATTGCGCGCGTATACGGTCTCGAGCGCGTCATGGCCGGCGAGCTCGTACAGTTCTCGCACGACGTCAGCGGTCTCGCCCTCAACCTCGAGGAAGACAACGTCGGCGTCGTGCTCCTCGGCGACTACCACCAGCTCAAGGAAGGCGACCAGTGCAAGCGCACCGGACGCATCATGTCCGTGCCGGTCGGTCCCGCCGTGGTCGGCCGCGTCGTCAACGCCCTCGGCCTGCCGATCGACGGCAAGGGTCCGATCGCCTCGAGCGAGTTCTACCCGATCGAGCGCCTCGCCCCGGGCGTCATCGACCGCAAGCCCGTCAAGGAGCCGTTGCAGACCGGCCTCAAGGCCATCGACGCCATGATCCCGATCGGCCGCGGCCAGCGCGAGCTGATCATCGGCGACCGCCAGACCGGCAAGACCGCCGTCGCGGTCGACACGATCATCAACCAGAAGGGGAAGAACGTCATCTGCGTGTACGTCGCCATCGGCCAGAAAAAGTCGACGGTCGCGCAGGTCGTGAAGACGCTCGAGCAGTACGGCGCGATGGACTTCACGGTCGTCGTCAACGCCTCCGCCTCGGAAGCGGCGCCGCTGCAGTACCTCGCGCCTTATGCCGGCTGCGCGATCGGCGAGTACTTCCTCTACAACGGCCAGCACGCGCTCGTCATCTACGACGATCTTTCCAAGCACGCGGCGGCGTATCGCGAGATCTCGCTGCTGCTCCGCCGTCCGCCGGGCCGCGAGGCATACCCGGGCGACGTCTTCTATCTCCACTCCCGCCTGCTGGAGCGCGCCTCGAAGCTCTCCGACGCGCGCGGCGGCGGTTCGCTGACGGCGCTGCCGATCATCGAAACGCAGGCCGGCGACGTCTCGGCGTACATCCCGACGAACGTCATCTCCATCACCGACGGCCAGATCTTCCTCGAGACGGACCTCTTCCACTCGGGCGTCCGTCCCGCGATCAACGTCGGCATCTCGGTCTCGCGCGTCGGCGGTTCCGCGCAGGTGCGCTCGATGCGCTCCGTCTCCGGCACCCTGCGTCTCGACCTCGCGCAGTACCGCGAGCTCGCGGCGTTCGCGCAGTTCGGCTCCGACCTCGACAAGACCACGCAGGCGCAGCTCAACCGCGGCAAGCGTCTCGTCGAGATCCTCAAGCAGGGGCAGTACGCCCCGCTGCGCGTCGGCCTCCAGACCGCGTCGATCTACGCCGGCACCAAGGGCTTCCTCGACAACCTTGCCGTCGACGCGGTGCGTCCGTTCGAGGCCGCGCTGCACGCGCATCTCGCCGACGAGCACGCGCAGCTCGTCGACCAGCTCGAGACCGCGACGAAGTTCGACGCGGAGCTCGAAGGTGCGCTGCGCAAGGCCATCACCGACTTCAAGGACCAGTACGTCCGCGACAACGCGAACGTCCTCGCGGCGTAATCACCGATGCCGAGCACGATCGACCTCCGCCGCCGCATCCGCAGCGTGAAGAACACGCAGCAGATCACCAAGGCCATGAAGATGGTGGCCGCGGCGAAGCTGCGCCGCGCTCAGGAGCGGATGATGGCCGCACGGCCGTACTCCGCCGCGCTGCGCGAGGTGCTCGCCTCGCTGTCGACCCGCGTCGACACCGCCAAGCATCCGCTGCTGGCCGTGCGCGAGCAGGAGAGCAAAGTCCTGCTGCTGATCGTCACGGCGGACCGCGGTCTCGCCGGCGCGTTCAACACGAACATCATCCGCGCCGCGCAGAACGCGGTCACGGACCGCGGCTGGCAGGAAGTGCATCTCCTGCCGATCGGCCGCAAAGCGGTCGACTTTTTCAAGCGCCGCACGCTGCCGATCCGCCGCCAGGCCACGCAGGTCTACCAGGCGCTGTCGATCGAGACCGCGCGCGAGATCGCCACGGAGCTGGCGAACGACTTCGTGAGCGGCGAGTTCGACGCCGTCTACGTCGTCTACAACGAGTTCAAGTCGGTCATCGCCCAGCGCGTGACCCTCGAGCGGCTCCTCCCTCTCGAGCGCATCGAGCCCGATGCGAATGCACCGGCGATCGACTACGTCTACCAGCCCTCGCCGGAAGCGATCCTCAGTGAGCTGCTTCCGAAGCACATCGAGTTTCAGCTCTATCGCGTGCTGCTCGAGTCGGCGGCGGCAGAGCAGGGCGCGCGCATGACCGCGATGGAATCCGCGACCAAGAACGCGTCCGAGATGATCAGTCACCTCACACTGACGTACAACCGCATCCGCCAGGCGTCGATCACGAAGGAGATCATCGAAATCGTGAGCGGCGCCGCGGCGGCCGGACACTAGAAAGATCGAGATGAACGATGAGAGATGAGAGATGAGCCAGCGATGACGTGAGCCTCTGCTCATCGCTCATCTCTCATCCTTCATCGCTCGTCGGCACGGAGAACAACACGAATGGCAAGCACGGAAACAACCGCCACACAGACGATCGGCCGCGTGATCCAGATCATCGGGCCCGCCGTCGACATCGAGTTCGGTGAGGGACACCTCCCCGAGATCCACAACGCCATCCGCATCGTCGACGACGGCGAGCTCGGAAAGGTGAAGATCGACGTCGTCGTCGAGGTCGCGAACCACATCGGCGAGAACCAGGTGCGTTGCGTCGCCATGAAACCGACCGACGGCATGGTGCGCGGCATGAAGGCCATCGACACCGGCGCGCCGATCAAGGTGCCGGTCGGCCGCCAGACCCTCGGCCGCATCCTCAACGTCCTCGGCGAGCCCGTCGACGAGCGCGGTCCGGTCAACGCCGAAGACACCTGGTCCATCCATCGCGAAGCTCCGAAGTTCGAAGACCAGTCGACCTCCATCGAGATGTTCGAGACCGGCATCAAGGTCATCGACCTCCTCGAGCCGTACACGAAGGGCGGTAAGACGGGCCTCTTCGGCGGCGCGGGCGTCGGCAAGACCGTTCTCATCCTCGAGCTCATCACCAACGTCGCCAAGCAGCACGGCGGCTTCTCCGTGTTCGCCGGCGTCGGCGAGCGCACGCGCGAAGGGAACGACCTCTACCTCGAGTTCGAGGAAACGGGCGTCATCACGCCGGGCGATCCGTCGAAGTCGAAGGCGGCGCTGATCTACGGCCAGATGACCGAGCCGCCGGGCGCGCGCCTGCGCGTCGGCCTGACCGGCCTCACCGTCGCCGAGTACTTCCGCGACGTCGAAGGGCAGGACGTGCTCCTCTTCATCGACAACATCTTCCGCTTCACGCAGGCGGGATCGGAAGTGTCGGCACTCCTCGGCCGCATGCCCAGCGCCGTCGGTTACCAGCCGAACCTGGCCACGGAAATGGGTGAGCTGCAGGAGCGCATCACCTCGACCAAGAAGGGCTCCATCACGTCGGTGCAGGCGATCTACGTTCCCGCCGACGACCTCACGGACCCGGCGCCGGCGACCGCGTTCGCTCACCTCGACGCGACGACGGTTCTCTCGCGCCAGATCGCGGAGCTGGGCATCTATCCCGCCGTCGATCCGCTCGCGTCGACCTCGAAGATTCTCGACCCGCGCATCCTCGGCGACGAGCACTACAACACCGCCCGCGCGGTGCAGGCGGTTCTCCAGAAGTACAAGGACCTCCAGGACATCATCGCCATTCTCGGCATCGACGAGCTGTCGGAAGAAGACAAGGTCATCGTGTCGCGCGCGCGGAAGATCCAGCGCTTCCTCTCGCAGCCGTTCCACGTGGCCGAGCAGTTCACCGGCATCAAAGGCAAGTACGTCAAGATCGCCGACACGATCCGCGGCTTCCGCGAGATCGTCGAAGGGAAGCACGACGAGATCCCCGAGCAGGCGTTCCTGCTGCAGGGGACGATCGAAGACGTCATCGAGCGCTACGAGCAGATGAAGCGCGAGGCGGCGTAAAGACCGGCGAAGCGTAGAGGATGGATTGATGGCCGATCTCCCGAACAAACTCAGTCTCACGATCGTCACGCGCGAGCGGAAGATCGTCGACACGCAGGTCGACGAAGTGATCCTTCCGGCGAGCGACGGTGAGATCGGCGTCCTTCCCGGACACACGCCGCTGCTCGCGACGCTGCGCATCGGCGCGCTCCGCTATCGAACGGGCACGCGCGTCGAGCGCCTCGTGATCTCCTGGGGCTTCGCCGAAGTCCTGTCCGATCGCGTGATCGTGCTCGCCGAGCGCGGCTTCCTGCCGACCGAAGTCGATCGCGCGGAAGCGGAGCGCGAGCGCGCCGCCGCCGAGAAGGAAATCGCCGACCTCTCCTCGCACGACCCCGAGTACGCGCGCGTCGAAGCCCGCCTCGAAGAGTCGATCGCGATGCTCAACATGCACCGGGACCATTGACCAGGAGCTGTCGAGCCGTTGAGCCACTGAGCTGTTGAGCGCCGGTAGCAGGCTCAACGCCTCAATAGCTCAACGGCTCAACAGCTCAACAGCCTCCCCCGTCCAAAGCTGTAGAGCTTTATAGCTTTAGAGCTCTACAGCTCTACAGCTTGACTACTCCCCCGCCCCCACCGGCTTCGACTTTGCATTACCGTCGGCCCGGTTCAATACCGCTATGGAGCCCTGGCTCGAGAACTTTGCACGCGCGAATTTTGCGCGGAGCGCCGACACTGCTCACGACCTGAAGACGCCGCTCAACGTCGCGGTGCTCAATCTCGAGCTCCTGCGCATGCGTCTGCGCAAGCTGTCGGTCGAGGGCGACGAAAAGATCGACGGCTACACGCGCGCGATCGAGACGGAGCTGCGCCGCATGGGCCGCATCTTCGACACCTTCTTCCTGCTGTCGACGCCGCCGAAGAACGAGGACACGCCGGCCGCGGTCGACCTCGTGCCGATCTGCGCCGATGCCGCGGCGTCCGCCGGTTACGAATGCGTGCAACCCGAAGGCGAAGTCATCGTCCTCGGACACGAAGCGAGAATCCGTCAGGCATTCAAGATGTTCTTCGAGGGTGCCTCGAAGCTCTTCGGCGGAGAAACCCGCACCGCCGGCGCCACTCGCGATGCGCGCGGCTATCACGTCACGATCGCCGGGCGGACCGAAGCGTCCGAGCTCGAGCTGAGCAAGCTTTTCAAGTTCTACTACTCCGACGCCGAAGGAAACCCCGACCTCTCGCTTGCGGTTGCGCGTCTCATCGCGGAGACGTATGGTGGTGAGCTGAGCGCCACCGAAAGCGAACGTGATAAGGTCTCGATCTCGCTGTCACTTCCTCTGGGAGCAAGATGAAAAGAGTTCTGATTGTCGATGACGACCGCGCCACCAGCGCCGGCATGGCCGATGTCGTGGAAGAGTGGGGCTACGAGCCTGAAGTCGCCGACACCGTGAAAGCCGGATGGGCTTCGATCACGAAGCTCCTCCCCGACGTCGCGATCGTCGACCTGAAACTTCCCGACGGCTCCGGTCTCGACCTCCTGCATCGCATCAAGGAAAACTATCCCGACGTCTCGGTCGTCATCCTTACCGGCCACGCCACCGTCGACTCGGCGGTCAAGGCACTCAAAGTCGGTGCCGAAGACTACGTGACCAAGCCCGTCGATCTCCCGCGCCTGCAGGTGATCCTCAAGTCGGTCGAAGACAAGCAGATGATGAAGCAGGAGATCATCGAGCTTCGTCGTCAGCTCCAGAAAATGGGTGCGTTGGGGCATCTCGTCGGCAAGTCGCCGAAGATGCAGCGCCTCTTCGAAGAGCTCGAGATGGTCGCCAACACCGACGCCAACGTCTTCATCGTCGGCGAGTCGGGATCGGGCAAGGAAGTCGTCGCCAACACCATCCATTACCTCTCGCGCCGCCGCAACAAACCGTTCATCGCCTTCAACTGCGGCGCGATCTCGCCGACGCTCATCGAGTCGGAGATCTTCGGCCACGAGAAGGGTGCGTTCACGAACGCGATCAAACGCCGCGAAGGCTACTTCGAGAACGCCAAGGGCGGCACGGTGTTCCTCGACGAAATCACCGAAATGCCGATCGAGCTGCAGGTCAAGCTCCTGCGCGTGCTCGAAGAAGGCAAGTTCCGCCGCGTCGGCGGCAACGAAGAGATCAACATCGACGCGCGCATCGTCGCCGCCTCGAACCGCGATCCGCAGAAAGCGATCGTCGACGGCAAGATGCGCGAGGATCTCTACTACCGGTTGAACGTCTTCCCCATCGAGGTGCCGCCGCTGCGCGACCGCCTCGAGGACATCCCGCTCTTCTCGCATTTCTTCCTGCAGAAGCTGAACGAGACCGAGGAGAAACACGTCGAGAAGATCGACGCGGACTTCATCGAAGCGCTGCAGGCGTACGAGTGGCCCGGCAACGTGCGCGAGCTGCGCAACGTCATCAACCGCGCGTTCATCATGGCCCGCACCGACACGCTGACCGTCGACTGCCTTCCGGACAAGCTCGCGGGCAATCGCCGCAAACGGTCCAAGAACGCGGTCAGCATCCCGCTGGGACAGCCGATGGAAGAGGTCGAGCGCATCGTCATCGAAGAGACGCTCAGCATGACCGACGGCGACCGTCGCAAGACCGCCGAGATCCTCGGCATCTCGTACAAGACGCTCTACAACAAAACCAAAAAGTACAAGAGCGCCGGCGGCGAAGACGACGACGAAGAGTAGAGCACGCTTCGCCGCGGTTGTCGGCGTCCGGGCGACACGCCCGGACAACCGGTGACCGATGCCCGGTAACTCTACGCGGCGTAGCTATTTAGACGACGCGCCATCCCTCTGATATGGTCGCTCCTCCCGCGGCCACCGGAATTCCGGCATCCGCCGCGTAGTTTGGGGCGTTCCGCAATGGCCAAGAACCTCGTCATCGTCGAGTCTCCCGCGAAAGCGAAGACCATCAACAAGTTCATCGGGAAGGACTACGTCGTCAAGGCGTCCGTCGGACACGTGCGCGATCTCCCGAAGAGCGATCTCGGCGTGGACGAAGTCACCTTCCTCCCTCATTACGAAATCCTCGAAGGAAAAGAGAAGGTCGTCAGCGAGCTGAAAGCCGCCGCGAAGAAGGCCGACACGATCTACATCGCGTCCGACCCTGATCGCGAAGGAGAAGCGATCGGCTGGCACGTGATGAATCTCCTCGGCGGAGATTCGAAGAAGGTGCGCCGCATCCTCTTCCACGAGATCACCAAGAACGCGGTCAGGAAAGCGATCGACAATCCGGGCGTCATCGACATGAACAAGGTGAACGCCCAGCAGGCGCGCCGCGTGCTCGATCGCCTCGTCGGCTACAAGCTCTCGCCGCTCCTCTGGGACAAGGTCCGCCGCGGTCTTTCCGCCGGCCGCGTCCAGTCCGTGGCGATGAAGATG
Source organism: Thermoanaerobaculia bacterium (assembly GCA_035629395.1). Classification (GTDB taxonomy): domain Bacteria; phylum Acidobacteriota; class Thermoanaerobaculia; order Gp7-AA8; family Gp7-AA8; genus QHVT01. The sequence continues at coordinate 30,113 of DASPHZ010000028.1, forward strand.
ATCGTCGAGCGCGAAGAGGCCATCAAAGCGTTCCTCCCTGAGGAGTACTGGACGTTCGCGGCGAAGCTCTCGGCACAGACGCCTCCGCCGTTCGTCGCCAGGCTCACGAAGGTCGAAGGCAGGAAAGCCGACGTTCCGAACGAAGAGCAGGCCCGCAAGATCGAAGCCGCGCTCAAGAGCGGCAAGTACGTCGTCACCGAAGTCGCCCGCAAGGAGCGCAAGCAGTCCGCCGCGCCGCCGTTCATCACCTCGACGCTGCAGCGCACCGCGTACAACCGCTTCAAGTGGCCCGTGAAGCGCACGATGCAGGTCGCCCAGAAGCTGTACGAGGGCAAAGAGCTCGGCAACTTCGGCTTTGCCGGTCTCATCACCTACATGCGTACCGACTCGGTCCGCATCAGCGACGAAGCCCTCACGGAAGTGCGACGCTATATCGCCGCGAAATACGGTGACGATATTCTTCCTGAAAAGCCGAACACTTATCGTGTCAAAAAAGCTGCACAGGCGCAGGAGGCCCACGAGGCCATCCGCCCCACGTCCATGGACCTCGATCCGGAGAAGGTCAAGGACTTCCTGACGAAAGAGGAGTACTCCCTCTACAAGATGATCTGGGATCGCTTCGTCGGGTCGCAGATGAAGCCTGCGCTGTTCGACGTCACCGACGCCGACATCGCCGTCGGTAACCTCACGCTCCGCGCCTCGGGCGAAGTGCAGAAGTTCGCCGGCTTCCTCGCCGTCTTCCAGGACGCGCCGGGCGAAGACGACGACGAAGACGAAGAGAAAAAGAACGACAAGGCGCTGCCGCCGCTGAACGAAGGCGACGTGCTGCAACTGCTCGATCTCGACACGAAACAGAACTTCACCCAGCCGCCGCCGCGCTACACCGAAGCGACGCTCGTGAAGGCGCTCGAAGAGAACGGCATCGGACGTCCGTCGACGTACGGCGCGATTCTCACGACCATCCAGGCCCGCGACTACACGTACAAGCACGAGGGGAAGTTCCACCCCACGCACCTCGGCTCGCTCGTCGTGAAGCTGCTCAAGCAGTCCTTCGGCGACATCATCGACGAGACCTACACCGCGCGTCTCGAAGAGGAGCTCGACGAGATCGAGGACGGGAAGCTCGAGTGGACCGACGCGATGCGCGAGTTCTCGACGAAGTTCAACAAGGACCTCGACCGCGCCGCCACCGAGATGACACAGGTCAAAGGCACCGGACTCGAGACCGACGAAAAGTGCGAGAACTGCAGCTCGCCGATGGTCATCAAGTTCGGCCGCTTCGGCGAGTTCCTGGCCTGCTCGAACTATCCCGACTGCAAGACCACCAAGGAAATGCCGAAGGGTGACGCCGCGGAAGCGACGTCCGACGACGAGCAGATCATCTGCGACAAGTGCGGCAAGCCGATGGCGCTCAAGCGCTCGCGTTTCGGCCAGTTCTTCGCCTGCACCGGTTATCCGGACTGCAAGAATACGAAGGACCCGAAGCTCATGAAGCAGGCCGCGAACCTGCCGACCGAACCGCAGCCTCCGTGCGAGAACTGCGGCAAGGAAATGGTGCTGAAGTCGGGACGCTACGGCCCCTTCTACTCGTGCTCGGGCTACCCCGACTGCAAGACGATCCGCAAGATCGGCAAAAAGTCGACGCCGCCGAAGCCGACGGGCGTGAAGTGCCCGGCCTGCGGCGAGGGTGAGCTCGTCGAGCGCATCTCGCGCCGCGGCGTCTTCTTCTCGTGCAACCGCTACCCGAAGTGCGAGTTCACGCTGAACAACCGCCCGGTCGCACGCGAGTGCCCGAAGTGCCACGCGCCGTATCTCCTCGAAAAGGAAACCAAGCGCGAAGGCCACATCGAGTACTGCAACAACCCCGAGTGCGACCACCGCGCCCCGATCGCCGCCCCCGCGGCCGCGAACGAGTAGTCCCTCCGATCCCTCGCCCCGTGTCAGCGGGGTGAGGGGCGGGCCGGCGAACAAGACTCGTCGCAGTGCGAAGCGCATTTGGACGGCCGGGCGAAGGCGCGCGTACAAATGAGGCTCGGCAACGACTGCGCGAGCTCGAGGACAGCGGCCTGCGTTGAACCTTTCTCCACGATTCGCCCGCATTGGCCTGGCGATCACACTCGTCGCGATCTACGCGACGCTCGGCCTCGTGCGCGTGATCACGAACTACCTGCGCGATCGAGGCATGCTCCGTGTGAGCGTCGTGACCGCATTCGCGATCGCCGCCGCGATCCTGCTCTGGCTGATCTTCCGCAACGCGCGCAATCGCAGGCCGCGCGTCGTGCTCTCCCTCATCGGCGTCGCGCTCGCGTATGCGGCCGTCATCTATCCGATGCAAAGTCCCGAGGAGAAGATCCACTTCATCGAGTACGGGGTCGTGGCGCTGCTTGCGAATGCGTCTGCCCCGCGATCGTGGTCCGCACGAAAACGCTTCATCGCCTGCGCGCTCTTCGTTGCCGCCGCGGGGTGGATCGACGAAGGCATTCAGGCGCTCTTGCCGTCGCGTTTCTACGATCTGCGCGACGTCGCGTTCAACGCCACCGCGGGCTTGATGGCGCTCGTGGCGCTCGCGATATGCTCTCCGCGTGAGCGACCTGTGGGGCCCCATCGACCTGAAGAAGTGGCGTAAGACGCCGATCACCGAAGGCCGCGCTGCCACCGATCACGACGTCGCCGAAGGGCGCGCCGTATTCGCGGTCGGTGGCGAGCCGGTGGAGCTCGACCTTCCCTCCTGCGCCATCGTGTGCGAAGAAGGCGTGGGCGAACCGACGCCGGTGATCCTCATCCAGGCGGAGCGGCTCGAAGACGGCACGATCGCCGTCGGCTATCGACTGGTCGACGGCGGCATGGGCATCGCCACGCTGGACGACGTCGAGCTGCTCAGCGAGCCGGATGCGCGATTTCGCTGAGGAAGTCCTTCACCACTCCTTCGATCAGCGGAAAGTCGATGAGGAACGTGTCGTGCCCGTTCGCGCTGGCGATCTCCTCGTGATGCACGCTCGCGCCTGACGCCTGCAGCGTCGTGGCGACGCGCGCGCTCTCCGCGGGGGGAAACAGCCAGTCCGTGTCGAACGACACGAGCAGCGTCTTGCCGCGCCAGCGCTCGAACGCCGTCTGCAGATTGCCGTACTGCTCCTCGAGGTCCATCTCGTCCATCGCCGCCTGCACGCGGATGTACGAGTTCGCGTCGTACAGCGCGGCGAACTTGCGGCCCTGGTGTTCAAAGTACGAATCGATCTCGAACTGCCGCGTGTTGCCGCGCCGGCGCCGCCCGAACTTGCGCTGCAGCGACTGCGCGGAGAGATACGTCATGTGTCCGAGCATGCGCGCCACCTGCAGGCCGCGCAGCGGTTCCGCCTCGTCCAGATCGTCGTAGTAATCGCCGCCGTTGAAGCGCTGATCCGCTTCGATGATCTTCCGGCCGAGGATGTGCCAGGCGATGCCGGTGACGGGAACGGCGGGACCGGTGGCCATGGCCAGGATCGCGTCCGCCATGTCCGGATACATCGCCGCCCACATCAGCACCTGCATCCCGCCGAGCGAGCCGCCGGCGATGGCGTGCAGATGCTCGATACCGAGGTGCTCGAGGACGCGCTTCTGCGACTCGACCATGTCTTCGATCGTCGGCCACGGATAGCGGGAGCCGTACGGACGGCCCGTCGCCGCATCGATCGAGCGCGGCGCGGTCGTGCCGAATGGCGACCCCGGAAGGTTCACGCAGACGACGAAGTACTTCTCGAGATCGAGCGCCTTGCCGTAGCCGATGAGCCCATCCCACCACCCCGCCTTCTCCGCGGGATCGTCGGTGTACCTGCCCGCCGCGTGCGCGCTCGCGGAGAGCGCGTGGCAGACGAGGATGGCGTTCGAGCGATCCGCGTTCAGCGCACCGAACGTTTCGTAGACGATCGTGAACGGCGCGATGGTCTGGCCGTGCGCGAAGCGGAACCCTTCCGGCAGCACGAGCTGTTTCGGAGCGTCGGCGAGAAACGAATCGCCGATTCGGCGGACGTCGGACATCGGGCCGCGAGGATAGCAAACCTGCTATATTTCGCGCGCCTCATGGGGAAAGAGCATCGCGTGCTGCTGGTCGAAGACGACGAAGGTCTGCGGTACGCGCTGCAGATCGGGCTCGAGCGCGCGGAGCTGACCGTGCACGCGGTCATCGACGGGCGCGAGGCCGTACAGGCCATCAACACGCAGGCGGATCAGTACTGCTGCGTGATCCTCGACATGCTCCTGCCGCACATCCACGGGTCGTCGGTCGTGACACACATCGCGCGCGTCGCGCCGAAGCTGCCGGTGGTGGTGGTGAGCGGCTACCCGGACCGCGTGCTGTTCGCCGATCCGGCGGACCGGCACATCGTCAAGGCCATCTTCCCGAAACCGGTCGAACCGACCGACGTCGCGGCTTACGTGCGCAGCCGCTGCTCGCGCGACGTGTAGAGCCGGGCGCTTCCGCCCGGCGGACACTCACGCTCAGCGGGGCGCCTTCGGCATCACCACCCACAGAATGACGTACACCACCGAGCCGGGCACGCCGGCCGTGAGCAGCGACGTCACCACGAAGAGGATGCGCACCCACGTGGGACTCCAGCCGAGCCATTCGGCAATTCCGCCGCACACGCCGGCGATGATCGAGTAACGACGGGATCGGTAGAGCGGCATTTCGAGTTCAGCCTCCTTCGCGTTTCAACTGCCCTTCGTAGATACGGCGAACGTCGTCAATGGTTGAGATCTCGTCCAGAGACTTGTCGTCGCGGATGCGTACGATGCGCGGAAAGCGCAGCGCGTACCCCGCTTTGTGCCGCTTCGATTCCTGAATGCGGTCGAACGCGATCTCCAGGATCACCGTCGGCTCGACCTTGTGCACCGGCCCGTGCTGCTCGACGGTCGTGCGCTTGAAGAGCTCGGTCATCTCCGCGATCTCGACGTCGGTGAGTCCGGAGTACGCCTTGCCGACGTTCACGATCTCGCCGTTCCTGCGGATGCCGAACGTGAGATCGGAGAGCACCGCCCGCCGCTTGCCGTTGCCGTACTGCGCGTACGTGACGACGCAATCCAGCGTGGCCAGCGCCTTCTTGTATTTGAGCCACGACTTGCCGCGACGCCCCGGTGTGTAGATCGAGCTCGGATCTTTGACGACGAGCCCTTCGTTCGCGCGCACGCGTGCCGCGTCGAACAATTCGTCGACATGGGCCGCATCGCGCACGGGTGAGGAGTCGCCGAGGCGGATCGCGTCGTTGCGGACGACCTCGCGCATGCGGGCGAGCCGCTCCTGCAACGGCGTCTCGAACAGCGCGTCGCCGTCGAGATACAACAGGTCGAAGGCGAAGAACACCACCGGCGCGTCGCTCAGCAGCTTCGCGGAAACCTCTCTCCGCCCGAGCCGTTTCTGGATGATCGCGAACGGCAGGATGCGGTCGCTGTACGCCACGATCTCGCCGTCGAGAATCACCGAGTGTCCCAGCGTCTTCGCCGCTTCTTCGAGCTCGGGGAAGCGATGCGTGACGTTGTCCAGCGTGCGCGAGTAGATCCGCACCTCGCCTTTGCCGTCCGTGTGGATCTGCGCGCGGATGCCGTCGTACTTGTCGTCCGCGATCGCGCCTGAGCCAAGGGCGGCGACGATCTCCGCCGGATCCTCCTCCGGCTGCGCGAGCATGAACGCGAACGGCGTGAAGAGCGACATCTTCACCGTCTCCAGCGCGTCGCTCTTCGCCAGGAGAGCCGTCGCGCCGATGTCGCCGGTGAACATGTTCGCCTGCCGCACCGCGTCGAGCTTCCGCCCGAACGCCTTCGCGATCGACGACTCCACGAGCCCTTCGACGAGTCCGATGCGCAACTCGCGGGTGAGGATCTTCACCACGTAGCGCGCGCCCTGCGCGTCGACCTTGCGCAGCAGCTCGACGAGGACGTCCTTTTTCGCCTGCGCGCCCGGCGTCGCGGCCAGGTGCTCGAAATACTCGCCGAGCTCGGAGAGCGTGATGTCGCGCGACGGATCGTTCGGAAACGATTCCGCGATCGTGTCGCCGGGATCCGCGTACCGCGGCCACGGCTCCCACACTTCTTCGTGCGTGCGTCCGGTCGCTTCGACGACGGCATCGCCGATCGTCGCGCCGCCGACGCCGGTCACGCGCTCCTCGCGCCGCGGGAACGGAGAGCCCGAGAAAAACACCGCCGCACGCTCGAGCGACGCGTCGTCCAGCGAGCGCAGGTATTCCGCGAGAATCCGCTCTTTTTCGCTCTTTTTCGTAGTCGCGGCAATGGCGTTTGCCGTCGTTGCAAAGTCAGAAAGCATTCCGGATAGAATCCGCCCCCATGAAAACGAAAGTCACCGTCGTTGGCGCGGGCAATGTCGGCGCCACAGTAGCTCAGGGCATTGCACTCAAGGAACTTGCCGACGTGGTTCTCGTCGACATCGTCGAGGGGGTCCCGCAGGGAAAATCGCTCGACATGATGGAGACCGCGCCGGTCGAGAAATACGACGCGATCCTCCGCGGCACGAACAACTACGACGGCACCGAGAACTCGGACGTCGTCGTCATCACCGCCGGCCTGCCGCGCAAGCCGGGCATGAGCCGCGATGACCTCCTCTGGAAGAACGAGGAGATCGTGGCCGGTGTGACGAAGGAAGTCGCCACGCGCTCGCCGAACGCCGTCATCATCGTCGTCTCGAATCCGCTCGACGCGATGTGCGAAGTGGCCCGCCGCGTTTCCGGCTTCCCGCGGGAGCGCGTCCTCGGCATGGCCGGCGTCCTCGACTCGGCCCGCATGCGCGCCTTCATCGCCATGGAGCTGAACGTCTCCGTCGAGAACACCCACGCCTTCGTCCTCGGCGGCCACGGCGACACGATGGTCCCGCTGCCGCGCTACTCGACCGTGGCCGGCATCCCGATCACCGAGCTCATCTCGAAAGAGCGCATCGACGCGATCGTCGACCGCACCCGCAACGGCGGCGCCGAGATCGTGAATCTCCTCAAGACCTCGGCCTGGTACGCGCCGGGCGCATCGACGGTGGAGATGGTCGAGGCCATCCTCAAGGACAAGCGCAAGATCCTCCCGTGCGCCGCGTTCCTGCAGGGCGAGTACGGCTACAACGACCTCTTCGTCGGCGTGCCGGTGAAACTCGGCCGCAACGGCCTCGAGCAGATCATCGAAATCAAGCTCGAAGAAGATGAGGCCGCCGCACTGCGGAAATCTGCGGATGCCGTCAAGGAGTTGGTGGATAAGTTGAAGACCGCGGCTTAAAATAACCGCGGTCCCCTCCACCATGAAAAAACTCGTCATCGACATCGAGACCGTCGGCACTCCTTGGGAAGAACACGACCCTTACGTTCGCGAGTACCTCATCAAAGGGATGAGCGAAGCGGAGGCGGAGGAGGAGAAGCGCCGCGGGGCGCTTTCGCCGTTCACCGGGCGCATCGTCGCCATCGGCGTCGTGAACGTGGAGACCGGCCGCTCGTGCGCGATGTACGAGGTGCCGGGGCAGACCGAGGTCATCACGCGGAAGGACGGCAACCGCACGATGATCTCGGGCACCGAGGCCCAGATCCTCGAAAAATTCTGGGAGTACCTCGATCGGGACGACCGCTTCATCTCCTTCAACGGCCGCCAGTTCGACGGGCCGTTCCTGATGATCCGTTCCGCGATCCGCGGCATCCCGCCGAAGCGCGATCTCGTCGGCAACCGCTATCGCTTCCATCCGAACTGCGACCTGCGCGAGGTGCTGAACTTCAACGGCACGCTCAATCCGCGGCAGATGCGCTTCAACCTCGACCTCGCCTGCAAGACGTTCGGCATCGTCAGCTCGAAGACGGAAGGGATGGACGGCCGCGCGGTGGAGACGCTGTATCGCGCCGGACGCCACGAGGACATCGCCATCTACTGCCTCGAGGACGTGCGCGCGACGTGTGAGCTGTACCTCAAGCTCGAGAAGACGCTGCTGCAGTTCGAGTCGGCGTTCCGCGACGCGGAGGAACGTGCGGCGCGTCGCCGCACCGCGGCCGAGCAGCTCTCGATCGTCCGCGACCTCGAGCCGACGTTCATGGAGTCGGTGACGAAGACCTCGCTCACGCTGACCTCGTCTCTCGACCAGATCGACTCCGACGAGGCGGTGACGACGAAGGCGCAGGTGATGGTGCTCGACAAACTCGTGCACGCCGAACGCGACGAAGAGCTCCCCGAGATCTAACGTGTTCCTCGCGGCTGCAGCGCTGGCGCTTGCGCCGCACGTATTCGTCGGTGGTGAGCCACGCGCGATCGTCGAGCCTGCGCAGACATCGTCGCCCTGCCACATCCGCTCCGCGAACGCCGTCTTTCTCAGCGAAGGCCCGACCGACATGGCGCTGCACGTGCGCTCCACCGGCACGCTGCGCGCGGTGATGCTCTTCGCCGAGTTCCCCGACGCACCTGCCACCGAATCGACGTCCGCACTCTTCGAGACCATCGTGCCGCAATCGCAGGAGTGGTTGCACGAGGTCTCGCACGGACGCCTCACCTTCACCGTCGATCGCGTCGATCGCTGGTATCGCCTGCCGCTGCCCTCGCAGTCGTACGGACTCGAGTTCCCGACCTTCGACTCGCAACGCGCATACGCGGAAGAGCTGGTGAAGCTCGCCGATGCGGAAGTCGACTTCACACCGTACGACGTCCTCCTCATCGCCTCGCCGCCCGGCGCGCGCATTCCGCTCAGCCCGACATTCCTCGCCTATCCGGGCGCGGGCATCCGCACGAACGAGCGCGAGGTGCGCTGGGGCGTCACGTTCGGCACCGACGTGCGCGTCGCGGACTGGGGCGGCCGCATCCTCGCGCACGAAGTGCAGCACATGCTCGGGCTGCCCGACCTCTATCGCTTCGGCTCCCTCTCCTTCCCCGACTTCATTCGCGACGCCGGCGGCTGGGATCTCATGAGCTGGATCCGGCCCGGCGCGCACGATCTCGTGTGGCACAAGCGCAAGCTCGGCTGGGTCGACGAGTCGCAGATCGTCTGCGCGACGACTTCCGTCGAGGTGGAGCTGCGCGCTTCCGCCTCGCAGGAAGGACCGAAGGCGATCGTGATGCCGCTCGACGGAGACACCGCCCTCGTCGCCGAAGTGCGCAAGCCGGTCGATCGCGACGCGAAGCTGTGCGACAGCGGTGTGCTCGTCTACACCGTCGACGCGGCGACGGCGACAGGCCAGGGTCCGGTCGTCGTGCACGCCGCCGGCACGGGCGAAGATCCGCAGACGATGAACCGCTGCGGCGCGATCTACGACGCGGCGTTCGACGCGCGGGCGGGCAAGCCTTCGCGCATCACGCAGGGCAACATCGTCATCGACGTGCTGTCGTCGAACGAAACGGGTGCGCGTGTGAGGGTGACGCGCGGCCAGCCGCGCCGCCGCGCCATCCGGCACTGACCCCTCCCCACTTACAATGGCGCCCGTGCAAATCTACCGCGCGCGCATCTTCACGCCGGTTGCAGATCCGTTCGCGAACGGCGTCGACGCGTCGTATCAGTGGTTCGAGGACGGACATCTCGCCGTCGATGACGACGGCCGCATCACGAGCATCGGCCACTGGTCCGACGCGCCCGCGGGCGCGATCGTCGACTACACCGGCAAACTGATCGCGCCGGGCTTCGTCGACACGCACCTCCACGCGCCGCAGCTCGAGATGATCGGCTCGTACGGCGGACATCTCCTCGAGTGGCTGAACCGCTACACGTTCCCGACCGAGCGCAAATTCGAAGACCCCGTGCACGCGCGCCGCGTCGCGCAGTCGTTCTACGACGAGCTGCTGCGCAACGGCACGCTCACCGCGCTCGTCTTTTCCACGATCCACCGCGAAGCGACCGACATCTTCTTCGAGGAAGCGGAGCGGCGCGGCTTCCGCGGCATCATCGGGAAAACGATGATGGACCGGCACGCGCCGGACTACCTCCTCGATCCGTCCCCCGAGCAGTCCTACGAAGACAGCAAAGCGCTGCTCGAGAAATGGCACGGACGCGGTCTGCTGCGTTACGCCATCACGCCGCGTTTCGCGCCGACGTCGACCGAGGGGCTGCTCGAATGCGCGGGGCAGCTCAAACGTGAGTTCCCCGACGCGTGGGTGCACACGCACATCTCCGAGAACCGCAACGAAGTGCGCTGGGTGCAGGAGCTCTTCGCCGACGCCGAATACGCCGACGTCTACGACCACTACGGTCTCCTCGGCGAAAAAACCGTCCTCGCGCACGGCGTGTGGCTCACACCCGAGGAGCTCGACCTCATCTCCCGCCGCGGCGCGCGCATCGCCCACTGTCCGAACTCGAATCTCTTCCTCGGCAGTGGCCTCTTTCCGCTGCACCGCGTGCTCGAAGCCGGCGTGAAAGTCGGCCTCGGCAGCGACATCGGCGCCGGCACCACGCCGTCGTTCTTCAACGCGATGTCCGACGCGTACAAAGTCCAGCAGGTGCAGGGCGTCTCGCTCAGCCCGTTTCACCTCTGGTATCTCGCCACCCTCGGCGGCGCGCGCGCACTGACACTCGACAATGAGACCGGCAGCCTCGAAGCCGGCAAATCGGCAGACTTTTTAGTGCTGGACCTCCAGGCCACGCCGCTCCTCACGGTGCGCACGCGCGACACGTCGTCGCTCGAGGATCTCCTCGCCGGGCTCATCTTCATGGGGGACGATCGTGCGGTGGAGCGAAGCGTTATCGCGGGCAGAATCGTCTCAGAACGTGAGAGTCAGGCGCGCCGTTTGCGCTGACCCACGTCAATGAGGAGGCTCCAATGACCCGAACTCTGCGCACATCAGCGCTTTACGCGATTCTTGCGCTCGTGGCCGTGTCCACTTTCGCGCAGGATCGTCCGCTCGTCGGGACGGTGATCGACGTCGATGAAGGCCGCGGCCGCCTGCAGGTCGAGCTCGACGACGCATCCGCGACGCGCGTCATGATCGAGACCGATTCCGTCTCGACCACGTATCACAACTTCGGCACCGTGATCGCCGGCAAGCCCGAGATCTTCACCGGTTCTTCCGGTCTCTCGAACATCCGCCTCGGCGATCGCATCGACGTGCGCGGTCCCGTGCGCGGCGAAGGCGTCTATCGGGCGAACCGCGTCACGCTCGTCGGCCGTGACGTGCCCGCCGCGCCGACCGGCGTCGGACAGACGCGCAATCCGACGACCAGCGCGTCGACGCCCACCGACGACCGCGTGACCGGACCGACCGTCGCGACGAGTCGCATCGAAGGCACGGTGCGCCAGATCAACGAGCGCGAAGGCCGCATCGTCGTGCAGACCACCGATCGCCGCATGATCACCGTCCGCACCGGCCGCACCACGGCCGTGTGGTACCGGAATCAGCAGTACACCATCGCCAATCTCGAAGTCGGCGACCGCATCCGCGTCGACTACGACACGCGCGACGCTGCCGCGGACGAGATCGCCGCACGCCGCATCGACGTGACCGCCTCGGTGCAGGACACCGCCGGCACCGCGACGAACTCGAATACCGTGACGATCCTCGAAGGGCGCGTCACGCGCATCGAAGGCGACTCGGTGTTCGTCGACGACGGCCGCGGCGAGATGCGCGTCGACATGCGCGACGCGGAAGACAATCGCGGCGAGGTCCTGCGCGCCGCGGATCTGCGCGTGGGCGACCGCGTCGAGATCACCGGCAGCTACAACCGCGTCGGTGACATCTTTGCGGCCTCGACCGTGCGCTTCGAAGCGGGCCCGGACGCGGTGCGCGACGACTCCGGCTCCCCGATCGTGCGTTTCGGTCTCGTCTCGCTGACGGGAACGTTCGTCGAAACGCTCGAGGATGCCTCGACCCTCGGATTCCGCGATCGCGAGACGAACCAGCTCGTTCGCATCTGGGCCGCGGATGACCTCGTCGTACGGACCAAGGCGAACACGTACACGACCGCCGAGTCGCTGCGCGTGAACGACACGGCCGTGGTCACGGCCTTCCGCGACTGGCAAGGCAACCTCGTGGCGCAGACGATCCGCCTCCGCAACCGCTAAGTCTTCCCCCTCTCCCCGCCTCGCGGGGAGAGGACCGGTTGAGGGGCATAGTTATTCAAAGTTTTATGTTCCCCTCATCATGCCGACAAGAGACCTGCTCCCCGGTGTCACCACCGACTCCTGTCCGCCGCGCGTGGTGTGCGATGCGAAAGCCGCCATCCGCAAGGCACGGCGCCGCGTTTACTACAAAGACGCGCTGCAGCTCGGTCTCCTGTTCGCGGTCGACTACCTCTTCGTGCACTGGCCGGAGTCGCGGCTGCCGTTCATGGATCGCGGGAGCTCGCTCATGGCGCTGCGCGGCGTGAACTTCGCCATCGTCGCCGACCTGTGGCTGCGCCGCGCGATGCCGAAGTGGTGGGCGAAGCGGATCAGCGATACGTGGTCGCGCGGGGAGCGCGAGCGCTTCAATCGCTCGTGACGCGGCGCATCATTACGAACTTCTGCAGCATCAGTCCCACCAGCACGAGCGACACGGCGAGGCCGAACAGCGACGCCACGCGATAGAGCCCGCCGAGGTTGGCGAGGTCGTGCAGGAAGCACTTGAGCACGGTGACGACCAGCAGCCCGAGGGCTGCCACGCGCGCGCCGCGTGAGCCGAGGATGATGCCGGCGACGAGCATCGCAATCGCGAACAGCGCCCAGGCGATCGTGTACGTCAGATCGCTCGCGAGCGACGACGCGGTGCGGTGATCGTAGAAATCGCGAATGGCCACGTTGAGCAGCACGAAGAGGTGGATCGTGCCGAGGCTCGCGGTGACGATGCGGATCGGCGGCGCGAGATACGCCGCGACGAACATGGCACCAGCGCAGATCGTGTACGTGATCGCGTAGCCGTGGAACTTCGGTTCGGCCAGGAGCACCGCGAGGAGGAGTCCGCCGATCGCCGCGCTCCAGACGGCGATGCCGCTGTTCGGTACGCGGCTCCAGAGCCACGCCAGCGCCGCCGCTTCGATCGCCCAGGCGATGACCATCCACTCGCGATCGAGCTCGACGAGCGGAGTGATGGTGAGGAAGAGCAGCGCCACGGTGGCGATCATGCCGAGGCGCGGCGGAAACGGCTCGTAGCGCAGCAACTGCGCCAGCAGAGCGATGAGGAGCAGGGCCTGCAGCGCCGGAATCACGCCGACGAAGCCGCCGTAGAAAAAGCTGGAGCGTTGCGCGTACGCGATCGTGAAGAACCAGCCGCTCGCCAGACACGCCGCGAGATGCGGCGCGATGGCGTTCCGCACACGCGAGCCGAGCGATGCCGGATAGGCGAGGAACAGCGCGTAGAGGACCGCCGCGGCGGCGACCTGCTCGCGATTCGTGTCGTGCACCAGTGTCGCGGCGATGAAGAACGGCAGCGCGGTGATCGCGAGCCAGTGCTGCTCGTGGATCCAGGCGATGACGAACAGCGCCGCGAAGATCGCCACCTGTGCGGTGATCGTGAGACCCGCGGGCGCGTCGTCCATCGTCATCACCGCGAGCGACGAGAGTGCGAGCGCGATCGCCGCGACGTACGGCTTCGACCGCAGCAACGCGAAAACGAAAACGATCGCGAGCAGCGCGAACATCGCGCCGGTCAGCGTGCCGTAGCGCTGCGGCTCGTGCAGCGACAGCCCGGTGAAGACGAAGAAGAGCAACGGCGCCGTGTACGTGGCGACGGTGTCGAGACGCACGCCGGTCGCGAGATACAACGCCACGAACACGCCCAGCCATGCGACCGACCACGGCCACGACTGCGGCGTGTACGAGACGGTGAGCCAGATGAAGAACGTCAGCAGCGTGGCCGCGCCGCCGAGGGAGTTGAGCCATGCGGCGCCGCGCCAGAGCGAGATGGCCGCGAGCCCTGCCGCGACGAGCAGCAGGAATCCGAACAGCACGTTGAAGCGCGCGCCGTACTCCGGCACGACCGCGGTGAAAAACGCGAACAGCAGCGGCAGCACCGCACCGGCCGCGGCGATCGTGCGGAACGCCTTCGAGCGATCGCCGCCATCGCGCGGCCACAGCGAGCTCGCGCCGACCGCCGCGAACACGAGAAAGATCGCGGCCGCGAGCGGAAGCTGTCCCGTCGTGAGGAAACGCTCGACCCACGCCCACTGATAGATCGCCGTGAGCACGACGCTCAGGCCCGTCAGCAGCGGCCAGCGTTTCCGGAACGCGATCCACGCCAGCCCGCCGTTGAGCAGGAGCAGATACGAGAAGAGCGCGATGGGACGGTTCTCGCCGGACGACAGCAGCGCGGGCGTCGCGAATCCGCCGAGCAACCCGAGGAGGGCGATGAAGACGGAGTCGCGGCGGGTGGAGAGATACACCGCCGCCGCCGTGACGAGCAGCATCCCGAAAAACGCCGCCGGCGCGGGCCACAGATGCCAGCGCCCGTGCAGCGCGAACAGCGTCGCGTACAGAATGGCGATCCCCGCCCCGAGCATCGCATTCGCCGTGAACTTGTAATTGCGCGCAATGCGCAGCTCGCACACCACGAGCAGCGTGATCCCCGTGATGAGGCCGAACGCCGCCCGAATGGCCGGCCGCAGCCAGCCGTGCTCCACGGAGTATTTGAAGAGGAAGACCGCCGCGAGCACGAGCGCGATGCCCGCGATCCAGGAGAAGAGCTTGATGCCGACGAGGTTCTCCCAGTCGACGTTCCACGTGCGGGGTGGAGTGACGGGCGTCGGAGTTGGCAGTGGCGGCGGTGGTGGCGGTGGTCCCGGAGGAGGCGGTGGTTCGGCAGGAGGAATGTTGTCGGCGATCGGTGGCCGGTCGTCCGGGACTTCCCGCCTTGGTGGCGCTTCACGGACAACAGGCAACCGGGAACCGACGACCAGCTCACGCAGCTCCCTCGCCTCCCGCCGCGCATTCGACGCGATCACGAGTGCCACCACCGCAATGACAACCGCCACGAACGCGAGCATCCGCGGTCATTGTCGCGCACAACTTTGCTGCCGACCCTCGATAATGACGGCATGCACGCGTCGCTCCTCCTCGACCAGCTCGTCCAGCAGTGGATGGTGGAAGAGAAAAAGCGGGCGTTCGGCGGTTTCTGGGCGCTCACGGGATTCAGCTTCCAGACCGCCGTTTTCCTGCGCGAGTTCTACGGTGCTCTCGCCGCAGAATCCGCAACGGAACCGGGGCAGATGCTGCAGGCGCAGATGGAGCGCATCGCGGACGTCCTCGTGCCCGACGGCGGCACGTACGTCCTCCTGCAGGTGACGCACACCGCTACCGACACGAAGCTCGAGAAGACGCTGCACGAGGCGTATCTCGTCACGCGCATGTGCCTCGCCGACAAGGCGCTCGAGCCGCTGCTCGCGCACCTCCGCTTCCGGCTCGTGTGCACGCACGACAAAGTCAAAACGAGCATCTGGGACGTGCAGCCGAAGGACGTCGAGCAGGAGATCTGGGATGAGATGCTCCTGCGCTTCGACGAGACCATCGAAGAAGTGGCGGGCGATCCGCTCGACACGCTGCACGTGCAGCTCTGGCGCGCGGGCGTGCACGACACGACCAGCTTCCTGCGCGAAGCGGCAGGCATCGTCCTCCAGTCCTTCCCCGGCGATCTCGCCACCCTCGGCCGCAGTCTCTCCAGTCACTATTACGGCGCGGTAGGTGAAGCGAAGCCGCGCTTTCCCGGTGCCATCCTCACGAAGGACGACTTCTCGCGTGAGAATCCGGATGCCGCGCCAGGCGTCATCGTCGGACGACAGCCGTCGCTGCACAGCGTCGGCGACGGCACGCTCAAGCACCGCGCCGAAGTGTTCGCGTCCGTGGCCGGCGATTTCGATCCATGGCTGAACGAAGCTCTGCATCCGGGCGTGACGCGGAGCAGCGTGCCGTTGTTCGTGCTCACCGGCCGCTCGGGCGACGGCAAATCGATGCTGCTTCTGCAGCTCTGCCACTACGTGACGCGCACGAAGCCGAACCTGACCGTCGTGCATCTGCGGCGATCGGAAGTGCTGCCGTTTCTCGAAGCGCTGTCGGAGCATCACCGCGTGGCGGCGTCGCCGATTCCCATCCTCGCTTTCGTCGACGACCTGCACGCGCTCGACACGTTCGAGCAGTGGTGCGAGCAGGCGAGCGATGCCTGCCTGCGGCACATGCCGAACGTTGCCCTCGTGACGTGCGGCCCGCCGGAGCAGTACGCGCGCGCCGAGATGCCGCCGTTCACCGTGACGCGCGCGAACGTGCCGCGCCTCACCGATCGCGAGCGCGGTGAGTTCGTCGACTGGTACCACGACCGCACCGGCAAAGAGCCGCCCGCGGACCTCGCCTCGGGAAACGTGCTGCTCGTGCAGCTCATGTTCGAGCTCACACACGAGAAATCGCTCGGCCAGTTCGCGGACAAGTTCCGCGCGCGCCTGCGCGAGATCGGCGCGTATGACGACGCGCGCGCGATCCTCGCCCTCAACGCGCTCGACATCGAGGCACCGCAGTCGCTGCTGCGCACCGCGGAAGCGCGCGACGCGCTCGAGTACCTGACCGAAGAAGAGCAGATGCAGATGCACTTCGAGCGGCACAACGAACCGCCGCCTCCGCGCATCCGGCTCGCGCATCACGGCGGTCTCGCATGGGCTTTGATCCGCACGTGGCTCGCGGGCGAGCTGCCTTCGCTGGAGAAGGCGTGGGCGCGTGAAATCGCACGTTCCCTGGCAGCCTACGGCGAGTGGCCGGAACACGCGGCGCGCGTCATCTACACCGCGGGCGCGATCGCGCATGAAGACCAGCGCGGCCAGCGTGTCGACGCGGCTGCACTGCTCTCCGCGCTGTACGCGTTGCACGTCGAAGCATGCGGAGGCACACCCGCATCGCACACCGTGCATCGCTGGCTCGAGCACCGCCTGAAGCTGGGCGATCGCGTGCAGCTCGTACCGGATCCGCTCGAGGTCACGCTGCAACTGCTGCAGACGCCGGACGGCCATGAGCGGCTCGACAAGAACGCCGCGACGTGGTGCTGGGGCGCGGCGCAGCAACTCGACGACAAAAAGCGCGCTGCCGCCATCCGCGAGGTGGTGATCGACTACGCGATGCGCGACCCCGATCCGCGGCACAGTGCGCACACCATGATGGTGATCGCCTCGACACGCAAAGACCGGCAGACGCGCAGGTCCGTGCAGCAGTGGCTCGAACGCTTTGCCACGTCGCCGGCCGCGCAGGTCGTCCTGGAGGCGGTGCTCGCAAAAAATCCGGTAGAGGCGATGCCGTACGCCATGCGCTGGTTCGAGCACAACCAGGGCGACGCGCAGGCCGGCCGCATGCTCGCCACCATGATCTCGGCCACGAAAGGGCGCGACGAGAAGGTGAACGCGCTCGGCGTGGCGTGGATGAACGATCTGCGCAACGCGCCGGACGTCCCGCTGCTCCTCGGCACGCTCATGAACCAGTTGCCACGCGACGAACGCTTTCCGAAGCGTGCGCTCGATCTCGTCTCCGCGAATCCGGAAGCGGCGTACGCACCGCCACTGCTCGCGACGCTCATCACTCTGCGCAAGGACGAAACCTCGATCGAAACGGGAACGCGGTGGGTCGCGGAGCATCTCGATCATCCGCGCGCGCTGCCGCTCGTGAACGCACTCGCCGCTCTGTCGCGCAAGCGCGAGCAGACGCAGCGCGTGGTGTTCGACTGGGCGACGAATTACGGCGATCAGGCGTCGAACGCGAACATCATCGCCGCGCTGGCAAAGTCGGGAGCGGCCGACCTCGCACGCACGCTGCTCGACGACTGGCTGAGCACCGGGCCGGAGATCGCGCCGACCGCGCAGATGCTGAGCGCGGTGCTGGCGGGCATCGGCGACGACGACTTCTTCGAGCGCGTGCGCGAGTGGTGTCTCGCCCGCGTCGAGCATCCCAAGATCGCCAAAGCAATCGAAGCGCTGCTCCTGTACCGGCCGGAAGATCCGGTCACGATCGAGCTCGCACGCACCTGGATCGACGCCAATCCCGACTCGCCGCACCTCGCCGAGATCACGCGTCGCATTCCCGACGGCGGAGCGGAATGGCTGCGCGGCCATCGCACGCACCGCCGCGCATTCGAAGTGCTGATCGCGCTGGCGCATCGCACGACGGGTGCGGCCGAGGCGGATTCGATCCTCGAGTTCATCCGCGAGAACGAAGAGGAGCCGCTGACGCTGAAGATCATCGAGTCGCTGTCGACGGCGCGGCCGTATTCGCGCAAGGTGCGCCGCGCGGCGATCGACGTCGGCGTCCGCCATCTCGACAACCCGTTCGCGCATACGTTCTTCCGCGCCGTGCTCGGCGCGTCGCACAAGAACCGCAATGCGACCCCCGAGCTCGTCGACGTGGACGATCGCATCACGCCCGACGACGATGCCGCGCTCGCGGAGACCGTGCTGCAATGGGTCGCGGCGGCGCCGGAGAATCCGCATGTGCCGGACATCATCGCCACCGCCGTCGCCGCAATGCCGAACGACCCCCGCATCGTCGACCTCGGGATCGACTGGCTGCTGAAGCATCCGCAGCATCCGCTCGTGTATCTGCCGCTGAAGACGATGTTGCTGGCGCGGCTGCACATCGAACGGCTGCTCGACCTGGCGTACACGTTCGTGCGTTCGCCGAACGCGCAATACGTCGAGCAGGTCCTGGCCGCGGCCACGTATGCCAGTCAAGCGCAGCCGCGTTTCGTCGACGCATGCTACGACTACATCGAAAGAGCGGAGCCGCCGCTGCGGTTTCGACGCTGGATCCTGCAGACGATCTCGCGCGCGTTTCTCGTCAATCCCGATTCGCTGCTCTCGTATCTCAAGCGCCCGCTCTCACTCGAGCGGCGCTTCGCGATTCGCACGGCGGTGGTCGAAGGCACGCACCTGTCCTCGATCGAAACGACCGAAGCGTTTCTGGATCGCGCGATTCCGCGGCTGCGGAGCGATGACCGCGGCGCAATCATCGTCGGCATCGTCAGCCGCAGGGTGAGCTCGCCGGCGATCGACGAACGCATTGCCGCGTGGCTGCGTACGAACGAGAAAGACGAGCGTTACGCCAGAGTGCTGGCCATGCTGGGGTGGAACCCGGATCAGGCCGAGCGCGTGCTCGTCCGCGCGAATTCGCGGAAGATCAACAACGACTATCGACTGGCGTTGATGCGCTCGCACATCGCCCAACGCGCGAAGACCGCCGCCGCGCAGCTTTCGATCGGATCGGCGATCCGTTCCGCTACTTCCCCGTGACCGAACACGCTTCGACACTCATCGAGCTGCTGCAACGTCGCGCCGTCGAAGGCGCGGACCGCGTCGCGTACGTGCATCGCGAGGAGCGCGTCACGTGGGGAGAGTTGTGGCGCGACGCGGAAACGCTCGCGCGCGGACTGCATCGCGCCGGCGCGCAAACAGGCGAGCGCGTCGCGCTGCTGCTGCCGGCCGGACTCGATCTCATCCGCCTCTTCTGGGCCATCCAGCGCACCGGCGCGGCGGCCGTGATCTTCAATCCGACCGTGCCGCCGCAAACCGCGGCAGCCCGTGCCGTACGCGTGCGTCCGCGCCTCGTCGTCACGTCGCCGCACACGCTCGACTGCGACGGCCCGCTCCCTCCGCTCTCCACGTCCTCCGAAGACCTGGCCTTTCTGCAACCCACTTCCGGCACCTCGGGTGAGCCACGTGCGGTGATGATCCGCCACCGCAACGTGCTCGCCGTGCTGCGCGCATCCGCGGCGATCAACCTCACGCGCGACGACGTCCTCGTGAGCTGGGTCCCGCCGTGGCACGACCTCGGGCTCGTCCGCTTCGTTGCGGGCACGGCATTCGTCGGCGCGCGTTGCCACACCGTCGAGCCGGCGGTGCGCACCATTCCGGAGTGGCTCGCGACGATCTCCTCGCAACGCGCGACGATCACCGGCGCGCCCGACTTTGCGTACCGGCTCGCGTCGCGACTCGTCGATCCGCGTACCGTCGACATCACGTCGCTGCGCTATGCAACCAACGGCGCGGAGCCGGTGCGGCTCGACACCATCACCACCTTCGAAGAGCGGTTCGGCTTGCGCGACGTCGTCGCGCCCGGATATGGACTGGCCGAGGCGACGCTCGGCGTGACGATCGTGCGGCCGGGCGAGCCCGTACGCACCGACGCGCGCGGCAACGTGTCGTGCGGCAGACCGTTCGACGGCGTGACCGTGCGCCTCGAAAACGGCGAGATCCTCGTGCGCAGCGAAGGAGTGTTCGCCGGCTACTTCGACGCGGAAGAGGAAACGGCGCGCGTGCTGCGCGACGGCTGGCTGCACACGGGCGACACCGGCTCGCTCGACGCCGACGGTCACCTTTACGTCCTCGGCCGCACGAAATCGATGCTCAAGCGCGGAGGCTCGGTGCTCGCGCCGCGCGAGCTCGAAGAAGTGGCGCAACGCGTGCGCGGCGTGAACGTCGCGGCAGCGGTCGGGATCGCGCGCAATGGCACCGAGGAGATCGTGGTGGCGATCGAAGCCGAGGGAGATTCGGCGGCGATTGCGGCGAACGTCGCGGAGTCGCTGCGCGAGGCGATGGGATTCGTGCCCGAGCGCGTGGTCGTCGTGGAGCGCCGCGGCATCCCGCGCACGCACAACGGCAAGGTGCGTCACGACCTGCTCCGCACGTCCCTGCGCGACGGCGCGGTGGCAATCGTTCACGACACGAGCGAAAGCGTGCGCTGACTGATCTCGCCCGGGTTCTCCGCGAGATAGTTTTCGAACCATCGCGTGACATGCGCCGCGAGCTGCTGTTCGTCGCTGCCGGAAAGCGATTCGCCGAACACGAGCTCGATCTGCGATCCGCGCCATCGCGTCACCACCGGCACGAGCGGCACGCTCGCGATCCGCGCCATCGCAAACGCGCCGCGCGCGAGGCGCAGTGTGCGGCCCTGAAACGGGACGTCCACGCGGCTCGCCGGAGCCGAAGGGTCGATCGCGACGAACACGAAGCCGCCATCGCGCAGCCAGCGCACGCCGTGCACGACGCCGAGCGCGCCGCGGTCGCCGCCGATGGTGTGCAGGAGCGTGATGTCGCGCGGATGCGAAGGATCGACCTGGCGCAGCACGAGCGCGCGGCCGAGACGCTCGAGCGCCGCGCTGAACGCCTGAATCGGTCCGGCGTGGAACGTCACGATGACGCACGGTGGCCGCAGCGCATCGAGCTCGGGCGACGGCAGCAGCAGTCCTTGCAGCGGACGCGTTCCGTAGCGCGTCGCGCAGAAGCTGAGCACGATGTGGCGCACGTGATTCGACCAGAACCGCCGCAGCGCTCGCCCATCGAGGTTGCGCGGCGCGCGACGGCGTCCCGCGCGTAAGGTGCATCGCGCGACGACGTCGGCGAGTACGAGGGCGAGACGAGGTGCGTGCGCCATGACGGCCGCGATAGCGGTGGCGCCGAGCAGCGATACGCGATGCTTCAACGCTGCTCCAGCCGCTCCACGAGCGCGCCGAACGTGATCGTCTCTCCGCTGAGCAGATCCGCGACGTTCACCCCGAACCGCGCTTCACAATCGAGCAGCACCTCGGCGATCGCAATCGAGTCGAGCCCGAGACCGTCGCCGCCGAGGGGCGTGGCGGCGTCGATGCTCTGGCTGCGCACACCGCGGTTGCGGAGAATCTCCCTGAGCACTGCTTCGACGTTCATCCCACGGCCGCGGCCGCACTCCACACGTTGAGATACCGCCCCGTGATCGAGCGCGGATTCGCCGCGATGTCTTCCGGCGTGCCCACCGCCACGATCTCGCCGCCGCCGTCACCACCCTCGGGTCCGAGGTCGATGATCCAGTCGGCCTGCTCGATGAGCTGCGTGTTGTGCTCGATGACGAGCACCGAGTTCCCGCGGTCGATGAGATCGCGGAACGTCTTGATCAGCACGTCGACATCGCTGTGGTGCAGGCCGGTGGTCGGCTCGTCGAAGAGGAAGAGGCGCGGCTTCTCGCCCTTCGCCGCGCTTTCCGCGAGGAACGACGCGAGCTTGAGCCGCTGCGCTTCGCCGCCGGAAAGGGAATCCGTGGACTGGCCGAGTCGCAGATAACCGAGGCCGACGGAGCGGAGTGCGTCGAGACGCTTGAGCAGCACCCGCTTCGCCACGAAGAACTTCGCGGCCTCGTCGACCGTGAGCTGCAGGATGTCGTTCACGTTCTTTCCCTTGAACGTGACCTTCATGACCTGCTCGTTGAAGCGGCGGCCGTCGCACTTGTCGCACACGACTTCGACGTCGGCGAGGAACTGCATGTCGATCGTCACGACACCCGCGCCCTGGCACGTCTCGCAGCGACCGCCTTCCGTGTTGAACGAGAACATCCCCGGTGTGACGCCGTTCAGCTTCGCGCCGGTCGTCTCCGCGAGCAGCTTGCGGATCTCGTCCCACGCCTTGATGTACGTGGCCGGATTCGAGCGCGACGAACGTCCGATCGGCGACTGATCGACCAGCTCCATGTCGTAGACCAGATCGGTGCCTTCGAGGCGATCGACCTTGCCGGTCTCGAGCCCCGCCACCCCACGGATGTCGCGCTGATAGCGGTTGTACAGGCAGTTGCGAATGAGCGTCGATTTGCCGGAGCCCGAAACCCCCGTGACCGCGACCATCTGCCCGAGCGGGATTTCGGCCGTCACCCCGCGCAGGTTGTTCTCACGCGCGTTGACGATGCGGATGACGTTGTCCGTCCCCTCGCCCCGCGTAACGGGAAGCGGGTGGCGTGCGGCGCCGGGTGAGGGGCTCGCGCCCACATGCGTCACCTCGCCCCCGAACTCGCCCGCCCCTGGCCCCATCTCCACGTGGTAATCCGCGCCGGCGATGATCGTCGGATCGTGCTCGACGACGACGACGGTGTTCCCCGCGTTCTTCAGGCGCCGCAGTACCGACAGCAGCCGCTCCGAATCGCGCGCGTGCAGTCCCACCGTCGGTTCGTCGATGACGTACATCGTTTCCGTGAGCGAGCTGCCGAGGGCGGCGGCGAGGTTGATGCGTTGCGATTCGCCGCCGGAGAGCGTGCGCGTCTGGCGATCGAGCGTGAGGTACTGCAGGCCCACCTCATCGAGATAGACGAGGCGGTTGACGATCTCGCGGCGCAGATGGCCGGCCATCGCCTCCTCCTGCTTCGACATCGCCAGGAACTCCCAGAAGCGGCGCGCGGTCTTCACGTTCATCGCGAACAGCTCGCCGATGGTGAGGTCGCGGAACTTCACGTGATTGACCACGTCCTTGAGCCGCGAGCCGTGACATTCGGGGCAGCGCTCGTAGCTGCGGTACTTCGCGAGCTTCACGCGCACGTGGATCTTGTACTTTTTCGTTTCCAGCCACTCGAAGAAGCCCTTGATGCCGTACCACTTCCCTTTGCCGCTGTAGAGGACGTCCCACTCTTTTTCGGTGAGGTCCTGCACCGGTACGTCGAGGCGCAGCCCGAACTTGTCCGCGTATTTGGCGAGGTCTTCGTAGCAGTCCTCGTAGCCCGCGGAGTTCCACGGCGAGACCGGCTGCTCGGAGAGGCGCAGCGTGCGGTTCGGGATCACCTTCTCCATGTCGATGCCGATGATGCGGCCGTAGCCCTGGCACTTGGTGCACGCGCCGAGGGGGGAGTTGAAGGAGAAAAGATGCGGCGTCGGCTCGATGAACTCGGTGCCGCACTTGTTGCACGCAAAGTGCGAGGTGAAGCGGTGCGAGACCCACCCCTCTTCGGTCTCTTCGAGCACGTTCACGTTGCCCTTGGAGAGCTCGAACGCCTGCTCGATGGCTTCGGTGATCTGTGTGCGGCGCTCCGCGTCGATGCGCAGACGCGTGATGACGAGCTCGAACGACGTGACGCCGCTGAGATCGAGGTCGTTGATGTCTTTCACTTCGCCGTTGATCCAGGTGCGGTAGAAGCCCCCTTTGACGAGCTGATCGACGACGACGGAGCGATGGTCCGGATCGAAGAAGACGGGCGCGAGCACGACCGCGCGTTTGCCCGCCAGTGTGTTCACGATTTCCGTGGTGATGGATTCGGGGTTTTCCTTCCGTACGGCGACGCCGCAATCGGGACAGCGGGTCTCGCCGCAGTACGTCATGAAGAGGCGGATGTGATCGGCGAGCTCAGTGGCGGTCGCGACCGTGGAACGCGCGTTCTTCACCGAGTTCTTCTGTTCGATGGCGATGGCCGGAAGGATGCCCTCGATGTGATCGACGTCCGGCCGGTCGATACGCTCCAGGAACTGGCGCACATAGGTCGACATCGACTCGACGAAGCGACGCTGCCCTTCCGCGTAAAGCGTATCGAACGCGAGCGAAGACTTCCCCGACCCGGACGGCCCGCTGATGACCGTGAGCTGTCTCTGCGGAATCTCGACCGAAATGTTCTTCAGATTGTGCGTCCGCGCCCCGCGGATGGAGATGGTGCGTGAGGGCATAGGAGAGGGAGAACAGGTCTCGCGAGGGGTGTATTCGATGCGGGTGGGGCGGCGGGTTGGTAGAGCGGTAGAGCAGTAGAGCTGTAGAGCTGTAGAGCTGTAGAGGGGCAGGGGCACAGACGGGCAGAGCCCCGAAGAGCTGCAGTGTGCAGAGGTACAGCGGTGCAGAGCCCGAAGAGCCTCAGAGCCCCTCTACAGCTCTATAGCTCTACAGCTCTACCGCTCCACACCCCTCTCACCTCTGCCCCGCCGGCCCTCAAATCCTGATCCCATGCCTCTGATAAAAGTTGTACTCCCCCAGCCGCGCTCGCAGTTTCTCCACGATCTCCTGGGGGATGCGCACTTCGTCGGCGGAGACGTTCATCTCCACCTGGCGGATGTTGCGCATGCCGGGGATGACGGTGGAGACGGCTTCGTTGGCGAGGATGAAGCGCAGCGCGCCTTCGGCGAGGGTGCGGGCGGTGCCGCCGATGATCGACTTCGCTTCGTCGACACGCGGGATCACTTCTTCGAGGCGTTTCGGGGTGAGGAAGTTCTGGCGGACGTCGTGCTCGGCGAAGCGCGTGTCCTGGCGGTATTTGCCGGTCAGCAGACCGGACGCCAGCGGCACACGGGCGATGATGCCGTAGCCCTTCTCCTTCGCCAGCGGGAACAGCTCCTTCGCCGGCGCCTGGTTGAGGACGTTGTACAGCACCTGCAGCGCGTAGCCCCACCCGCGTTTGATGATCTCGATCCCATCCTCGGGTGTCGTGATCGACACGCCCCAGAAGCGAATCTTTCCCGCCTCCTGCAGGCGGTCCATCGCCTCGTGGATGTCGTCGCGGCGCAGCTCGTCGAGCGTCGGATTGTGCAGTTGGTAGAGGTCGATGTAGTCGGTGCGCAGGCGCTTGAGCGACCCGTCGACCGCATGCTGGATGTGCGTGCGTGAAAAATCCTTCTTGAGACGCCCGTCCACGTCGCGCGCGACGCCGACTTTCGTCGCGATCACGACGTCGTTGCGTTTGCGCGAGAGCACGATGCCGAGGAGCGATTCGCTGCGGCCGAAGCCGTAGGTGTCGGCGGTGTCGAAGAACGTCACGCCGAGCTCGCGCGCGCGGCGGATCGCGGCCAGCGCTTCCTCGTCGCTCGACCCGCCCCAGCCGACCGGCGTGCCGCCGGCATCCGCGCGGCCGCCGATGGCCCACGCGCCGAAACCGATCTCGCTGACGGTGATGCCGGTGTTGCCGAGCTTGCGATAGTGCATTCGTTACAACTTTACCTGCTTCACTTCGATCATTTCGCGATACGAACGGAGGAAGCTCAGCGTGTCCGCATCCAGCGGCGAATCGACGGTAATGATCGCCATCGCCCGTCCGCCGCTGCCGGAGCGCGCGAGGTTGTACTCGGCGATGTTGATCTCGCGATCGCCGAGCAGCGTGCCGACCTTGCCGACGACACCGGGGACGTCGCGGTTGATGATGTAGATGAGGTGCCCTTCCGGTTCGAACTCCACGCGAAAACTGTTGACGGACACGATGCGCAGATTCTTCTCGTGGAACACCGTGCCGGAGACGCACACCTCTTCCGTCGACGACGAACAGCGGAACGTGATCAGGTTCGCGTAATCGCGCGGCGACGGATGCGTCGTCGAGCTGATGGCGATCCCGCGCGTCTGCGCGACCTGCTCCGCGTTCACGAAATTCACCGACTGGGAAAGATGCGGTGTGAGCAGTCCCTTCAGCGCGGCCACCGACACGATCTTCGTCAGCCGGTCTTCGACGCCCCACAGGTCCACTTCCGCGCGATTGACCGCACCGTTGAGGATCTGCGCCGCGAAGTTGCCGAGCTTCTCCGCGAGGCGGATCAGCGGCGCCGCATCCGCGTCCGCGGTTCCTTCGAACGGCAGGTTCACCGCCGATACGAAGATCGAACCGCGCAGCGCTTCGACGACCATCTCCGCGGTCTGCACGGCCACGCGGTCCTGCGCCTCGATCGTGTTCGCGCCGATGTGCGGCGAGAGAATGATGTTCTTCGCCGTGAGCAGCGGGTGGTCCTTCGTCGGAGGCTCGTCGACGTACACGTCGATCGCGGCGCCGAGGAGCTTGCCGGAGTTCAGCGCATCGGCGAGCGCCTGCTCGTCGTAGATCCCGCCGCGCGCGATGTTGAGCACGATCGCGCCGTCCTTCATCTTCGCGATCTCCGCCGCGCCGAGCATGCCGCGCGTCTCTTCGGTCGCGGGTGTGTGCACGGTGATGACGTCCGCCTGCTCGAACAACTGTTCGAGCGTGACCTTCGTCGCGCCGACCTTCTCGAACGCGGAGTCGGCGACGTACGGGTCGTACGCGATGACGCGCATGCCGAAGCCGCGCGCGCGATGCGTGACGCGCGTGCCGATGCGGCCGAGTCCGACGATGCCGAGGGTTTTGCCGTCGAGCTCGACGCCCATGAACTTCGATCGCGTCCATTCCCCCCGTTTCACACTCGCATGCGCCTCGGGGATGTTGCGGCAAAGCGCGAGCAGCATCGCCATCGTGTGCTCGGTCGCGGACATGATGTTCGCGGTCGGCGCGTTGATGACGAGGATGCCGCGCTCCGTCGCGGCGTCGACGTCGACGTTGTCGAGGCCCACGCCCGCGCGGCCGACGATGCGCAGCCGCGTCCCCGCGTTCACGAGCTCCGGCGTGACCGCGGTGCCGCTGCGCGTGATGAGCGCGTCGCTTTCCGCGACCGCCTGCAGCAGCTCCGCGCCTTTCAGGCCGGGACGGTAATCGAGCTCCACGTCGTTCGCGGCGCGGAGGATGTCGAGTCCGGATTCGGCGATGGTGTCCGTGACGAGGACGCGATAGGACGTCATCCTCGCGCCACCTCGTTCAATACAGCGAGCATCGCTTCGAGATCGGCGACGGAGATGTCGCCCATGTGGCCGATGCGGAACGTGGTGTCCTTCCACTGGCCGTATCCGCCGCCGAGGGTGTAGCCGCGATTCTTCATTTCGTTGCGGATGACGTCCGGCGGAACGACCGGAGTGAGCGTCGTGACGCTCGCCGAAGCGTACTCCGGATCCGCCGTGAGTTTTGCCCAGCGCGCGGTGCGCTCGATGGTGATGTCGCGCATCCGGCGATGGCGCGCGTATCGCGCTTCCAGTCCTTCCGTGCGCAGCATGTAGTCGAGCTGCGTGGCCAGCGCGTAGAAATGCGGAATGGACGGCGTCGACGGCACGCTGTCCTCGGCCGCCTTGTCTCGGTACGCGAGGAAATCAAAGTACGTCCCGCGATACGGATGCTTCTTCGCACGCGCGAGCGCCTGATCGGAAACCGCGACGACGGTGATGCCCGGCGGGAGCGCGATGCACTTCTGCACGCTCGCGAGACAGACGTCGACGCCCCAGCGGTCGAACGTCACGGGAATGCCGCCGAGCGACGAGACGGCGTCGACGAGGACGAGTGCGTCCGGCGCTTCTTCACGCACGACCGCGGTCAGTGCGGCAACGTCGTTGGTCACACCGGTGGACGTTTCGTTGTGCGTGATCGTCACCGCGTCGTAGTGCGCGCGATGATGCCGCGCGAGATGATCGCCCAGCGCCTCCGGATCGATCGGCCGGCCCCAGCCGGCGTCGAGACGATCGACTTCATAGCCGAGCGATTCGGCGATGTTGTACCAGCGCTCGGAGAACGCGCCGCAGGTCGTGACGAGCACGCGCTGCTTCACGCAGTTCTCGAGCGCGGCCTGCATCACGCCTGTGCCGGACGAGGTGACGACGAACGTCGTCTGCCCCGTGCCGAACAGTTCCTTCAGGTCGAGGTTGATGCGGCGGAAGAGATCCTTGAACTCGTTGCTGCGGTGGCCGATCATCGGCCGTGTCAGCTCCTGCAGGATCTCGGGGCGAACCCACGTGGGACCGGGGACGAAGTACTTGGCGTTTTCGGACATGACGTCGGTGGTTCAGAACGCGTTCCGCGTTCTGCGTTCATCGCTCCTCCATCAGGTACGGCAGCACCGCGGTCATTGTCGGCTCGCTGACGTATACGGAAGCATTCTCCTTCACGCGCGCCCGCGTGTGAACTCCTCCGAAGCCAATGAAGAGGCTGACGACAGGTTTCGTCTCCAGATCGCTCACGCCGTCGCCGATGAACGCGCTCTTCCCTTTCGACCGCGCGAGGATCGCGTGCACGACGAGCTCTTTGCCCCCGGCGCGCGTCAGGAACGAGCGGCGATCGAAGCCGGCGTAGTTTCCTTCCCCGTCGAATTGCAGCGAAACCGCGTGCACCGCGCGCGGCGCGATGCCGAGGTGTGCGGCGAGCGGATGGATGGCCTGGGCGATGCCGGCGGTGACGAGATGCACGTCCGCACCGCCGCGCTGCAAGGTCGCGATCGTTTCCTGCGCGCCGTCGACGAGCGATGCGATGTATTGCTGTCCGAGCGCTTCGACCTGGGCCCGCGTGGGGCGGATGATTTCGAGCCGCCGGGCGTAAACCTCGTCCAGTGCAATCTCGCCGTTCATCGCTGCCTCGGTGAGGCGCACGATTTCGGGATTGCCGTTCGCGAGCACGTCGATGCCCTCGATGGTGACGAGCGTGGAATCGACGTCGAAAAAGACGAACCGGTATTGCGAGCGCGACACTACGCCGCTTCCCGTCCCACGATCTTCAGCAGATCGCCGAATCTCTCCAGAAAATGATCCGGCTCCGACGCCGCGAGCTGCTCGCGCGTCGACGAGCCCGTCGCCACCACCGCCACGTCCACCCCGCTGTTGCGCGCCGCGCGCACGTCGATCGGCATGTCGCCGACGAACAGCGCTTCCTCGCGCGCGCACTGCACCGCGTCGAGTGTGACCTGCAGATGCTTCGCGTCCGGTTTGCGCGCGCCCGCGACGTCCGGCCCGATGATCGCCGCGAAGTAGCGCGACAGTCCCAGGAAATCGAGGATCTTTTTCGAGAACACGGTCGGCTTGTTCGTGCAGACCGCCATCGCGATGCCGAGCTCGTGCAGCTTGTCGAGCGTCGCGTCGACGTCGGCGAGCACTTTCGATTCCTCACAGCACACTTCGTCGTAACGCGTCTCGAACGCGTCGATGATGCTCGTGGAGATGTCCGGCCGCTCGAACGCGCGCTGCAGCAAACGCTCGACGCCGTCGCCCACGAACTCGCGGATGCGCACGCTGCTCAGCTCGTGCAGTCCATGCGTCCGCCGCGCGTGATTCACCGCCTCGGTCAACGCCGTGTACGAATCGACGAGCGTTCCGTCGAGATCGAACAGTACGGCGCGGTAGCGGAGCAGAGTCATGTCGGGTCCCAGATTTTATCGAGATTCGCAGCGAGCTCGTCGACGGTAGGACGCGCCTCGGCCGCGATCGTTACCGCCGGCCAGTCACTGCAATCCCTGAAGCCTTCGACGAGCACGACGTCATGTCCGCCAAACTGCGCGAGCAGGTCGCGAGGCCGTTCGTAACGAACGCGCGTCGCGCCCTCATTCCGAAATACGACCGCCTCGCGCATTCCCGCGAGGAGCACCGGATGCGCACCCGCGGCGCGAAACGTTGCGGTATCGCCGCGATTCTCTTCGTTGAGCGGATGGTGCGTGTGCTTGATCGCGCCGACGCGTTTGCCTTCGCTCACGTACCGCGCGATGAGCTGCGCGAGCAGCGTCGACTTACCCGCGCCCGAGTCGCCGATCAGTCGCGCGACCTTCACACGCGGTGCACCATGACGGCGGTCCAGTCGTCCGCGAGCGTCGGCTCGACATGCGCACGCACCGCATCGAGAAATGCGTCGACGGTCGTCGCGCCGCGCAACAGCTCCGCAATGCGTTCATAGCCGATCGGTTCCCCACCCATCGGCGCCTCGGGGATTCCATCCGAAACGAACACGAGCCGTTCGCCGCGCGCGAGCGTCGTATGCAGCGGCTCGTACGTCACGCCCGCGCGAATGCCGAGCGGCAGTCGCTCTCCGTCGCTGGTGAGCGCGCGTACGCTGTCGTGACGGACGACGTACGGCTCCGGAAATCCGGCGTTGAGCACTTCGAGCGCACCGTCGTGCGGCTGCAGGCGCGCGTAGACGAGCGCGACGAACTCGCGGCGGCCGAGCTCGTGCACGAGTTTTTCGTTGAGCATCGACATCGCGCGCTGCGCTCCTTCGCGCGCGACGAACGGCAGGACGGCCTTCACCGATGCCATGATCAGACTCGCGCCGACGCCTTTGCCGGCGACGTCCGCGACGACGATCACGACCGAGCCGTCGTCGAGCCGCACGATGTCGTAGAAATCGCCGGCGACGAAACTCGCCGCGAGATTGCGCGCGGAGATCGTGAAGCCGTCGCCCTCGATTTCGGCAGGGGGGAGGAGGCGCGTCTGAATCGACCGCGCCAGCGCGAGCTCCTTCTCCGCCCACTCCGCTTCTTTCAGTTGTTCGATGGTGTGCTCGAGCCGGCGCTGGAGCAGCTCGTACGCGTAGAACGCGAGCCCGACCGCGACGGCGATGCCGGCGACGAGCGTGAGCATGATCAGGCCGTCGCCGCGCAACAGGATCGCGGGGGTCGTGCCGACGCCGAGGAGCTGCGAGCCGAGGAGCATGCCGGCGATCCAGCCGGTCGTGCCGCCGGCGATGAACATCACTGACTTCGCGAACACGCGTGCACGCTGTCCGAGGGCGTGGGTCACGCGGCGGAAGATCGTCTCGAGGATGGCGATGACGATCGCGATGCAGATGCCGGTGATCGCGCCGAGGGCGAGAATGCGGCCGGCCATGTCGGGACGTCCGATCGCGTAGACGCTCGAGAACACCAGGCCGATCGCGATGGCGGTGGCGCCGGTCCTCGCGATCTGCGCGGCCACTGGGCGGACGGTCATGGTGAGATCGTATACGGCGCCCAGCGTTTGGCGTTTTGTTCCAGCGGGGAATTCGCACGCCCGTATGCTGGTGATCCACGCCATGCGAACGACATTCGCCGCGCTGCTGGTCGCACTGACTACGCTCGCTTTCGCCCAGGAAACGCCCAAGACTCTCACCATCGCCCTCGAGCCCCTCGGTGACACGGACACCGGCGTCGCCGCGCGCGTCGCCTTCCGCTTCGCCAGCCCGGCCGAGGTCGCGCCGGACGCGCCGCTGTTCCTGCAGGGGTCGTTCATCCAGGGCGGCCAGGTGCTCCGCAACTTCCGCTATCCGATTGCGAATCAGGCCAACTCCGTCACGTCGGTGCAGTCGTTCGGCGAGGGAGAGGTGGAGATCGAGGCGCGGTTGATCATGCCGGTCGAAGAAGGCGCGCCCGTGATCATCGCCAAGACGACGGAGAAGTTCACGCTCGCGAAAACGGGGCAGTTGTACGTCGCGAGCGCGGACGACGGCGCGGAGGCGATGCTGGCCGAGGGCGTGGTGCCGGAAACGGTGGGCGCGGTGAAGATCCTGCCGCCGCGGCGCGACGTCGCGCCGAATCTGTTCAAGGTGCGCGTCGAAGTGCTGCCGCCGGTCAAACGCGTGGAGTTCTTCGTCGAAGGAAAGAAGATCCTCGCCCGCAACGCGCCCCCCTTCGAAGCGGAGCTCGACCTCGGCACGCTGCCGAAGCGCGTCGAAGTGCGCGCGGTCGGCTACGACGCGCGCGGGCGCTACGTCGACGCGGACGCGTTCCTCGTCAACGAGCGTGACACGCAGCTCGAGCTGAAGATCACGCGCACGATGACGCCGGACGGCGTCGCGCATTTCAAGTTGTCGCTGCAGAACCCGAAAGGGACGAACGTGAAGAACGTCGTGCTCTACGCGGGCGATCAGAAGCTGCACGAGTGGACGCGGCCGCCGTACGCGATCAGCATCCCGGCGTCGCGGCTCGCAGGCCATGAGTTCGTGCGCGCGTCGGCCACGGATGAAACGGGATACGAGGCCAGCGATCTCCTCTTCCTCAGCGGCGAGCGGTACATCGAAGAGATCGAGGTGAATCTCGTCGAGCTGCCGGTGACGGTCACGGATGCCGCGGGTGTGCCGGTCGCGAATCTGCTGGAGAAAGACTTCACGATCTTCGAGAACAGCAAGCCGCAGAAGATCTCGAGCTTCAACTTCGCGTCGAACCTGCCGATCTCCGTCGGTCTGCTGCTCGATCATTCGGGCAGCATGGAAAAGCGGATGGCCGATGCGAAGAAGGCGGCGTCGGATTTCTTCAAGGACATCATCCGCAGAAACGACCGCGCGTTCATCGCCGGCTTCGCGTCGGACCCTTCGAAGAACGCGCCGTTCGTGACGGACCTCGCGACGCTGCAGGCGCAGGTCGACGCGGTGCCGGACGCGGGCGGCGGCACGGCGCTGTACGACGCGATCGTGACCGGGCTCTATCGCTTCCGCAATGTGCAGGGACGCAAGGCGCTGGTGATCATCAGCGATGGTGAGGACACGACGTCGCGTCTCACGTACGACGACATGCTGCTGTATGCGCGCGCGTCGCGCGTGCCGCTGTACTTTGTCGGCATCGGCTTCGGCCTCGGCTCGCAGGGGCGTATGAAGTCGCTCGCGGCGGAAACGGGCGGCGTCGCGTATTTCATTCGCAACGTGGATCAGCTTCCGGCGACGTACGACGCACTCGAAGCGGACCTGCGCTCGCAGTATCTGCTGAGCTATCACACCGAGAGCTCGAAGAAGGACACTGCGTATCGCACGATCGAAGTGAAGGTGGACCGTCAGGATGCGAAGGTTCGTACGATCCGCGGGTTCATTCCTTAGCAGGCTCGCGTTGCTCGCGGCGCTCGGCGCGCTTGCACTGCCGCTCTTCGCGGCGGACCTGCGTCCGCTGAAGGAGCCGGCGAAGACAAGCAGCGGATCGCGTTTCCGAACGTCTATTACACGGGCAACCCCGATGCGTTGGGCGATCAGTTTCGCTTCAACGGCGAGATTCCGGTCACGATCGTGTTCGATCGCACGGGCAAGGAGTTGTGGCGGCATTAGGGGCGAATCAAGAGAGACGAAATGATTGCGCGGCTGCGCGCGATGCTACGGAGGATTTCATGAAGAAACCTGCTCTGGTGGTGATGATGCTTCTCGCGTTCGCGGCAGGCGCGGAGGAACTGGCCGTCGGCACGAAAGCGTCCGGCTTCTCGCTCGTCAACGCGACGGACGGCGCCACGGTGACGATGAAGCCGGACGACGGCAGGGTGAAGGTCGTGATCTTCACGTGCAATTCATGTCTGTACGCAAAGGCGTTCGAGTCGCGCATCATCGGCGTCGCGAATCAGTTCGGCCATCAGGGCGTGAGCTTCTACGCCGTCAACCCGAACGACGACAGCAAGTACTCCGATGAAACGCTCGCGAACATGAAAGCGCGCGCGACGGAGAAGGATTACCCGTTCCCGTATCTCAAGGACAGCGACAGCAAAATCGCCCGCGCCTACGGTGCCCGCGTCACCCCGCACGTGTTCGTCGTGGATGCCGGCGGGGCGATCCGCTACCGCGGCTACGTCGACGACTCCGCGAAGCCGGCGGAACGCACGAACGATGGACTCACGAACGCGCTCAAAGCGCTCCTCGGCGGCCGCGAGATCGGTACGACCGAGACGCGCGCCTTCGGCTGCACGATCAAGTGGGCGGACGCACGCTGACGCACGCGCTTCCGCTCCGCTAAACTACGGCTATGACGCGGACGTTCACGGCCGTCTTCCAGCCTGCTGAGGAAGGCGGCTACATTGCCTTCGTCGAGGAACTCCCCGGCGCGAACACGCAAGGGGAGACGCTCGAAGAAGCGCGCGAGAACCTGCGCGAAGCGGTGGAGATGGTGCTCGAAGCAAATCGCGAGCTCGCCCTCGACGGCGTGAATGAAGAGAACGTCATCCGCGAAGAGCTCGTCCTGACGCGCTAGAACGGGTCCGGAATCCCGAGGTCTTTGCAGATCTTGCGGGCAAGTGCATTCTTGATCTCCGTGTGGCGTTGTCAGTTGTCAGTTCTCGGTCGTCTGTGCGGCCTCGCGATATGGCGCAGACAACGGACAACCGATCACCGACAACCGCGGCCTCACGATGTGAGGCGCGCGTACGAGCTCCTCAGCATCGTCACTCGCTTCACGTAGTTCCTCGTCTCCTGGAATGGGATCGATTCGAGGAACTCGTCCATCGGTTTGCGCGGGGCGCCGCGGCGCCACTTCATCACGTTGCCCTGGCCGGCGTTGTAGGAGGCGACGGCGAGGTAGGTGTTCCCGCTGAACATGTTGATCAACATCTTCAAGTGGTACGTGCCGATGCGGACGTTGACGTCTGGATTCTCGAGGCGCGACACCGCGAACGGGATGCGCATCTTGGCGGCGTGTTCTTTCGCCGTCGGGGGCATGAGCTGCATGAGTCCTGTCGCGCCGACGGCTGATTTCGCTTTCGGGTTGTAGTAGCTCTCCTGCAGGATCAGGGCGCGCACGAGATTCGCGTCGAGGTCGCGCTCCTTTGCGTACTCCTCGATGTCCTCTCCGTATTTGAGCGGGTAGTACATGCGCAGGAAGTAGGCCGGCACCGAATCCTGCTCGACGGTCGCGAGCTGCGGCCACGCGCGGCGCAGGGAGCGGTACATGAGCACTTCCTGCCCCGCCGCGTGGTGATGCTCCGCCATCAGCGCCTCGGCGAACTTCGTGTTCTCGCGGCGCATGTTGCGGCGCAGCTCGAGGGACGCGTCACGCATTGACGAGAGCGCGGTCAGCTCGTACGCGAGCTGCAACTCCTCGGGCATCTGCTTCTCCGCGATGTCGCCCCAGTCGGGACCTTCTCTCTTCAGCGGATTGCCCTTCGTCTCCTGACGCTTTGCGCCGCGGCTGACGGCATGCATCGCGTAGAGATCGGCGTACGGCGCGGAGGCCAGCTTCTGATAGATCGCCGCCGCTTCCTCCTTCTGCCCCGTGCGATCGAGACAGCGCGCGTACCAGTACTCGGACTGCCGCTTCACGTTCGGATGCGTGTACGTGTCGGCGATGAAGCGGAACAGCTTGCGCGCGCCGCCGAGGTCCCCTCGCTCGTAGGCAGCCCACCCCTTGTCCCAGAAATGCTGCAGGGAAGGATCGGCCAGCGGATCGATCTTGATGATCTGCGGCACGAGCTCCTGCACGTAGGCGTCCTGATTCTTCGCCGTCGCGCGCGCGGCCAGCGCGTTCAGCGTCTCGAGACGCAGGTTGTCGTCGATCTGCGGCAGCGAGAGGAGGTCCTTGAGCCGCTCGGATGCGAGACGTTCGTACTCGTCCTTCTTCGTCTTCTTCGGCAGGTCGACGAGCTTCACCTGGCGGAACACGTTCTGGTACTTCGGCTTCGTGACGGTGCGCCGCTTCTTTCCCTTGCCGACGCGCTGTTTGATCGTGCCGACCTGCTTGCGCTCCTTCACGGTCTTGGTGATGATCGGGTTGATCGACGCGGCGACGATCGCGTAGTTCTTCGACGCATACCGCAGCGCGGGAATGGCGTATTTGTATGGCCCCGAGGTGAGCGGCTCGAGGGCTTTGTTCGAGTCTTCATAGCGTTTGAGAAGATGCAGCGCGATCCCCCGCTGCAATTGCACCTCGGAACGCATCGCGCCGGCGTTCGGCTCGAGTGCGGTCAATTCTTCGAGCGCCGTCTGCGCATCCTTCGAGCGCATGAGTGCCTTCGCGCGCTCGACCCGCTCGGACGGCGTGAGCGGCGGCATCACGTTCTCGGGGGTGCCCGTCAAAGCTCGCACGAGTGCGGCCGCGTTCTTCGCTTCGTCCGCGCGCGGGTGGTAGATGAGGATGTTGCGCGCGGCGAACAGCGCGCCGGAGACGTCGCCGTGATGCAGGCGCTGCGTCGCGGCCATCCAGCGCGCGGCGGACGTGAGCTCCGCGACGTCGGAGCGCCGGGTGAGCTGTGCGGCCACCGCGGCCGTGCGCACGGAGTCGCCGCTTTCCGCGTAACGTTTGGCGAGATCCAGTCCCGCCTCCTGCACGTACACGAATCGCGGCTCGCGACGCAGGAGCTTCGCCAGCGTCACGCGTGCCGCGGCTTTGTTGCCGTTCATCTCGTAGGCCTGCGCGAGCTGGTAGAGCCGGTACTCCTCGACTCGCCGCGGGCCGAAATCGAACGACGACAGATGCTTCACCGCCTCCGCGCCGTCTTTGCGCGCAAGCGCCTCGCGTCCCGCCGCGTAGCCCTCGCGCAGTTTCTGCAGATCGGGCGGCGCTTCGGCTTCCGCGGGGAGCTCCGCCGTCGACTGCCCCGACGAGACGGTCCGATCGCGGCGGAAGTAGTACATCGTGCCGGTGGTGAGGCCGGCGAGCACGATGATGGCGACGGGCAGCGCCAGCCAGCGGCGACGGAGAAACTTCAACACATCGCCACGTAACTGCTGGCTTTGTGCCGACTATTACAGACCGAGTGCGTCGGCGCGGCCGTCGGCCAGGATCCGCACCAGCTCGTCGTAGAAGTAGTTCGACACTTTGCGCACGTCGTCGCCGATCCGCTCGTCGTACATCTGGCGGCTGCGGTCGATGTCTTCCTTGAGGCGTTCGTAGAGGTCGTTGTTCTTGCGCCCCTGCTCGACCTTCGACTCGTTGTAGAGCTTGATCTCGGAGACGAGGAGGCGCGCGAAGCGGCGCGCTTCGTCGTGCTTCTTCGCGTCTTCATTGCCCCCGCCGCCAAGGACTCCGCCGCGGGCGATGCCGGCGGGCGGGATGTATTGGGTGGAGGGGCGATCGTCGCCGCCGAGACCGCTCGCGGGAGGCGCGGCGGGTGCGGGAGTCGCGGGAGGAGGCGGCGTGGGCTTCGGCGGTTCCGCGACCGGCACACGCGCGGCGGGTGCGGCCGTGGTCGCATTGCCGAAGTCTTCCGCCGAGGGGACGTTGAAGCTCGGACGCTGCGCGGCCATCATCTCGCGAAGCTGCGCGGCGTTGATGGCCACCGTGCCGGCGTCGGTCTTCGTCGGGATCGGCTGTTCGATCGACGGCATGCGCGCGGGCGCGGGCGCCGGAGCAGGCGTCGGTGCGGGTGCGGGTGCGGGAGCCGCCGCTACCGGCGCTGGAGCTGGAGCTGGAGCCGGAACAGGACGCGGTGCAGCAGCGGGAGCCTCGGCACCGGACGACAGACTCGGCGAAGGGATCTTCTTGCGAATGGCCAGCGTGTCGACGAGCAGTCCCGTCGTGAAGACGAGCAGTTCGATCGCATCGCGATCGAGCTTGCCGACGTCGGTCGTGACCGCATCGACGTACACCGCCGCGGCGACCTTGTCCTTGATCACCATCGGCACGAGCACGGCGCTTTCGGAGCCGCTGACGCCGAGGCGGGTGGCGAGGTTCTGACCGTCCCAGGCGACGACCTGCTCGTCGCGCA
Source organism: Thermoanaerobaculia bacterium (assembly GCA_035629395.1). Lineage (GTDB taxonomy): Bacteria > Acidobacteriota > Thermoanaerobaculia > Gp7-AA8 > Gp7-AA8 > QHVT01. The sequence continues at coordinate 67,662 of DASPHZ010000028.1, forward strand.
GCACGCGGTCGAGCTCGGGAATGAGCCCCGGCGCCGCGTTGAAGCGCTTGATCATCTCGTCGTTGCCGCCGTGCGTGGAGAAGCCGACGCCCTTCCAGCCGCTGAACGTCTCGCCGCGGAGGATGAGCAGCGCCGCGCGCGAGCCGAACTCGAGGCATTGCTCGAGGAGGGCGTTCAGCACGTCGACCTGCGACTTGCCGCGCTCGATGTTCTGCACGGCGCTCTTGAGCCGCGAGGCGCCGGCGCCGGTGGCCGCGGGTGCGGCCGCGGCGGCCGAAGCGCGCTCGGCTTCGAACGTTTCCTCGAGCTCCCCGATCGACTTCTGGATCTGCGGCAGGAACGTGATCGAGTTCACGTCCGCCTGCACGCTCTGAAGGGCGGCCTTGAGCTGCTGGTCGACCAGAACACGCACGTCCTCGACGGACGACCGGATCTCGGCGACCATCCTCTCGATCGACTCGCGAACCTGTGCGTCGATCGAGCTCGCGACTTCCTCGCCCCTCACGGCCATAAATCCTCCGGTTGCTGTGGCTTGACCCGCGCTGAAGCAGCGCTCAAAAGCCGAGCGATTATCAGCTTCGCTCTCTCGCGGTGTCAAGGAAGCGAAACCTCGTGTACTCTGAGCCCGAATGCGAGTTTTCCCCAATGTTTTTGCATGCGCGGCGCTCCTCGCGCTCGCATGCGGAGGCCAGCCCCCGCGCGATCATCAGGCGGAGTGGCGCGACGTCCTCCGCCACAAGGCCGCGGCCGTTTCCCCCGGCGCCACTCCCGAACAGAAACAGGCGTACGCCGACTCGGTGCGCGCGTTCGTCGAAAAGCACCCCGATCATTCGCGCGCGCAGCAGGTGTGGCTGCGGCTGCAGCTCGAGTTCGCGGACGATCTCGCCGCCGTCGGACGGCATCGCGACGCGATCCGTTTCTATCGCGGCGTTCTCGTGCGCCATCCCGAGAACGAAGACGCGCGCCGCGGACTCGCGCGCGCCGCGGACCGCATTGCCATCGGACGCGACAAGCTCCTCACGCTCGAGAAAGGGATGTCCCACCGCCAGGTCGCGCACCTCCTCGGCAAACCGTTGCCGGGGTGGACGGTCGAGAACCGCCGCGGTGGCACGACCTTCGAAGCCTGGTACTACCGCACGCGCACCGGCAGCATCGCCGGCGTCTACTTCCGCGATGGCCGCGTCTTCGCCGCGGAAGAAGCTTCCAATGCCCGGCTCGGCAGGCTCGGATCTTGAAATCGGGCTCAGCCACCACACGTTAGAGATCACGACATGCCGATCTACGAATACCAGTGCCGCCAGTGCAACGAGCGCCACGAGATCATCCAGAAGCTTTCCGATGATCCGCTCGCGCACTGCCCGAAGTGCGGCGGCGAGATGAAGAAGCTCATCTCCTCCCCCGCCATCCAGTTCAAGGGGTCGGGCTTCTACAAGACCGACTACACGAGCTCCTCCTCGTCCTCCTCCAAGCCGGAGACGAAGAGCGAGCCCAAGACCGAAACGAAGAGCGAGAGCAAGAGCTCGGAATAGAAAACCTCACATGGAATTTGCGCCGGCAGTCGAGCTCCCGCACGTCGAGACATCTAAAATCATCGAGCGGACCATGGACAAAGCGAAGGCGATGAAACGTCGTGCCGACTCGATGCTCGAGGAGCTGTTCCGCTCGATGTTCGAGGAGATCGACACCGACAAGCTGCGCAGGGACGTCGAGGCGATGCGTGCGAACGCTCCCGACTTTTCTCCGAAGCAGCACGCGCGCACGCTCGCGCGCCGCACCGCGATCCGCTGCGCCGCCGCGGGCGCGGTCACGGGCCTGCCGCTCGGCCTCGCCGCCATCGGCACACTCGGCGCCGATCTCGCCTACCTCGTCTACCAGCAGTTCCGCCTCGTCCTCGGCATCGCCACCATCTACGGTCACGAGCCGACCGCGCGCGAGCGCTTCAACGAGGCGCTGTCGTGCCTCGCGTTCGGCTCCGGCGTCGGCATCGGCAAGCAGGGGTTCGCCGCGATGATGACGTCCGCCACGATCGAAGGCGGAATCATCGCGGAGAAGATCGGCACGCGTGTGCTGCGCGATCGCATGACGAAGCTCGTGCCGTTCGTGGGTGTGCTCTCCGGCGGTGCGCTGAACTACGCGGCGGTGTATGCGGTTGGCCGAACGGCCATTCGGTATTACGACACGCGCATCGACTCGTCACTGGCCGACGAGATCTGGGCCGAAGGCGATCGCGAGCACGCCTGAGTTGTAACCGCGGCCGCGGAATGTGACGCTACCAGCCCCGGTTTGCTCGGCTGAACACGATGCCTAAATTCGAATACGAATCGCACTCGGAGCCAGGCTCCCTGCCCATGGAGCGCCGCCGTCTTCGTCGTGTTCGGATGATCGTCGAGCTCACGCTGAACCTCATCAGCAGTGACCGCACGGCATCGCATCGCGAAGCGCGCTGCCTCGTCGATTGCGCGCGCAAAGCGATCCTCGAACTGGTCCCCGCGTTCGAGAGCCGCTACGAGCGCATCGTCCGCCCCTACTTCGAGCGCGTGCTGCAGCAGCGCTGGCCGGAAGAAGAGTTGCGCTACTCCGATCCGTTCGAGACCGTGAACTGACGCGCGTCCGGCACCACTCCCTCCATCTCTTCCAGTTTCGCGAACGCCGCTCTGCGCGCGAACACCATTCCCGCTTCGTCGTAGGCGAGGAGCGCCCATTCATTGCGCGGCCAGTACGCGAGCGACGCGGGCATGAAACGCGTGCGACCCGTCGACGCGTCGAGCACCTCGAGCGGCGGACGGTATTCGTCGACCGCTAGATCGATCTCGTACTTGTGCAGCAGCGCGCGCCACGCGCGTTGATCGCCGCGCGCGCGTCCGTACTCGGGGATGAAGGTGCGATAGAGCTCGTTGCGGCCGTCGGTGAGCGTGCGCCGCTCCGGATAGAACGACCAGATCAGCAGGCCGCCGAACTGGTCGGGGTTGTAGATGTTGCCCTTCAATCCCATTGCTTGGAGCTTCGCGACTGCCTGCACCGGAAAGCGTTCCGGCGCGACGCCGATGCGGTGATCGGTCGTGATCCCGACGAACAACACCGCGAGCGCGGCGCCCGTCCATGCGATCGACTTGCGGATCTCGAAGCGGGGCATGAGCAGCGGAAACGCCGCGAAGAAGAGCGCCTGATGGCGCACGTGACGGATGGCGAGATACGCGAAGCCGGCGAACAGCACGACACGCCACCACTCCGGCCGTTTCGCGACGACGGCGATTGCGCCGCCGATCACGCAGAGATAGAGGATGGGAAATTGCGTGACGCGGCTCGGCAGCCACTCCGCGTTCACGAACGCGCCGCTGCGCACGAACGCCATCAGCTCGACAGGCGCGTAGATCGCGCGCCAGCCGTGCGGATTCACGAGCAGTGCGAGTGCGCTGGCGATCACCGGCGCCACGCGCCGCGTCGAGAGCGCGGCAATGCCCGGCGCAAGCAGCGCGGAAGGATGGATGTTGATCCAGAAGGCGGCGAGGATGGCGTGCGCGATCCACGTCCGTGCGGAAATCGCCAGGACGACGAACAGCATGGCCATCGACGAAGGACGCCAGTCGAAGGTCTGCATCGCGCCGGCGAAGGCGGTGGCGGTGAGGATTACCGCGTCACCCTGAGGCGCGAAGTCGCCGAACGGTCTCGAGCTCCGCGGCGTCTGCGTCGTGCGAGCCGCTTCGCTGCGGCTCAGGGTGACGAGAACGATCAACGCCGCCAGCAGCGCGCGTGCGAACGATCCGCCGCGCACGCCGGTGAAGTACGCGAGCACCTGGAACAGCCACTCGCCGTTGATCCACTCGTGCTTGTCGCTGGCGATCGCAAACGGATCGACGTCCGGCAACGCCTGATGCTCGACGATCCACCGCCCCGTCGCCAGGTGCCAGAAAAAGTCGTAGTTGCGGACCGGGGCGATCGCGGCGAGCGCGATGGCCACGAAGACGGCGAGGAGGACGAGTCGCGGCGCGCGCGCGGCGGTCACGCCGCGATCATAAACCGTGGCCCGACTGCGCCAGCTCCACGTCGCCGTTCATCGTGACGATCTTCAGCTCGTGCTTCCCGCCGTTGACCTCACCCGACACGCGGCGGCTGCCGGGGTTCGAGTGAATGCTCAGCGGGAACGTGGCTGCGAAGTCGCCGTTGACCTGCGAGAGGTTCACCGTGAAGGACGCGCTCTGCGGCAGGAACGCCTCCACGCCGCCGTTGACGGTCTGAAAGCGCGCGCCCTGGAACGATTCGGTGAAGCGCGCACGCACGCGGCCATTCACGGTCGTCGCACGCAGCTCGTTCGTGCCGGCAGTCTCGACGTCGATCGTGCCGTTCACGGTCACGGCCTGCGTCTCGCCGTCGACGCCTTTGGTCGCGATCCTGCCGTTGACGGTGTTCAGCGCGAGCGACACGGTCTTCGGCACCGTCAGTTTGTAGTTGATGCGCATGTCGCGGCGTCCGAATAGGAAGGGGATGTCGACGAAGTTCTTGCGCTCGCGTTCTTTGCGTCCGATGCGCAGGGTGTCGCCGTCGATTGTCGTTTCGAAGAGGCCGTGGTTCTCGACTCCTTTTTTCAGCTCGAGCTCGCCCGAGGCGACGGCGACGAGGGTGATCTGATCGGTGTCCGCCGCGTCGATGGAGACGTTGCCGTCGATCTCGAACACGCGCAGCTCCTGGATCTCCGCCGCGGGCCAGTTCCGTGCGACCGTCACGGTGTGATCGTTCTTACGCGACCCGACGTGCCCGTCCGCGCGCCCGCATCCCGACGCCACGATGGCGACGGCTAGTAAATAAAGCGCTGGCTTGAGTCTGTTCATACGGCACCTGCAGAGGGTTTACGCACTTCCCGGGGCGAGGTTTCATGAACGACAGCCAGACCAAACTGTTACGCATCGCGGCGTTCCTCGTCGACGCGCTCTCGATCTCGATTCTTTTGATCCTGCCGGCGTCCGCCGTCAGTTATGCCATGACCTGGACGACCTCGCCCAAAGGGATCCAGCTCGTGTGGTGGGCGGCCTTGGCCGTCCTCATGATCTGCATGCTCCTCCGCGACGGGTTCCGCCGCCGCTCCGTAGGCAAGCAACTCCTCGGCCTGCGTCTCCTCACGCCGCGCGGCGAGGGATGCGGCTACGCGCGCTCGGTCCTGCGCAACGTCCCGCTGATCATCCCCGGCTGGAACCTCCTCGAAGTGCTGCTGGTGCTCCTCGGCAAAGCACGGACGGGAGACCGGCTGGCGAGGACGACGGTGACGGAGGAGTGACGGGAGCGATGAGGGATGAAGGCGGAAGGATGAAGGATGAAGCTGGTCGCGAGCGCGGCGGAGTGTCGCTCTTGCCGCGATGTTCATCCTTCATCCTTCCGCCTTCATCCTTGCTTCGGTCAGTCTCTTCCTGAACTCCCCCACCACCGACCACCGCACATCGAACACAAACTCGTTCTCTTCGCCGTACCGTTCTTCGAGCAGGACCACGTCCGGCGGGTGCACCAGCCGGTAGATGTTGCTCAGTTTGTCGAATGGGACGATCACGGTGATGCGCTCGTACACGTAGCGATCGAGCGGCCTGGCGATGCGCAGCGTTTCCGCGGCGGTCTCGCGATAGGCGCGCGACAGGCCTCCGGTGCCGAGCTTCACGCCGCCGTACCAGCGCACGACGATCACGCCGACGTCGTGAATGGCCGCACCTTCGATGGCGGCGAGGATCGGTTTGCCCGCGGTGCCCGAAGGCTCGCCGGCGTCGGAGCTGCGCGAGCGTTGCTCCGCGAACAGACGGAATGCCCAGCAGTGATGCGTGGCGTCGAAGTGCTTTTTCTGCACGCGCTCGAGCTCCGCGAAGAACGCTTCGTCGCTCGTCACCGGAAACGCGAGTCCGAGAAACTCCGAGCGCTCGATCTTGTGGCGGAACTCCGCGGGCTCGGCGAGCGTGCGGTAATGGTCTTCAGACATTGCGGTACGCCGACACGTTGCGATTGCCGCGGATGAAAAACCGCAGCGGCCACGCGGCCGCGTCGCCGGAGTTGTCGATGCCGATGCGCGGACTGACGGCGATGTCTTCTTCCGCGAGCGTGAGGTCGCGCGAGGCGAGCCACAGCGTGTCGCCGCGCAGGCTTTCGCCGTCGAGGCGCTTGTCGATCTCCATCGCCATGCAGATCTTTCCCGGCCCGTTCATCAGCTCGTGGTCCTTCTTCGCTTTCGGACGCCGCTCGCGCATCGCCTCGACGCCACGCACCGGTTCCGCCGCGCGCAGCAGCACCGCTTCCGCGAGTCCTTCTTCCTGCGTGACGACGTTCATGCACCAGTGCATGCCGTAGGTGAAGTAGACGTACGCGTGGCCGCCTTCCAGATACATCGACGCATTGCGCTCGGAGCGCAGTCCGCGCCGCGCATGGCTGGCCATGTCGTTCGCGCCGAGGTACGCCTCCGTCTCGACGATGCGTGCCGCCAGCAGCGTGCCGTCGTCGAGACGCCGATGCAGCACGCATCCCAGCACCGCGCGCGCGATGCTGACGGTGTCGCCGAGATAGAAGCGCTTCGGGAGCTTGGGCATCTACAAACCGAGGCGTTGTCCTTTGCGGTGATCGAGATCGTCTTCGGTGACGTGACGGCCGATGATCGACAGGAGCTCTTCGTGCACGCCGGGCGTCGCGCCGACGATGTTGCCGCGGTCGAGCCAGCGCTGGCCGCCGGAGAAATCCGTCACCACGCCGCCCGCTTCGGTGACGAGCAGCGCGCCCGCGGCCACGTCCCACGCGGCGAGATGCATCTCGAAGAAGCCGTCGAATACACCCGCGGCCGTGTACGCGAGATCGAGCGCGGCCGAGCCGGCGCGGCGCACGCCTTTCGACGTGCGGATGATGTCTTCGAAGATGCGCACGTACGGCGTGACGTACTCCTGCGCGCGGAAGGGAAAGCCGGTCGCGAGGAAGGAGCCTTCGACGCGCTCGTGATTCGAGACGCGCATGCGCGCACCGTTGCGGAACGCGCCCGCACCGCGCTCGGCGGTGAAAAAGAGGTCGCGCAGCGGCTCGTAGATCAGCGCCGCGGTCGTCTCTCCGCTGCGGCGCAGGGCGATGGAGATGGACCACATCGGAAAGTGCTGGAGGTAGTTGGAGGTGCCGTCGAGCGGGTCGATGATCCACGTGCGCTCGCTCGCGCCGGTGCGGCCCGATTCTTCGCCGAGGAAGGCGTCGGTGGGGCACTGCTCCCGGATGGCGTTGACGATCTCCGCTTCGCTTTCGCGGTCGGCGGTGGAGACCCAGTCGTTGCGCGCCTTGAGGTCGGCGTCGTCCTTTCCGAGCTGTTCCCAGTAGCGCAAGAGGATCGCGGCGCCGCGGCGCGCGGCGGCCATGGCAATTTCGACGTCGTTCATCGGCGCGGATTGTATGCGTTGCCGTCGGCCACGGGTTTCCGCCCCTTTCCCGGTATTCGACACCTTTCAGTTACTATCTCTCCCCATCCATGAATATGAGAGGAAGTAAGCGCGGCCGCGCCACGTCCGTCGTGGACGGACGTGCGTTTGCGTGGGATCGCGCGCTCGTCGCGACGCTCGAGCATTCGACGTTGCCGTGGGATGAGCCGCTCGCGCTCGAGCCGCTCACCGCGGCGGGACCGCGCGATCGCCTCTCCCTGCTCGCGCAGTTCGCGGCGCATCAGGCGCTGCTGCAGTTCGCCGGCATCGCCGACGGCGATTTCGATCCTGCCGAATGGGCGGTCGTGCAGAAGCGGGGCAGCGACGTGCGGCTCGTGCGCGTTGCCGCGCGCGCGTGCGATCCGTCGGATGCGCCGCCGGTGCTGACGCTCGCGCAGCAGTTCGCGGACGTCGCCGGCGCGGAGCTCGACATCCTGCGCCAGTCGTGGGCGCGCGCGGATGCGGTGTACGCGGAAGCCTTTGCGCGGGTCATGCGCGACGTGGCGGCGGATGTGCGGTGGATGCGGCGCGCGGCGTGTGGCGCGATTGCCGCTCCGGGCCCGGAGGGCTTGCGCGCGCTCGAAGCGGGGCGGCACGGCTATACGAGCGAAGCGTGCATCGCGTCCGTGCAGCGATTCGCGGAGCATGCGATCGTGCTGCGTGGCGCGTCGCCGCTGGAGCGCTACTCCGCGCTCGGTGCCCTCGCCGGCGCGCTCGAGCCCGCGGCACTGGCGGAGCGCATTCTCGCGACGACGGACGCGCGCACGATCTTCATCGTCGCGGAGTACGCCGCCTTCGACGAAGGGTCGCGTCGCGTGGTGGAACTGCTCGCCGATGCGAAGCACGGCACGTGGTTGCTGCCGCATGCTGAAAATCCGCTGCCGCAAACGCGCGCGTTCCTCGTCGCTCCGCGGCTCGCTGCGCGCGCCGCGCTGCGCGTGCCGTTCGACGCGTTCGTCGATTCGCCTGCATTCGCGGCGTATCTCGCGAGTGGCGAAGTGCCGCCGCAACCGGCCGCACTCCCTCCGTTGCGCGAGCCCGCGCGTTCCTACATCGGCGCGCTCGCGCTCCTCGGCACACGCGTGCCGCGCGCACTCGCGCAGTCGTTTCTCGGAGACTTTTTATTCAGCGGCGATCTCGACGAGCTGGTCGTCGAAGGCGTGACGTCGCTCGACGAAGAATTCGTTTTTGCGAGCGACGAGATCCGCGACGAAGCCGCGCGCAGCATCCCGCCCGCTTCGCGTCCGGCGATCTGTCGCGTGGCCGCGGCGCATGCGCGTGGCGTCCGGGCCGCGTTGCTCTGGCTCGACGGCGGCGACGCCGAAGCGGCGGCACGCGTGCTCGAAGAAAGCGACTGGACGGTCGAAGAGCTCGCGCGCGTCCCGCGCTCCATCCTCACCCCTGCGCTGCTGCGCCGCTACGCGCACGCGCTCATCGACGCCGGCCGCTATCGCGATGCGCGTGAACTGACGAACGATGACCTCGTGCTCGCGCGCGTCGAACGCCGCACCGGCGACTACACCACGGCGCTGGCGCGGCTCGAGCGCATGGAGGCGACGGCCGAAACCACGCTTTTGCGCGCGGAGTTGCTGCGCCTTCTCGATCGCGACGGCGAAGCGCGGCAGCTCCTGAACACGTGCGCATCGTCGATCGAAGCCGATTACGAGCGCGCGTTGCACGGCGCCAAAGTCACGCTGCCGGAAACGCACTATCTCGCCAGCCGGCTGGCGACGTACCGCGCGCTCGAGCGCAGCGATTACGACGCAGCCGCGCGCCACGCACGCGCGTCGTACGAACGTGCGCGCAATGGGATCGAGCGCATCGACGCGGCACTCGACCGCGTCTTCGCTACCTTCTCCGCCGGCCGCTGGGACGACGCGCGCGTGGCCGCGGTCGAAGCGTTGCGCGAGGTCGAAGAGACGCAGGGCGATCGCGCCGCGGGCGGCATCCTCTTCACCCTCGCGTATCTCGCCGCCGACCACGGCCAGCTCGCGCACGCCGCGCAGCGCATCGCACGCCTGCGTCATTACTACACGGCCACGCGCGACGAAGTGCGGCTCGCGGAGCTGAGCCTCCTCACGGCGCGGCTCGAGCTCGCCCGCGGACGCTTCGCCGACGCGCGCCGTTCCGCGCAGTCGATCTACGACCGCCGCGGTCATCACGATCAGATCCGCGAAGCCGCCGCGCTCATCCTCGACGAGCTGGACTGGCGCGATGGGATGCGCGGCGCGCTGCGATCCACCGGCACCTCGGGCAACGCCGAGCTGACGCGCCGCCATCACGAGCTGGCGAATCGCACGGATGCGCCGCCGCGCGTCGAAGAACGACCCGCACCGGACGACTCCGAGTTGCGCGTGCTGCGCACGGCCGCGCTCCGAGACTTTCCGTTCGCCCCGCACGACTTCGACCTCCCCTGGTGCTTCGCCACCCGCAACCGTCTCGGCCATTGGAACGCGATCGGCTCGCACATCGAACACGCGTTCGACGACGTCGAAGACACGCCCGACTGGATCGCGTGCAGCGACCGTGAGCTGCTCTATCTCGCCGGCTCCTCGCGCTGGACGGCCGAAGGGCGCGACGCGGCCGCCGCGCTCTTCCGCACGCGTGCCGAGAACCACCGCTTCCGCCGCATCGCCGAGCAGGAAGAGTCCGCGCGTCCCGCGCACAGCGGCGCGATCGACGGCATCGTCGGGCAGTGCTCCGCGATCCGCGAGCTCGAATCGCTCGTCGCCCGCATCGCCCGCCGCGACGTCCCCGTCTGCATCCTCGGCGAATCCGGCACGGGGAAGGAGCTCATCGCGCGCGCCATCCATCGCCAGTCCACGCGCCGCCAGAAGATCTTCACGGCCGTGAACTGCGCGGCACTGCCGGAGAACCTCGTCGAGAGCGAGCTGTTCGGCCACGTGCGCGGCGCGTTCACCGGCGCGGATCGCGATCGGGCGGGTCTCATCGAGACCACCGACGGCGGGACGCTGTTCCTCGACGAGATCGGCGAGCTGCCGCTGCTCACGCAGGCCAAGCTCCTGCGTTTCCTCCAGGAAGGGGAGTTCCGCCGCGTCGGCGACACCGCCAACCGCTCCGCCGACGTGCGCGTCGTCAGCGCCACGAACCGCAAGCTCGACTCCGCGGTCGAGGAAGGGCGTTTTCGCGACGACCTCTATTACCGCGTGCGTGGCGTCGAGGTCGCGCTGCCGCCGCTGCGCGACCGGGGTGCGGATATCCTGCTCCTCGCTGTGCACTTTCTTGCATCCGAGAGGGAGAAGCATCGTGCCGGACCGGCATCGTTATCGCCGGACGTCGAGGCCGTCTTTACCGCCTACGGCTGGCCGGGAAACGTGCGCGAGCTGCAGAACACCATCCGCGCCGCGCATGCGATGGCGGGGGAGGCGAAGGAGATCGACGTCGAACATCTCCCCGAGCGCCTGCGCAACGTCGCCCCCGCACGCGTGCCGGCCGGTTCGTACCAGCACGCGGTGGCCCGCTTCAAACGCGACCTCATCGAACGCTCGCTGGTGCAGGCAGGCGGCAACCAGAACCGCGCGGCGGCGATGCTGAAGATGTCGCGGCAGGCGCTGGCGTATCAGATTCGCGAGCTGGGGATCATGGTGAGGACGTAAAGGTGCGACGGGTCGTCGGTGATCTGTACGGCATCGCGACGACTCACTCGACAACTGACAACTGACAACCGACAACGCAGGCCGCGCGACGCCAGCGCGGCCCGCCTGATGCTGTTACAGCCCGCGAACGCCCGTGTATCGAAATCGCATCGCGGCGTTCGCGGAGGCGGAACACTCGTAGAATCGCGACGTTTCGGGGAGAACAGCGCATGTTTCGCAAATCCGCATTGATCATGCTCCTCGTCGCATCGACGGGTTGCGCGCTCTACAAGGAAGTCGAAGTGACGCCGTTGCTCCTCTCGCCGGCGGGCATCGAGCGTGGCGCCGACGTGCAGGCGATGCTGCGCAAAGCGGACTACCTGCGTGCGATCGAGGCGGCCGAGGCGATCGAGGCGAAGAAGAAAAACTCGCCGAACGAGCTGGCCGCCCTCGGCAGCGCCTACCTCGCCGCGGGGCGGTACGGCGACGCGCGCACGCGTCTCCGCGCCGCGCTCGACCTCGACCCGTTCCGCACGATGTACGCGGAGATCGCGTGGGACCTCTCCCAGGTCGAGTTCCTCTCCAACAACTTCGAGTCGAGCCTCGAGTGGGCGAACATCGCCATGGACCGCGGGCTCCAGATCAAGCAGTGGCACATCGACTACCTCAAAGCGCTGTCGGGCGTGCCGGTCTATCGCTTCAGCGGCACGAACACGGAGCGTCTGCCGTTCCGCTTCGGCCGTCCCGACGTGCCGCGCATCAGCGTGAAGGTGAATGACCGCGACGTCGAAGGCATCGTCGATTCCGGCGCCGTCACTTCCATCGTCTCGCGCCGTCTCGCGGCCTCCCTCCCGGTGCGCCGCCTCGGCACGTTCCAGGGCACGTTCTTCGGTCTCCTCGGCGAGCCGATCACCGTGGAGTTCGGCATCCTCGAGTCGGTGCAGCTCGGCGGCATGCGCATCGAGAACGTCCCGGTGGCGATCATGCCGGACGACAAGATGCGCTTCCTCATCAGCAAGCGCGAAGGGAAGGAGTTCCACATGGACTTTCTTCTCGGCACGAACCTGCTGAAAGAGTTCCGCATCGAGATGGACTTCAACCGCCGCCACATCACGTTCGCACGGCTCTTCGCGGCGGACCGCCGTCCCGCCGCCGACCAGAACCTCTTCTTCGAAGGCTTCCGTCCGCACGTCCGCGGCGCGGTCAATCGGAAGGGGTGGTACCTCTTCGTGCTCGACACCGGCTCCGAGATCACGTTCCTCAATCAGTCGCGGATGCGCAATCTGCCGGTGCAGACGTTCGGCTCGCCGCACACCGCCACGCTGCAGGGCCTCGGCGGCGCGATGAAGCGCGGCGCAAAGCTCGAGAACGTCGAAGTCGGCATCGACGAATGGGCCGGCCGCTTCAAGACCATCCCCATGTACGCCTCCGACGAGAACGACGTGGCGGTCGGCATCATCGGCCAGAACCTGCTCGAGAACTTCAACGTCGTGATCGATTTCGGCCGCATGCGCGTCGATCTCAAACGCCGCTGACTCGCCACGGAACTCGCGCGGTGGCAGAATCGTCCCACTGCCATACGGGAGGACTGCATGAAGCACGCACTTGTGGTGGTGGCACTCGCCTCGACGTTCACGTTCTTCACGAAACCGGCGGAGAAGGCGGCCGCGGATGGCGCCTTAGCGGTCGAAGTGCAGTGCGAGCCGAGCTCGCGCAACCGCATCCAGCTCCTGCGACGACCGACGGAGACGTCCTACAACTGCAGCGCGTACGTGTTCGAAGCGGACAACAGCAGCCGCAGCGTCGCCCGCGCGCACGTCGTCGTCGAAGCGGGGGAGCGGCAGACGGAGACGCGGAAAACCGACGACACGAACATGACGTTCACGGTCGCGATCAGCAGAGCGCACGATCGCGCCGCGACGGAAGTCGTCGTGACGAAAGCGGGGAGGACGGTGCTGCGGCAGAAGAGCGACGTCGTGCTGCTGTCGGCGCAACGGCCGTAACGGAGCGCCGGCCTCGGAAATCAGCGAACCGGCCGGCGAGGACGCCGGCCTTCCTCAGTGCTTCGCCTTTTTCCGCGCGGCCCAGCCCTCAATGTTCCGCTGGGCCGTGCGGCTCAGCGCCAGCGCCTCGGCCGGCACGTCCTTCGTGATCGTCGAGCCCGCACCGACATACGCGCCGCGTCCCACGCGCACCGGCGCGACGAGCTGCGTGTCCGAGCCGACGAAGACGCCGTCCTCGAGGATCGTCTTGTGCTTGTTCACGCCGTCGTAGTTGCACGTGATCGTGCCTGCGCCGATGTTCACGTCCGCGCCGACTTCCGCGTCGCCGATGTACGACAGATGCGACGCCTTCGCGCCCTCGCCGAACACCGCCTTCTTCGTCTCGACGAAGTTCCCCACCTTCACGCGGCGTCCGAGCTGCGTCCCCGGACGCAGATGCGCGTACGGTCCCACCGCCGCCTCGTCTTCGACGATCGCGTCTTCCGCGACCGTGCCGGTCTTGAGATGCACGTCGTCGCCGACCGTGACGTTCACGAGATGCACGCCCGGCTCGATCACACATCCTTCACCGATGCGCGTCGTGCCTTCGAGCGTAACGAAGGGATAGACCACCGTGTCCTGCCCGATCGAGACCGTCGAGTCGATGACCACCGTCGCCGGATTGCGGAACGTCACGCCTTCCGCCATCAACCGCTGCACGACGCGGCGCTGGATCTCCGACTCGACCTGCGCGAGTTCGCCGCGTGAGTTGACGCCGAGCATCTCCACGGGATCGGCCGCAACGACGGCACCGACGCGATGTCCCGCCTCGCGCAGCACCGCGATGAGATCGGTGAGGTAGTACTCCTTCTGCGCGTTTTCCGGCGAGAGATTGCGCAGGTTGTCGAAGAGGTGTTCGGCGTTGAAGACGTAGATGCCGGCGTTCACTTCGTCGATGCGCTTCTGCTCGTCGGAGGCGTCCTTCGCCTCGACGATGCGCACCACCGCGCCCGATTCGTCGCGGACGATGCGTCCGTACATCGCCGGCTCCGGCAGCTTCATCGACAGCAGCGTCAGCGCGTTTCCTTCGCGATCGTGCTGCGCGAGCAGCGCTTCGAGCGTCTCGCGCCGCGTGAGCGGCACGTCGCCCGAAAGGATGAGGATGCGCCTCCCGGCGAGGTCGCCGTTCTCGAGCAGCGTCGCGGCCTGCAGCACCGCGTGTCCCGTTCCGAGCTGTTGTTCCTGCACGGCATAGCGCGCGCGGTTGCCGACCGATTTCTGCACCGCTTCGCGCTGATAGCCGATGACCATCACGGGAGGCGTCGGGCAGAGATCGCCCGCGAGGTCGAGCACGTAATCGATGATCGGCCGGCCCGCCGCCTGGTGGAGGATCTTGATCGTCGCGGACTTCATGCGCGTGCCGAGGCCCGCGGCGAGGATGATCACTTCGAGGTTGTCGTTCATGCGTCGCGTCTCATTCGTTCGAGCGTGCGGCCGTAGCGGTCGTAGAGCTGGAAGATCGTCTGCGCGAGGGCGAACGGTTCATGCCGCACGTAGTCGTCCTCTGCAATGATGTCGCCGAAGAACGGCGTCACGCCGAGCGCCCGCACGGCGTCGGGGTCGGATTTCACCGGAAACTGATTCATTGCGCCGTAGTTCTCGACGATCGCTTCCGAGGGGCGGCGGCCGTTCATCACCATCACGTCGACGACGAGGCCCGCGTGCTCGACGATCGCCTGCAGGTGATCCTCGGCCGTGTAAGCGTCCGTTTCGTTCGGCTGCGTCATCACGTTGCAGATGTACACGCGCAGCGCTTTCGCGTTGCGCAGCGCTTCGGCCAGCGGCTGGATCACGAGGTTCGGCAGCACCGACGTGTAGAGCGAACCGGGACCGATGATGATGAGGTCCGCGGCCGCGAGTGCCGCGAGCGCGCCCTGCGTCGGCTCCGCATCGGGAGGATCGAGCGCGAGATGGGTGATGCGCCCGTGGCGTGTCGCGTTCCGCGGCTCCTCGCCGATGTGCGAGCCGCTGATCGCGACCTCGCCGTGGAGCGTCGAGCCGTCGTCCAGTGTGGCGCGCAGCCGCACGTCGCGAAGGGTGGACGGATAGATCTCCCCGCGGATCGCCAGGACCTCGGAAGCCGCGAGCACCGCTTTCTCGAAGCTGCCGGTGATGTCGCACATGGCGGTGAGCAGCAGATTGCCGAGGGAGTGCCCTTTGAGGGCGGAGTCGGTGTCGAAGCGGTAGGAGAAGAGGCGCGAGAGGAGCTGCTCTTCTTCCGCGAGGGCGACGATGCAGTTGCGGATGTCGCCCGGCGGCAGCATGCCGAACTCCTTGCGCAGCACGCCCGAGCTGCCGCCTTCGTCGGTGACGGTGACGATGGCCGCGAGCGCCCCGACGGACCAGCCGCCGTCCGCGTCGACGTAGCGCTTGAGCCCGCGCAGGAGCGTCGATAGACCGGTGCCGCCGCCGATGGCGACGATGTTGAGACCTGCAGCGTGCATCGCTGCGCGGATTATGTCATTCGTTGCGTCACGATCTCGATCGTGTGTTCCCTGCCGTCGCGAAATCCGATTCCCTCGACTACGTTCGGGAGGAGACCTGTCGCGACAGGTGATACCGCAGCGGCTCGAGCAGCGTGTAATAGGAGGTCAGCCTGCTCTGCCGTTCCTGCTCGCCGAAGAGCGTCATGATCGTGGAGTGCCGCTCCTGGTACCACTCGTCGCTCACTTCGTGGCGCTCGCGTTTCTCGTCGAGCACTTCCAGCGCGTGCTCGCGATCGACGAGCTCGGGGTGGTGGTTGAAAGCAAGGAAGCGCGGCATCTCGCCGCTCGGGTCGCGCGCGAGCTCGACCATCGTCAGCGCGCTGCTGCCCGCCGCTTCGAATGCGATGGGCATCGACTTGCGCGAGTCGACGAGGATCAGATCGAAGAGGCGGTTGTCGACGACGTGGAAATGCTGGCGGTCCGGCAGCTCGCGAGCGAAGCGCGTGAACCACGGATGCTGCATGGCCTCGCGCGACAGCCGATTCATGCGCAGGCCGGTGCTCTTCTCCTCGCGCAGCACCGGTTTGGCGATGCCGCTCCAGCGGCACACGAGCCCGAACGAATGACACACGGCGAGCATCGCCGTCTCGTCGCTGGCGAGGATGTCGTCGAACAGACGGAAGAGCGGCGCTTCCCAATCCGCGGTCTCGGTCACGCCCTGCGACCATTCCGATTTGCCGTCGTTGAGACGCGGATCGAGATGACCCGGGCCGCCCGTACCGATGTAGATCGGGAAGCGGTCCGACGCCGGGAGATGGCTGCGCCGCCGCACGTCGAACGAGACCACGCGCACTTTGGTGTTGCTGGTGAGCAGCTCCTCGCGCAGCGGCTCGGCGGCTTCGAGCACCGCGTGTACCAGGGCATCGTGGCCGAGGTTCACGTAGTGATGGTTCATGTCGAGGAGCCCGACGTCGATGCGGTCGTGCCGTGCTTCCGGCACGGAGCCATCCTGGACGCGAACGTACTCGAAGAAATCGTGCGGCTCGTGAATGTCGTAATGACGCAACGCTAGACCACCCCGTGCTCGGTTTCGCTGACGATGTAATCGACCACGTCGCGCAGATCGTTCCGCACGCCGTATGCGGCGAGCTGGCGGTCCGCACCGGTGCCGTTCTTCATGATCTGGAGCGCGTACTCGACTTCCTTGCGCGAGCCGAGCTCGTCGACCACGTCGTCGATGAATCCGAGCAATTCATTCAGCAGGTCGGCGTATGGCACTTCCACGCGCTTGCCGAAATCGATCAGCTTCCCGCCGATCCCGAACCGCGCCGCGCGCGATTTGTTCTCGTTGAGCAGCATGCGCCGGTAGTTGCGCCACATCATGTTCGAGGTGTGGATGCGGTACAGCTTCACCGTCAGCGCCTGGAAGATCGCGGCGATGCAGATGGTCTCGTCCACGCGCATCGGCACGTCGCAGATGCGGTACTCGAGCGTCGGGAAGAAGGGATGCGGACGGACGTCCCACCAGATCTTCTTCGGGTTGTCGATGCAGTTCGTGGCCACGAGCGTCGAGACGTAGTCGTCGTAGTCGCTGAGGCGATCGAAGTGATCGGGCAGACCGGTGCGGGGGAAGCGCTCGAAGATCTTCGCGCGATAGCT
This sequence comes from Thermoanaerobaculia bacterium, assembly GCA_035629395.1. Lineage (GTDB taxonomy): Bacteria > Acidobacteriota > Thermoanaerobaculia > Gp7-AA8 > Gp7-AA8 > QHVT01. The sequence goes on from DASPHZ010000028.1 coordinate 84,800, forward strand.
TTTCCACCCCGTGTTCTGTCCGCACCAGAACGGCGAGTTCACGGAAAGCGCGAACACGTGCGGGAGGAAGTAGCGCACGCTGTTCATGATCTGGATGCGCGTCTCGGGATCTTCGACTGCCACATGCACGTGGAGGCCGAAGATGAGGTTCGCGCGCGCCAGCATCTGCAGCTCGTGCACGATCTGGTCGTAGCGCGCGTGCTGGGTGATCGGCACGTTCGCCCAATGGGAGATCGGATGCGTGCCCGCCGAGGCGATGCAGAGGCCGTTCTCGCGCGTGAGGCCGATGATCTCGCGGCGAAGTCTCGTGATCTCGCGGCGTGCATGTGCGATGTCGGTGCAGATCGGCGTACCGACCTCGATCACCGCGTCGTGCATCTCGCGCTTGATCTCGTCCTTGAGCCGCCGCTCGCCCTCGCTGAACATTTCGCTGATGTGCGACTTCAGCTCGCGCGTCTGCGGATCGACGACCTGAAACTCCTCCTCGATGCCGAGGGTGAAGCTTGGTTGTGCTGGCATGGGGCGGAAGGATATCAGGGAGAGGGCCGAGGGGAGAGGGCCGAGGGCCGAGGGAGAAAGTCGCGAGGAGCGCGACGCCCTCCCTCTGCCCTCGGCCCTCGGCCCTGCTCCTACCCCACCGGCGTCCCCACGTCCTTCGTCACGTCCATCACCTGCGGCCAGTTGCCCGTCAGTTCGAATTTCTTTTCGCCGCGCACCATCTCGATCAGGACTTCGGCCATGTTCGTGACCATCCAGTCGAAATTCTCCTGGCCGACGGAGTGGAGGTCGGCGTCGGGCGCGCAGTTCATGAAGTCGATGGCGTACGGGATGCCGCCGCGCACCGCGAACTCGACGGTGTTCATGTCGTAGCCGAGGCCGTCGCAGAGCGCGAGCGCGTCACGGTTGATGCGGGCCTCGAACTCGGGATTCATCGGCGGCGGGTTCTTCACGTAGCGCTCGTGGAACGGTGCCTTCGGGTCGTACGCCATGATGCGCACACGGCTGCGGCCGAGGACGTAGCAGCGGTAGTAGAGCTCGAACTCGATCGCTTCCTGCGCCATCATCGTCAGGTCGCGCGTCTGGTCGTACGCCGCGAAGAACTCCTGCGGGTTGTCGCACTTGTAGACGTCTTTCCAGCCGCCGCCATACGCGGGCTTCATGAAGATGGGCCAGCCGAGGTAGCTGAACACTTCGTCCCAGTTCACCCAGCGCATGTTGCGGAACGACTTCGCCTCGGTGTTGGGCGGGAACTGCTTGTGTGGGAGGAGGACGGTCTTCGGCACCGCGACGTTCGCGGCTTTGGCGACGAGGTTGTCGAAGAACTTGTCGTCGGCCGACCACCAGATCGGGTTGTTGACGATGCGCACGCCCGACGCGGCCGCGCACTTGAGGTACGTGCGGTAGAACGGCACTTCGTGGCTGATGCGGTCGAGGAGGAGGTCGTACGGAAAGACGCCGTCGTCCTTGAGGTAGGAGATCTCGGCCGGTCCTGCTTCGACGTCCTCTCCGCCGCGCTGATTGATCGCTTCGATCAGGGCCCAGGGAAACGTGTCTTCCATGCCGAAGATGATGCCGATCCGCTTTTTACGCATTCTTTCTCGCTCCCGTTGAAGTGGCGCGGATCGTATAGAATCGGCCGCCGCTCGGCAAACAAGTCATGTATCGCGAATACGTCAAGTGGTGGTCCCCCTCTCTCGGCCGCGAAATGGAAGCGCTCTGGTTCGGCAAGTTCGGCCGGCCGGTGCTGCTGTTCCCGACGTCTGGCGGACGCTTCACGGAAAATGAGGACTTCGGCCTCACCGGCTCGCTCGCCGACAAGGTGAACGCCGGCGAGATCCAGCTCATCTCCGTCGACAACGTGAATTACGAGAGCTGGTACAACAAGAACGTGCACCCCGCGGTGCGCGCGGCGCGGCACGCGCAGTACGACGCGTATCTGCGCAACGAGATGGTGCCGTACATCTACAACCGCGCACAGCGCGGCGATCTCGTGGTGTACGGGGCGAGCTTCGGCGCGTATCTGGCGTCGAATTTCGCGGCGCGGTATCCGGACGTCGTCAGCCGCGCGATCTGTTTCTCGGGCGTCTACGACATCCACTCGTTCACCGACGGCTACTGGGACGACAACTGCTACTTCCACTGCCCGACCGCGTACATCCCGAACATGGATCCCGAGTGGGCGGGCAAGCTCTCGCGCGTCGGGTGGGTGATCGCGACGGGCGAGCACGATTCGCTCGTGCAGAAGAACCGTGAGTTCGCGGAGCTGCTGCGGTCGAAGGGCGTGCCGAATCACTTCGAGCTCTGGCCCGGCCAGTTCGGTCACGACTGGCCGTGGTGGCGCGAGCATCTGCGCCGCTTCGTCTGATGCGCATCCGCCCGGAGCGCGCCGGCGACGAGGCTGCGATCTTCGCCGTGAATGCGCGTGCGTTTCCGACGGACGCCGAGGCGAGGATCGTCGACGCGGTGCGCGCGGCCGGTGCGGCGCTCGTGTCACTCGTCGCCGAGGATGACGATGGACGCATCGTCGGCCACATCCTCTTCTCACCCGTGACGGTTGCCGGACAGACGTATTGTGGTCTGGCGCCGATGGCCGTCGTGCCGGAGAAGCAGCGTTCCGGAATCGGCTCGCGGCTCGTGGAGGAGGGGATCGCGGCGTGCCGTGCGCGCGGGGAGCGCGCCATCTTCGTGCTGGGCCACCACGAGTACTACCCGCGTTTCGGCTTCGCGCCCGCGGGAGCGCGCGGCCTGCACTTCGTCTCCGTGGAGTACGACCCGCACTTTTTCGTGCTGGAGCTCGAGGCGGGCGCGCTCAGCGGGGTGACAGGCAACGTCGCCTACCACCCCGCGATTGCGTAACGAAGTTACTTCGCCGCGCGCTTTTTCGCCATCAGCTCGCGGATCGACGCGGCCGGGATCGAGCCTTCGACCAGGATCGTGTCGTTCTTGCGCGTGACGTCGAAGCGGCGCAGGACGGAGACCATCTCCGGCGACTTGTCTTTGACCGCGAGACGGAGCGCGGAGAGCGCGCCGCGGACGGTGTCTTCGAGCAGCGCCAGCGTCTCGGTGTCGGCGGACATGCCGAACGCGCCGAGCTCCAGCGCGGCGCCGGTGTCCTTCGCCCACACGGCGACGGTCGAAACGGACTTCAGCGCGGCCTGCAGCGCTTCGCCCGAGTTGCCTTTGCCGGTGTGGATCGTGCCGCCCTTGGCCAGGCGCTGGGCGCGGGTCACGTCGACGACGGCCCAGGCGCTGGCGGTCGGGTCGACGCGGCCGAGGTCGATGCCGAGGGTGCCGCGGGTGCGGAAGCCGGTGCCGCCGTTGGCGCGTGCTTCGATCGCACCAGCCACCGCACGCTCCGTGCCGGCAACGGCGAGCGACGGCGAGAGGAACGCGACGGCCGGATGCGTGCCGTCTTTGCCGTGTTCATTCTCGGGCAGCAGGAGGTAGCCGCCTTTCTTCGTGGCGCCACGCGCGACGAGCGCGCTGGTGAGGCGCTCGACGCTGAAGCGGCCTTCGGCGATGACGAGCGGATCAGCCTCGGCGCCGAGCGTCGTGCGCGGCGTCGTGGCCACGACCAGCACGTCGATGTCCTTGGCCGGCGAGAGCCCCGCCTCGGTGAGGAACTTCTCGGCCTCACCATCGGTGCTCATCTTGTCGGTCTGCTGCAGGAGCAGGCCGGAGAGGGGGCTGGTGCGGAGGTCGGCGATTTTGACCATGCCGACGGAGACGGCGTTCGCCGGCACGAGCGAGAGTGCATCGTCTTTGGCGAATGCAGGTACCGACAGCGCGGTGAGCGCGAGTACGACGGCGACGAGACGCAGAAGAGGGAACCGGTTCATTTTCAGAACTCCTTTCGAGTGAACAACCAGGATGCGAGGGTCAGACATGCCACGCCGAACACGGCGGTGGACAGGAAAGGCGCGAGGGAAAGAGCGGACAGCACTTGCTCGGGCAGCTCTTCGCCGCCGACGAAGGCGACGACCGCCTGTCCGAGCTCCGCGGACTTGGGCACCACCCAGTACATCGTCTTGATCACCGCCGCCTGCCAGTCCTTCGACAGCGCGGCTTCGATCTTCTCGTGCGCGACGAGCATCACGCCGAAGAAGAAGAGACCGTACGTCGACATGATCGAGACGGCCGTCGACGAGGTGATGACGCCGATGAGGAACGCGAACGCGAGCAGCACCGCGATCATGAGGAAGATGATCAGCCCCGCCATGAGGAAGCGCGGATTGGCGACGCCGGTCTTCCACGCGACGATCAGGTAGATCGTGCCCATGAGGTAGAGCACGTTGCTGCCTGCGAGGATGAGTCCCGCGATGTAGCGCGAGAGCAGCAGGCCGACACGCGACACGGGACGGGCGAGGTAGAGGTCGATCGTCCCTTTCTCCTGCATGCGCGGCACGAGGTGCGCGGTGGCGAAGACCGCCAGGAACGTGCAGAGGAAGTAGAGGATCGCGGAGAACCCGGTCTCGAAGCCGAGGACGAGCTTCTCGATGGAGATCGAGTCGCGCATGTCGACTTCCTTGCCGAAGAGCTTGGCGCCCGCGAGCGCGCCGTCGACGATGTCGAGGTTGATCGCGGAGGCGAAGATGATGAGGAAGATGGTCGAGAGGAAAAAATAGGCGACGAGCGTCCACCGCGCCGCGGCCTCGCGCATCACGTCTTCGATGTTTGCGGCGATGACTTTCATTCGTGTGCTCCCACGGAGGAACCGGCGGTCTGGTCGGCGCGGATCAGATCGACGAAGACGTCTTCGAGCGTGGAACGGACGGGCGTGAGCTCGGTGAGCATGCCGCCGCGCGCGCGGAGCTTGTCGACGAGAGCGTTGAGATGCTCGTGGCCTTCGACGCTGAGGACCATGTGACCGTTCACACGCTCCACGCCTGCACCGGTCTCCCGGAACGAGGCGACGAGCGCTTCGTCCATCGTCGTGGCGACCATCTTGTAGCTCGCCCCTTTGCGCGTGAGCTCTTCGACCGAGCCGAACGCCGCGACCTTGCCGTGACGCAGCACCGCCACGCGGTTGCAGGTCAGCTCGATCTCGGAGAGGAGATGCGAGTTGAGAAGGATGGTCGTGCCGTTCGTCTTGGCCTCGTCGAAGAGGAGGTCGCGGATCTCGCGGCGGCCGACCGGATCGACGCCGTCGGTCGGCTCGTCGAGGAGCAGGACCTGAGGCGCGTGGATCATCGCGCAGGCGAGCCCGAGGCGCTGGGTCATGCCCTTCGAGTACTTTTTGATCCGCACGTCGATCCACTGCCCCATGCGCACTTTTTCGAGGAGGATGGGGATGCGCTTGTTGATCGTGGCGCTGTCCATCCTCGACATGCGGCCGAAGATCGAAAGGGCCTGGCGCGCGGTGAGGTAGTTCGGGATCTTGTGCCCTTCGGGCAGGTAGCCGACGCGGCGGCGCGACTCGGGGTCGTTCACCGGCAGCCCGCAAACGGAAGCGGTCCCGGCGGTGGCGCGCGTGAGGCCGAGGAGGATCTTCACGGTGGTCGTCTTGCCGGCACCGTTCGGTCCGAGGAGACCGAACAGCTCGCCTTCACCGACCTTGAAGTCGATTCCGTCCAGAGCCGTGATTTTCGGCTTCCGGAACGACGACGTGTATTGCTTGCGGAGGCCTGAGACCTCGATCAGCGTGGTCATGACTTTCTCTACGAACGAGCGTGGCAGATGTTGCGCCAACAACTTTATCTCATAAAGCAAGTCACGTGCAAGGAGACGTTGCTGGTTGCTGGTCGTTTGTGATGCAGGGCCTGGCGCCCAGGCGCCGCTGCACAACAACCAGCACCCAGCAACGCTTTACCGCATCCTCTGCTCCACCGCCTCCCAGTCCATGTTGCCCATGAACGCCTCGATGTACTTCGGCCGCTCGGCCGGTTTGTAGTCGAGGAGGAACGCGTGCTCCCACACGTCCATGACGACGAGGGGGACGAAGCCGGAGACGTTACCGGTCTCGTGGAGGGTGATCCAGTGGTTGGAGATGCCGCCGGTGTTGGGGTCGAGGTAGCAGATGGCCCAGCCCACGCCGCGCATCTTGCCGACGCTGACGAAGTCGGTCTTCCAGATGTCGTAGCTCGGGAAGCTGCGCTCGACCGCTTCGCGGAACTTCGACCCTTTCGGCGCCTCGTCGCCGCCCTGTGCCTTCATGTTGCCGAAGTAGTACTCGTGCAGGACCATGCCGTTGTATTCGAAGCCGAGGCGGCGGGTGAGCTCGGAGTAGGCAGGCATCTCTTCTTGATCGACCTTGCCGTCGGCGAGCATCGCCGCGATCTTCTCCGTCAGAACGTTCGTGTTCGTGACGTAGCCCTCGTAGAGCTTGAAATGCATCTCGAGCGTTTTATCGGAGATGCCGGTGAGGCCGGAGAGTTGGAACGTCTTGGGTTTATAAGTCTTGATTTGCATAGCGCGCAGATCAGAGTGCACGCAGGGGCGCGCGTCAAGCGAGCTCGTTCACTGTGCGAAACGTGGCGTAGACGTACGGGTAGTTCGGCCGGAACCAGTTGCGAAACGAGGGCCGCACGAGCTCGCGCGCGGTGACGGGCGACGCGCCTTTGAGCACGTAATGCGCGTGGTCGAAAAAGTCGGCGGAGTAGAGGGAGTACGACGGCATCGGGTGAAAGCCGGGGAAGCCGTCGAAGATCGTGGAGGTCCACTCCCAACCATTGCCGACGAGGTCGTGCACGCCGTACCTGCTCGGCGCGTGCTGCCCCACGGTGATGGGATCGAGCGAGGCGAAATCGAAGTGTCCGTCGCTCGCCCCTTCCGCCGCGCGATGCCATTGCGCCTCGGACGGCAGTCTGCGTCCTTTCCATTGTGCGTACGCCTCTGCTTCCGCGTGCGTGACGTACACGGGTGCGTCGAGATGCAGCGGCTCCGCCGCGAACATGCCGCGCCAGTACCATTCGCGCTCGCCGCGCATCCAGAAATGCGGCGCCTTCGCACCGGTGGCGTGCATGTACGCGAGGTACTCGCCGTTCGTGACGTTGTAGACGTCGACGTCGAACGCGGGGACGTGGACGGTGTGGGAGGGGAACTCGTTGTCCCAGCCGAAGGCGCCCTGTGTGCCGAGAGTGGCGTGGCCCGCGGGAATCGCTTCGCGCTTCGGGCTTCCGGGAGCCCGGGCGGCGACGTCCCGACGCCCGAAACCCGGCGACGCTTTCCTCTCGTGCCCCAGCGCGTGCAGCATGTACAACAACGTCTCCTGATGCATCTGCTCGTGCTCGAGGATCGTGAAGACGGCTTCGCCTCCGCGCAGCTCCGGCACCGCCTCGTCCTCGAGCGTGTCGTTGCGCAGCGTCTCGATCACCAGTTCGTCGCACGCGTTCGCGAAGCGCTGCACCGCTGCGCGTGACGGCCACACGTCCGTCGGACTCTTCGCCGACGCCTCATCCTCCGGATCGATCCCGCGCGCGAACAGCGTCTCCAACTGCTCGTCCACGCCGCGTTTCTTCCGTGCGAGCTTCACGAGCGTGTTCACGCTGAACGCGGGAAGGTGGCCTTCGTAGAACACGAACGGATTGCGGAGCGCGATCGGCCGGTCGTAATACGCGTCGGGCAGCAGAAAATCGAACAGCTCGCGTGTCCGGGCACGATTCGCGCGATACCAGTCGACGAGCCCTTCCCGCGTGACGCCCTCCGGAAAGGCGTGGTGACGCATGGGCGCAATTCTATGCGCGCATCAGGACGTACGACCACGAAGAGACGTGTCCGCCATCCCTGAACAGCACACCGCGCGTTTCGTAGCGGTTGGGGTCGAGAAAGCGCAGCGATTCGACTCCGTGAAAGACGCCGTCGCTCGAGGTGTAGGTCAGCAGGATCACGTCCTCGAAGAACGCGAGGGAGCCGTCGAGCTCGCCGAGGACGCCGCTGACGCCGTTGAATTGCGTCGTGCTCGCGCCGTTCTCGAGCGGGAGGATCGTCCAGCGCGATTGCACTTCGTTGAGCTGCTCCTCGGCGATCCACAACTCGCCCGAACGCGAGACGACCAGCAATCCGATGGCGATGTTCGGATTGCCGGCCACGTCGATCGTCGAGCCGGAGATCTGCCAGCGTCCTTCAGCGACGTAGAGGGTGTGCTCCTTCACGCGACGGCTTCGGCTTCCACCGGGATTTCCACCACGCGGAACGGCGGCTGTCCCGGATTCGACGTCGCGAGCACCGGCAGGGCCACGTTGTACACGGGCGCACCCGCTTTCGTGCGTCCCTGCGGTGCGCCGCGATGCGCGTGGCCGTGGAACACGGCGTTGACGCGATAGCGGTCGAGCGGTTCTTCGAGCCGGCTCGAGCCGAGGAAGGCGACGATCTCCGGTGGCTCCCCTTCGACCGTGGCCTGGATCGGCGAGTAATGCAGCACGGCGATCTTCTGCGGCGTGCGCAGTCGTGCGAGCGCGGCTTCGAGCTTCAGCGACTCGTTGATCGCCTCGTGCACGAAGTCCTTGATCATCTTCTCGCCCCACGCGCCGAGCGCGCGGCGGCCGAAGCCTCCGCCGAAGCCTTTCACGCCGGCGAAGCCGACGCCGTGCAGCTCGTACGAATCGCCGTCGAGCACCGTCACGCCGGCGTCGCTCAGCATCTTCACGAGCTCCGTCTCCTGATTCGATTCGAAGTCGTGATTGCCGAGTACGGCGATGGCGGGGATGCGCAGCGCGGAGGTGATCTCTCGCACGAGGATCTTCCCCTCCTCGATCGTGCCGTAGTCGGTCAGGTCGCCGCAGAGCAGCAGCACGTCCGCGCTCTCGGTGATCTGCGCGAACATCGGCTGCAACGCTCCCGCGGACGACTTCTTCACATGGATGTCCGCGACGGCGGCAATGCGCAGCGTGTCTCTCTGGATCATCTATTTCGCTCCATCGACGGCGATGCCTGCGGTCCAGTGGTCGATGTCGTCCTGCGACATCGTGTCGTGAACCCGTCGCGCATCGCCGTACCCCCATTCGCCGATGTCTTTGAGGTACTGCTGCCGCGAGATGATCGTGCCGTAGCACACCTTCTCCCCGGCGTCCCCCGCGTGCGTTTCCTCGCGCACCCGTTTCGTCAGCTCGTCCATCACCCAGGCCGGCACCTTCGACCGGTCGCTGGGATAGATGAAGCCGAACAGCACGACGTGCGCGTAGAGCGCGCGCCAGTACGGCCCGAACCGCTCGAGCATGCGCTGCCAGTCGAGACGGTCGCCGACCGCGCGAAGGACGTGAGCAACGTCCGCGCCGTCGAAGCGCTCGCGCTCCATGATCAGCCCCTTCGACCAGATCATCTCTTCGGCGGGAATCAGCTCGACGTCGACGCCGAACACCTGGTCTTTGACCGCATGCTCGAACCAGCGTTCGTCGACCGCGGCGACGCCGTTGCCGGCGCTGAAGATGAGATCGACGAAGTCGTCGTTGTGAAAAGCCTTGCCGAGCCAGTGCGGGAACGAGAGCTCGGCTTTGTAGCCGGCCTTTTGAAAGGCCCACGCGGCGCGCCCGAAGTCTTCCTGTCGGATGAAGACGTCGAAGTCTTTCGTGTGGCGTTCGATGCCGGTGTAACGGGCGTAGGCGTACGCACCTCCGACGAGGTGCGGGATGTCTGCGTTTTTGAGGATCGCGAGCGCATGCCTGTAGAAACGGATGCTGCTCTCAGCGAGTACAGCCTGTGGGATGGCGGCCATGACTCTGTCTTCTTTCTGCGCTGTCGCGCATTCGACAAAGTGCAGGCTTCATGCCTCGGAAAAGGCAAGAAAACTCAGTAGGTTACGCTCCCGTCACCCTGAGCCTCCGCAGAGGGCGAAGGACTGCGCGGTCCGCGCATCCTGAGACTCTTCACCCTCGAGGGGGCTCCGAGTGACGGTCAGTAGGTGACGGGGCCGATGAAGATCGACGCCCCGGTGGTGGCGAGGCGGATCGCGGGGACGCCGGCGCCGATCTTCAGTTGCGTACGGTTCGCGGCCCATGCGCCGAGCTCGCCCTCACAGTCTTTGAGCGTGCAGAGGATGCGGCCGGCGTGATCGGTCTTCGCTTCGATGTCCGGCAGGTCGTTGCCGGCGATCTTGAGCGCGATCGAGCCGTCGCGCGAGGTGGCGTCGACGAGGCCGGTGATGCGGTCCAGCGTGATGCCGCCGCTGTCGGTGGTGATCTTGTAGCGTCCCGACGAATGCGCGACGGAGATGCCGCCGGTCGTCGCGTGCGCGGTGACGCGGCCGGTCATGTTGCGGATGGCCACACCGCCGTTCGACGCCTTCACGTCGAGATTCGCGCGCCGCGGGACGTAGAGGATCATGTTCACCCACCACGCCTGCGTCGCGTCGATCCGCGGTCCGCGCGCCGCGATCTCGCCGTTGGTGTGCGAGACGGTGATCGAGCCGAGGACGCGGCTCGCGTGCGTCTTCGTCGTGGCGACGGCGTAGCGGCAGACGATCAACCGCGCGTGCGGCTTGTTCCAGCCGCGGACGGAGATGCCGCCTTCCTGCGCGGCCGTGACGCGGATCTGCTCGACGCCCTCGAGCGTGATCTCCCGCTGCTCCTGGTCGTGCACCTCGGCAGCGAAGCTCGTGAACGTCGTCTGATAGAAATGCGTGCAGTCGCCGTCGGCGGCAAGCGAGTGGTCCAACTCGCCGCCCATCATCTGGCGCTCCATCCGCGCGGCCGCGAGAGGGCACGCCAGGAGAAGCGCGAAGACGATCGCCGCGAGTCGCGTCATACGGTGTCTGGTACGGTTACGTATGGGGCAACGTTAGGTTTCGCGACCTGCTACGACAGTGTTTTCGCAAAAACCCACACGAGCGCGAGCATGAGCGGCGTCAGAAACAGCAACTGCAGGATCGAATAGCCGGCGAGATCGCGTGCTTTCACGCCGAGGATGCCCATCAGCGGCAGCATCCAGAACGGGTTGATGAGGTTCGGAACCGACTCGGCGACGTTGTAGACCTGCACCGTCCAGCCGAGGTGCACGCCGAGCTCTTTCGCCGCCTGCATCACGTACGGCGCTTCGACGACCCACTTGCCGCCGCCCGACGGCAGGAAGAGATCGAGGCACGCGGAGTAGATCGCGACCACGACCGGAAACGAGTCCTTCGTGCTGTATTCGATGAAGAGCTTCGCCAGACGCTCGGACATCTCCGTCTTCGCGATCATCCCGAAGATGCCGCCGTAGAACGGGAACTGGATGAGCACACCGGCGGTCGCGGGCACGGCCTGTCCCACGGCGCGCAGAAACGAGCGCGGCCGCCAGTGCAGCAGGAGACCGAAGGCGACGAAGGCGAGATTGAAGTTGTTGAGGTCGACCGCGGCCAGTCCGCCGCGCTCGCGCAGTTGCTGCGCGAGAAACCAGAACAGCAACAGCGCGATCAGCACGCTGAGGATCGGACTGTTCTCCGCGCGATCGGCGGGTGTGGGCAAAGTCGTCGCTCGTTCTGCGGCGACGTCTTCGAACACGACGCCCGCTTCGGCGAACGTGCGCGCTTCGTGCTCGCGCGGTGCGGAGTAGTACGCGACCGTGACCGCGACGGCGATCAGGATCGCAGCCATGGCCATGCTCTGCCAGAGGAAGATCGTCTGCGTGAGCGGAATGACTCCGGTGATCTCGAAGAGCGCCGGCGGGATGGCGGTCTTCGTCGCCATCAGCAGCGCGGGGGACGAGGAGAGGCCGAGCGCCCACACGGTGCCGAGTCCGAGATACGCGGCGGCGCCGAGGGCTCGATAGTCGACGCGCGTTCCGCGTGACTCGTAGCGGCGCACCACCGCGCGCACGAGCAGACCCGTGAAGATCAGCGAAAGCCCCCACGAGATCAGTGCGGAGAGCATCGCGAACATCGCCACGAACGCGACGGCGCCGCGCGCGGTGCGCGGGATCGCGGCGAGCTTCGACGTGAGTCGCGCGACGGGAGGCGAGCTCGCGACGACGAAGCCGCCGACGATGATGATGGCCATCTGCATCGTGAAGTTGACGAGCGACCAGAAGCCGCCGCCGAACTCCGAGGCCAGCTTCGCCGCCGGGATGCCGATGGAGAGCCCGCCGAGGAAGACGATGACGATCGCGGCGAGTGCGAACACGAAAGCGTCGGGGAACCAGCGTTCGCAGAACGAGGCGAGGCGCGCGCCGGCGCGGGCGAGAAGATTCGAGTCGGAGCGCATGGCCGCGATTGTACGCACGTCATTCGGAGCCGCGCAGACCGCGAAGAATCGCCGCCGTGCGAGCCGTGCGGTGAGCACGGACCGCGCATTCCGGGACCCTTCGGCGTCTTCGCGTCACAGCGTGACGGTGGCATGGCTGGCAATCGATGTGCACGGCACGAACGCGAACGAACATAAGGAGTTGCGATGGCGACAGCACAACCGACGACCGATCACGAGGAAATCCGGCAATGGGTGGAATCGCGCGGAGGCCACCCCGCGCGCGTGAGCGCCACCGGGAGCGGCAACGACCCCGGCGTGCTGCGCATCGATTTCCCCGGTTTCTCCGGCGAAGACACGCTCGAGGAGATCGAGTGGGACGAGTTCTTCGAATGGTTCGATCGCAACGAGCTCGCGCTGCTGCTGTCGGATGAAGAGGGGAACCGGTTCAACAAGCTGGTGTCGCGCGCGACGACGTCCGCGAAGAAGAGTGGCGGTGGCAGAGGAGCAAAGAAGGGCGGCGGTTCAACGAAGGCGGCCGGCTCGAAGCAGGGCGGCAGCTCGAAGAAGGCCGGCAGCTCGAGCAAGGGCGGCAGCTCGGCGAAGAAGTCTGCATCGAAGCAGGCCGCGACCTCTGCGAAGAAGGCGTCGGCATCGTCGAAGAAAGCGAGCACCTCCTCGAAGAAGGCATCGGCGTCTTCGAAGAAGTCGAGCACCTCCTCGAAGAACGCATCCACGTCGTCGAAGAAGTCGAGCGCCTCCTCGAAGAAGGCATCGCCGTCGTCGAAGAGCGCGTCCACCGCGAAGAAGTCGGCATCGAAGAAGGCAGCGACCTCCTCGAAGAAGGCCACGCCTTCGAAGAAAGCGACCGCTTCGAAGAAGTCCATGACGTCGAAGAAAGCAACTACGTCGAGGAAGACCACGCCTTCGAAGAAAGCGACCACTTCGAAGAAGACCACGCCCTCGAAGAAAGCCACCCCTTCGAAATCATCAGCCGGCAGCACCGGCGGCACCTCGAAGACCACCACCAACCGCCGCGAGATCCAGCGCTGGGTCGAATCGCGTGGCGGGTTTCCCGCACACGTCCGGCGCACCGGCCGCAAGAAAGGCGATCCCGGCGTGCTGCGCATCGACTATCCCGGCTTCTCCGGCACCGAAACGCTCGAGCGCATCTCGTGGGAAGAATGGTTCGACGCGTTCGAGCGCAACAAACTGGCATTCCTTTATCAAGACAAGAAAAACAGCCGCTTTTCGAAGCTGGTAGCGCGGTAACGAAGAGCTGCGAGAAAGCGATGATCGTGAGGGACCGGGCAGCGTCGTGAGCTGTCCGGTCCCTTACACTTTGCGCCCGTGAGCCGTGAGTTCAACCGCTACCCTCCCGTTCCGTTCCCGCATTCCGAGCGGCCGGCTCCCGCGCGCGTCGAACATCACGACCGCCTGCAGTCGCTGAACGTCGACGCGGCAACGCTGGCGAAGGAACTGCGCAACTCCATCCGCGGCGAAGTGCGCTTCGACGACGGCTCGCGCGCGCTGTATTCGACCGACGCGTCGAACTACCGCCAGGTCCCGATCGGCGTCGTGCTGCCGCGCGATGCGCAGGACGTCATGACCGCGGTCGCCCTCGCCCGCCGGTACGGCGCGCCGATCCTCGGCCGCGGCGCCGGCACCTCGCTGGCCGGCCAGTGCTGCAACGTCGCCGTGGTGCTCGACATGTCGAAGTACATGTACAACATCGCGGAGATGAATCCCGAGGCGCGATTCGCGCGGGTCGAGCCGGGCATCGTCCTCGACGACCTGCGCCGCGAGGCGGAAAAACACACGCTCACGTTCGGTCCCGATCCGGCGACGCACGCGCAATGCACGCTGGGCGGGATGATCGGCAACAACTCGTGCGGCGTGCACTCGATCATGTCCGGCAAGACCGTCGACAACATCGAGGAGCTGGAGATCCTCACGTACGACGGCGTGCGCATGCGCGTCGGCGCGACGAGCGACGCGGAGCTCGAGTCGATCATCCAGGAAGGCGGCCGCCGCGGCGAGATCTACCTCGGCCTCAAGAACATTCGCGACCAGTACGCGGACCTCGTCCGTGCCAGGTTCCCCAAGATCCCGCGGCGCGTGTCCGGCTACAACCTCGACGAGCTGCTGCCCGAGAACGGTTTCCATGTCGCGCGCGCGCTGGTCGGCAGCGAGTCGACCTGCGTGCTCTTCCTCGAAGCGAAGACGAAGCTCGTGCACAGTCCGCCGTTCCGCGCGCTCGTCGTGGCGGGCTATCCCACCGTCTACGACGCCGCGGACGACGTTCCGCGCATCCTCGAATTCGGTCCCATCGGCCTCGAAGGCTTCGACGATCTCCTCGTGCGCGATCAGCAGTTCAAGAAGATGAACCCGCACGGGATCGCGCTGCTGCCGCCGGGTGGCGGCTGGCTGCTGATTGAATTCGGCGGCGCGTCGCTCGCGGAAGCCATGGAGAAAGCGCATCGCCTCGAGGCGTATCTCGGTCCACCGCGCACGCGCGTGTTCAACAACGACTCGAAGGAAGCGCGCTTCGTCTGGGCCGTCCGCGAGTCGGGCCTCGGCGCGACCGGTCACGTCCCGGGCAAGCCGCTGATGTGGGAGGGATGGGAAGACGCCGCGGTCGCGCCGGAGAAACTCGGCGGCTATCTGCGCGACCTGCGCAAGCTGCTCGAGCGCTACGAATACGGCGGCGATTTCTACGGCCACTTCGGCGACGGCTGCGTGCACACGCGCACGAACTTCGATCTGACGAATGACGCGGGCATCGCGAAGTTCCGCTCGTTCATCAACGAGGCCGCCGATCTCGTCGCGTCGTACGGCGGCTCGTTCTCCGGCGAGCATGGGGACGGGCAGGCGCGCGGCGCGCTGCTCGAGAAGATGTTCGGTCCCGAGCTGATGCAGGCCTTCCGCGAGTTCAAGTCGCTCTGGGATCCGGAGTGGAAGATGAACCCGGGGAAGCTCATCACCCCGTACGAAATCGACGAGAACCTCCGCCTCGGCCGCGACTACGCGCCGTGGAATCCGGAAACGCACTTTCAGTTCGGGGAGGACTGGGGGCGGATGAATCACGCCGTCCTGCGCTGCGTCGGCGTCGGCCGCTGCCGGCGTCTCGACGGCGGGACGATGTGCCCGAGTTACCAGGTCACGCGCGAGGAAGAGCACTCGACGCGCGGCCGCGCGCGCCTGCTGTTCGAGATGTTCGAGGGGGAGACGATCCCGCGCTCGTGGCAGAACGAAGCGGTAAAAGATGCACTCGACCTTTGCATCGCATGCAAAGGTTGCAAGGGCGACTGTCCGACCCAGGTCGACATGGCGACGTGGAAAGCGGAGTTCCTTTCGCACTACTACGAGGGGAAGCTCCGTCCCCTTCCGGCCTACACGATGGGGCTCATCTACTGGTGGGCCGGCATCGCGCAATACACCCCGTTTCTGGCCAACATCCTCATGAAGCTGGGTAAACCCTTCGCTGGCATCGCGCGAAAACGCCACATGCCGCGATTTGCACGGCGGACGTTCCGCTCCCTCTTCCCGGAAAACGGGGAGAAGGGCGGGGTGAGAGGCAAAGTCGTCCTCTGGCCCGACACTTTCAACAATCATTTCCGCCCCGAGACCGCCCTCGCCGCCTCCGAAGTGCTCACGCGTCTCGGCTACGAAGTCACCATCCCGCGCAAACGCGTCTGCTGCGGCCGTCCGCTCTACGACTGGGGCTTCGTTCCCCGCGCGAAAAAACTACTGCAGGAGACGATGGACGTTCTCCGTCCCGAGCTCGAAGCAGGTCTGCCGATCGTCGGCCTCGAGCCGAGCTGCGTGGCCGTCTTCCGCGACGAGCTGCTGAATCTCTTTCCGAAAGACGAGCTCGCCCGCAAACTCGCTTCCTCGGCGATGACGCTCAGCGAATTTCTGGCGAGAGAGAACGTCGAGCTGCCGCGCCTCGAGAAAAAAGCGCTCGTGCAGGCGCACTGTCATCACAAGGCCGTGATGCGCTTCGATTCGGAGGAGGCGATGCTGCGGAAGATGGGATTGGATCTCACGCATCCCGACTCCGGTTGCTGCGGCATGGCGGGGGCGTTCGGGTTCGAGAAGAAGAACTACGATCTCTCCGTGAAGATCGGCGAGCGCGTGATCCTGCCGATGGTGCGCGAGGCGGACGCCGAGACGCTCATCCTCGCCAACGGCTTCAGTTGCCGCGAGCAGATCGAGCAGGAGACGGGACGCACGACGCTGCATCTGGCGGAAGTGCTGAAGCAGGCGTTCGAGCGGCGATGAAGATCCATCGCATCCTCAGCGTCTTTCCGCTCGGCCTTCTCGCCACCTCGTTCTTCTTCGACCTCGGCTGGCTCGCCACCGGACGCGCGGAGCTCGGCCTCGTGGCGTGGCGGCTGATTTTCGCGGGCGTGATCGGCAGCGTGCTCGCGTCGCTGACCGGCATCGTCGAGCTGCTGCGCATTCCGCGCGGAACGCGGGCGCGCGCGATCGGTACGTGGCACGGAGGCGGGACGCTCGTCGTAGCGCTGCTGTTCGCCGCGAGCTGGATCGTGCGGCGCGACGTGCCGGGATACCCGGAGACGATTGCCATCGCGATCTCGGGCCTGGGCGTACTGCTGACGGTGATCACCGGCTGGCTCGGAAGCGAGGCCGCTAACCGGCTCGAAGAGGTGTAGCGCCGGCCGCTTCCAGCCGGCGCCACAGGAAATCGCTCAGATCCTCTCGCCGCGGTCGGACGAGAACGAGCTGCCCTCGTCACCGGAGCGCGATTCGTTGCGCGACGAGCCGCTGTTGCTGCTGCCGCGGTTGCCGGACTCGAATCCGCTGCGCTCTTCGTTCGCCTGGCGGACGAACGGCTGCGAGCCGGTGCCCTGTGCGACGTCGGTGTTGCCGGAGCTGCCGGCTGCGGCACGCGCACGCGCGCCACGGCTGTGTCCGCCCTCGCGGCCGATGGCGGCCATGTGCGCGCGATCGCGGCTCACTGCCTCTCCACCCTTGCGCCCGGCGACGCGGGCCTCATCGGACGTGAACTCGTGCGCCGTCCCTTTTGCATGGGCCGCACGGCCGCCCTTGCTCGCAATCTCACGCTGCTTCGATGGGTCCATCGACGCAAAACCGCGCTTACTGGTTGCCATTGTCAGTGTCTCCTTCGGGTTCTGAATCTAGTGTCTGACTGCTGTCCCCCCTGCTATCGAGGCGGGTTATGGTCGAGCACGAAACGTGCCGTCGCGTACGGTGTCAGACGATTTCGAAGGAGGGGGAAAGAAGGAAGGAAGATGGCGGAGAGAGAGGGATTCGAACCCTCGGTAGAGCTTTAAGGCCCTACGGCGGTTTAGCAAACCGCTGGTTTCAGCCACTCACCCATCTCTCCGGCTGGTTGAAGCGAACTGGAAAATGGAAAATCAAAAATCGAAATTCCGGCCGCACGCGATTCTACGGTGCTTCTCCG
>DASPHZ010000029.1:0-14380 GCA_035629395.1 Thermoanaerobaculia bacterium
CGGCCGCGGTTCGGCACCACTACATTGGCGTCATCGGCCGAGAAGCCCGCCTGCAACAGCGCCGGAGCCGGAGTCGGATGCGGTTCCGTGCAGTTCTTGCAGATCCTGCGCACCAGCCGCTGCGCGCAGACCAGGTTGAGCGAGCTGGCGACGAGGAACGGCTCGATACCCATGTTCATCAGCCGGTTTATCGTGCTCGGCGCGTCGTTGGTGTGAAGCGTAGAGAGGACGAGGTGACCGGTGAGCGCCGCCTTGACCGCGATCTCGGCGGTCTCGAAGTCGCGGATCTCGCCGACGAGGATGATGTTCGGATCCTGGCGCAGGAACGAGCGCAGCGTCGCCGCGAAGTTGAGACCGATGGCCTCTTTCATCTGCACCTGGTTGATGCCCGGCAGGTTGAACTCCACCGGGTCTTCCGCGGTCATGATGTTGACTTCCGGCGAATTGACCTTCGAGAGCGCGGAGTAGAGCGTGTTCGTCTTGCCGGAGCCGGTGGGACCGGTGACGAGCACCATCCCCCACGGCTTGAAGATCGCTTCCTCGAAGCGCGTCAGCGACTCCTGCTCGAAGCCGAGCTTGGTCATGTCGAGGCGGAGGTTGTCCTTGTCGAGGAGACGCATGACGATCTTCTCGCCGAAGAGCGTCGGGAGGACGGAGACGCGGAAGTCGAGCTCCTTGTTCTTGTCCTCGAGCTTGATCTTGAGCTTGATGCGGCCGTCCTGCGGCAGGCGCTTTTCCGAGATGTCGAGCTTCGACAGGATCTTCATGCGCGAGGTCATGGCGTCCTTGAGCTTCAGGGGCGGGTTCATGATCTCGTAGAGGATGCCGTCGATGCGGAAGCGGACGCGGTACTCCTTCTCGTAGGGCTCGATGTGGATGTCGGAGGCGCCGCGCTTGATGGCGTCGGTGAGAATGAGGTTGCACAGCTTGACGACGGGCGCTTCTTCCGCGGAGTCCGCGAGCGCGGTGACGTCGAGCTCCTCGTCTTCCTCGAGCACCTCGAGGTCGGCGGTCTCCTGCGTCTGCAGGTCCTCCATGACCTTCTTGAGCTCGAGGGAGGAGGTGGTGCCGTAGTAGTTGTCGATGGCCGCCTTGATCCCGAGCTCGGAAGCCACGACCGGCTCGACGTTGTAGCCGGTCATGAACTTGATGTCGTCCATGGCGAAGACGTTCGTCGGATCGGCCATGGCGATGGTGATCGTGGCGCCGGTCTTGTTGACCGGGAGGATGTTGTATTTGCGGGCGACGTCGGCGGGGATGAGCTTGATGACGCTCGCGTCGATCTCGAAGTGCTGGAGGTTGATCGACGGCACGCCGAACTGCTGGGAGAGGCACTCCGTGATGTCCTCTTCCGAGACGAAGCCGAGCTTGATCAGCGTCTCGCCGAGCTTGCCGCCGGTCTCCTTCTGGACGCGAAGGGCTTCCTTGAGCTGATCCTGGGTGATCAGGCTCGCTTTGGTGAGCAACTCACCGAGACGAACGCTCATACGTGTTGTTCCAAGAACTCCTGGGGTCAGTGGCCAATAAAGCCGGTCGAGAACCGTCCGGCGAGTTTAGCACCCGTCACTTTGTCTTTGCCGGCGGGGGCAGCGGCGGGGGATCGATGGTGGTCACGCCGGAAGTCACGCTGGTGAGCGTGGCCGTCACGCTGCCGAACTTCACTTCGGTGCGCACGCGGACGGGCAGGCGGCGCTCGTCGTCGGTGTACCAGATGAAGAGCTTCTCTTCCTTCGGCTCGCCGTTGGCGTTGAGCATCTCCGGCTCGACGAGGACCGTGGTGAACGTGCCGGCCGGCGTCTGCACGAGCTCTTTGCGGATGCAGCGCGCGTGGACGGTGTAGAGCTTGAGGTCCGCGTAGAGCGTGAGCTCGTAGGTCTTGCCGGGCGTGAGGTCGAACTTGCGGACGTGGTAGATGACGGAGATCGGGTCGAAGATGGGACGCGGCACCGCCAGCTTGCGCACCTTCTTGCGCTTGCGCGTGGCCACACCGCCTTCGATGGTGGTGGTCTCGACCATCTTGTCGCCGCGCTCGTCGAGGTTTTTCGAGATGCGCAACGTGGAAAAGTCTTCGCGGGCGACGAGGGTCTCGATCTCGTCACGAATCTTGAACAATCGCCCGAGACCGCCGCTGGACTTGGCGACGGACGTGATGCGGTAGCGATCCTCCCCCTGCGGCGCGATGGTCATGCGCGCGGTGCCGCCCGTGACTTTCATCCACGTGACGGTGTAGTCGAGGGTCTCGCCTTTCTGGAAGATGTCTTCGAGGGCCGGGGGCGTGGTGATGAGCATCGCCGCCGCGAGCAGGGCCGCGGTGAGGAAACTCACTCCGCACTCACCTTATCGACGAGTGTCATGACCTCTTCAACAGAAATCGATTCCATCCATTTCGTCGTACGGTAGCGCTCGACGACGTGGTGGAGCTGACGGTAGGGGCCGTTGCGGCGCGGATCGGTCGGTCCGTAGAGGCCGACGACCTTCGTGCCGAGGGCTTCGGCGAGGTGGAGCGGACCGGTGTCGGCGCCGATGACGAGCTGCGCGTGCGCGAGGAGCCAGGCAAGCTCGCGGAGGTTGGTGGGAGGGGCCATGCGCGCGCCGATCGCTTCGGCGAGCTCGCGTTCGCCCGGTCCCCAGACGACGAGCGCTCTCGGGCCGAGGCGTTGCGCGAGCTCGCGAAAACGCTCCACGGGCCAGAGCTTGTTCGGCTTTCCCGCGCCGGGGAGGAGGACGATGTCGCCGCCGAAACCGGCGACTTCGGTGGGGTACGCACGCCAGTGGCCTTCGGTGTACGCGACGCCCGCGAGCTGGAGGTTCTGTTCGATCACGTGCTTCGTCGTGTCGACGTGCACCTTGTCGTTCGTAAAGAGGAGGGCGGGCTTTTCACGGATGGCGTGGCGGTCGAAGCCGATGCGGCGCTTCGCTCCGGAGAGCCAGGCCAGTGCGGCGGATTTGATGAGGCCCTGAAAGTCGATGGCGGTGTCGGAGCCTTTCATCGCTTGGAGGGAAAGCTCGCGTTTCTTCAGACGCACGGGAACGGCTTCGACGCCGGCCACGATCTCCACAAGCTCGCGATACGGTGCCTCGACCACCCAGCGGATCCGCGCGTGCGGATGCGCGTTGCGCAGGCCAGCCACGGCGGGAATCGTGTGAATGACGTCCCCGAGTGCCGACAGCCGCAGCACGAGGACATCCTTCATCCGTCCGCCTTCATCCTTTGCAGCAGGTCGGTCGTGGAGTGGTCTTTCGGATCGCCGACGATGACGACCTTCCCGCCATACGATTTCACGATCTCCGCTTCCGGGACGGAGTCGGGCGTGTAGTCGGTGCCCTTGCACTGAAAGTCGGGACGGAGCACGCCGATGAGGCGCGCGGGACTGCGCTCGTGAAAGATGGTCACGTATGCGACGCCGCGAATCGCGGACACGAGCTCCGCACGCTCGGCTTCGGGCATCAACGGACGCGAGGGACCTTTCAGCTCGCGTACGGAGTCATCCCCGTTCACGGCGACGACGAGGATGTCCGCGACGCGCGAAGCATCCTGCAGATAGCGGATGTGCCCGACGTGGAGGAGGTCGAAGACGCCGTTGGCGAAGGCGATGGAGCGGCCCGCGCGACGCTCGGCGTTGAGGGCGTCGAGGAGGGGGGGTTCGGGGAGGATGGGGGCGTTCATGATGTTCCTGGTTGCTGTTGCTGGTTGCTTGCGACGCGCCGGCTCGCGGCTGCGGTGTCGCCAGTGCGATGCTTCGCAAGCAACCAGCGACGAGCAACCAGCAACTACTCATTCAATCCTTCATCCCTCTCGATCGCATGCCGCAGTTCGTCATTCGACACCGTGGCGGTGCCCATCTTCATCACCACGATGCCGCCGCCGTAGTTCGCGAGCTTGGCCGCTTCGGCAAAGCTGGCACCGGCGGCGAGGGCGAGGGTGAAGGTGGCGATGACGGTGTCGCCGGCGCCGGTGACGTCCGCGACCTGGTCGGTGCCGTAGACCGGAATCTTGAGGGGATCGCGCGAGTCGCGTTCGAGGAGGGCCATGCCGCGGCTGCCGCGCGTGATGAGGACGGCCTCGCAGTCGAGGCTCTGCTGCAGCGTCAGCGCGACCTCGTCGATCTTCTCCTCTTCCCCGTTCCAGAGCGAAGTGCCGGCGGCGGCCGCGGCTTCTTCTTCGTTCGGTGTCGCGGCGGTGACGCCGGGATAGTCGAGGAGGTCGTACCGCGAGTCGAGGGTGACGGCTTTGCTGCCCGCGTAATGGGTGAGGTTGGCGACGACGTGCGGGCGCACGACGCCGTAGCCGTAGTCGCTGATGAGCGCCGCGTGGCTCATGCCGATCGCGTCGCGCAGCACCGAGGAGAAGGCCTCCCCTTCCTGCTGCGTCATCGTGTACTTGTCCTCGATGTCGTAGCGCACGATCTGCTGGCGGCTGGCGTGCGGCATGCCGCCGAGGATGCGTACTTTGGTCGGCGTCTTGTAGCGATCGGTGCGGAGGATGCCGCCGCATTCGATGCCGTTCTCCGTCAGATGTCCCACCAGTTTGTCCGCCTCGGCATCGCGTCCGAGGACCGAGACTGGGACGGGCAGGCCGCCGAGGGAAAAGATGTTGTTGATCGCGTTGCCGGCACCGCCGAGGAGGACGTCGTCGCGGTACTGCCGGAGGATGAGCACCGGCGCCTCACGCGAGATGCGTTTGGGCGTGCCGTAGATGAAGCGGTCCGCTACGATGTCGCCGTAGACGACGACCAGCTTGCCGTTCATCGCTTCCGTGAGTTGCAGCAGGCGGGAGCGCGAGAACACGGCGCGAAGAATACAACACCATGTCCGGACGGCTCATCGAAGGCGTCGACTTCTATTACGAAGGACGTTTCCTCGTTTTCACGGAGAAGTTCCTGCGCGAGCGTGGCTATTGCTGCGAGTCGGGATGCCGTCATTGTCCGTACGGCTATCGCAAGGACCAGCGCCGCGACGAGCCTACGTCCGAGGCTGAGGAGTAGCGTCCAGCTCCGCTTCCGCGAGCTCCGTCTTCTCGTCGCCGGAGAGGACGTTCTCGACGTCGATGAGGAGATAGACCTCCTCGCCGTGCGGGACGACCGCGATCAGCAGCTCGCCGCGGATGCCGCGCACGAGCGTCGGCGGCGGGAGGAAGGCGTCGGCGTCGACGGTGACGATGCGGCGCACCTCGTCGACTTTGAGTCCGATGACGCCGGCGCCGCTGTGCGTGATGAGGACGAGCGGGTTGTCCGCTTTGTCGAGACTCGGATAGAGCCGCGTGCGCAGGTCGATGATCGGGATGACCTCGTTGCGCAACACGATGATGCCTTCGACGAAACGCGGCGCCGTGGGGACGGACGTCGAGCCGCTGTACGGCACGATCTGGCGCACGGCCATGATGTCGAGGACGAACGTCTCGGGGCCGACGCGGAAGGTGATGAGGCGAAGCTCGCTCGCGCTCATGCCCGCACTCGAAATTTGCGCACTTCGTCATCCAGGCTGCGGATGGCGTCGTTGAGGAGGCTGATGGCGTTGCTCATGTCGCCGGCCGAGTCGCGGTTGCCGTCGGCGATGGCGCGCACCTGCTGCATCGTGGCCACGATCTTCTCGCTCTCGTTGGCCTGATTCGCGGCGACCTGGAAGATCTCGTGGATCATCTCGATCATGCGCTCCGCGGCGGCGGAGATCATCGACGAGCCGGACTTCTGCTCGACCATCGCCTGACGCACGTACTTTGTGACTTCGCGCATCTGCTCGACGGCGCGGAGGATGTGGTCGGAGCCCTGGGCCTGCTGGCGCGTGGCGGAGTTGATCTGGCCGACCATCGTCTGCAGGCGATCGACGGCGCGCGTGACGGTCTCGCTGCCGACGGCCTGCTCGCGCGTGGCGGACGCGATCTCCTTCCCCATGTTCGACGCCTTCGACGCCGATTCGAGGATGTTGTTCAGCGCCTTCCCTGCCTGATGCGAGAGCGCAACGCCGTTCTCGACGAGCGACGAGCCCGCGGACGTGGCGCGCAACGCGTTGCCGACTTCTTCCTGCACGGCGCGGATGAGGTTCGCGATGTCGCGCGTCGACGAGGCCGTGCGCTCGGAGAGCTCGCGGATCTCGGCAGCGACGACGGAGAAGCCTTTGCCGTACTCGCCCGCCTGCGCGGCCAGGATGGCGGCGTTGAGGGCGAGGAGGTTCGTCTGCTCGGCGACGTCTTCGATGACGTTGAGGATCTTGCCGATGGCGACCGAACGATCGCCGAGCCGTCCGACGACGCTGTTCGCTTCGATGACGGACTGGCGGATCTGCTCCATCCCCTCGATCGTCTCGCGCACCGCGCTCATCCCCGATTCGGCGGCGTCGGCGACGGCCAGGGTGAGATCGTACGAGCGCGCGGCGTTCGCTTCGACCTGCGCGATCGAGGCCGACATCTCCACCATCGAGGAGGAGGTGTCGGTGACGAAGTTCGTGAGGTACGACGCGTTCTGATCGACCTCGTTGATCGAGGAGACCATCTCGTGTGTCGCGGAGGCGGTGTCTTCGACCGAGCCCCACAGCGTGTCGGTGTGGCGGCTCACTTCCTCCATCGACGCGACCATCTCCAGCATCGACGACGACGTCTCTTCCGATGAGGCGGAGAGCGCTTCGACGTTGTCCGTGATCTTGCGTACGCCGTTGTTGAGCTGATCGATGGAGTTGTAGGTGTCGTCGATGATGGCGCGCTGTTCGTCGACGCGGGCGATCATCGTCTGCGAGCGCGTGTCGACGGTCTCGACGACGGACTTGAGCTTCGACTGCGACTGCACGAGGCTCTTCACGGTCCGCTCGAGATTGCCGGCCATGCTGTTGAACGCTTCGGCGAGCGCACCGATCTCGTCGCGTGCGCCAGCCTTCGCCCGCTGCGTGAGGTCGCCTTTCGCGAGCTGGCGCGCGGTTTCGACGAGGGCGAGGATGGGGCGGACGATGAGTCCGGACGCAAACCACGCGAGCGTGCCCGCGAGGGCGAGGATCAGCACCGTCATGCCGAGGTTCCAGCGGCGGAGCGAGGCGAGCGCTGCGTTCGCCTGCGACTCGTTCATGAGCAGGCGGAAGTAGCCTTTCGGTGTCGCGTTCGGATTCGCGGCGTCCGCTTTCGTTTCGTAAAACGGGACGGTGTAGAGGTGCAGGTCTTCGCCGATGACCTCACCGTTGGCGCGCGGCGACGTGTGGCCGGCGAGCACCGGCGGTACGGCCGGCTTCGACGCCGCGAGGACCTTGCGGTTGGCGTCGAGGAACTCCGCGTACTCGACGGACTGGTTGCGGCCGAGGTCCGTGGCGATGTTGCGGAGGTCGTCGGTGAGGCCGAAGAGGACGTAGTAGCCGGCGGTGGCCTCGACCGTCTGCACGATCGCCCTCCCCTGCTCCACCGTCTGCGCGATCATCGCGCGCCGCACGAGCCACTGCTGCAGCCCGAGCAGCAGCAATGCAATGAGAGCGGTGGGCACCGCAAAGCCGATGACGAACTTCGCACGCAGCCCGAACCGCACATCCGAGTCTTCTTGGCCGACCAGCATAGGACCGGGCGGATGATAGCTCTAGACCTCTAAAGCTTTAAAGCTCTAAAGCTGTACTTGCTATCATCCGCCCATGCCTCTGATCCGCTGCCCGAAGTGCGGGCAGGCGTACGACGTGCCGGGTGTGATCGCGGTTCGTTTGCCGAATTCGATCGCCACGTGCCATTGCGGCGAGTGGCTTTCCGGCAGCAAGGCCGCGGTGCTCGCGCGGCTCGTGAACGTCGAGCAGATCCGCGAGATCGACATGAAGCCGTATCGCGTCGAGGCGGCTGCGGCGGCCGAGGAGCAGCGGCACAGCGAGCCGATGATCGCGGCCATGCGTCCGCGGTCGGTGCGCATCGTGGCGCGCGGCGTGAACGAGTCGGTCAACACCGTCTTCACCATTCACGAGCATCCGCTGTGGATCGGACGCAAAGGGTGCCATGTCGAGCTCGCGGAAGCGGAGCTGTCGATCCGCCACTGCTCGATCTCCGTGCGCGGCGACAACCTCGTCGTACGCGATGCCGACTCGCACATGGGCACGTTCCTCGACGGGCAACCGGTGAACGAGGCGGTCATCGAGAGCGGCGTGCATCTGCTGCGCGTCGGCTCCGCACTGGTGAGCGTGGAGCCGACGGAGGAGCCGGGAGCGCCCGTCGAGCCGATCACGCTCGACGCATCCTCGATCACGGACGAATCGGAGCTGGCGGCGAAGATGCGCGCGGCCCGCACGACGCAACGCGCGGCGATCTCGCGCGTCGTTCTGATCTGCGTCGAAGGTCCGCTCCACGGGCAGGAATTCGAAGTGCCGCAGAACGGGCTCGTCGTCGGGCGCGAAGGTCACGTGCGCGTGCCCGACGAGTTTCTTTCGCGCCGCCACTTCGAGATCCTCCGCGAAGAGGACGGCACGGTCCGCGTCCGAGACCTCGGCAGCCGCAACGGCACCTTTCTCAACACGCTCCCCGCGCGGAATACAAAAGTGCACGCGGGTGACGAGATCCGTGCAGGCGTCAATCGATTCAAGATCGAACAGCGCGCCTGAAGCA
Source organism: Thermoanaerobaculia bacterium (assembly GCA_035629395.1). Lineage (GTDB taxonomy): Bacteria > Acidobacteriota > Thermoanaerobaculia > Gp7-AA8 > Gp7-AA8 > QHVT01. The sequence goes on from DASPHZ010000029.1 coordinate 8,552, forward strand.
GAGTCCGACTTCCAGTTTTGCGCGTTGCGGCACGCGCGGCGTGTGCGCGATACTGCGCGCTCTCTCGATACAGGACGCCCATTATGCAGATCGAACGCGCGGCGGCGCGGCTTCTCGAGCCCGTGGCCGAATTGCTGAAACGACCCCTCACGCTCGTCGACGCGCAGTCCGCCGAAGCGGGCAAAGCGTTCGCCGTGCGGCTGCACGCGCCGCGCGTCGCCATCGTCGCGCAGGACGGAGCGCCGTTCACCGAAAGCGAGCGCCGGCTGATCCAGAGCCTGTTCGACGTCGTGCGCATGGCGGGGGAGAGCGAGGAGCGCTACCGCGAGCTCGAACAGCGCATGCTCAGCCTGCAGCGCGAGAACCTCGACCTCGTCGTACGCAATCGTTCGCTGTCCGAGGTGTCGTCGAAGGACTCGCTGACGGGGCTGTACAACCGCTGGTTCGTTATCGAAAAACTCGACAGCGAATTGAATCGCTCGCTGCGCCACGGCTCGCCGATGTCGCTGCTCATGCTCGACATCGATCACTTCAAACGCATCAACGACACGTGGGGGCACACGGCCGGCGATCAGGTGCTGCAATCGATCGGCAAGCTGCTCCGCGAGAGCTGCCGCGTGTATGACGTGCCGGGACGCTACGGTGGCGAGGAGTTCTGCATCGTGCTGCCGGAGACGAAGCCGGGCAACACGACGATCGTGGCGGAGCGCATCCGGCACCGGCTCGAGTCGACGCAGCTCACGTGCGGTGATTCGTCGATCGTCGTCACGGCGTCGATCGGAATCGCGGGGCTGGAAGCGCCGGCGGACGAGATCCTCAGCCCTTCGATGCTCATCGAACGTGCCGACCGCGCGCTGTACTCGGCGAAGAACCGCGGCCGCAACCGCGTCGAGATGTGGGGAGACGCGGTCCTCGAAACCTGCGATGATGCCGTGAACCACTAAAATTGGCGTATGGGTGAAATCGGTGAGCGAGATCACTGCGTTCACCGATCGTCCAACTTAGATTGCGCATCACCAAATCGGGGAACGAGGAAAATCCAGAATGCGAATCAAATCTCTCTTTGTAGCTGTCAGTCTGTTCATCGCGGGCACGGCGCTCGCGGCGAAGCCGGCCATCGGCGTCGCGGAGTTCAAGAATGACACGTCGGCCGGCTGGTGGAGCGGCAGCGTGGGCGAGGAGCTCGCGGGCATGCTCTCGAACGAGCTGGCCGGCACGGGCAAATTCAAGGTCGTCGAGCGCGAGAAGCTCGACAAGGTCCTCGACGAGCAGGACCTCGCCGATTCCGGCCGCATCAAGAAATCGACCGGCGCCAAGATCGGACAGGTCACGGGCGCGCAGTACCTCGTGATCGGCACGCTCAGCGCGTTCGAGAGCGACGTGAAGGGCACCGGCGGTGGCCTCAGCTTCCGCGGCATCAGCGTCGGCGGGAAGAAAGAGGATGCGTACCTTGCGGTCGATCTCCGCGTCGTCGACACGACCACGGGCGAAGTCGCGTTCACGCGCACCGTGGAAGCGCGTGCGAGCAGCAGCGGCATGAGCGTCGGCGTCTACCGTGGCGGCTTCGGCGGCGACCTCGGACAGTACGAGAAGACCCCGACGGGCAAGGCGATCCGCGCCGTACTCATGGAGATTTCCGAGTACCTCGGCTGCGTCATGGTCGACCAGGACGGCTGCGAGGCCGAGTACGCGGCGAAGGAATCGTCGCGCCGCGACAAGACCAAGAAAGCCATCAAGCTCGACTAGCGTTCGGGCAGCGTGCGGCAGGAAGCCACCTCTTTCGGAGGTGGCTTTTTGTTTTGGAGTGGGCGAAACTTTACGCCTCGTTTCCGCTACTTACGCTTGACTTTCGCCCTATTACCGCCTACATTGTGCCCCATTGAGGCGGTAATGAGATATCTGACGGAACGGCAACGGGACATCCTGAACTTCATCAGGGAGTTCCAGAAAGAACGCGGAATCGCCCCGACCCATCGGGAAATCTGCGATCACTTCGGGTTCTCCTCCTACGGGACGGTCTACAAGCATCTTTCGCTGCTCGAAAAGAAGGGTTTGATCCGGCGCGACTGGAATCAGAAGCGCGGAGTCGAGCTCCTCGATCCGGAATCGGCAGCGGAGAAGCCGGCGGCGGCAAAGGCGAAGGAAAGCGGCTCGAACGCGCGCGAGCTGCCTCTCTTCGGCTACATCGCGGCTGGTCGTCCCCTCGACGTCGACGTTTCAGACGAGACCATCACGGTGCCCGAGCACCTCACGACCCGCGGCGAGAACTACGTCCTCAAAGTCCGCGGCGATTCGATGGTCGATGACGGAATCCTCGACGGAGACCTGGTGATCATCTCGCGCCGCGAGCTCGCGGACAACGGTGAGATGGTCGTCGCGAACGTCAACGGTGAAGTGACGCTCAAACGCCTCTATCGCGAAGGAGATCGAGTGCGGCTGCAGCCGGCGAACTCGATGATGAGCCCCATCTACGCAGCCGCGCGGGACGTCGCGGTGCAGGGCGTGGTGGTCGGTCTCATGAGGCGCTTTTCGTAGTTGAACGCTTCTGATTGGACAGTGGAATTAGGTGAGGAAGCCATGGATCTCGTATTGAAACTCCGTGAAATCCGCAGACTCCGCGGCCTGAGCCAGAAAGACGTGGCGAAGCTGTCGGGAGTCGGAGAAAAGACCATCAGCTCGTTCGAGACGGGGCAGCGTATCGGCTCGCTCAAGCTCGCGCAGCTCAAGAGAATGCTGGCCGTGTACGGCCTGACCGAGGCCGAGTTCTTCGGCGGCACGGTCGAGCGGCAGATTGCGCCGTGGGAGCTCGACGAAGACGAGTGCGCGGCGCAGCGCCTCGTGGATGACCTGCGCGGCCTGCCGAAGGCGGTGCAGAAGTCGATGCTCACGAAGTTCCAGCTCATGCTGGACGGTGCGTCGGAAGTGAACACGGTCAACCACCACATCCGGGACAAGCGCCCCGCTTACGTGCGGGAAAACCCGGAGTGGCACATGCTGACGTCGCGAAACTGACGCTGCTTCATTCGAACCGCGCCGCTCGCGCCTTCCATCGCGCAGCGGCGCTTCGATTTTCCAGCACACCCCACGTCTCGGCGGCGAGGATCGCCGTCGAGCGTGTGGGGTTCGCGGCGAACATCTGCTCGAGCGTGCGCTCGGCATCTTCGACGCGATCGAGCGTGACGTAGAGAATCGCCAGCTTCGTGTAGGCGTCGCGGTTGTTCGGGAACGCCGCGAGCTCCGCGCGGAACGCCTGCTCCGCTTCGGCCACGCGGTTCATGCGCGCCAGAGCGTCCCCGCTCGTCGCCGCGAGATCGAGCACCGATGCTCCGCCGGCGCCGCCGCGCACACCCTCGAGCACCTGCAGCGCCTCCGCAAAGCGCCCTTGCGCCACACGCAGTTGCGCGAGGAGCACGCCCGCTTCCGCACGCCGCGCCGGATCCTGCGCCGCGAGCTGCGACTCCCGCTCCACCTCGGCCGCGTTGCCTCGCCGCAACGCAACGCGAGCGAGCAGGAGGTGCGCGCCGCTCGCGGAGGTCGGGCGGCCGACGGCGAGTTGCGCGTGCGCCGCCGCGTCATCGAGCTTCCCGCTGCGCAATTGCAGATTGCCGAGCGACAGCGCCAATCCGGGCGCGAGCGAAGGCGCCGTCCGAATGGCCTCCTTGTACGCGTCTTCCGCGCGCGCGGCTTCTCCCGCCTTCTCGTAGAACGTCGCCAGACGGATCCACGCGTCGGTGAGCTTTGGATTCTTCTCGAGCAGCGCACGATATCGCTGCATCGCTTCACCCGCGCGGCCTTCCTCTTCCGCTTTCGCGGCGAGACGCAGCTCGTCGAGCTCTCCGATGTGATCCTTCGGATCGGGCAGCTCGCCGCCGGTGTCTTCGCGCATCGAACCGATGTAGCCGAGCGCCGCGAGTTTCTCCGCTTCTTCCTTGCTCACCGCGGTTGGCGCCGTGGCTTCGGCGGCGAACGTATGCAGCTCCTGCCGCATCGCCGCGTAGCGCCGGCGTTCGTCGGTGAGCACGTTCTTCTGCTCGCGCGGATCGGCGACGAAGTCGAACAGCTCCGGCCGCGGGGCCTGAATGAAATGATGGCGTCCGCTCACGAGGGACTGGAGGTCGCTCCAGCCGAAGTGGAGGCGCGGCAGCAGCGTCTCCGCGTACGCGCCGCGTTGCGCATCGAGCGTACCGAGCAGCGATTTGCCCTGCACCGCCTGCGGCACGCTCGCGCCGGCGATCGCGGCGACCGTCGGATAGACGTCGATGAGCTGGACGTTCTCCTCGACCGTCGTGTTCGCGCGCTCGGCGTTCGGCAACTTGACGATGAGCGGCACGTGCAACGCCTCGCGGTACAGAAACACACCGTGTTCCTGCTCGCCGTGATCTCCGAGGCCTTCGCCGTGATCGGAGAGGACCACGATGAGTGCGCGATCGTAAATGCCGCTGCGCTTCAGCGATTCGATCAGACGCCCCACCAGCGCATCCGCCGCCGCGATCTCACCGTCATACGGCGCATGCGCGTACTTCGAGCGAAACGGCTCCGGAGCAGCGTAAGGCGTGTGCGGCTCGAAGAGGTGCAGCATGAGAAAGAACGGCTGCTGCGCGTTCTGCGCGATCCACCGTTCCGCCGACGCCACGGTCACGTCACCGGAGCGCTGCAGCTCCCCCACCGAAACGTCCGCACGTGTGGAGACCACCTCGTCGTACATGTCGAATTCCGCGCCGAGCCCGGTGCTCCCGCGCAGCACATATGCCGACACCGCGGCGCCCGTCGCGTAGCCGGACTGCTTTAGCAGCTTCGGCAGCGACACGTGCTTCGAGCCGTCGAACGTGTAGCCGAGGTTATTGCGCACACCGTGTTGCGGCGGCAGCAGGCCCGTGAGCACGGACACGTGCGACGGCAGTGTCATCGGGCAGTGCGACCACGCGTTGCGATAGAGGATCGCGTCGCGGCGCAATGCGTCGATGGCGGGAGTCTCGACGCCGCGATAGCCATAAGCCGGAAGCCGGTCCGCGCGCAGCGTGTCGATCGAGATGAGGATGACGGGAGCACCGCCGGACTGCGACGCCGCCCGCTCACCGCGCGAGCAGGCGCTCGCGGCGAGCAGCGCCAGAAGGAGAGCCGTGAATCGTTGCATGAAGGTCTCTTGAAAGAAAAACGCCCCGGCCGTGAGGCCGGGGCGTCGATGCTACTGCGTGTGACCGAGAACTAGAAGCGCAGACCGACCGAGAAGCGGTAGGTGCGCGGCGTCTGGTAGTCGGCGGCGTTGCGGGCTTCACCGAAGTTCGAGCCCGGCGCGGTGCCCTGCGCAAAGCGGTAGTGATAACCCTGGGCGGCGCACGCCGAGGTGGCGAGGCCGAGCGGGCAGGCCTTCGGCTCCGTCGTGAACGGATTGAAGGCGAGACCGGTACGGGAGACTGCAACGTTGCCGGCGATCTGCGCCTGCTCGTTGAAGACGTTGACGACTTCGCCCTCGAAGAACAGCTGCACGATGCTGATCGGCAGGCGGTAGTTCAGGGCGATGTCCGTCGCCGACACGTCGTCCCAGCGAAGCGAACCGCGCTCGCCGACGAAGTACGTGACGGTGGTCGGGGGGGCGTTGTAGCCAAAGAAATCCGAAGCGTCACCCGCGCTCGGATCCGCGACCGGCGTGGCCGCGAACGAGACCGAGTACGGCGTACCCGAGTCGAAGCGCTGCAGGATGCTGGTGTTGAGCGTGCCGAAACGGCCGAGCGAGAAGTCCATCGCCGCCCAGGCGCGCAGCTTGTGGCGCTGGTCGCCGGAGAGGTAACCCGACGGACGGTTCTGCGCGAAGCCCTGGTATTCGGGGTA
>DASPHZ010000030.1:0-184261 GCA_035629395.1 Thermoanaerobaculia bacterium
GCCGAACTCGCGGTGTTCGACTTCATCGAAGGGTTCTACAACACACGCCGACGGCACTCCGCGATCGGCTACCTCGCTCCCGCAGTGTTCGAGGAGAAAGCCCGCCAGATCGGCACCGGCGCTGCTCTGAGGGCTGACACCCCCTCCTCAGTCCTCCCCCTCGAGGGGGAGGACGCTCGCCGCCGCGAGACCGCTGCGGCATCGCAAGTCACACCAACCCACAGTGCCGTATCATCGAAGCCGCGTCGATCCGCTATGACATCGACGCTCAACCGTTAACCTGTGCACGGAACCGGGGCAGGCTCAGTATGCCCCAGGATCGTGTGTTCCCCAAGTCACCCTCTTCCGTTCCGACGTAGGACCACACATTGGCGGCAGCAACGGGCGCACCGTTGTCAGCGGCGACCCTCACGGCGCGCTCGTTGTCGGGGATCGCGATCTCAATGAACCGTTCTGCTGCCGAAGCGTTTTCGAGCACATGCAGATACGCTTGTGAGGCGTCGCAGGGACGCACTTCCAACGTCATCGGAAACGGCGCGCCCTCGTTCAGCCAACACCGAACTCCCCACTCAGGGGATCAGTACCAGAAAAAGACGAGCCGCACGAGACAGTCGCGGCGAGCGCCACGTCCCCCGATCGCACGCGGCCACGCACGGTACGCGGCATCAGGCGGACGTCCCACGCGATTCGGTGCGAGTCGTCATGAACGGTGCGGCACTCGCCTGACGATCGAGGACTACCTGCGCCCAGTTGTTCCCGCTCGTCGGCTGCGGCCAGACTACTGATCCGGTGGCGGCGGTGATCGTGGTTCTGATGACGGAACACTCCCGCTCCGTACGATGATCCAGTGATGAATTTCTGCCGGACACCGGACCATGCGCAACTCCGCGGCCGACATCACGGGACGCTCCTCGCCGCACACCGCGCGGGGCTCTATCAGTGCGGGGTCGATCGTCCACGTCAGCGTTGCCGATGCGGCCAACGGCTCGAGCAGAACGTCCGTCGTGACGAGCAGCGGTCCGGCCGCACGCGTCCAGTGCAAGGGTGCGCCGAGGGCGGGCCAGCAATCCTCGTCCGAGCGGATGTCGTAGGTCCCGGGACTGAGATCCCTGGCCGGCAGAAAAAGGAGCGCCAACGATTCATCATTGAGCGGAAAACGGTGCGCGGTCTCGCCGTCACGCCGTATTACCTTCAATGTCGGCGTCGTGCGACCCACGAGTGTTACGTCCCCAATCGTGATCGGGATGACGATGAGACTCGTTCTCCTCCCATCGCGCAGCCTTCGTCTCGCCATTGTCAAAGGTGAGGGCGCTGCTGACGCGTTGGATCGGTGGCGCCTTCCAGTTCGACGACGCGTACCTCGATGACCACCGGGACAATCGTTGTGGCCGCACCGGGCATGATCGGCAGCAGTGCCGGTGGCCCGACCCGGGTTCGCCACATACACGGCGCGCGACCGGCCCGCCGGCACGACGCGGAGACCCGCGAGGTTCAGTCGCGCGGCACGTACGACCTCGAGGCTCCGGTGTATCGCAACCAGTTCCTCACTGGAATCGTGCGAGAACACCATGTCACGGAGTGAGTCGAGATGAGCAATGGCTCGGTGTTCGTACGGCGTACAGATGCCACGTCCCTCGGGGTATCTTCAGCACTGATCGGCAGGAAGGCAACGCACCTCCGGCCCCGAACTCATCCGCGATGACGCGGTCAGATCGCGATACGGCACGCGTGAGGCGGCGCAAAATGGATTGCGGCCGCCTCAAACGGCGCCTTTGTGTTCCTACCCCCCGAACCGGTACGTCACCCGCGTATAGACGAACCTTCCGTTCATGCCGAATGCGGCATTGATCGGGTACGAGTTCGTCCCGCCCGCGCCGGACTGCTGCGTGAGGAGGCCCGGGAGGTTCGTTCCCGGGCCGGTGCCGGGGCGATAGAGCAGGTTGCGGTCGGGGAAGGTATCGAAGAGATTCTCGGCACCCACGGCCACCGTGTACTGGTTCCAGCGGTAGGAGACTTCCGCATCCGCCAGCCATTCGGCTTCGTACGTCTGATCGTCGACGGCCGCGAGGGTGAGGCTGCAGTATTCGCCATAGCGGCTTTCGCGCGTGGTCACGTTCCATGCGCCGCGATTCCAGCTCTGCATGAGACGGATGTTGTCGCGCGGCTGGCCGCATTCGAAGCGGCGGCGCTCCTGACGGTCGAACAGCGTCTGACCGAACGCCGCCAGCGGTCCCGGCGTCGGCTCCACGTGCACCACCTCGGTTTTGTTGTTGCTGTACGCGGCCGACAAATCGACGCGGCCACCGAGCAACGGCCGTTGATAGTTCGCCACCAGGTCGTAGCCGTTCGTCTCTGTATCGATCGCGTTCGTGAGGAACCGCACGCCGCCGACGCCGAACGGCTCGAGGATCGGCTTGATCGCGTCCTGATTGAAGTTGCCCGAATAGACGATGCGGTCGTCGATGTCGATGTGGAAGTAGTCGGCGGTCAATTCGAGATTCGCCAGCGGCTGCCACACGACGCCCGCGCTGAGGTTCTTCGATTTCTCCGGCTTCAGGTCGGTGGCGCCGAGGGCTCGGGAGATCGGCGCGTTGACGCGGAACGTGCCGACCTGCACGGCCTCGACCACACCCTGCGAGTTCGGGATGAAATTCGTGCTGATCGCCGACCAGTACCCCTGATTCAGCGCCGGAGCGCGGAAGCCGGTGCTCGCCGCGGCGCGGAAGATCAACTGCTGCATCGGCGAGAAGCGGGCCGTGATCTTGCCGTTCGTGGTGCTGCCGAAATCGCTGAAGTTTTCGTAGCGCCCCGCGATACCGAGGCGGAACATCGCGTGGAGATCGCCCTCGAGATCGGCGTAGACGGCCTTGCTGTTGCGCGAGACGTCGACTTCATTGGACGGCTGGAAACCGGGGAACACCTGCGCGCCCGCGGCAGCGCGGCCGCCGGTCTGATTCGGGTGCCCGCCGTGGATGTACGAATTCGGCTCTCCCGCGTGCTGCTCGAACGAGTCGCCGCGGTACTCCGCGCCGAACGCCACGTTGAGCGGACCGGCAAGGCCGCCGATCGCGAAGCGCCGCGACAGATCGAGATTCGCCGTGAGCTGCCGGTCGCCGAGGGAACCGGCGTAGAAGCGCGTCTGATTGGCGGTCGGGCCGAGCGAGGCATTGAGCGAATCCGTGACGTAGAAATCGAACTCGTTGCGTCCATACGCGGCGCTCAGATCGTAGTACCACATCGCAAACTGGCCGCGACCTCCGACCGTCAGCGCGGTGTCCGCGACGCGCGGCTGGATGAGCGGCAGAAATCCGAGCGGATAGATCTCCCGCCAGTTGTTCGCGTCGATCGCACGGCGATAGTTCCCGCCGTGCGAACCGTGGCGGAGGCTGTACCCGCCGAACGCGTAGAAGATGCGGCTGCCGTCCGCGAGCAGCGGCAGGTTGAGGTTTGCGAACAGCATCGTGTCGCGCGCGTACGAATCGCCCCAGTGCGTGTTCGGCTGCGCGATGCTGTTGTTGCCGGCATCGCCGGGCACGAGCTGATCGCGGAGATCGGGATTGGCGCGATTCGTTTCATACCGCGTGCGATGCTCGCCGGCGACGAAGACCGCACCGCGTCCGAGCGACCAGCCGCCGCTCGCGGCGAGGTTCAGCATTTCGCCGTCGCCGTGCGTCGTCGATCCTGCTTTGACGTCGACCTTCAGCGGCTCCGGCGAAGACTTCATGACCAGGTTGATGACGCCGGCGATGGCGTCCGATCCGTATTGCGCGGCCGCACCGTCACGCAGGATCTCGATGCTCTCGATCGCCGACGCGGGAATGGCATTGAGATCGACGCCGCTCGAGCCGCGGCCGACGGTGTTGTTCGCGTTCACGAGTGCGCTGGCGTGACGGCGCTTGCCGTTCAGCATCACGAGGAGCTGATCGGGACCGAGCCCGCGCAGCGTCGCGGGACGCACGGTGTCCGTGCCGTCGCTGATCGTGGGACGCGGGAAGTTGAACGAGGGCGAGAGCTTCTGCAGGATCTGATTCGTTTCCGTCGACGGCGCCGACTCGATCTGCTCCTGCGGAATGACGTCGACCGGAACGGCCCGCTCCTGTTCCGCGCCGATGGCGCGCGAGCCGACCGTGATCTCCTGGCCGAACGAGACGTGCAGGGCAAAGTCGTGCGTTGCGCCATCCGGACCGACGTGCACCGTCGCGGTGCGCGTCGAGAATCCCGACAGCGACGCGGTGAGGACTGCCGGTCCGCTGCGGCCGGAGGCGTCGAGCGTGTAGCGGCCGTCGACGTCGGTGACGGTGGTCAGTCCCCATCCGTCGACGGACACCGTGACGCCGGGAAGCGGCGAGTCGTCCGACTGAAGCACGACCCGGCCGCGAATCTGCTGCGCCGACAGCGGCGCGGCCAGCACGATGCAGAAAAGCAGAGTACGCCCGAACCTGAGCATGAACAGCTCCTTCGCGCCTGAATTGATGGATTGCAGCAAGTATAGCGCTAAGCCTGAGCATCTTTCCGGAGTTCAGGATCGGGTCGTCCGTTTCCGGATTGACGTCCGTACGCTACCGTGCGGAAACTGACTCGATGGTCACCGGCACGTCCAAACCCGACATCGCCGCGACGCGACCGTTTCTCCGCGGACGTCTGCACGAAGCCGCGGCATGGTTCGCCCTCGGCGCGGGCTCCGTGCTCGTCGCCACCGCGCCGGACATGCGCGCCGCGATAGGCGGCGGGATCTACGCGCTGACGCTCGTCGGCCTCTTCAGCATCAGCGCGATCTACCATCGCGTGGAGTGGCGATCGGCGGGCGCGCGGGCGCGCATGCGGCGCGCCGATCACGCGCTGATCTTCCTCCTCATCGCCGGCACGTATACGCCGGTGGCCATGCTCGGATTGCCGCCGGACGACGCCAGAACTCTGCTCATCACGATCTGGACCGGCGCCGCCGCGGGCGTCACGCTCTCGATCGCGTGGGTCAAGGCACCGAAGGCGCTGCTCGCCGCGATCGCGGTCGCCGTCGGCTGGACCATCACTCCGTACTTTGGCCAGTTGCGGCGAGCCCTCGGCGCCGAGCTTTGGATGATCCTCGCCGGCGGCATCGTGTACACCGCGGGCGCGCTCGTGTACGCGCTCAAGCGTCCAAACCCTTCGCCGCGGTACTTCGGCTACCACGAGGTCTTTCACGCGCTGACCATCGTCGCGGCGGCGCTGCATCTCGCGGCCATCGTGAAGATGATCCGGTAGCCGCGATGCGGCGCGGCCAGATCATGGACACGAACGCGGCGCTCTCCCGCGTCCTCGAGGCGAACCTCAGCGTGATCATCCTGGATGCCGGAGACGTTGCCCTGCATTCACCGGGCTTGGAGAGATACGCGCCCCAGCCACCATCGGGCGTACGCCGCGCGAGCAGCGACTGCGCCGACGCGCGCGGCATCGCGCGCAATCGCCATTTCGCGCTTGACGCGTGTTTTACCGTGTGGTTAATTAACTAATAGGTAAAATGCCAGCCACGCCCGACCCGCTCAGCCTCACGTTCGCCGCGCTCGCCGATCCGACGCGCCGCGCGATCCTGGCCCGCCTCAGCGACGGCGAGGCCTCGGTCACCGAGCTCGCCGAGCCGTTCGACATGAGCCTCCCGGCAATCTCCAAGCACCTCAAGGTGCTCGAGCGCGCGGGCCTCATCGCGCGTGGCCGCGACGCGCAGTGGCGCCCGTGCCGCCTCGAAGCGAGCCCGCTCAAACAGGTCGCCGACTGGGTCGGTCATTACCGCCGCTTCTGGGAAGAGAGTTTCGATCGTCTCGACGCATACCTGCGCGAGCTGCAGAAAAAGGAGAAGAAGAATGACCGCAAATCCAACAAGCGCCGCTGAAGACCGCCTCATCATCGGCTCGCGCACGTTCGACGCGCCGCGCGAGCTCGTGTTCCACGCGTGGAGCGACGCCGCGCATCTCGCGCGATGGTGGGGGCCGAAGGGCTTCACCCTCACGACGTCGCAATTCGAGTTCCGCCCCGGCGGCGTGTGGGAGTTCGTGATGCATGGGCCGGACGGACGGGACTACAGCAATCGCATCGTCTACAGCGCGATCGATCCTCCGTCGCGCATCGCGTACTCGCACACGACCGGGCCGTTGTTCGACGCCGAGGCGACGTTCGAAGAGCGCGACGGCAGGACGACCGTGACGATGCGGATGACGTTCCCGACCGCGGAGCTGCGCCACCACGTCGTCGAGGAATTCGGGGCCATCGAAGGCCTGCATCAGACCCTCGGCCGTCTCGCCGATCTGTTGGCCGAGACGCCGGTGTTCGAGCTCACGCGCGAGCTCGACGCCCCGCGCGACCTCGTGTGGGCGGCATGGACGGACGAGCAGCACCTCACGAACTGGTGGGGACCGGTGGGGCTGAAGATGCAATCCCTCACGAACGACTTCCGTCCGGACGGCATGATGCACTTCGGCATGTCCTCGGCGAACGGACCGATGATGTGGGGGCGCTGGATCTACCGCGAGATCGTGCCGCCGGAGCGGCTCGTGTTCGTGAGCTCGTTCTCCGACGAGCAGGGTGGCATCACACGCGCACCGTTCGCCGGCGACTGGCCGCTGGAGATGCTCGGAATCGTGACGCTCACTGAAACCGCCGGCCGCACCACGGTCCGGTTACGCAGTCTTCCTCTCAACGCGAGCGAATCGGAACGCAACACGTTCCACGCCGGATTTGCGTCCATGCGCGGCGGCTGGGGCGCATCGCTCGATCAACTCGCCGCCTATCTGGGACAGGTGTAATCGATGTTCGACAAACTCACTCCTCACGCTCCGAAAATCCTCGGCATCTTCCGCATCCTCGCCGGGATCATGTTCGCCTGCCACGGCGCGCAGAAAACGCTCGGCATGTTCGGCGGCATGCCGCCGGGCGCACCGGCGTGGATCGTCTGGGGCGCCGGTACCATCGAGCTCGTGGGCGGCATCCTCCTCGCCCTCGGGCTCTTCACGCGCTTCGTGGCTTTCATCTGCAGCGGCACGATGGCGATCGCGTATTTCTACGGTCACGCACGCAACGGCTTCCTGCCGAAGGTGAACGGCGGCGAGATCGCGGTCGTCTACTGCTGGCTGTTCCTCTACATCGCCGCGGCCGGCCCGGGCTCCTTTGCGCTCGACAACCTGATCCGGCGCCGCAGGTAGACTGCGGATGTGTATCGCCCCCTGGCCGTCCTCCTGCTGATCCTCGCGTTCCCGACGTCCGCCGCCGTGCGGACGTCGGGCAACGTCGTCATCGTCACCACGAACGAGCGCACGTTTCCGTTCGACCGCCCCTTCGATCTCGAAGGACGCACCGTACGCTTCACGCCGGCGGAGGGCGGCTATCGCGTCGAGACGCAGGAGCTGCAATGGACCGAAGACGCCGGTCCGCTGCTGGCGACGCTGAATACGCCGTTCGAATCGGCCACCGTCAATCTCGCGTTCGCCTTTCCGTTCGCGGGCGCGGCGCGCACGTCCTTCACAGTCGACGGCTTCGGCGCGATCCGCTTCGGCGCGCAGGAGCTGACGCGCAACGCGCAGCTCTACGACGTGCACGTCGCCGGCATCGGCGAGCCGCTGATCGCGCCGCTGCTGCGCGGCGGACGGCTCGATCGGCAGGTCGCCGTGCATCTGCGGCAGGAGCCTTCGTTCGCGCTCGTCACGTGGCGCGAGCTCTCGTACGACATTCAGGCCCGCCTCGGCGCGGACGGCACCATCGCTTTCTCTTACGAGCGCGCACCGTCGTTTCTCAACGGCGCCGCCGTGGTCACGACCGGCCGTGCGCGCGGACGTGAAGTGCTCGCGACTTTCGAAGGGATCGAAGTCGCACGCATCGCCATGTCCGATCTGATCGAAGTACGCATCGCCTCGGCGACGCACGGCAAGTACGAGATCGACATCGGCGACGTCGACCTCAACTCCGGCATCGACGTGTATCTCCCCGCGCTCGAATACCGCCCGGGCAACTGGACACGCGTCCCTCTCGGCGCACCCGCGGTGCAGCTCGAAGACGACACGCTGGTCGTGCGCATCTCCGACGACATGATCCGCTGGCGCGACGCCGACAACACCATCACCGTCACCACGCCCGCGGGCACCTTCACCGCACCGATCGCGCGCGGTCACGTGGCTGCGAACGCAGCACTCGATCTTTCCAATACAAACGTCACGCGCAGCGGCCCGCTCTTCGAGACCTTCACCCGCGGCTACGTGAACACGTACGCGATCTGGGACGAGATCGCCGCCGCGCTGTCGTATCGCGACGCGGACATCGACACCGTCGCCATCTACACCGATCTCATCATCGACCTGAACAACCTCGGCATCGCCTACTCGACCGTCGGCAACGACGGCGCCTCGGGGGTGATGCTGCAGGTGGACGCACACGATCCCGTCGGACCGGATGCTCCCGTGCGGCCGGCGCTCCTGCTCATGGCCGGAGCTGGTCCGGACGTCCCGCTGCTCCTGCACGAGTTCGGGCATCGCTGGTCGATGAACCTCGCGCCGCTCGTGCTCAACCGCGACTTTCATCCCACCGTGTTCGTGCACACGCCATCCGCGTTTCCGCTGCGCGCGAACGAAGTCTCCTGCATGGGCGGGACGCATTTCGCCGAGTCCGCACCGGGTGTGTTCGCGGCATCGCGCGCGTCGACGTGCGGCTACAGTTGGCTCGATCTCTACCTGATGGGACTCGCCGCGCCGGAAGAAGTGCCGCCGTTCTTCCATCTCACGAACGCCGACCGCGACGTTCCCGCGGGACCGCTGCTCGCACCGATCGAGGTGCGCGCGACGAAGAACGTCACCACCATCGACGACATCGTGCGCGAGATGGGTCCGCGTACACCCTCTTCGGCGCAGGCGCGCAAGGTGTTCCGCACGCTTTTCGTCGTACTCGAATCAGCCAGCGAGCCCGCGGCGGCCGCGCAGATCGAGATGCTCGAAATGCTGCGCGGGCAATTCGCGAACGAATTTGCCCGCGCCACCGGCAATCGGGGACGGATCGACAGCGCGCTGCGCCACCAGCCGCGCAGACGCGCTGTCCGGCACTGACGCGTCAGTGCGCGCGGATCCAGTCGAGCATCGGCTCCCACACCAGCTCGCGCGCGTCGTTCGCGAGGAACAGGTCGGCGTGGCCGTAGTCGAGGAGACGCTGCGTCGACGGGAGTTTCTGCACGATGAGCGACGACACGTCGGTGCTGCCGAGGAGCGTCGTCGTGTAGAGGCCGGAGTCGCCGAAGCCGCCGGCCGCGCCGATGTAGAGCACCGGCACGGTGATGGCGCCGAGGTGATCGTCGAAGGGGACGTTCACCATGTCGCACGTGGCGAGATCGGCGTCCGCGAGCTCGCGATTCGGCTGCACCGGCGCCGACTGCTGCTCGAACGCGAAGAGGTCCGACTCGTTCGAATAGAGCAGGCCCGCGGGGATGCCGTTCGCGTCGAACACGCCGCCGTTGAAGTGGTAGAACGGCACCGGCTCGAGCGGCGCGAGGAACGTGAACGTCGCTTCACCGACGAGCAGTCCGGCCTGACGATTCGTGAACGGTCCGAGGAACGACGCGCCGTCGGGATCGGCCACGGCGAGGGTGCCGATCGTGGTGATGAGACCACCTGACGCGTTGACGAAGCTCCCGGCCGCAATCGCCGCTTCCGTGTTCGCCGCGCGCGCACACGCATTCGCGCGGTACTGCGGATCGTCGGTCTTCAGATAGATGTCGACGGGGATGAAGGCATCGACCTGACGCAGGCCGCGCGGCAGTTGCGTTTCACTGCCGAGGTAGGCGTAGCCGATCTGGCCGCCGCGGCTCCAGCCGAGGAGCGTGACTTTGTCGCGGCGTCCGCGGAGCGCGCGGGCGGCGGCGATGGCAAAGCCGAGATCGCGCGCGTCCTGCTCGATGCCCCACGTGCTCATGAACGAGTAGTCCGTGAGCGTGCCGGGGACCGACGTCCAGCGATAGTCGATCGCCCAGACGTCGATGCCGTGCTCGGCGAGAAATACCGGCAGCGGATGCGAGCCGGTGAGAAATGCCGCACGGAAGTTCCAGATGTCGCCGTGCGCGAGGAAAACCACCTCCCGCGTGCGCGCGGGGACGTTCGGCGCGGACTCGCGCACCACGCGATGCAGACCGATCTCGTCGTACGGACCGCTGCCGACGCGCAGTTTGTACGTGTACTCGGCGACGTCGCTGGTGAGCGCACGGCGCTCGACCTGCTGTGCGGAAAGAGAAAGAGACAGAGCTACCGCGAGGAACAGCAAAAGCTTTTTGTACATGAGCACGGATCTCCTTAGGGACGTGCAGCCATCTTACAGGAGGTCCCGCAGGTGCCCTGCACGCCGTTCGGGTCTCTCTGCTCTCCGACGAAGAAGGCGCGTTCTCCGGGAGGGGAGATCACGCTCGCGCTGCCGTGATCAGAGAAGCTCCCGCAGCCGCTCGTATCCGGTGCGGCTCACCGGAATGCGCGTGCCGTCCTTGAGGACCGCCACGCGGCTGTCCTTCCCGTACGGCTCGACGCGCGCGAGGCTTTCGATGTTGACGAGGTAGCTGCGATGCACGCGCACGAAGCGGGCGGGGTCGAGGAGGCGTTCCAGCTCGGCGAGCGTCTGCTGCTTGACGTGTTTGCGTCCCGCGGCGGCGACGTGGATGAAGTCGTCCTGCGCCTCGATGTAGTCGATGCGCTGCACCGGCACGACGTCGATCGCGCCGCCTTCGCGAAAGGCGATGCGCTGCAGCGGACGGCGCACGCTCGTCACCTGCGGGAGCGGCTGCGATTCCGCGCCGCGCACGAGCTGCTCCACGTGCGCGATCACCTCGGCGAACCGCGCGGCGCTGAACGGCTTGAGCAGATAGTCGACGGCGTGCACTTCGAACGCGCGGATCGCGTACTCGTCGTACGCGGTGACGAAGACGACTTTCGGTTTCACGTCGAGGAGGTCGAGCACTTCGAAGCCGTCGAGCTTCGGCATCTGGATGTCGAGAAAGAGCAGGTCGGGACGGTGCTCCGCGCACGCCTTCACGGCCTCGTACCCGTTCGCGCATTCGGCGACGATCGTGAACTGCGGGTAGTCGGCGAGCAGCTCCGCAACGATCGCGCGCGCCGGCGCCTCGTCGTCGACGATAGCCACTCGAATCGGCTGCATGTTCATGCGGGAAGCGAAAGCGCCACGCGGAACCGCTCCGCATCCTCGGAGACGTCCACGCGCGCGGCCGGTCCATAGTACGTCGCCACGCGGCGGCGCGTGTTCGCGAGGCCGATGCCTTCACCGGTGCTCGCGGGACGATCGGGATCGCAGCGATTCTCGACGGTGATGCGCACGCGCTCTCCGTCGCGCGCGGCCGCGATGTGAATCACGCCGCCTTCGAGCAATTGCCCGATGCCGTGCGTGATCGCGTTCTCGACGACCGGCTGCAGCAACAGCGGCGGCACGCGATACGCGCGGATGCTCTCGTCGATGGTCTGCTCGACTTCGAGCCGCGGGCCGAAGCGAATGCGCTCGATCGCGAGGTAGCTCGAAGCCAGCTCCAGCTCCTCGGAGAGCGTGATCGAAGGCGCGCTGCCGAAGCGCAGGCTCTTGCGCAGGTATTCGGCAAGGAGCGTGGTGAGCGTGCGCGCCGACGCGGGATTCGAGCCGCACAACGCGCTCACGGAATTGAGACTGTTGAAGAGAAAGTGCGGATCGAGTTGCGCGCGCAGCGCTTTCAGTTCCGCCTCGCGCGCGAGCACTTCCACTTCCATGGCGCGCTTCTCGAGCTCGTACCGCTCTTCGACGGCGATGAAGAGGTATTGCACCGCAACGGACAACAGGTACAGCAGCGCGCCGGTCATGAGCAGGACCGGCGCGCGCTGGTCGAGAGCACCCGTGAGTGCGAGCACCGTGGCCCATGCACGCAACAGCAGGAGCCACGCGCCGCTGACGACGATCGCCGCGAGGACGTGTGTCGTGAGCGCGCGTCCGGCGATCGACGCACGCAGCGGCATCGCACGGACGGGATAACGCGCGGCGAGACAGACGAACGCGAAGACGAGCGTCGGCGGCAGCAGCAGCAGCACCGACTGCTGCACGCTCGCGCTGCCCCGCTCGACGATGAGCACGGCCAGCAGGATCGCCAGCAGCGCCCACACGAGCAGGTACAGCGCGAGACGTTTACGGTCGGTGAGGACGGGATGCATCGCGGGCTAGTTCTTGACCTCGATGCCGGCCATCACGGCCATGCCGCGCACGACGAGGACGGGTCCCGCCGATGCAGTGGGCCTGGTCTGGTCGTCGAAACCTCCCATCAGCGGCATGACCTTACTGACGACGCGCCAGTTTTCCGGCACACGAACCTCGATGCCGCCCCACCACGCAAATGTGTCGATGACCGCTTCTTCCCCCGGCGCGATCTGCGCGTTGCGGAGGTCGAGCTCGACGCCTCCCATGACGGCATTCGCATCGGCGGTCAGAAACTGCGCGGAGTTGCTCTGCCGCTTCACGCTGGCCATGAAAGCGAATGCGGAGAGATGCGACGCGGGATCCGCGCCGATGCTGCGGGAGCGGCGTCCGCGGCGATCGAAGGCGTCGTACACGAGCTTTCCGCCGACGGCGACGATGACGAGCGGGAAGAGATCGTCGACCTCGAAGTCGACGAAGTCGGCGATGTCGAGCAGGAGCAGCGTGCCGAGGACGATGAAGACGGCCGAGCCGGTCCTGCTCTTCGACGGATCGAGCAGGCGCACGAGACCGATGGCGACGAGGATCACCGGCCACCACTGCGCGACCGCTTCGGCGTCGAAGACGTTGAGGTTGTCGAGCATCCAGAGGATGCCGAACGTGAGGATGCCGAGTCCGACGAGCAGACGCGGCGCGACGCGGATGGTGTCGCTCGTGGTCACTGGGCGTTCTCCTTTTTGCCGTGAAATGCGGGGCGGTCGACCAGCGCGTGCAGGAGCACGCCGAGGCCGACGACGATGACGAAGATGGGAAAGGCGCGCCCGACGGAGAGGCCGAACCAGTGCTGGAATCCGGCCAGGAACCACGCGCCGATGCCGATGAGCACGTAACCGTTTTCACTCTTCCGCTTGCGCAGCGCGTCGAATTCGTTCGCGACGCCGATGGCGATGAAGATGACGGGCCAGTAGCGCCACGCTTCGCGTGCGTTCCAGACGTCGAGCGAGTCGATCAGCGCCAGCACGCCGATCGCGAGCAACGCCAGCCCGGCCGTGAGTTTTCCTGCGTTCATGACAACCTCCGAGTGCAGGTTACGGAGGCAGGGCAGGAAGTTCTCGCGGGTGCCGGTGAATGGAGGGTGAGCGCCGGTGAATGGCGGCTGCCCACCCACGGGGGGAAGGATGAGGGATGAAGGATGAAGGATGAGGTGTGTCGCGAGAGGCGCGGGGACGGACTTGCGGCATAGGGTCGCGACATCGCGAGCGTCGCGGGTGCGGATTTACGGCACGTGCGCGATCGTGCCCAGCACGCGTCGCGCGGCACCGATGCCGCTCGCGACACACCTCATCCTTCATCCTTCATCCCTCATCCTTGCCCCCGTGGGCGGGTGGGCCGGTGGGCGGGCGCGCCCCAAGCCTTGATTCAGCACGAACGATCGTGCTAATTTCACACCCATGGCTGCCCACCCGAATACCGTTCCCGTGAGCCTGGCGGTGATCCGCGGGGCGATGGGGCTTCTCTCGCGTGCGGTGCCGGACCTCGCCTCGCGCGTTGCGGTCGATCTGTTCATGAAGCCGCGGCGTTTTGCCGCGCCGGAACGCGAGCGGGCGATCCTCGCGGAGGCGACGCCGTTCGAAGTGCGCCTCGGCGTGGAGACGCGCATCCAGGCGTGGAAGTGGGGCAGCGGTCCGATGATCCTCCTCGTCCACGGGTGGGAAGGGCGCGGCTCGCAGCTCGCGTCGTTCGTGCAGCCGCTCGTCGCCGCGGGCTACTCCGTCGTCACGTTCGACGCGCCGGGACACGGCGCCTCGAGCGGCAACCGTTCGTCGCTGCCGCATTTCGCATGGGCCGTGCGCGGCGTCGCCGGCGCCACCGCACCCCACGCCATCATCGCCCACTCCCTCGGCTGCGCCGCCACCACGCTGGCCCTGCGCGACGGACTCGCAACGCAGCGCCTCGTCTTCATCGCGCCGCCGCTCAATCCGTCCGACTACGTGGGCCGCTTCGGTGAGATCCTCAACATCACCCGTCCCGTGCTCGACAAGATGCGCTCCCGCATCGAAGAGCGCTTCCTGCGCAACTGGAGCGACTACGCGCTCGACGCCACCGCGCGCACGATGACGACGCCGCTCCTCGTCGTGCACGATCGCGATGACGACGACACGTTCCACGCCGAGGGTGCCGCGCTCACCGAAGCGTGGCCGGGGGCGCGCATGATCACGACCACGGGCCTCGGCCATCGCCGCATCCTGCGCGACGAGCGCGTGATCGAGGCGGCGACGCAGTTCATCCGCGACTAATCAGATCCCCATCTTCGCGGCCAGCTCATCGCGGCGGCCGCGGCTCACGCTCAGCTCCGTGCCGTCCTTGAGCTTCACCGCGTAATCGCCACCCGCCGCGTGCAGCAGGGTGTCGATGCGATCGAGGCGCACGATCGCGCTGCGGTGGATGCGGAAGAAGACGTTCGGGTCGAGGCGCTCTTCGAGCGTGTGCATCTTTTCGCGGATCGCGAACGTGCGCTCGCCGACGTGCAGCTCCGCATACGGACCACTGGCGGTGATGTAGTCGACCTTCGACACCGGCACGACGCGGATCTGGCCGCGCGACTCCACGGAGATGCGCTCGAGATACTGCGTCTGCGCTTGCGCGGGAGCGGGCGGCGCGGACGACTCGCGTTCGTGCAGCATGGCCACGAGCTCTTTGGTCATGCGTCCCACTTCCTCGAGCTCGATCGAGCGGCGCGCGCGGCGCAGCGCCTGCGCGAAGCGGTCGTCGTCGAATGGCTTGACGAGGTAATCGACGGCAGCGAGATCGAACGCCTTCAACGCGAACTTGTCGAACGCGGTGGTGAAGATCGTGGCGGGCATTTCCTCCGCGCCGAGCGCCTCCACCACTTCGAGACCGGTGCGGCCGGGCATCTGCACGTCGAGAAACACCAGATCGGGACGCAGCCTGCGAATCGATTCGACGGCTTCATTGCCATCCGTCGCCTCCCCCGCAATCTCGATGTTCGCCTCCTTCCGCAGCAGATCTTCGACGCGCTGCCGCGCGAGCAGCTCGTCGTCGACGATGAGAACGCGCAACGTACGGTCAGGCATCGGCGCGGCCCTCGAAGCGATCGGCACTCGTGTGATACGGCAGTGTGACGCGCGCGATCGCACCACCGCTTTCGGCGGCGGTGAGAGACAACGCCGCATCCTCTTCATACAACTGCGCGAGGCGTGCGCGCGTGTTCGCGAGGCCGACACCGCTGGCGCTGTTCGCGTCGACGCCGGGACCGTTGTCGCGCACCGACAGCACGAGCGCATCGCCCTCGCGCCGCGAATCGATCTCGATACGCCCTTCGCCGCGCGTGCGGCTCACGCCATGCTCCAGCGCGTTCTCCACGAGCGGCTGCAGGATCAGATTCGGGACCAGCGCGTCGAGCGTGTCGCCCGCGATGTTCATCGCCACCTGCATCCGCCCCTGAAAGCGGATCTCCATGATCTCGATGTAGCGGCGGAGGAACGCGAGCTCGTCGCGCAGCGATATTTCATCCGAGGCTTTGCTGTCGATGGTGTGGCGGAGCAGCTCGCTGAGTCTCGCGATCATCTTCCGCACGCCGCCGGGATCGCGCTCGACGAGCGCCGAGATCGCATGCAGCGTGTTGAACAGAAAATGCGGATTGATCTGCATCCGCAGCGCATCCAGCCGAGCCTCGGCGAGCTGTGCCTGCAGTCGCGACTCGTGCTGCTGCCGCACGCGGTCGCGCAGGAAGAACTCGCGCGCGAAACCGGCCGCGAGCACGGCGCCGTAGACCAGCAGTTGATTGAGGAAGCGGAAGCGGCCGATCTCGCGCAGTGGAGCGAACACGGGAGGACCGCCGCCGCGACGCCGTCCGCCGGGCGGTATCGTAATGATGAGACTGCGTGCGAAATCCAGCAGGACGTAGACCGCGATGGCGATGGCGATGCCGGCGAGGAGCAGCAGTCCGACGCGCAGCACCTGCGATTGCACGCGATGCGACGAACTGCTGAGCCAGAAAATCACCAGCGTGAACAGCGCCCACGTCCATGCTTCGATGAACGCGAGCGCGATCGGGCCCGCGGGTGAGGAGATCACGCGCCCCATGCCGAAATCGCGCATTCCCAACAAACGATTCACGGACGAGAGCGCCGCGAGTGAGGTCCAGAAGAGGAAAATCAGCGCGATCTCCCGCGCGCTCAGCTCGAACCGCTTCCGTACGAGATTCATCGAAACCGTTATACGTGCTCGCTCTGTGCCGCGTACATGCAGTTCATGACACCGCCGTGCAACTCGTGATTTGGCGGAAACGAATGCGAGGCCGCACGCGTCTATTGGTGCAACGGAGGCAATGACCAAGATGAAAAGCAAGAAATTCATGACGATAGCAGCGGTTCTGGCGCTCTCGACCACGGTCGCATTCGCGGCACCGCACGAAGGCAAGGGTGGCAAGTTCGGCCGTGGCGGCCGCGGTGAGTTCGGAGCGCGTTTCGCCGAGAAGCTCAACCTGACGGACGCGCAGAAGGCGCAGATCAAGACGATCCGCCAGAACTTCCGCGAGCAGAACAAGACGTTCTTCGAGAGCTCGCGCAACACCTTCCAGCAGTTCCGCGAGGCCAAGCAGGCCAACGACACCGCCAGGCTCGAGTCGCTCAAGCCGCAGCTCGAAGCGAGCCGCGCGCAGATGCAGCAGCTCCGCGAGCAGGAGCGGACCCAGATCCTGGCCATCCTGACGCCCGAGCAGCGCACGCAGTACGAAGCCCTCAAGGCCGAGCGCGAAGCGCGCCGCGGCCAGCGTGGCAACGCGCCGCGCGGCGAGCGGTTCTGATCGAACGCAACAGCAGCGATGAGAAAAGGAGGCGGAAACGCCTCCTTTTTCATTTCATCGCGCATCCGTGCAGTTCATGACACGCACGTGCAAGTCGTTGAAAAAGCGAAACGTATCCCCCTAGTCGCACGTTGACAGAGGGCATGAACGTCAAAGCGATTTTGCAGAGCGTGGCCTTCACGGCCCTCGTCGCCGGAACGTTCGCCACGGGCATCGACGGAGTCGAGGAGGCGATGCCGGTGACGACCGTAAAGGCGGCAGAGACCGTCGCCGCAGCGGCGCTGTCCGACCTCACCACATCCACCACCATTGAGACGGCCGCGGCCGCCGGTCCCGAGTGGGACCTGCCCAACCTCGACCATTCGCGCGTCGACTACTGGGTCGAGCGCTTCACCACCGACAAGCGCCATGACTTTGCCGCTTTCCTCGAGCGCAAAGACAAATTCGCGCCGATGATCCTCACGAAGCTCAACGAGCGCGGGATGCCGGCCGACCTGCTCTATCTCGCGATGATCGAATCGGGCTTCAACCCGAATGCGCTCTCGCCGGCGAACGCCGTCGGTCTGTGGCAGTTCATCGAGCCGACCGCCGAGCGCTACGGCCTCACGGTCACGCGCAAAGTCGACGAGCGCAAGGATCCGGAAAAGGCGACCGAGGCCGCGCTGTCGTACCTGAGCGACCTGCATGCGCGCTTCGGCTCCTGGTATCTCGCCGCGGCCGCCTACAACACGGGCGAGAACCGCGTCGGCCGGATCATGCGCCAGGTCACCGGTTCGGAGCGCGGCTCCGAAGACGACTACTACGCCATCGCGGACCTGCTGCCGCGCGAGACCGCGGATTACGTGCCGCTGATGATCGCCGCCGCGCGCATTTCGAAGGAACCACAAAAGTACGGATTTGGAGGAGACCAGTCATGAAGAAGAAGTCTGTTGTCGCAGTCGTGTTGATCGTCGTCGTGGCAATCGTGGCGGTGCTCGTCCACCGGAACGCCGTCGCGAAAGAAGCACCGGCGTATCGCTTCGCCACCGTCGAGCGCGGTGACGTCGCCGAAAGCGTCTCCGCCACCGGCACGCTCAGCGCCGTCACCACCGTCGCCGTCGGCACGCAGGTCTCGGGACAGGTCGCCGACGTTCTCGTCGACTTCAACGACACCGTGAAGAAGGGACAGCTTTTGGCGCGCATCGATCCGAAGCTGCAGGAGCAGGGCGTCACCGACGCGCAGGCGAACCTCGCCAAGGCACGCGCGCAGCTTCTGCAGGCGCAGCGGGACAACAACCGCACGTCCGAGTTGATGGACGCGGGCCTCGTCGCGCGCAGTGAGTTCGAGACCACCGACTCGTCGCTCGACGTCGCGCGTGCAAACGTGACGTCCGCGCAGGTCGCGCTCGAGCGCGCACGGCAGAACCTCGAGTACACGAACATCTACGCGCCCATCGACGGCGTGGTCGTCGAGCGCAACGTCGATCGCGGCCAGACCGTGGCGGCGAGCCTTTCGGCGCCGCAGCTTTTCCTCATCGCCGAGGACCTGACGAACATGCAGATCCTCGCCAGTGTGGGGGAAGGCGACATCGCCTCGATCAAGGAAGGACAAAAGTCCGAGTTCACCGTGCAGGCGCTGACGCGCCAGAAGTTCGAAGGGATCGTGAAGCAGGTGCGCCTGCAGTCGAAGACGAACGAAAACGTCGTCAACTACACCGTCGTCGTCTCGGTCGAGAATCCGAAAAAGCAGCTCCTGCCCGGCATGACCGCCCGTGTGGAGTTCCTCACGGATGCGGCCGAAGGCGTGCTGAAAGTCTCCAACGCGGCCTTGCGCTTCGGCGAGCGGAACACGCTGTCGACGCTCGACGCGAACGGTCAGATCAAGACCGTGAAGGTGCGCACCGGCGTCAGCGACGGCAAGTTCACCGAGGTGCGTGGTGCGGAAGTGAAGGAAGGGATGAAAGTCATCGCCGGCACGGCGCAGCCGCAGGCCGCGACGACCGATTCCGCCGCGTCACCGTTCCAGCAGGGCGGCACGCAGCAACGCGCTCCGCGGGGAGGATTCTGATGAACGTCATTCACACCGAAGGTCTGACCAAGACGTACACCAGCGGCACGAACGAAGTGCACGCGCTGCGCGGCATCGACCTCACGATCGGGAAGGGAGAGCTCGTGGCGATCATGGGCACCTCCGGCTCCGGCAAGTCGACGCTCATGAATCTCCTCGGCTGTCTCGACTCGCCGACGCGCGGCGCGTACGAGCTCGACGGCGTGCGCGTCGAGAGCCTCGGCAAGAACGAGCTCGCGGCGATCCGCAACCAGAAGCTCGGCTTCGTGTTCCAGGGCTTCAACCTGCTGCCGCGTACGACCGCGATGGAGAACGTCGAGCTGCCGTTGCTGTACGACCGCAGCGGCAGAAAGCGCGACACGAAAGCGCTCGCGATTGCGGCGCTCGAGCGCGTCGGACTCGGTCAACGCATCGACCATCAGCCGAGCGAGCTCTCGGGCGGCCAGCAGCAGCGCGTCGCCATCGCGCGTGCGCTCGTGACCTCGCCGGCCCTCGTCCTCGCGGACGAACCGACGGGCAACCTCGACACGCGCACCACGATCGAAGTGATGTCGCTGTTCCAGGAGCTCAACGAAGAAGGCGTCACCATCGTGCTCGTCACGCACGAGCCGGAAGTGGCCGTTTACGCAAAGCGCATCGTGGAGGTGCGCGACGGACGCATCGTCCGCGACGAGCCGGTGAAGAACCGCCGCCGCGCCGCGGACGATCTGGAGGACATCGCAGCATGAAGACCATGGTCCTGATTCGTCTCGCCACGCAGAGCATCCGCAAGAACAAGATGCGCGCAGCACTGACGATGCTCGGCATCATCATCGGCGTCGCGGCGGTCATCGTCATGGTGGCCGTCGGCTACGGCGCCCGTTCGCGCATCCGCGCGCAGATCAACAACCTCGGCACGAACATGATCGTGATCACGCCGGGCGCAGCGCAGTCGGCGGGCGTGAGCCAGGGTGCCCAGGCATTTCCGAACCTCACCGTCGAAGACGTGGAGAAGATCCGCGAAGAGGCGCAGGTCGTCACGAACGTGACGCCGGTCATCGTCACGCGCACGCAGGTCATCGGCGAAACGGGCAACTGGCGCACGCTCATCAACGGCGTCGACGTCGATTACGAAACGATCCGCGACTGGAAGACGTCGTCCGGCGAATGGTTCGCGGCCGAGCACGTCGAAGCGCACCGCAAAGTGGCGCTCCTCGGCAAGACCGTCGCGGAGCAACTGTTCCCCGGCGTCGATCCGGTGGGGCAGGAGATCCAGATCCGCAACGTGCCGTTCGACGTGATCGGCGTGCTCGAAGCGAAGGGGCAGACCGCGAGCGGCAGCGACTCGGACGACGTCGTGGTCATTCCGTACACGACCGCGCGCTCCGCGCTGTCGGGCCGCAGCTTCATCCCGCAGATCCTCGCCAGCACCGCGAACGAAGGAGACATCCCGGCCGCGCAGGCGGAGATCACGACGCTCTTGCGCGAAGCGCGTCAGCAGGAAGACTTCACCGTGCGCAATCAGAACGATCTCGCGCAGGCGGCGGAAGGGAGCACGAAAGTGATGACCATGCTGCTCGCCGCGATCGCGTCGATCTCGCTGCTCGTCGGCGGCATCGGCATCATGAACATCATGCTCGTGAGCGTGACGGAGCGGACGCGCGAGATCGGCATCCGCCTCGCCATCGGCGCGCGCGGCTCGGACGTGCTGACGCAGTTCCTCGTCGAGTCGATCGTCATGGGCGTGCTCGGCGGCTTCATGGGCCTCCTCCTCGGCGTCGTCGGCGCGAAGGTGCTCGGCCACTTCACGGGATGGGAGACGGTGATCTCACCGCTGATCATGCTCATCGCGGTCGCGTTCTCCGGCGCCGTCGGCGTTTTCTTCGGCTACTACCCGGCGCGCAAAGCAGCGGCATTGCATCCGATTCAGGCATTGCGTTATGAGTGACGCATGCGCAACGCACTGCTGCTCGCCGCTCTTCTGCTGACCGCGTGCACCACGACACAACCCACGACGCAGCCGGCGTCCCGCCTCGAGACCACGCCACGCCACGATGAGTGGGTGACGATCGAGAGCGCGGGACGTCCGCTGCATGCGTACGTCGTCTATCCGCAGGTGAGCACGAAGACGGGTGCGGTCATCGTGATCCACGAGAATCGCGGACTCACCGACTGGGTGCGCACCGTCGCCGATCGCATCGCCGAGCAGGGCTACATCGCCATCGCCCCGGACATGCTCTCCGGCTCCGCCCCGAATGGCGGACGCACGAGCGACTTCGCCACTTCCGACCTCGCGCGTGAAGCGATCTCCAGGCTGCCGCGCGAACAGGTTCTCGCAGATCTCGCAAATACCGCCCGGTACGTTCGCACGCTCCCGTCGGCGAACGGCAAGCTCGCGGTGATGGGCTTCTGCTGGGGTGGATCGCGCACGTGGGACGCGGCGAACACCATCGACGATCTCACCGCGGCCTTCGTCTTCTACGGCACCGGGCCGTCGACCGACGCCGGCGTCACCGGCATCGAGGCACCCGTCTACGGCTTCTACGGCGGCGACGACGAGCGCGTGAACGCGACCATCGAGCCGACCGCCGCGCTGATGCAGAAACACGGCA
The DNA here is from genome assembly GCA_035629395.1 of Thermoanaerobaculia bacterium. Classification (GTDB taxonomy): domain Bacteria; phylum Acidobacteriota; class Thermoanaerobaculia; order Gp7-AA8; family Gp7-AA8; genus QHVT01. Next base: position 21,623 of record DASPHZ010000030.1, read on the forward strand.
AGCGCTTCGAGCCCGTCATCTATCCCGGTGCAGGGCATGCCTACATGCGCCTCGGCGAAGAGGGTGAGCCGGCGCCGGCCAACAAGGCCGCGCGCGACGCATCGTGGGCCCGTTTGCAGCCGCTCCTGCGCGGTCTGAACTGATTCGTCCATCACCGCAACTGGCAGAATTTCCGCAGGATCGGGCGCGGAAACGAGGGTGCGGTCAATGACGAAGTCCGACGTGGCGGCGAGCGGGATCGCGGGGCTCGACCACATTCTTCTCGGGGGATTTCCCCGCAATCACGTGTATCTCCTGCAGGGTGATCCCGGCGTCGGCAAGACCACGCTCGGCCTGCAGTTCCTGCTCGAAGGCGTACGCAACGGAGAACGTGCGCTTTATCTGACGCTCTCCGAGACGAGCAAGGAACTGCACGCGGTCGCCGAATCCCACAACTGGGACATGACCGGCGTCGAGGTCTACGAATACCTCATCGCCGAGCAGACGCTCGAGGACGACGACACGACCGTCTTCTATCCGTCCGAGATCGAGCTCGGGCAGACCATCAAAGCGATGCTGACCGAAGTCGATCGCGTGCGTCCCGACCGCGTCGTGCTCGACTCGCTCTCCGAGATCCGCCTCCTCGCGCAAAGCACGCTGCGATACCGCAAGCAGATCCTCGCGCTCAAACAATTCTTCGCCAACCGCAACGCCACCGTGCTCTTTCTCGACGACCGCACGGCCGAGGTGAACGACCTGCAGTTGCAGAGCGTGCCGCATGGCGTGATCGAGCTCGAACGCTACACGCCGCTCTACGGCGCCGCGCGCCGGCGTTTGCAGCTCGTGAAAGTGCGCGGGCTCAATTTCCGCGACGGCTATCACGACTTTTCCATCCGGACCGGCGGCATCGTCGTCTACCCGCGCCTCGTTGCCGCGGAGCATCGGCGCTTCGTGGAACAGGAACACGCACAGTGCGGCGTCACCGCGCTCGACGACATGCTCGGCGGCGGCATCGACCGCGGCACGAGCACGCTGATCATGGGGCCGGCCGGCTCCGGCAAATCCGCCCTCTCCACGCAGTACGCCATCGGAGCGGCAAAGCGCGGCGAGAAGGCCGCCATGTTCATCTTCGAGGAGAGCACGTCCAGCCTTTTCCATCGCTCGGCTTCGCTGGGCATGCCGCTCCGCGAGCTCGCCGACGAAGGGCAGATCCTCGTACGGCAGGTCGATCCCGCGCAGTTGCAGCCCGGCGAGTTTGCGTCGCTCGTCCGCGACGTGGTCGAAGACGACGGCGTGCGCGTGCTCGTCATCGACAGCCTCAACGGCTACCTCAATGCCGTGCCCGAGGAGCGCTTCCTGCTGCTGCACCTGCACGAGCTCCTCAGCTACCTCGGCCAGCACGGCGTGGCCACCGTGCTCGTGTTCGCGCAGCACGGACTCGTCGGCACGATGCACTCGACGGTCGACGTCAGCTACCTCGCGGACTCCGTGATCCTGCTGCGTTACTTCGAGGCGAAGGGGAGGATTCGCAAGGCGCTCTCCATCGTCAAGAAACGCGGCGGCATGCACGACACGGCCATCCGCGACTTCACCATGAGCGCGGAAGGACTGGCCATCGGTCCCCCGCTCGAAGACTTCCGCGGCGTGCTCACCGGCGTCCCGACATACGACAACATCGTCAGGGAAATCAGGGAAACGTGAGCTCCGGGGACCCCGCCAGCCGGCGTCTGCTGATCATCGCGCCGACCGGTCGCGACGCGGAGCTGATGGGCACCCATCTGCAGGCGGCGGGGCTCTCGTGCAGCATCTGTCCCGACCTCGACGGAGCGTGCCTCCAGTTCGCGGACGGCGCGGGTGCGCTGATCGTCACCGAAGAAGCGCTGCACGTCGAGCAGACGTTCCGGCTCGTGCAGATGCTCGACCGGCAGCCACCATGGTCGGACGTACCGATCATCGTCCTCGCCGGTGAGCCCTCCTTCGAAGCCAAGCAGCGCACCTTCGGACCGCTCAGCACGCGCACGAACGTGACGTTCATCGATCGCCCGGTACGCATCAAGAGCCTCGTCAGCGCCGCGCAGTCCGCGCTGCATGCGCGCGAGCGGCAGTACCAGATCCGCGACCTGATGGAGAAACTCGAAGCGCGCGTGAACGAGCGCGATCGTTTCCTGGCCATCCTCGGACACGAACTGCGCAATCCGCTCGGCGCGATTCTCCTCGCGGCACAGATGAAAGGCGACGACGGAAAGCTCGACGGCGATCACGCCGCGATGATCGAGCGCCAGTCGAAACACCTCACGCGCCTCGTCAACGACCTCCTCGATCTCTCACGCGTCGTCTCCGGCAAGATCGTGCTCAAACAGCAGACGCTCGACCTCGCGGGCATCGTGCGCCAGGCGATGGAAACGCTCGAGAACAGCGCGGCGCGGCAGAACGTCTCGGTCGAAGTGCGCTTCACCAGTGGACCGCTTCCGGTCCACGTCGACCCCGTACGCGCCGACCAGATCGTTTCGAACGTCCTCTCGAACGCCATCAAGTACACGCCGTCCGGCGGCCACGTCGTCGTCACACTCGAATCGGACGCCACGGATGCGATCGTGCGCGTGAAGGACGACGGCGTCGGGATCGACCCGCAACGCATCCACACCATCTTCGAGCTCTTCGCGCAGGCCGAGAACGCGATCGGGCGCGCGCAGGGCGGCATGGGCATCGGACTCGCGCTCGTGCGCAACCTGCTGCAGCTGCACGGCGGCTCGATTTCCGTATCGAGCGACGGCGTCGGACACGGCTCGCAGTTCGTCGTGCGTTTCCCGCTCGCGGTCGCGGCGACGGTTGCGGAGACGCACGTCGTCACGCGGCCGTCGAAGGACGGACAGCCGCGGCGCATCGTCATCGTGGAAGACAACGACGACGTCCGCGAGCTGCTGCGCCTCAAGCTCAAACGCCTCGGACACGCGGTCGACGCGGTGGGCGACGGTCCCGCGGGCGTGATGGCGATCGTCGACGGCAAACCCGACCTCGCGCTGGTCGACATCGGCCTGCCGGGACTCGACGGTTATCAGGTCGCCGAGCGCGTGCGCGAGTCCCTCGGCAAGAACGTCGTGCTCGTCGCGGTGAGTGGATTCGGACAACCGGAAGACAAGCGGCGCGCGATGGACGCCGGATTCGACGAGCACATCACGAAGCCGGCGGACGTGCAGGACATCGAAAACGTCCTCGCGCGGTTCCCGCCACCCACGACCGAGGAAGTATGATGTCCGCAATCGTCCATGGTTTCCCATGTCCTGGTGGTCGAGCCCTACGCCGACCTGCGTGCCGGCATCGTGTCGGTCCTGCAGCGGATCGAATACTCGTGTGATGCCGTCGGCACCGTCCGCGACGCCGTTCTGAGGCTGCACGACCACGACTACGACTACGTCGTGCTCGACATCGACGATCCCAGCGCACCGATGCGCGATCTCGTGACGTCGCTCGACGCGCACGCCAACCTCATTCTCATCACCGATCGCGATCCGCGCGAACTGCGCGCCGGCGACCACGCCGTGCTGCGCAAGCCGTTTGCGCGCGAGGAGCTCGTCGCGTACTTTGCGCACTGACGCTTGCTCTCCCCCGGTACGCGACTCGGCCGCTACACCATCCTCGATCTGGTCGCCGTGGGCGGCATGGGCGAGGTGTATCGCGCCGCGGACTCGCGCCTGCATCGCGACGTAGCGATCAAGGTCCTCCCCGCGGCCCTGGAAAACGATCAGCCGTCCCTCGACCGGTTCCAGCGCGAGGCGCGCGCGGTGGCCGCGCTGTCGCATCCGAACATCCTTTCGATCTTCGACTTCGGCAGCGAAGACAACATCCATTACGCGGTCACGGAGCTGCTCGAAGGAGAGACGCTGCGCTCGCGCCTTTCGCGCGGGAGGATGCCGTCGCGTGAGGCACTCGCGCTGCTTCTCGAAGTGGCGGACGGCGTTGCCGCGGCGCATGCGCGCGGCATCGTGCATCGCGATCTCAAACCGGAGAACATCTTCATCACGCGCAACGGCCGCGTGAAGGTGCTGGACTTCGGACTGGCGCGCAATGCGAGCGGCGTGTTCGCGCGGCGCGACAGCGAGGCGCTGCTGACCGAGCCGGGAATCGTGATCGGCACGGTCGGCTACATCGCGCCGGAGCAGGTCGAGGCGCGACCGTCCACTGCCGCGACGGACGTCTTCGCGCTCGGCTGCACGCTGTTCGAGATGATCGAAGGGCGCGTGCCTTTCGATCGCGGCGCCTCGAGCGCGCAGGCGATGGTCGCGCTGCTGCACGACCCGGCGCCGCATCTCGCGGAGCCCGACGTCGACGCACTTCTGCAGCGCATGCTGCAGAAAGACCCGGCGGACCGGCCGCGCGATGCGGGCGAGGTGGCGGCGGAGATTCGCGCGATCCTCGGCGGCAGCGGGCGTGTCGCCACCGTCCGGTTGGCGCCGCAGAAGAAAGCGGGCCGCGCCCTCGTGATCGGATTCGCGGTCGTCATCCTCGCCGCGATGACGTTCGCTTACTTCGCCATCCGCAACAGCGGCCAGCTCGACGACGGCTACGACCTGCGCGCGGGCGACATCCGCGGCGACGCCGAAACGCGGCGCCTCATTCGCTTCGCACTGCGCGCCGACGCGGAAGGGAATCGTCCGAAGGCATTTCAACTCCTCGAGGAGGCCGGCCGCCGCAAAGCGGAGACCGCGTTTCCGCCCGCGTTCCTGGCGAGCTTCTCCGATGCCGCGGGCAATTTCGAGCGCGGACGGTTCTGGGAGCAGGAAGCGCTGCAGCGTCTCGACGGCGCAACGCCGTACGAGTCGCTCCTCGTGCGCTATCTCGCGACGCCCAGCGCGCGTCCCGATCAGGAGCTCGCCCTCGCCAAGTCCGCGCTCGACCTGCGTCCGAACGCGTGGCGCCTGCGGCTCGCGGCGGCACACATCTACCTCGGCTCCCGCGATCGCGAGGCCGCACGGCGCGAGCTCGTGCAGATCGACATCCGCAAGCCCGACGACCGCCGCCTCATGCTCGTCCTCGCCGATCGAGCATCGCTCGGTGACGCGGACGGCGCGGAGCGCGATCTCCAGCGCAGCCGTCTCGCGCACAAACCGGCGCTGTTTCACTACACGGCCGGACGCATCGCGTGGAGCCGCGGCCAGGTCGCACGCGCGGCCGAGCTTTACGATCGTTCCGCGCAGGATGCGGCGAACGAAGGCATCGGCGGGATCGAGGTCGAAGCGAACGAGCTCGCCGGATTGGCGATGCTCCGCCTCGGCAAGTTCGAGGAAGCGCAGCGCCGCTTCGCGCGCACGGCGACGCGTGCTCGCGACATCGGTCACGTCGCGCGGCAGTTTCAGGCAGTCGTGCTCGGTGCGTACACCGCGCATCGCCTCGGAGATGCCGACGGACGCGACCGCATGTTCGAGGAAGCCGTAAAGTTCGCGTTGCCCTCCGGCCCCCGCGCCGCGTTGCGACTGCTGGCCATTCGCACGCAGTCGCCCTCGTGGCTGACGTGGACCACCGAGGGCTTGACGACGGAACAGTCGACGCTGGTGCGGGCGCGGGAGGCGTGGTTCGCGGGCGACCTCGACCGCGCGCGCCGCGAGCTCCAGCGCGCGCGTGCCGAGGGGATCGACGCGTCCGAGCTGCGCGAAGAAGCGGAGCTTCTCGCGGCAGAGCTCGGGTTGCCGTACACGCTCTTGCCGCCGGATCCTCCCTATCCGAACGTGCTGCGCTACGTGGCGATCTTCGACCATCCGTCGGAGCGCCGCCGTTCCGCGCCAGCCCGTACGATGTCCTCGTCAGCGCCGAGCCAACCAGCGGTCCGTTAGCCGTTGATCGCGATCGGCACCGGCGTCTCCAGGAACACCACCTTCGTCGTCTTCCGGCGGAACACCCGCTTGTACCAGGGCTCCGGCATCGGCTTGCCGCCGTGCTCCATCACGAGCTGACCGAGGCGCGTCACGTCCGCCTTGTTCATGCGAATGCAGCCGTGCGATTCCGCCTTGCCGAGCGAGTCGTCATCCCCCGTCCCGTGGATGTAATAGTCCGGTTCCTTGAAGAACATCTTCACGACCTTCATCGGATTTTCCGGATCTCCCGGTGACTTGGCGGACTTGCCGCGAGCCCACTTCGAAGCGGGCGGATTCCACGACGGATTCCAGATCACCTTCTTGATCGTGAACTCCCCTTCGGGAGTCGGATAGCTGTCTTTTCCGATCGCGACCGGGAACCGCTCGACCACCTCACCATCGACCATGACCGCCAGTTCGCGATCCGAAAGGTCGACCTCCAGACGGAGCTCCGCTGCTGCCGGCAGACTCCACAAAATGCACGTAAGTGTCAGAAAAAGAAGCCGTTTCACGCTTCCTCACTACTGCAAGCGAGGTTCCATGAATGGGGACTTGCGGGCTGCCCTATTGACGAAACGGAGTCAAGGCGGCATGATGCGCCGCATTGAGACGCTGTCTCAAATGCCATCGAAGGACGACGAAGCGTGATCATCTGTATCTGCCGCGGCAAAAACGAACGCGACATCGCAAAAGCGATCGACAACGGCGCGACCACGGTCCGCGACCTGCAGCGCTGCGGCATCGGCAACCAGTGCGGCTCCTGCCACGTCACGCTGCGCGCCATGCTGGCTGAGTCCGTTGCCGCGCGATCCGCCGCCCAGCCCTGCCCCGCGTGCCCCACGCCGGACGCCGTTCCCGCTGCCGCGATGGCGTGATACCCTCCGCGCCCATGAAGGGCGACGCACGCATCATCGAGATCCTGAACGATGTCCTGACGGCGGAACTGACCGCCATCAACCAATACTTCGTGCATGGCGAAATGTGCGAGAACTGGGGCTACGACCGGCTCCATCACATCATCCGCAAGCACTCCATCGGCGAGATGAAACATGCCGAGGAAGTCATCGAGCGGGTGCTGTTCCTCGAGGGCGTTCCCAACCTCCAGCGCCTCGGCAAGATCACCATCGGCGAGAACGTGCAGGAGATCTTCAAGGCCGATTACGCGCTCGAGCTCGAAGCGCTGCCGCGCCTCAACCAGGGCATCGAGCTCTGCCGCGAGCTCGGCGACAACAACACCCGCCACCTCCTCGAGGAAATCCTCCACGACGAAGAAGACCACGTCGACTGGATCGAGGCGCAGGTCGGCCTCATCGAGCAGGTGGGCATCCAGAACTACCTCGCCCAGCAGATCAACAAAAACGAGAGCTAACCTCTGCTCTTCCTGACGAACGGAACGATCTGGACCGGCGACGGTTTCGCGCGCAGCGTGACCGTCGAAGGAAACCGGATATCCGCCGTCGACTGCGAAGCGCCCCACGGCGCAACCACCATCGATCTGCGCGGCCGCCTCGCCGTCCCCGGCTTCATCGACAACCACGTCCACTTCATCGCCGGCTGCCTGCAGCTCTCCCGCGTCGATCTGCGCGCGGCGACGTCGCCGGACGATCTCGCGCAGCGCATCGCGAAACACGCCGCGTCGCTGCAGCGCGATCCATGGATCCTCGGCGGGGAATGGGACGAACAGCAGTGGACGCCCGTCGCACTGCCCACGCGCGCGCACGTCGACGCGATCGAGAACCCGGTCTTCGTCACGCGCATGGACATGCACATGGCGCTCGCGAACTCGCGCGCGCTGCAGCTCGCGGGCATCGACCGCAACACGCCCGATCCTCCGGGCGGCGCGATCGTGCGCGACGCGAACGGCGAGCCGACGGGCGTCCTCAAAGACACCGCCATGAGCATCCTGCTCGCGGTCGTGCCGCCGCCGAGCGTCGAGGATCGCATCGCCGCCGCACGCGCGGGACTCGCGCTCGCGGCGAGCGTCGGCGTCACGTCGTTCTGCGACATGGGCATGCGTCCCGACGCGTTCGAGGACTTTCGTGCGTACCAGCGCCTCGATCGCGAAGGCGCGCTCACCGCGCGGGTCGCGCTCTACACGCCGATCAACCTGTACGAGCGCGTGCGCGACAGCGGCGTCGAGAAACGCTTCGGCAGCGAGCGTCTACGCATCGGCGGGCTCAAAGGCTTTTCCGACGGCTCCCTCGGCTCGTCGACCGCCGCCTTCTTCGAGCCGTACGAAGACGACTGCTCGCACTGCGGTCTGGTCATGGGCGAGATGGTCGACGGCTCGATGAAAGAACGCATCCTCGACGCGAACGCGCACGAAATGCAGCTCGCCATCCACGCCATCGGCGATCGCGCGAACGCGGACGTGCTCTCGATCTTCGAGTCGATCCCGGATCATCGGGAGCGCCGCTTCCGCGTCGAGCACGCGCAGCATCTCAATCCCGAGCTCGTGCAGCGCTTCGCGAAAGGCCGCTTCGTCGCGTCGATGCAGCCGCATCACGCCATCGACGACGGACGCTGGGCCGAGAAGAAGATCGGACCCGAGCGCGCAAAGTACACGTACGCGATCCGCTCGCTGCTCGATGCCGGCGCGATCGTGACGTTCGGCTCAGACTGGACCGTCGCGCCGCTCAATCCCTTGCACACGATCTACGCGGCCGTCACGCGACGCACGCTCGACGGCAAGCACCCCGATGGCTGGATCCCCGAGCAGCGCATCACCGTGGAAGAAGCGCTGCGCTGCCACACCGTCAACAACGCCTGGGCCACGTTCGCGGAAAACGACCACGGTCGCATCGCACCGGGCCTGCTGGCGGACATCGCCGTCCTGTCCGAAGACCTCTTCACCATCGCGCCGGAAACGATCCGGGATGTGCGGGTGGATCTGACGATCTTCGATGGGCGAGTGGTGTACGAGGGGAGCTGTTGAGGGAGCTGTTGAGCTGTTGAGCCGTTGAGCTGTTGAGGCGGCATCTCGCAAGCTCAATAGCTCAATAGCTCAATAGCTCAATGGCTCAATAGCTCAATAGCTCAACGGCTCCCTCAACAGCTCCCTCAACAGCTCCTACCCTCCGGCAATCACGTCCAGCTCGTCCACGATCTCGTTGAGCGTGTGGTAACGCAGCTCGTCCGGGTTCGCGATCAATTCGTCGAGCGACGGCGTCTCGAATCCTGCGGCGGCGAGCTGACGCACGAGCGGGATGGCCTGCTCGCGCAACTCTTCCGGCGGATGCGGCAGCGGCCCGGGCTCCGTGCCTTCGGCGCGGAACTGCGCGCGTTCCATCGCCCGTGCGCGCGCTTTCAGCTTCGTCTGCAGATCGCGGATCGTGCCGATGATCTCGTTCGGCAGCGCGGTCGCGTTGCGCAACGCGGCCGCGTCGTTCTGCAGCAGCGCGACGGCCGTGAAGACGGAGTCCGGCGCGCCCGCATCGTCGATCGCGGCGACGAGATCGTTCAGCGCGAACTCGATGTCGTTCACGCGCGCGGCATTCACGCCGTTCGTCTTCGCGGCGCTGACCGCATTCGCCAGCACGTCCGCGCTGATGCGGATCGCCAGCAGCGAGGGATCGTCGCCGAGCGCGGCGCGCAACTGAAACAGCGCCGCCTCCATCATCAGCAGCTCACTCATTTCCGCGCACGCTCCGCGAGTCCCGCCAGGATGTCGACCGGCAGCGGAAAGACGATGGTCGTGTTCTTCTCGACGCCGATCTCGGTCAGCGTCTGCAGGTAGCGCAACTGGATCGTGGCCGGTTCGGTGGCGAGGATCTTCGCCGCATCCGCCAGTCGCTGCGAAGCCGCAAACTCGCCCTCGGCGTGAATGAGCTTCGCGCGCTTCTCACGCTCCGCCTCTGCCTGTTTCGCCATTGCGCGCAGCATCGACTCCGGGAGATCGACCTGCTTCACCTCGACGTTCACGACCTTCACGCCCCACGGCTCGGTGTGCTGGTCGAGGATCGACTGGATGCGATTGTTGAGCTGCTCGCGGTGCGCGAGGAGATCGTCCAGCTCCACTTCGCCGAGGACGGAGCGGAGCGTGGTCTGCGCGAACTGCGACGTCTGATAGCGGTAATCGTAGACCTCGACGACGGCGCGCCGCGGCTCGATCACGCGCAGGAACACGACCGCGTTCACCTTCAGCGTGACGTTGTCGCGCGTGATGATGTCCTGCGGCGGCACCTCGAACGCCTCCTGCCGCAGCGACACGCGCACCATGCGGTCGATGGGCGCGAAGACGAGAAAGATGCCCGGCCCTTTCGCTTCGGGCAGCAGCCGTCCGAGGCGGAAGATGACGCCGCGCTCGTACTCGGGCAGGATCTTGATCGAGCTGAGAAAGTACAGCGCGACGATGACCGCGATGATGATGGGGATCATGAGGACCTCCGGACCGCGGTGATTGTACGCTGCCTACTTCGCGCGAGCGGCCGGCGTTGCGTTCTCGAAGTACACGACGACGTCGAACGCCCGCGCCAGTGGCAGCATCAGGTGTCCGGCCTGGAAGCGCATCGGACGCCCCTCCGACAGCCACGCGCTCATCTCCCCGCGAAGCGACAGCAGAAACGGCGCCTTCCCGACTGTCGCCAGCACAGCGTCGAAGCGCATGCCCGATCCCGGAAAACTCCCGGGCGGCAGAGCCGTGCCCTGGACCGGCGCGCGCTGCACGTGCGCGATTGCGATCCGAAACACGTAGCCAGTTACGCGGCGCCCACCGCACGGTCGCGTGTCATTTGCGACGGCGCGGTTTCGGTTGTGTGGGCGTTTCGACACTCCCCAGAGCTTCGGCGATCTGCGCGGGAACGTTCGCGCGCATCGTGTCGATGTGGCGGAACTTGATGCCGCCGTCGAAGCGCCATTCGTGTTGCGGGCGATACACGCCGATGTCGTGCACGCGCGAGCCGACGACGATGCGGATCACGTTGCGGCGATAGTCGAATGCGCGGCCGTTGCGCGTGTGCACGGCGACGTCGATGCGATACGTCCCCGCGACGAGATCGAGCGACGCGACGACGAAGCGCACGCGCGACGTGCCTTCGATGCGCTCGGCCGCGAAGCCTTCGACGTCCGTGTTCGTGCCGTACACGCACGTGCCGTCGGCGTGGTAGATGCCGAGGCCGAAGACGAAGTCGTCCTGCGGGACGCGAACTTCCACGTCGACGTCCACGACGACAGGCGTGCCGGCGCCGAGGGCGACGAGCTCGCGGCCGTCGTGATCGGTGAGCGAGACGCGCTTGATGAGGATCTCGCCGGAGCCCCAGCGTTCTTCGTCGTGGTCGGATTTTTTCGGCTCTTCCGGGGCCGCCGGTGCGGACGCCGCCGGATCCGCCGGCGAGGGCGCCGGCGTGCCGCTGACTTCCTGCAGGTACGCGTCGACCACGCGAAGCGGGTCGCCGATCGCTTCGACCTGGCCGTGGTCGAGCCACAACGCGCGGTCGCAGAGGTTGCGCACCTGGTCGAGCTGGTGCGTGACGAAGAGGAGCGTTACGCCGCGGTACTTCATCTCCTGAATCTTCGCGATGCATCTCGCGGAGAACTCTTCGTCGCCGACGGCGAGCACTTCGTCGATCAACAGCACGTCCGGATCGACGTGCACGGCGACCGCGAATCCGAGGCGCACGTACATCCCCGAGGAGTACGTCTTCACCGGCTGGTCGAGAAAATCGGCGATCCCGGAGAACTCCACGATGCGATCGAAGCGCTGGTCGATCTCGCGCCGCGAGAGCCCCAGCATGATCCCGTTGATGTAGATGTTCTCGCGGCCGGTGATCTCCGGATGAAAGCCCGCGCCCAGCTCGATCAGCGCGGCGATGCGACCGTTCACGACGACTTTGCCGCGCGTCGGTTTGAGGATCCCGGAGACGAGCTTGAGCAGCGTCGACTTGCCCGAGCCGTTGCGTCCGATCACGCCGAACGCTTCACCGCGGTCGACGGCGAACGACACGTTCTTCAAGGCAGCAACCGCGGCGTCGGGAGCGAGCTTCAGCTCGCGCTTGAGCAACGCGCTCTTGAGCGTCGCGAACTGCGAGCTGCGTCCCCACAGGCGATAGTCCTTGGAAACGTTCTCGAGCGAGATCGAAAAGTCAGGCACGTGTCGCGGATTGTAATCGCGTCGCGGAGATGGAGCTGCGGCGCTAGATCGCTTCGGCCAGCGTGTCGCGCAGGCGATCGAACACGAACATCCCGGCGATGATCGACGTCCCCGCGTACGCGATCATCAGCAGCGTGTCCGAGAGGTTCGGCAGGCGTCCGAAGAAGAAGATGTCCTGATAGGCGATGACGAACGGCGTCATCGGATTGAGGCGCAGCATCGCGCGCAGACCGCGCGATTCGATGCGCTCGACGAGATACAGGATCGGCGTGACGAAGAACCCGAGCTGCAGCAGGTTCGCCACGATGTCGCGCAGGTCGCGGAACAGCACCGACGCGGACGAAACGATCATCGCGATCCCCGCGACGAAGATCGCCTGCAGCAGCATGACCGCCGGCGCGAGGACGATCGTCCAGTTCGGATCGAAGCTGCCCATGAGCGTGAAGCCGAGGATCGCGGCGAGCATGATCGGGATCGCCGCTAGAAAGTGCACGAGGTGCGAGAGCACGACCACCAGAGGCAACGCCTCCGCCGGAAACATCACCTTCTTGATCAGGCCCGCGTTCGAGGAGATCGACGCCGTCGACTCGAGCACCGCCGCGGCGAAGAACGTCCACGGCAGGATGCCGGCGAAGAGAAACAGCGGGTACGGCTGCACGACCTGCTGCGGGAAAAACTTCGTGAAGACGAGGGTGTAGACCGCGAGCAGCAGCAGCGGATTGGCGAGCGACCAGAAGAAGCCGAGGATCGAGCCGCGGTAACGCGCCTTGAGGTCTCGCGCGGTCAGGGCCGCGATGAGTTGCCTGTGCCGGTAGAGATTGGAGAGCTCGGCCATGGTTGTCGGTTGTCCGTCGTCGGTTGTCTGTGATGCAGCGGCCGGCACAGACATCAGACGGCGGACGACATCAGTGATCGTCCGTAACGATCAGCATCAACGTGGTCGCGCCCACCTGAAACTCCGCCTTGTCACTCAGCTCGACCGGGCCGTCGATCTTCGAGCCGCTGACGAGCGTGCCGTTCGTCGAGCCGAGATCGTGGAGGTTGTAAGTCGTATCGCGGATCTCGAGCGCCGCATGCTGCCGCGAAGCCTCGGTGTCGTTGAGCGTCAGGTCGGCGTTCGAGCGGCCGATCGTCACACGCGGCTTCTCGATGCGAAAGACGCTCCCCGCGTCGGGACCGTCGAGGATGGCCAGTGAGAGGCGCTTGCCGGGCGGCAGATGCAGCGAGGTCTCCGGCTTCGGCAACTGCGACTGCTCGGTCGTATCCGGCGGCGTCGTCGGCAACGCGGAGGTGCGCGTCTGCTCGCGCGAGGTGTACGTGGAATCGCGGGCGTCGACCGCGACCGGCTCACGCGCCGCGAAGGCGGGATTGTGGATCTCGAAGATCTGCTGGCAGCGCGCGCACTTGATCTTCTTCGACGGCTTCCGCTCGAAGCGCTCCTCGTCGTATTGATACTTCGAATGGCATTGAGGGCATTCGATGATCACGTCGGCGGGACGATAACATGATTTCATGAAGAGACTTCTCTGTGCCGCGGCACTGCTTTCGCTCGCCTGCACTTCGACCATGCCGACCACTGAATCGCAAAGCCACCTCGCCGCCAAACCCGACGTTCCGCAACGTCTCGCGCAACTGCCGAAGACGGTCATCGACTACGACCGCTCGCTTCTCGACGAGAACGAGCGCCGCGTCGTGCAGAAGCTGATCGAAGCGTCGAAGTTCATCGACGAGATCTACTGGCTGCAGGTGGCGGAGGAGAATCCGGAGTACCGCGCGCGCCTCGCGGCGCAGGCGAACAATTCGCCGCTCGACCGCGCCGCGTACGACTACTTCATGGCTCATCGCGGCCGGTACGACCGGCTGGCCGAGGATGAGCCTTTCATCGAGCCTTTCGACAAACACAAGCCGGCGGGCGCGAACTTTTATCCCGCCGACATCACAAAGGAAGAGCTCGAGCGATACGTGGCCGCACATCCCGGCCAGAAGGAAGCACTGCAGGGACTCTTCACCGTCGTGCGCCGCCAGGGCTCCGAGCTCGTGGCCATTCCGTATTCGCGTCAGTACGCGGACCTGCTCACGAAAGCCGCGGCATCGCTGCGCGAAGCGGCGGCGATCAGCGAAAACGCGTCGATGCGCGACTACCTGACGAAGCTCGCCGACGCGTTCTTCAAGGACAACTATCGCGAGAGCGACATGGCCTGGATGGATCTCGACGGACCGATCGAGGTGGTGATCGGACCGTACGAGGTCTACGAGGACAACCTCTTCAACTTCAAGGCGGCGTTCGAGTCGTTCGTGAACGTGGTCGATCGCCCGGAGACGGAGAAGCTCTCCATCTACGCGCAGCATCTGCCGGCGATGGAGCGCAATCTGCCGATTCCGGACGAGCACAAGAACCCGAATCGCGGCACCGAGTCGCCGATCCGCGTCGTGCAGGAGCTCTACACCGCCGGCGATGCGCGCCGGGGCGTGCAGACGGCCGCGTTCAATCTGCCGAACGACGAATACGTGCGCGAAGTGAAGGGCTCGAAGAAGGTCCTGCTCAAGAACGTGATGGACGCGAAGTACCGCATGAGCGGCGCGCCGATCGCGAACCGCGTCCTCGAGCCGTCGCAGCGTGCACTGCTCAACTTCGACGCGTATTTCAACTTCGTGCTGTTCCACGAGCTCTCGCACGGCCTCGGGCCGGGTCTCATCACGCCCCCGGGCGGCGGCGAACGCACGGACGTGCGTCTGCTGCTGAAGGAAACGTATTCTTCGATCGAAGAGTGCAAGGCGGACGTCCTCGGCGTGTGGAACATCCTCTACGCGATGCGCAACAACCTCCTCTCCTCGTTCAACGAGCAGCAGCTCTACGCGACGTACGCGGGCCTGCACTTCCGCTCGATGCGCTTCGGCATCGACGAGGCGCATGGCCGCGGCACGGCAGTGCAGTGGAACTGGCTGCGCGAGGGCGGCGCGATCGTGCCCGCGGCGGACGGGACGTTCTCGGTCGATTTCACGAAGATGCGCACCGGCATCGAGTCGCTCGCGACCGAGCTGCTGATGATCGAGGCGACCGGCGATTACGCGCGGGCGCAGCGCTTGCTGGCAAAGTACGGCGTGTCGACGCCCGAGATCGAGTCGGTGACCGCGCGATTGAAGGACATCCCCGTCGACATCACGCCGGTGTTCCCGGCGGCGGGTGAGACGGAGTAGTCGATGGAAGGACGCGTATTACTGAAGTGCGGTGAGTGCGAGCTCACTCGCGAGATCGTCGGCGAGATCCCGGAGGAGTTCACGAAGTGCTTCGATGACGCCGTCCATCAGGACGGCTGGGTGCCGCGCCCCGGCGCGAATTACTCGTCGCTCATCTGCCGCGACTGCCTCGTGAAGTACAGCGGCCACGAGACCGTGGACGACGAGGAGAAGGTGCAGGGGCGGAAGGATCCGATGGAGCCGTGAACGATGTTGCCGGTTGTCGGTTGTCGGTTGTCGGTGCCGTCTCGCAAGGCAGCACAGACAACTGACCGACAACCGACAACGGACGTCTACGCGAGCTTCCGAATCGCTTCTTCCACCTGCTCCGCGGTCGGGACCACCGGCTGCACCAGCGATCCCTCGAGCCATTCGTACTCGCCCTTCATGAACTTCTGGACGACCTTGTACGCGAGCTCGTCGTGGTTATCGAAGAGCGTGCGGAAGTTCTGGTCGACGCGCACGCGCGCTTCGCGGCAGAAGAGATCCGCCAGCTCGAGCGCGTTCTTGTCGCCCTTTTTCGCGAGCATCGTGGCGTAGCTGATCGTCGCCGACATCGCGAAGAGGTCCGTGCCGATGTCGACGATGCGGAACAGCACCATCTGCTTCCGCTCCAGCTTCGCCTGGAAGCGCATCATGGCGTGGAAGATCGAGCGCGAGAGATGACGCGACTGGCGCTCGAGGTAGCCGACATGCGTCTGCAGGCGCCCGAACTCGGAATGTTTCGGGAAACGGCTCCACCCCACATAACGCGTCGGGTACCAGGTCGCGTAGAACGCGCCCGCCTTCGCGGCCGCGGAGAGCTTCTCGCCCGTCGGCGTCTCCGGCAGCAGGATCTTGTAGCCGCGCTTCATGTGCGGATCGACCGCCTCGCGCGCGATGAAGAGATGCTGGATCTCGCTCGTCCCTTCGAAGATGCGGTTGATGCGCATGTCGCGCATGATCCGCTCGACCGGATGCGCCTTCTCGCCGCGCGCCTTGAGTGACGCCGACGTCTCGAATCCGCGTCCGCCGCGGATCTGCACGAGATGATCGACGCACTGCCACGCCACTTCCGTGTTGAACAGCTTCGCCATCGCCGCTTCGAGGCGCAGGTCGACGTCGCCGCGATCGGCGAGGCCGGACGTCAGCCACACGATCGCTTCCATCGCCAGCGTGTGCGAGGCCATCCAGGCGATCTTCGACGCGACGCCTTCGTGCTTGCCGATCGCCGCGCCCCACTGCACGCGCTCGTTCGCCCACTCGCGTGCGATCTCGAGCATGCGGCGCGCGCCGGCCGCGCAGCCCGCGGGGATCGTGAGGCGTCCCGTGTTCAGCGTGATGAGCGCGAGCTTCAGGCCGAGGCCTTCACCCCAGAGGAGATTCTCTTTCGGGACGAAGACGTCCTTGAACTTGATCAGCACGTTGCCGATGCCGCGCAGGCCCATGAACTGGCAGCGGTGCGCGATCTCGACGCCCGGCGTGTCCATCTCCAGGATGAACGCGGAGATCTGCTTCTTCTCCTTGCCGTTCACGACCTTCGGCGGCGTCTGCGCCATGACCACGATGAGCTCGGCCTTGAGGCCGTTCGTGCACCACAGCTTCTCGCCGTTGAGGATCCATCCCTTGCCGTCCGGAGTGGGCGTCGCGCGCGTCTCCATCTTGGCGGGATCCGATCCGACGCCCGGTTCGGTGAGCGCGAACGCGGAGATCGCGCCGTTCGCCAGCCGCGGCAGGTACTTTTTCTTCTGCTCCTCGGTGCCGAAGAGCTTGAGCGGCTGCGGCACGCCGATGGACTGATGCGCGGAGAGCCAGGCCACGCTCGACGCGCACCATGTCGCGACGAGGCCGATGGCGCGGTTGTAGTTCGTGGCGGAGAATCCGAGGCCGCCGTACTCCTTGGGGATCTTCATGCCCCAGGCGCCGAGCTTGTTGAAGCCTTCGAAGAGGCTGTAGTCGTACTCGCCCTTCGCGTCGATCTCCTCGGCGTCCACGTTCTCGGCGAGGAAGCGCTCGAGGTTCTGGAGGAACGGGTCCGCCTCGGCTTTGTCGGCCGCCGGCTGCTCGGGGAAGGGGTGGATCAGGTCGAGATTGAGCTTGCCGAGGAACAGATCGCCGACGAATGAGGGCTTTTCCCATTCGGTTTCGCGCGAGGCCTCGGCGACTTCCATCGCCTCGACGGCGCCCTGCGTTTTGACTTCCGCCATACGTGACTCCTTAGAGCTCGGGATTTACAGATTTCGTACCGGGGAGCGCGAGTATGAATGAATCACCATTCAGTCGTCAATTTGCCAGATTCGAGCCATGGAAATGGGATGATGCCGCCATGCCTGCACTCGTCATCGTCGACATCGAAGTGACCGACCCCGTTCGCTACGAGGACTACAAGCGCCTCGCCTCCGCGTCCATCGCCGCGCACGGAGGGCGTTATCTCGTCCGCGGCGGACAAAGCGAAGTGCTGGACGGCACGTGGACGCCGCGCCGCCTCGTGGTGCTGGAGTTCGACTCGGTCGAAAAAGCGAAGGCGTGGCGCGAGTCGCCGGAGTACGCCGAGGCGAAGCAGGTGCGCGCGAGTTGCGCGCGCGCGAACATGGTGGTCGTGGAGGGAGTGTCGTAAAGAGCCACGACCGGCGATACGGCTCGCGAGAGGATCGTGTCGCGCCTGCCACCGTGGCAGCATCAGGCTAAAACCGGCGCACCGCAGGCAAGGGTCGCCCGCCCTACCGCCGCCCGCCCACGATCGCCCGCAGCGTTCGCAGGCGCACGTCCAGCTCCTCGGGGGTCACGTTCGCGTACTTGGCCGGGAGGAGGCGGCGGCTCGAAGCTTCGAACACGGCCAGCAGCTCCATGTACTCGAGCAGCTCGGTGTCGCGGCTCGGGAAGTAATCCGCGGCCGCGCGGATGAAGCGCTCCTCGCTCACTTCCGTGAGTCCCTCGCGCGCCGCGTCGTCGAGCGCCATCAACACCACCGCTTCGATGTCCGCGTTGCTGTAGCCGACGAGCTTCTTCGAAAACCCATCGCGGATCGCGGCAAAGTCGACGCTCGTCTTCACGCGGTTCTTGCGCACCAGTGCGCGGGCGATGTTCTCCACTTCCTCCGGCGTCTGGCAGTAGAGGAACGGGATCTTGCGGTCGAGACGGCCGGCGCGTTTGAGATCGACGTCGAGCTTGTCCGGACGGTTCGTCATCACGAGGAAGAGGATCCGTCCGCGATTGCTCGTATCGGACATGAACTCCTTGATCCGTGCGATCACGCGCGACGACGTGCCGCCGTCGCCTTCTCCATCCGTGTTGCCGAAGGCGCGGTCGCCTTCGTCGATGATCACCACGACCTGCCCGATCGCGCGGATCACGTTCAGGATCTTCTCGAGGTTTCCTTCCGTCGCGCCGACCCACTTCGAGCGGAAGTTCTTCAGCTTGATCGTCGTGAGGCCGCACTCCTTCGCAAACGCCTCGGCCACGAACGTTTTCCCCGTGCCCATCGGACCGGTGAACAGCACGCCCATCGGCACGCGCGCGGTCTGGCCGTCGCGGATGCTCGCGGCGATCACGGAGAGATCCTTCTTCACTTCCTCCATCCCGCCGACGACGTCGAACCCGTGCTGCGGCTCGACGAATTCGACGAGGCCGAAGCACTCGCGCTCCAGGATCTCGCGCTTGCGGCGCGCGATCAGACGATCGACCTCCTGGCGCGCCGCTTCGGCACGATCGGCCTGCACTTTTTCGGCCGCCGAGTCGACTGCCGAAGCCCCCGGCGCGAGCAGCTTCGCGATCTCCTCGCGGCCCATTCCGGCGGTGAGCTGCGCGAGCTTCCGCGCGCGCTCCGGCACATCCGTGCCGCTGCCGAGGATTCCGGAGATGAAGGCCTCGCGATCGTGGGATTCGGTCTCGCTCACCGGCGGAGGCGTGAGGATCGTCAGGACCTGGATCGCCTTGAGCCCCGCGGTGATCTCCGCGTAGCGCGCGACCTCCTTCTCCGTCAGCGAGCGATCCGCCAGCGCGGCCGCGGCCTTGCGCGTCTCGCGATCCGGCATCGGCACATCCACCACCGCCACTTTCGGGTTCGACACCAGCTTCGGCGCGAGCTCCGCCAGGTTTTCGGAGATGAGGATGACGACGTTGTCGCTCCGTTCGATCTGCGGCAGGAACGACCAGCGATGCAGCGTGACGACCGCGGCGCGATCGGCCTCGCTCTGGAAATTCGGGTCGCCCGCGGGCGCGACGACTTCCGCGTATTCGACGATCACCGCCGTGCGCGTGTTGGCCATGAGCAGGCGCTCGACCGCCGCGAGCACGCGCGGCTTCTCCACCGACGACAGCATCTGGTCCGTCTCGGCGGCGAGTCCCGGCGGCTGCTTCAGAAAACGCACGCCGGTGGCGACGTTGTAGACGGCGACGATCTCTTTCGAGTCGCGGAGCAGCACGTTGCCCAGGAATTCCGTGAGCGTCAGCGTGCGGCCGCCGCTCAGGACGACGTCGTAGACGTTGCCGTGCAGGACGAAGATCGACGCCTCGCCGCGCAGGTAGCGCCGCCGCAGGTCGTCGGCCCAGGGAGGAAGAATGCGAGCCTCGGCCAACTAAACCCCCATCGTGCTCAGAATTTTTTCCGTGTCGAGCGCCGTCTGGCGGATCGACTCCACGCCGTCCAGCAGATCGTCGAGTTGTCCGGTCAGCTCCGCCGGCGACTGCATCATCACGATCTGGTCCGCGATGAGCTGGAACGAGTTCTCGATCAGATCGAGCTGTCCGCGGGCGACGCGCAGATAGTCGCGCAGCTCGCTCAGCTTCTCGAGCCGCTTGCGGATCACGGCGAGATTCTTCTTCGCGATGTCGCTTTCCTGCGGAGAGATCTCACCCGATTCGATGCGCCGCTCCCAATGCGCGCGGTCGTGCTCGAGCTCCCGGAAATCGATCGTCTCGAGATACGCCTCGTAGCGCGCGCACGTGATGGCCATCTCCACGAACGCGTCGACGAGCCGGCGCGTCTTGATCAGCTCACTGCGCAGCAGCTCGCCCGTGAACGACGGGTTCTGCGAAGCCAGACGATGAATGTCGGCCTGTCTGCCGACGAGCTGGTAGACGCGCTCGCGGTCCTCCTGCGGCAACGCCTTCAGCCGCTCCTCGCGCTCGCGCGCCTCGAGGGCGAGACGCACCTTCTCGAAACGCGGATCCCAGAGCAGCCGGCGGAGCGTCTTCGACTCCGACCCGTGCATCAGCCAGAGCAGCTCGCCGCCGATCGCCGCGGCCGCGAGGATCGGATTCATCGTCGCCGCGGCAGCGGCCAGCGTGCCGAGGAAGAGGGAGAGGTTGTACGGATTGGCGAACGCCATCTTCAGATACGGACGCTTCTCGAAGACGGCATCGGTGACGACGTCTTTCGCGGTCTCGCGAATCGCCTTCTGCAGGTCCGGCTTCGCGGGTCTCTGCTGCGCGTCGCGTTTCCGCGGCGGCATCTGCGTCGTCTTGGTGGACACCGGCGTCATTCTACGTGAGCCTCTCGTTTGCGAGCCCGGCGGGCACTCCGTATCATGCCGCCACATTCGGAGCGTGCATTCATGAGACTGACCCCTTTCGCCAAGGTCTTCATCACCATTGTGATCCTCGGGATCATCGGCTACATCGGCTGGCATTACCGCGACAAGCTGCCGAAGGGCGGCCAGAAGCAGGACGCGTCCACCGCGACGTCGGGCACGACCACGACCGCCGCGGCCACGAGCACCGCACCCGGCGCCACGCCGGCGTCGACCCAGCCCAGCCCCACCGGCGTGCTCGCGAAGATCCGCCGCGACAAAGTCCTGCGCGTCGGGATGGAGCCGGATGCGCCGCCGCTGCATTTCATCAACGAAAACCAGCAGGAAGACGGCTTCGACTTTCAGATGGCCGCGCGGATCGGAAAGCATCTCGGCACCGAGCGCGTGCGCGTCGTCGAGGCCGACTACGGCGAGCTGCCCGCGCTGCTGCAGCGCGGCGACATCGACATCATCATGGCAGGCTACGTCCCCGATCCCGCGGTCCAGGGCGTCGACTGGAGCAACGGCTATCTCGACTTCGGCCTCTGCATGATCGTGCAGGAGGGGATGCTCTCGAGCTACCGCGACGTCTCCGACCTCGCCGGAAAAGTCGTCGCCATCTACGACGACCCTGCCGCCGAAAAGTGGGTGCGGGCGAACATCCCCAACGCCACGATCCGCAAATTCTCCGGCGACTCCGGATGGTTCGAAGCCGTCGAGAACGGCCAGGCCGATGCGCTGATCTACGACTATCCGTTCGCGGCGGTCGAGATCAAGGAGCATCCGCGGACCGTCATCGCCAAGTACAACCTCAACAAATCAAAATACGCCGTCGGCGTCCCCTCCGGAAATTACGACCTGGTCTACGAGATCAACCAGGCGCTCGACCGGATCAAGGAATCCGACCAGTACGCGACGCTCATGAAGACCTACCTGGCGAGCAAATCCGAAGCGTTCATGCAGCCGGTGGCCGGACGCAGGACGCATCGCGTGGTGGCCGGCGACACACTCGGCAAGATCGCGCGCCAGGAGCTCGGCAGCTCGGAGCGCTGGGAAGACATCTGGAAGCTCAACACCGAGCGCGTCGCCGATCCCAACCTCATCTACCCCGGACTGGTGTTGATCCTGCCGTAACGCGAGGACCCTCAATGGCAAGAACCCCACTCTTCTCTCTCGTCCAACGTTCCCTCCGTCTCGCCGCCTTCGCCTCCAAATCGGAAGGGCTGCCGGCCGATGAAATCGTCGACCGCGTGCTCGAAGGCGAAATGCCCGGCGTGTCCCGCCGCCAGTTCTTCCGGACGGCGGCCGCCGCGGGCGTCGTCGCCTCGACGCCGGATCTCTTCAGCGCCTTCGGCCAGACGGGCGGCCTCAAGCCGCGTACGGCCATCGTCGGCGCCGGCATCGCCGGTCTGAACTGCGCGTACAAGCTCCGCAAAGCGGGAGTGCCGGTGCACGTCTTCGAAGCATCGAGCCGCTCCGGCGGGCGCATGTTCACCGCCAACAACCTGCTCGCGCCCGGTATCACGACGGAGCTGGGCGGGGAGTTCATCGACAGCGGCCACGAAGAGCTGCTCAGCCTCGTCAAAGAGTTCAAGCTCGGGATGTACGACTTCCGGAAGCCGAGCAAGATCAAGGCGGAGGCGTTCTTCTTCGACGGCCGCCACTACAGCGAGAAGGACGTGGTCAAGGCCTTCATCCCGCTGGCCCGCAAGATCGCGAAAGACTACGACTCCCTCGGCGAAGAGGTCAGTTATCGCGACCACGGAAACGGCAAAGAGCTCGACAACACCTCGATCGCCGAATACCTCGACAAGATCGGCGCACGCGGCTGGGTCCGCGAGCTCCTGCACGTCGCCTACGTCACCGAATACGGCCTCGAAGCGGAGCAGCAGTCGTCACTGAATCTCATTCAGATGATCGGCACCGACACGAGCGAAGGTTTCAAACCGTTCGGCGACAGCGACGAGCGGTTCACGGTCAAGGGTGGCAACGAGCGGGTGGTCGTGGAGCTCGCGAACCGTCTCGACCAAGGGATCGTCTCCCTCCGCCACCGGCTGACCGCCATCTCGGCCAAAGGCAAAGGCTACGTCCTCACCTTCGAAGGCCCGAACGGCACGCCGTTCGATCGCGACTTCGACACGGTCGTCCTCACACTCCCGTTCACCATGCTGCGCGAAGTCGACATCCGCGTTCCGCTTCCCGCCGTGAAGCTCAAGGCGATCAAGGAGCTCGGCTACGGCACGAACGCGAAAGTGCTCGCGGGCTTCCACGCGCGGCAGTGGAAGAATCTCGGCTACCGCGGCAACACCCTGAGCGACGAACGCTTCCAGCTCTGCTGGGACAACGCCGCGCTGCAGCCGGGCACGAGCAGCGGCATCACGTTCTATTCGGGCGGCAAGCTCGGCATCGAAGCGGGCGAGGGCACCGCGCAGGAAGCCGTGGCGCGGCTGATGCCGGGGCTCGAGCGCGCGTATCCCGGCTCGGCGAAACAGCACAACGGAAACGTGTCGCGGTTCCACTGGCCGACGCACCCGTTCACGAAAGGGTCCTACGCCGCGTATCTGCCGGGGCAGTGGACCTCCATCGGCGGCGCGGAAGGGGAGTCCGTCGGCAACCTCCATTTCGCCGGCGAGCACACGAGCGTCGACTTCCAGGGCTACATGAACGGCGGCGCGCAATCGGGCGCGGATGCCGCGAAAGCGGTGCTGGCGTCGGTGAGTGAGAAGGCGGCGCGCCTGTTCGTGCGGCGCTCCTCCGCCCGTCTCTGGGCCTGACGATTCACGGAGTGCGGAGGCAGCGCCTCCGCACTCCGGATCACATCGTCTTCTGTCCCTGGGCCGCCTGTTGCGCGGCCTTGCGTGCCTTCAGCTCCGCCAGCTCCTGCTTGGCCTGCACGTCGCCGACCTGATTGCGCAGGTTCGCGAGGCGGCCGTCGAGCGACGTATCGGAGAGCTCCTTGCCGAGGTTCGCTTCGGCGATCGTGTTGCGGATGTGCGTGCGGACGTTGTCGAGCGCGCGCACCTCGTCGTCGACGGAGAGCCCGTCGAGCTGCTCCTGGATGCGCATGCGCGCCTGCGCCGACTGCATCTTCGCCAGCATCGAATCGCGCTCCGCTTTCAGCTTGCGGATCTCTCCCTGCACCGACAGCAGCGACGACTTCGCGGAGTCCGCGTCGCCGCGCGCCGCTTCGAGGTCGGCCTTCAGTTCCTCGATCTGGCCGAGGAGCTGGTTCTTCTTCTGGATCAGCACGACCGCGAGATCGTCCTGGCTCGTCTCCACCGCGGTGTTGAGCTCCGCTTCGGTCTGCTGCAGCTCGCCGGTGGCGTGTTTGAAGCGCTCCTCGAGATCCTCGCGGCGGCGGATGATCGCGGCCGTCGCGCTCTTGAGCTTCGCGTACTTGCCGACCATCGAGTTGATGGCGTTCTCGTACGCGATCTCCGGATGCTCCTTCTCGATGCCCGAGATCCACAACGAAAGGAACCCTCTCCACAAATTGCGGACACGCGATATCAGGCCCATGACTCTCCTCAGTTCCCGCTCTTCGGTTCGTGCAGCTTCGGAGACTCGCGCACGACCTTGGCGACGGCGTCCTGCCCGAAGAACTCGAGGACTTTCTGCACCTCGAGCTTCTTCGCGTTGCAGGCACGCATGACTTTGTGTTGTTCGTCGACGCGCTGCTGCATCGCCCTGCGCAACAGCGCGATCTGCTCCTCGAGGGCGCGGATGTCGGTCTCGCCCTGGGCGGTCACCTGCTCGGTATCGCGCGCGCTGCCGCGGATGTAGGCCTCGAGCGCCTGGAGCTGCTCCGCGCCCGACTCGATGATCTTCTCGATCGGCACACCGAACGCGCGCAGCGACGCCATGACGATCTGCCGCTTGACGGCGTCGTCGGTGTCGGGTGGGAGAGAATTCAGCAGCTCGAGGGTCCGCGACACGCGCTCGTGCTCCTCGGCCGTGATGCCCGCGGCTTCGTACACGCTCCCGAAGTCGACTTCCCCCGCGGGCGCGGGGGGCGGCTCGGAGGTGAAGACCGGCAGATCGTCCGGCTCCGCCTGCGCGGCCTGCCGGATCAGCTCATCCTCATCGGCCGCGGCGACCGGTTCCGGGACCTCGCCCTCACCCGCCGCATCCTGGACGATGAACCACCCCTTGACCGTGGCTCCCCAACCCTTTTTGTCGGACATGAGGCCGCGAATATAGCAGGGGTGGGAGTGGGAAAAACAGATGAGGCGAAGGCGTCGTGCGCGGCAGGAATCACTTTGCCGGCAGTGACTGCACCGGGTTGCCGGCGACGTCCTGCTGGTTGTTCAGCACGGCGTTGTTCGTAAAGCCGATCACCGTGCCTCCCGGGTGCGGCGTTCCCCTCCGCGGCCTCTGTGCGGCGCGACAGTTGCTCCGGGGAGCGGGCATGAACAGCACGCTTCGCGGCATCGGCATTCGCGCGATGATCCTCGTCATCGGCATCGTTCTCGTCGGGATCTGGCTCGCGTCGCTGGCGCTGAAGATTGCCGGAGCGGCGATTCATTTCCTGCTCGTCGTCGGTCTGCTGCTCGTCGTCGCGGCCGTGCTGAGCTACCTTGTGCACCGCTTCAAGCGACGCGCATAGGGAGCAACTCGACGCTGCGACGTCAGCAGGATCGGCCGCGTGCAGCAGTGGAGTCGGCCGATCGACGTCGATGGCGCAGCTCTCCTCCGTCGCGGAACCGCAGCCTCGGCCGTACTCGACGAAAAGCTGGAACCGAAGTGGAATACCACCAACATCCGGTTGCGGATCATGGAGGGGTGAATCGATGAAAGACGAACACGAAGACGAGACCTCCGAGGTCGAGCTGAGTGAGGATGAGAAAGCGCTGCTCGAGGAAATGCCGGCGCTGACCGGCGTCGGCCACACCCGCCGCGCCTTCCTCGGCACGTCGATCGCGGGCGGGCTCGGGTTTTTTGCGCTCGACCTTCTTGCGCGGGAGGAGGCGCTCGCGGCGCTGCAGGCCGCGCCCGACGCGGTGCTCGCGCCCGATGCCATGGCGCAGAACCTCGTGAAGGTGGCGTTTCGGGTCAACGGCGCGACGAAGACGCTCGAGCTCGACTCGCGCGTCGTGCTGCTCGATGCATTGCGCGAGCGTCTCGCCCTGACCGGCTCCAAGAAAGGCTGCGATCAGGGACAGTGCGGCGCATGCACGGTCATCGTCGACGGCCGCCGCGTCCTCTCCTGCCTCACGCTCACCGCCACGGTCGAGGGGAAGGAAGTCACCACCGTCGAAGGCCTCGTGAAAGGCGATCAGCTTCATCCGATGCAGGCCGCGTTCATCAAGTACGACGCCTTCCAGTGCGGCTACTGCACGCCCGGCCAGCTCTGCTCTGCCGTTGCGCTCCTCGACGAAGCCAGGCGTGGCGACGTGAGCCACGTGACCGAGGACGTCACGGTGACGGCCACGACGCTCACCGACGACCAGATCCGCGAGCGGATGAGCGGCAACATCTGCCGCTGCGGCGCCTATCCCGGCATCGTCGCCGCGATTCAGGAAGTGCACTCCGGCAGACAGACGCAGCACACGTGGCGCTTCGTCGATGAAGAGCAGTTGGCGCGTATCCGGGAGGAGGACGGCATTGAGACCGTTTAAATACGTCCGCGCTGGAAATCCGAATGGCGCCGCGCGCGCCGTCGGCGCGAACCCGAACGCGAAGTTCCTCGCGGGCGGGACGAACATCCTCGACCTCATGAAAGAGGACGTCGAACGTCCGAACGAGCTGGTGGACGTCACGCGCCTCGCGCTCAAAGAGATCAAGCCGTTGCGCGGCGGCGTCTCGATCGGTGCACTGGCGACGAACACCGAGACCGCGAACAACGCGCTGATCCGCAACAACTATCCGCTGCTGTCGCAGGCGATCGTGGCGGGTGCGTCGGCGCAGCTCCGCAACATGGCCACGAACGGCGGCAACCTCCTGCAGCGCACGCGTTGCCAGTACTTCTACGACACGGCCATGCCGTGCAACAAACGCGAGCCCGGCACGGGTTGCGGCGCGCTGCAGGGACTGAACCGCTATCACGCGATCTTCGGCTGGAGCGAGGCGTGTGTCGCGACGTATCCGGGAGACATGGCCACGGCGCTGTACGCGCTCGAAGCAGTCGTGCGCGTGCGCGCCGCGGACGGACGCGAGCGCGCGATTCCGATCCACGACTTCCATCGCCTTCCCGGCGATGCACCGCAGAAAGACACGAACCTCGAGCATGGGGAGCTGATCGTCGCGATCGAGCTGCCGAAGTCGAATTTCGCCGCGAACTCGTACTACCTCAAAGTGCGCGAGCGTGCGTCGTACGCGTTCGCGCTCGTCTCCGTGGCCGCGGCAGTGGAGCTCGCAGGCGGCACGATCCGGCAGGCCCGCGTCGTCCTCGGCAGCGTCGCGCACAAACCGTGGCGCAGCGCGGAGGCCGAGGCGGCGCTCGCCGGACGGCCCGCCACGGAAGAGAGCTTCCGCGCCGCGGCCGAAGCGGCCATGCAGGGCGCGAAGCCGCTCACGCACAACGCCTACAAAGTCGAGCTGGGGAGACGGGCCATCGTCCGCGCGCTGATGCGTGCGAGCCGGCTCGCGTGACGGAGGACCGCATGCCGAGATACATCGGAAAAGAGATGAGCCGCGTCGACGGCGTGGCGAAAGTAACGGGAAAAGCCAAGTACGCGGCCGAGTTTCAGGTGCCGAACCTCGCCCACGGATTCATCGTGCTGGGCACCATCACCAAAGGCACGATCGCGTCGATCGACACACGCGAAGCGGAACGCGCACCCGGCGTCGTGCGCGTCTTCACTCACCTCAACACGCCGCGCATGGGACCGGGGTCGCACGAGGACGCGCCGCCGCGCGGCACGCAGCCGGAAGAAGACAAGTCGTTCCGCCCGCTGCAGTCGGCGCGGATCTACTTCAACCGGCAGCCGGTCGCGCTCGTGGTCGCCGAGACCTTCGAGCAGGCGCGGCACGCGGCGCGGCTCGTCAAGATCACGTACAACGCGGAGCGGCACGAGACGAATACCGAGGCGGTGCGCGATCGCGCACGCGTCGCCGCGCGTACGCCTCCCCCGGTGCGCGGAAACCCCGAGGAGGCGATGCGGAGCGCGCCGGTGAAGGTCGAGGCGGAGTACCGCATCCCGATCGAGCACCACAACCCGATGGAGCCGCACGCCGCCATCGCCGTGTGGCAGGGCGACAAGCTCACGATCTTCGACAAGACGCAGGAGGTCTACAACGTTCGCGCGCATCTCGCGAACCGGCTCGGTGTCCCGGAGGAGAACATCACCGTCATCTCGCCATTCGTCGGCGGCGCGTTCGGCTCCTCGCTGCGCCCGAACTACTACCCCGCCCTGACCGCGATGGCGGCGCGCGAGCTGAAGCGCCCCGTGAAAGTCGTCTACACGCGCACGCACATGTACAGCGGCCATGGCTACCGGCCGTACACGATCCAGCACATCGCGCTGGGCGCGGATCAGTCGGGGAAGCTCGCTTCGATGATTCACGAGGTCGTGCACAACACGTCGTCGTTCGAAGACTTCAACGACGGCACGACCAATTTCACGCGTCAGGTGTACGCGTGCCCGAATCTCAACGCGCCGCTGAAGATCACGAACACGGACCTCAACACGCCCACGTGGATGCGCGCGCCGGGTGCGGTCAGCGGCATGTTCGCGCTCGAATGCGCGATGGACGAGCTGGCGTACGCGCTGAAGATGGACCCGCTCGAACTGCGGCTCGTCAATTACGCGGAAGTCGATCCGCAGAGCGGCAAGCCGTGGTCGAGCAAAGCGCTGCGCGAGTGCTATCGCCTCGGCGCGGAGAAGTTCGGGTGGAAGAACCGCAAGTACGAACCGCGGTCGATGCGCGACGGACGGCTGCTCGTCGGCTGGGGCATGGCCACCGGCGTCTGGGGCGCGTTCCAGCGCGAGGCGAGTGCGCAGATCACGCTGCGCGCGGACGGCACGGCGCACGTCACGAGCGCAACCAGCGACATCGGTCCCGGCACTTACACCGTCATGACGATGATCGCCGCCGAGTACCTCGGCATCCCGCCGGAACGCGTGACGTTCGAGCTCGGCGACACGCGCTTCCCGCGCGCACCGTCGCAGGGCGGCTCGCAGACGACGTCCAGCGTCGGCTCGGCGGTGATGGGCGCTTCGCTGGCGGTCGGCGCGAAGCTGCTGTCGCTCGCGAGAAAAGATCTGAGCTCCCCGCTGAGCGGCGCCGTCGGAGCGGACGTGGAGATGCTCGACGGCCGGCTGCAGCTCAAAGCCGACCCGTCGCGCTTCGTCGACATCGCGGAGGTGATGCGGCGCAACGGCCTCACTGAGATTACCGAGACCTTCCGCTCGCAGCCGTCGCCCGAGCGCAACAACTACGCGCTCCTCGCGCACGGCGCGCAGTTCATCGAGGTGAAGGTCGACCCCGACATCGGCCAGGTGCGCGTCACGCGCGCGATCGAGGTGACGGCCTGCGGCAAGATCATCAACCCGAAGGCCTCGCACAGCCAGGAGATCGGCGGCGTCGTCTGGGGCATCGGCATGGCACTGCAGGAGGCGACGGAGATCGATCACCGCTTCGGCCGGATCATGAACCCGAACCTGCAGCACTACCACGTACCGGTCAACGCGGACATCCACCAGATCGAGACGATGTTCGTCGAAGAGGATGACCGCATCGTGAATCCGCTCGGCGTGAAAGGCATGGGCGAGCTGGGGATGGTGGGCATTCCGGCGGCGATCGCGAATGCGGTCTTTCACGCGACGGGCAAACGCGTGCGCGACCTGCCGATCACACCCGACAAGCTGTTGTGAATCGTGCAGTAAGCTTCGTCCTGCATGAAGAACGACGAATCGACTCAGTACGACGCGCTCGTCCATGACCGCGGGCTGCTCACCGGCCCGCGGCCGACGGTCGATCGCGAGCAGCTGCAGCACCATCTCCGCGAGGCGCTGCGCCTGCTGCACGTCGACCTCGAGGACGAGAACGTGCTCGACACGCCGCGCCGCTGGGCGGAATCGCTCGTGACGATGACGAGCGGCTACGACTACACGGACGTCAAGAAGTTGACGACCCTGTTCCGCAAGGCGTGTTCGACGGCGGACGAAAAGTGCCAGAACCTGGTCGTCATCGGCGGCACGTACAAGACCCTCTGCGCGCACCACATCCTGCCGTTCTTCGGCCGCTTCATCATCGGTTACATCCCCGAAAAGATGATCATCGGCGCGTCGAAGATCCCGCGCATCGTGGAAGTGCACATGCGCCGGCTGCAGTCGCAGGAGCACCTCGCGCACGACGTCGCGGACACGATCGAGAAGATCCTCGAGCCGCGCGGCATCGCCGTGTGGATGGGGGGCGTGCACCTCTGCATGGTCATGCGCGGCGTGGAGCAGGAATCGTCGTTCATGGAGACCAACGTCCTGCGCGGCGAGTTCCTCAACGACGAACGCACGCGGCAGGAGTTCATGTCGATCGTGAACCGGCGCGGCTCGAAAGACTAGGCGCAAGGACTCGCGGAAAACCCGCGCGTCCCTTCGCCGTACAACAGGAGACGACTCCATGTCGCCGCAAACCCGCCTCCTGACGCTCTTTGCCATCACCCTCGCTGTCGTCGGCGCAGGGTTCGGCTACACGGCCGGGCGCGCGCACAAGTGGCACCAGCGTGGCTGGGTGGGGATCGCGTTCTATCCGGCGGTGCTGAACGATGCGCCGGCCACCGAGAAGGCGAAGCCTCCGTTCGGGATCGACCCGAAGAAGACTGCCGGCGAGGTGATGTTCGGCTACGCTGCGGTGCCCGCGGCGCTGCTGCAGCCGAAGGACCGCATCGTCGCCGTCGAAGGAATCCCGATCGAGAAGACGTTCGAGCTGCGCGCCCTCGACCGGCGCATCCGCAAAGGCGACTCGGTCACGTACACGATCGACCGCGCCGGCAGACAGCTCGACGTGGAACTGCCGGTCGTCTCGCCCCTTCGCTCCGGTTACATCGTCCTGCGGATGGTGATCGCGGTCCTCGTCGCGCTCGTGTTCATCGCCGTGGCGATCGCCGTCGTGATGCGGCGCCCCGAGGACCGGCGGGTCGTGGTTTTCTACGCTTTTGCGCTCGTTTCGGCGATGGCGCTGCTGGGGAAGGCCGCCACAGGATTCGAGATCGCCGGAGGGCGGGGCATCGAGCCGGCGTTCGGCGTCGGCGGCGTGGGGCCGCTGCTCTTCTTCGTCTTCACCATCCTCTACGCGCCGCTGATCCTTCATTTCGCACTGATCTTTCCGCGCGAGCGTCCGCTCGTGCAGAAGCATCCGCACACCGTGCGTTGGGTGTACGCGGGCGCGCTGCTTTCCGGCCTGCTGTGTTTCAGCCTTTTCGTGCTGCTCTTTCGGTTCCTCGAAAACACCGGTGACGCGCAGCGCGCCGCGTACCACCTCGGCAGGCTGATCTCGACCTCCACGCGCGCCGCTGCGATCGGCGGGCTGCTGCTCGCGCTCAGCGTTTTGTGGGCCGGACGCCGCGAAGGCGTGAGCCGCGCGTTCGCACGACGGCCGCTCCGCGCCGCGATCTCCCTTTTCGCGGTCTTCCTCGGCACGACCACGGTGATCGCGAATCTCGGCTCGTCGAAGCTCGGGTTCATCGCCGGCGTCGCGCTCGTCGGCGTGCCGCTGCTCTTTCTGGCGATCTATCCGGTCCTCGCCGTCATCGCGCTCGTGCGCAGCTATCGTGAGGCGGGCGTCGAGGAAAAACGCCAGGTCCAGTGGCCGGTGTGGGGCCTCTCCATCGCACTCGCGGCACGCATTCTCTGCTCGGGGACGACCCTGGGTCTCACCGTCGGACTGCAGACGCTCGACATCTCGATGTTCGGCTACTGGCGCCTCTTCCAGACGCTCGACATCGCGCCGACGCTGGTCTCGCTGATCGTGCCGCTGTCGTTCGCGGCGGCGATCCTCAAGTACCGGCTGATGAACATCGACGTCATCATCCGCAAGACCGTCGTCTACGCGATCCTCAGCACGGCCATCCTCGTCTTCTACCTCGCGCTCGTGGGCGGACTGGGCACGCTGCTCATCACCGTGGCGCACGTGGAGAACCAGACGCTCGTCATCGCCTCGACACTCGTCGTCGCGCTGCTGTTCGTGCCGGTTCGTAACAAGCTGCAGACGCTCGTCGACCGCAACCTCTTCCGCCACAAGTACGACTATCCGGAGGCGCTGCGTGCCCTCTCGAACGACGCCCGCATGGCCACCGATACGGGAGAATTTCTCCGCTCCGCCGCGGAGAAACTGCAGCAGGCGCTGCAGAACCGCGCGGTGGTGATCTTCCTCGAGCGCCAGGAGGACTTCGTCGCCGCCGGAAAAGTCGGCGTCTCGGACACGCTCCTCGGGCGGCTCCGCGTGCCGCAGCACTTCGCCGACATGCTCGACCGTCCGTTCGATCCGCGCCGCCGCAATCTGCCCGAGGCGGCGACGGCGGCGCTGGCCCGCATCGAGGCCGTCCTCGTCGTACCGGCGGGACATCGCGCGTTCATCGCCGTCGCGCCGAAGCTCACCGGCGGTGAGCTCGACGTCGAAGACATCGACTTTCTGCAATCGGCCGCGGAAGCGATCGACATGGCGCTCGACCGCATCCGCATGCAGGTCGAAGAGGCGGACTTTGCGCAGGCGCGCGCGATCCAGCAGACGCTCCTCCCGCGTGAGATTCCGCAGCTCGAACGCCTCGACATCGCCGGCGTGTGGCTCCCCGCCCGGGCCATGGCCGGCGACTACTACGACGTGCTCAAGCTCGGCGAGAGCGAGCTGGCGTTCTGCATCGGCGACGTGGCCGGCAAAGGGATGCCCGCGGCGCTGCTGATGTCGGGATTGCAGGCGGCGGTGCGCGCGTCGGCGAGCAGCTCGCCGCGCGATCTGTGCGAGCGCGTACGCCGCGTCGTCGTCTCCAGTCTCTCCGGCGGCCGCTTCGTCACCTTCTTCTACGCAACGATCGACACCGCGTCGATGAAGCTGCGCTGGTGCAACGCCGGACACAACGCGCCCGTGCTCGCCCGCGCGGACGGTTCGATCGTGCGCCTCAGCGAAGGGGGACCGGCGTTCTCGCGCCTCTTCCGCGACGGGCGTTACGAGGAGCGCGAGGTCGACATCGCCGCGGGCGACCGGCTCGTGCTCTTCACGGACGGCGTGTCCGAGGCGCAGGATGCGAGCGGCGAGCTGTTCGGGGAACAGCGGATCGAGGAGCTCGTGGCGGACAGCCGCGACCTCGACGCGAACAGCCTGCAGCACACGATCGTCGACGCCTCGACGTCCTTCGGCGGTGGCGAGCTCGAGGACGACGTCACGCTCGTGGTCGTCCGCGTCCTCCAATAGTGTTATCCTGACTTACACACGTCCGGAGACCTCTCATGCGGAAACTCTGCTGCATCACGCTGCTCGTCGTCGTATTCGCCACCACCTTCGCTTTCGCGAAGCCGACCAGCTCCACGGGAGAGGTCGTGGTGCGCAGCATCGACGACAACCGCATCGCGGTGTTTCTCGACACGAACGGCGACCACCTCGTCGACCAGGGATTCCTCCTGACCACGGACATCCCCGTGCACAGCCGCTACGCCGTCCATCTCCGCGAGGCGCGCCTCTCGTTCACGGACGGTTACGTGCGCGTGACCAGCGCGAACAAGGTGTACGACCTTCAGGTCGCCGGCTACCCCGACCCCCCCGCCGCGCCGAAAGACAGCGTGGTCGTGACGTTGATCGGCTCCGCGCTGCACCACAGCAAGGGCGACAGCGGCTGCGACATCCAGCGCGCGCACGAGAAAGACGCCGGCGCGTGCTTCTCGTACGGCAAGCAGTAGCCGGATCGGGCGCCGGGCTCCCGCGAATCGGTCGCGACAAAACCGTCGCTGGACTACATCGGCGTTTCGAAACGTTCCCACGGCTGTCTTCGTATTGAGAACAGCCATGGCACTTGACAAGAAGAAGGTCCTGAACGAGATCCGGGTGTTCCTGCTGATGATCCTGATCGTCAGCTCGCTGCGGTCGGCGCTCGCCGACTGGAACGACGTCCCCACGGGCTCGATGAAGCCCACCATCCAGGAAGGCGACCGCGTGGTCGTCAACAAGCTCGCCTACGACCTCAAGGTCCCCTTCACCACGATCAAGATCTTCGGGTGGGGCGATCCGGATCGCGGCGACATCGTCGTCCTCTTCTCGCCCGTCGACGGCATCCGCCTCGTCAAGCGCGTCGTGGCCATTCCGGGCGACCAGGTCGAGCTCCGCGAGAACCAGCTCTACATCAACGGCAAGCTGGCCGAGCAGTCGCTGATCGCGACCCAGCAGCTCGCCGACTACGGCCGCGCGTACGTGATGGCCGAGAACCTCGCCGGGCACAGCCATCAGATGATGGTCACGCCGGACATCTCGGCCACACGCTCGTTCGGCCCCGTGGTCGTCCCCGCCGGCAATTACTTCGTCCTCGGCGACAACCGCGACAACAGCAACGACAGCCGCTTCATCGGCTTCATCGAGCGCCGCCGGATCGTCGGCAAGGCCGTGGCCGTCGCGTTCTCGCTCGACCGTTCCAACTATTTCGTCCCACGCTTCGACCGATTCTTCGAAGGGCTCGAGTAGCCCGACCCGACTCCTGGAGGAACCTTCATGCGGAAAGCAGTCGCCACCGCCATCGCCCTGACGATGGCCACCATCGCCAGCGCGCAGTACAAGCCGAAGCCGAAACCGGCGCCCGGGCAGACCTCGCCGGTCGTCGTCTCCGGCGCGCGCAGCACGAGCGGCGCGCCGATGTTCTCGCGCATCAGCCAGGCCGACGCGTACAAGCTCTACAAGGAAGGCAAAGCCGTATTCGTCGACGTGCGCTCGCAGACGCAGTTCGAGCTCGGCCACATCAAGGGTGCGATGAGCATCCCGGGCAGCCAGCTCATCAAGCGCTTCGCGGAAGTGCCGCCGCGCAAAACCGTCATCACCTACTGCGCCTGCTCGGCCGAGCAGTCGAGCGGCCGCGCGGCATCCGACCTCGCCGCGCACGGCGTGAAGAACGTCTTCGCGCTCAAGGGTGGCTGGAGCGAGTGGAAAGCGAACAAATATCCGGCGCAGGCCGGGCCGAAGTAGGCGGCGCGCGCCGCAGGGCAGAGGGTAGAGGGCCGAGGGCCGGGGGGATCGCGAAATCCCGCTCGGATCTCGGCCCTCGCTGTTTTCCCCCTCTGACTCTGCCTTTCGCGAAGCGGATAGAATCCGCGGCGCTATGTTCAAGATCGCCGAAATCTTCGCTCGCGAAATCCTCGACTCCCGCGGCAACCCCACCATCGAAGTCGACTGCCTGCTGGAGAACGGTGCGCTCGGACGCGCGGCCGTTCCGTCGGGCGCATCCACCGGCTCGCGCGAAGCGCTCGAGCTCCGCGACGGCGACAAGGGCCGTTTCCTCGGCAAAGGCGTGCGCAACGCCGTCGACAACGTCGACGTCATCGCCCGCGAGATCGAGGGGATGGACGCCCGCGAGCAGGTCATGATCGACCTGGTCATGAAGCAGATGGACGGCACCGAGAACAAAGGCAATCTCGGTGCGAACGCCATCCTCGGCGTCTCGCTCGCCGTCTCCCGTGCCGCGGCGGAAGCGGCCGGACTCCCGCTCTTCCTCTACCTCGGCGGCGCCGGCGCGCGCACGCTGCCCGTGCCGATGCTCAACGTCATCAACGGCGGCGCGCACGCGAACAACAACCTCGACGTGCAGGAGTTCATGATCATCCCCGCCGGCTTCGAATCGTTCACCGATTCGCTGCGCGCGGGCGTCGAGACGTTCCACCACCTCAAGAAGATCCTCAACGACAAGGGCCTCACCACCGCCGTCGGCGACGAAGGTGGTTTCGCGCCCGACCTGCGCACGAACGCGGAGGCGCTCGAGCTCATCGTCACCGCGATCGAGAAGGCCGGCTACCGCCCCGCCGAGCAGATCTACCTCGGACTCGACGTCGCCGCCTCCGAGTTCTACGACACCAAAAAGAAAAGCTACCGCTTCGAGGAAGTCGACCGCTCCAGCGACGACATGGTCGACTACTACGTCGAGCTGCGGAAAAAGTACCCGATCGTCTCGATCGAAGACGGCATGGCCGAAGGCGACTGGGACGGCTGGGACTCGCTGACCGGAGTCCTCGGCAGCGGCACGCAGCTCGTCGGCGACGACCTGTTCGTGACCAATCCCGCCATCTTCGCGAAAGGCATCGAGCGCGGCATCGCCAACGCGATCCTCATCAAGGTCAACCAGATCGGGACGCTCACGGAAACGCTCGAAGCGATCGAGATGGGCAAGCGCGCGGGATACCGTTCGGTGATCTCGCACCGCTCCGGCGAGACGGAAGACTCGACGATCGCGGATCTCGCCGTAGCCACGAACGCGGGGCAGATCAAGACCGGATCGGCGTCGCGCTCGGACCGCATCGCCAAGTACAACCAGCTCCTGCGCATCGAGGAGGAGCTGGGCGACGCGGCGCTGTTCGCGGGGAAGGGCATCCTCAAAGCCGCCCTCTAGGGAATTGACAACCGCGCCCGCCTTGGTCAAGATGTTGACCATGGCGGGCGAACGCGACCTGGTCTCCGGCGTCATTCAGCTCGCGAACCTTCTCACGCGGCGCCTCGCGCCGGTGTTCGAGAAAGCGAAGATCACCCCTCAGCAATGGTCCGTGCTGTCTGCGCTCTCCGAGGCGGACGCTCCGGTCACCCTCGTCGCTTTGTCGCGCCGTCTCGCCGTCACGAAGCAGAACATGACCGGCATGATCACGCGCCTCGAACAGCTCGGCGTCGCCGAGCGTCAGGGCGATCCGAACGACCTGCGGTCGTCGCGCGTCTCCCTCACGCGCCGCGGGAAAACGCTCGTCGACAAAGTGCGCCCCGCGTACGACGAGTGGGTGCAGTCGCTCGCGACCGGCGACGTCTCCGAGCGCGACCTGCAGACGCTCACGCGGACCGTGGAGCGGTTGATCGGGCAGCTGGAGGGGTAAACACCCCTTCACCGCGATCTTCGAAGAAGCGCCCGAAGGCGCTACACCGCATTCATCGAAGAACTGCCCTGATTGGCGAGACCATCACGGTCTTCGAATGGGCCATCGCGCTGCCGGATCAGCCGGCGAGGACGCCGGCGTTCCGCAACGCGACGACGCGGTTGCGGCCGAGCTCTTTCGCTTCGTAGAGGCGGGCGTCCGCGGTTTTGAAAAGTGCTTCGCGGTCGCGGGCGTCGTGGGGGTAGAGGGCGGCGCCGATGCTCACGGTGACGCGCGCACCGTCCGGTGGGGCGGGGAGGGATTCGATGTTCGTGCGAATGCGTTCGGCGATCACGATGAGTGCGCTCGCGTCGACCTGCGGGACGATCACCGCGAATTCTTCGCCGCCGTAGCGCGCGGGGAAATCGACGGCGCGCACGGTCTCGCGAATGGTGAGCGCCACGCGGCGCAAGGCCTCGTTGCCGGCAGCGTGACCGAACGTGTCGTTGTATTTCTTGAAGCGATCGAGATCCATGACCAGAACGCCGAACGATTCCGGATAGCGGTCCGCGCGCTCGAGCTCCGCGTCGATCCGCTCGCGGAACGCGCGAAAGTTCGGAAGGTTCGTGAGCTCGTCGGTGCGCGCGCGTGCCTTCAGTTCATCGGCCATGCGGTTGAACGCGATCCCGAGCGTGGCGATCTCGTGATCGCCGGCGACGGGTGCACGCGCGCTGAGGTCACCCGCGGCAATGCGGTCCGCGGCCGCGGAGAGCTCTTCGATCGGATGCACGACTTTGCGCAGCGTCGTCTGCACCGCGGCGAAGGAGAGCAGCACGAGGATCCACGCCACCGCCAGTCCGCTCGACATCATCGCGCTGGTCTCGCGTTCGAGCGCGGGCAGTTGCTGCGCGATCTCTTTTTTGCGTGCGTCGATGATCTGCTGCGCATCCGCCACGACCGCAAGCGAAGTCGCGTCGACATCCGTGCGCCGCGGCGACGTTTCGGAGATGACGGTCCGGAACGCGTTCATGCGCGCCTGCACGATGCCGAGATCGACGCCGGTCAGCGAGTCATCGCGCAGCAATTGCGCGACGAGGCGATAGCGCGTGGCGGTTTCCTGTCCTGCGACATAGCGCGCGTGAAAGCCGTTCTGCGCGCGGATCAGCTCTTCCAGTCCGGACACCACCCGCGACTCGACGGCGATGAGTCGCGTCCAGCGCGCCTGCGCCTGTTTCGCGCGCCAGCTCAAGCCGAAGGCGATGGCGAACAGCGCTACCGCGAACGCTCCGGTGAGGAGCAGGACTCGCGTTCGCAGATGCCGTCGCCGCACGCGACGAGGATAATCGGCACGCGGTGGACTTGAAAGCGATCTACCTCACAACGCTCGAACGCTGCACACCGGAAGTGCTCGTGCAGAAATGCGTCGACGCGTCGATGCCGCGCAACGCCGTGGCCATCGGCAAGTGCGCGGGTGCATTGCTCGATGGCGTGGCGCGCGTGCATGCGATCGACAGCGCGTTCGTCGCCGTTCCGGAGGGATATCGCCTGCCGCGCACCGCTGCAGAACTGCACGTGGGCGGACATCCGCACATGACGAAAGCGTCCTTCGACGCGGGCCGCGCGTTGCTGCGCTTCGTGGAAGCGCATGCGGACATCCTCTTCCTCGTTTCAGGAGGCGGCAGCGCATGTGTCGAAGTCGCCTTGCGCGACGAAGACGAAACCGCGTCCGCCAACGCGAAGCTCATCGCCTCGGGACTGCCGATCGGCGCGATCAACGCGGAGCGACGCAAACACTCCGCGATCAAAGGCGGCAAGCTGCGCGAGCGCGTCCGCGGCCGCTGCGTCACGCTCGTTTACTCCGACGTCAGCACGGGTGCGCTGACCGACGTCGCCTCGGGTCCCACGATCACGACGAACGAAGAAGCCACGCTCATCGCCGACAACACGACGCTCGTGCAGACCGCAAGGCAAATCATTGGTGACAAGGCCGTCGTGATCGAAGAGCAGATCGAGATGGATGTGTTGGACGCCGCAGCGATGCTTGCGCGCCATGAAATCCGAAGCGGTCAGGTGCTGGTGGCAGGAGGAGAGCCGACCGTGCAGGTGCGAGGGAGGGGGAAGGGCGGGAGGTGCAGCGAGATGGCCGTGCGGTTTGCGCTCGAAAGCCGGTGTGAGGCGCTGTTCGGGAGCAGCGATGGCGTGGATGGGAACAGTGGCGTTGCGGGGTTCTGGATGCCGAGCCGGGCGGAGGCTGGCGGCCCGCTCGACCGTACGTTGGCGCTCCGGGCGCTCGCGCGGTCCGACTCCTACGCGATCGCGGCGCAAATTGGTGAGCCGATTATGATTGCGCCGACAGGAAACAACCTGCGCGACCTCTTTCTCGTGGCTCGTGATTAGCAAGCAGGCGCCACGGTAGTCGCACGCGACGCATGAACGTCTCCGATCCCGCAGATCCGCTGTTGCCGGCTCCTCGCCGAGGACGGCGGAGGACTGCTCGGGAGCGGCAGCGCAAAGGCCCGATGTTCGGCTGCATCAAGGGCCTCATCTGGGTCTTCGGCGTCGGCTTTCTCGTGCTCCTCATCGGCATCGGCACGGGCTGGTTTCTCCTCGGCTCGACGAACTTCGCCGATTACGTCCGCAAGCGCATCGAGACCACACTCGAAACCCGTCTCGGACGTGAAGTCACGATCGGAAAAGTGATCTTCGTCCGCACGCGCCCGCAGAAGATCATCCTCCAGAATCTGCGCATCGCGAACGCGCCCGGCGGTGCGGCGCCGCAGTTCGCACTCGTGCGCGAAGTCGAGCTCACCGGCGGCATCCAGTCGTTCTGGGGACGCGCGGTGCAGATCGATCGCATCGACATCCGCGATCCGCAGGTGTGGTTCGAGCTCCTTCCGAACGGTGAGCACAACTTCCCGAAGTGGAAGACGGGGCCGAAGCGCCGCTTCGAGATCGTGCGCGTCGACTTCCGTCATCTCTTCATCCGCGGCGGCGCGTTCAGCTTCAACGATCGCAAACACGAGATCGTCGCGGTCGCGCAGAAGATCGCTTCAGACATCACCGTCACTCGCGCCGAGGGGTTGTACGCGGGCCTCATGACCAGCCCGAACGTGCGCGTGAGCATCCAGGACTACCAGCCGTTCGACGTCACGATGCGCGGCGGCTTCCGCTACACGCCGGGCGTGCTCGCGCTGCAATCGATCGCGCTCGAAGGCCGCGGCATCCAGGCCTTCCTCACCGGCAAGCTCGATCCGCTCACCGAAGCCGTGTACGACCTCGGACTGCGGGCGCGCCTCGACCTCCCGCGCGTGAAAGAGATCTTCGCGGTCGAGCCCGTGCTCGAAGGGACGATCGCGCTCGACACGCGCCTCAAAGGAAAGGCCGGCGACTTTACGCTCGCGGGGGGCTGGACGGCGCCGAAGCTCGTCGCCGACGCGTACGAGCTCGCGAACGCGCGCGGCACGTTGAGCGTTACCGCCGACAACCTCACCATGGACGTGCAGCGCGCCGAATACGGCGGCGGCACGATCGGCGCGAACTACGTCCTCGCAAAGTACGCCGAGCCGTATCCGATGCGCGTCGATCTGCGCTACTACGGCATCTCCATCGAACAGCTCTTCAGCGACTGGGGCGTCGAAGGGACGGGCCTGCGCGCCGCGGCGACGGGCAATCTCGAGTACCGCTGGAACAAAGAGAAGATCCTCGAAGGCGCCGGCGAAGGCACCGCGCGGCTGGCGAAGAACGCGGTGGCGTTCTCGAATGCGCGCTACCCGATCGGCGTCACCGGCTCCACGGACTTTGCGCTGAACAACGGCGTCGTCACGTTCCGCCGCGCGGAGCTCGACACCGACGCGTCGCACATCAGCCTCACCGGCAACCTGAAGATCGAGGACGTCGTCACGGACCTGCGCATGGCGATCCGCAGCACCGACTTTGCGGAGCTCGATCGCCTCGCGTTCAACTTCGCGCAATCCGCGGGCAAGAACGATTTCGAGCTGCTCGGATTCGGCGGCGCGGGCACGATCACCGGCACCGTCAAAGGTCCGATCGAAACGCCGCAGGTCGTCGCTCAGGTGAACGGCTCGCAGGTGCGCTACAGCGAAGTGCTCCTCGGCGACGCCGACATCGCGCTGCGCTACGACGGCAATCGTTCCACGCTCACGTTCGATCGCGCGATTTTCGTCGACGCCGGCGGACGCCTCACGCTCACCGGCACGATCGAGTTCCCCGATCGCGGACCCGGTCCCGTGTTCGACATCGCCGTCGAAGCGAACGGCTATCCCGCGCAGCGCGCGATCGACGCGGTCGGACTCGATCTGAAGATCGGACCGGGCCTGGCGACGGGACGGATGGTCGTCGCCGGCACACCGGAGCAGGGACGCGCGACGTTCGCGGGACTCACCGTCCGCCGCAACGACGCCACGCTCGCACTCAACGGCACCATCAACTGGCTGCCGGGCGAAGGCAACGTCGCGTTCGACCTCGACATCGCCGCGACGAACTTCCCCGTGGCCGACATCGCCGCGTTCCTCGACTTTGCGGACATCCCCATCACGGGCGATCTCACCGGCACGCTGAAGATCGCGGGCCGCAAGGAATCGCTCGAAGGCTCCGGACGCGTGACCATCGCGCGCGG
Source organism: Thermoanaerobaculia bacterium (assembly GCA_035629395.1). GTDB lineage: Bacteria > Acidobacteriota > Thermoanaerobaculia > Gp7-AA8 > Gp7-AA8 > QHVT01. The sequence continues at coordinate 62,863 of DASPHZ010000030.1, forward strand.
CGCGGTGATGGGTGAGCCGGTCGATCTCGCGTCGGCGGACATCGTCTTCAGCGAGGGACGCATGCGTGCGACGAATGTGCTCGTGCGCGCGGCGGCGGGCGAGGTCCGCGGCGAAGCGGAGATCGATCTCGCGAACGAGCGTTTCAGCTACACGATCTCCTCGGCCGCGCTCGATCTGTCGCGCCTGCAGTTGCTGCAGGGCATGCAGGACCTCTTCGGCGGACGACTCGTGCTCCGCTCGACCGGCGCCGGCACGTTCGAACAGCCGGAGCTCGTGATCGAAGCGACGCTGGAAGAAGGGACGCTGCGCGGACTGACGCTGCCCGCGGGCTCCGCGCCGCCGTCGCTCTATCTCGCCATCCGCAACGGTCGCCTGATCATCCGCGGCTCCGTCGCGGACATCGTCTCCATCGAAGGCGAAGGGCTCGTCGGCGAGAACCTCGCGGTCGACGGCAACGTGCGCATCGTCATCGCCGACATCGCGGGCGCCATGGCCATGGCGCCCGCAACCGCTTCGTTCCCCGCATCCGGCAACATGACGATCGACGTGCGCCTCGGCGGCAGGCTCACGCCGATCGAAGCGCTCGTCGCCGAAGTCACCGCACCCGTCTTCAACCTTCGCTTTGCCGATCACGAGCTCACGCCCGCGGAGCCGCTGCGCATCTCGCTGCGCAACGGACGGCTGTCATTCGACTCTTTCGTCGTGCGCCGTCCCGACTCCGAGTTCGCCGTCACCGGCTTCGCGGAGATCACCGGCAACAAACAACTCGACGTCGACGTGCGCGGACGCGCGAACGCCGCGCTCGTGCAGCTCTTCGCGCCCGATATCCGCGCCGAGGGATACGCGAATCTCTCGATCGGCGTGGATGGGACTTTGAGCGCGCCGCGCGTCCTCGGATCCGCGGAGCTCGTCGACGCGCAGGTGAAGTTCGCGGGATTCCCGCAACTGATCGACGAGATCAACGGCACGCTGCAATTCCGCGGCGACCGCATCGAGATCGAATCGGTGCGGGCAACCCTCGGCGGCGGCACCGTCGTCGCGGGCGGCGCGATCGCGCTCAACGGCACGACCCCGCGCAGCGCGCGCATCACCCTGCAGGGCAACGACGTCGCGTTGCGTTACTACGAAGGGCTCACGCTCGAAGGCAACTTCACGCTGCTGCTCACGGGCGACATGGATCGCGGCCTGCTGCAGGGCGACATCGACGTCACCCGCGCGCGCTACTTCCGCGACTTCGACATCCAGCAGGCGCTGCTCAACGTCCTCCTCGCGCGCAACCGCGTGACGCCGGTGAGCGCGGCCACGTGGCAGGAGCGCGTCGGCCTGCGCCTGCATCTCTCCGCGCCGGGCACGCTCGCGGTCGAGAACAACATCGCAGACGTCACCGGCAGCGCGGAGCTCGACGTGAACGGCACGATCGCGGCGCCGGTGATCATCGGCGAGGTCACGCTCGACGAAGGCGGCACCGTCACGATCCAGAACGTCGACTACCGCGTCGCGCGCGGCACCATCGCGTTCCAGAATCCGTTCCGCATCGATCCCTTCTTCGACGTCACCATCGAAGGCACCGTCTCCGGCTTCGGGTCGTCGGAGACCGAAGGCGGCCCATACGAAGTGAGCGTGAATCTCACCGGTACGCTCGATCGCCTCACGCCGACGGTCACGAGCGATCCTCCCGCCAGCGACATCACGCTCTTCTCCATCCTCGGCTTCGGCGCACTCGGAAGCCGCCAGCCCGGACAGCAGGCGAGCGGCGTCGGGTTGCTCGGCCAGTCGCTGCTCTACCAGAGCCTCAGCTCCTTCATCGGCTCGACGGTCTTCCCGTTCGTCGACTCGTTCGCGTACGACCCGGGCACGCTCGACGCGAGCACCGGCGCGGGCCCGCGCGTAACGTTTGAAAAGCGGCTCTCGAATCGCGTGCGCTTCCTCGTCGTCTACAACCTCGAAGACCAGCGCAGCCGTCAGGTCATCGAGTGGCTCGTCAATCCGACGTGGACGCTGCAGCTCACGCGCGACGAGGAAGACGAGTACCGCCTCGACGCGCGCTTCCGCCGCCGCTACGAAGCGCACTGGCAGTGGGGCGACGACGATCGCGCCACGAACATCGCCACGTCGTCGAGTGTAGGGACAGGCGCGGTGCCCGTCGCCACACCGGCTCCGGCATTGACGCTCGTCAACACGCGCGCGGCCGACGACCGCCCCATCGCGCGCATCGATTTCCGCGCCGACGCCGGATTCGACACGAACGCGGTCGCGCAGGAAGTGACGCTCGCGCCGGGCGAAGTGGTGACCATCCGCGAGCTGCAGTCGTCGATCAAGAATCTCTTCGCCACCGGCAACTTCCGCGACGTACGCGTCGACTCCACGCCCGGACCGGACGGCGTCGTCCTCACGTTCTCGCTCTTCCTGCATTACCGCATCGGCGCCATCGAAGTCGCGGGCGTCGAACGCGGCGACCGCACGCGCGCGCAGCGCGAGCTCACCGTGCGCGCGGGCGAAGTGCTCTCCCTCGACGACGTCGACGACAGTGCGTCCGCCATCGAAGAGACGCTGCAACAGCACGGCTATCTCGAGGCGGTCGTCGATCCCGAGACGAACTTCGACCGCGCGCGCAACGTGGCCGACGTCACGTTCCACGTCACGCCGGGACCGCAGGCCACGATCGCGAGCGTGATCCTCGAAGGCAACACCGCGCCGTTCACGACGGACGACCTCCTCGAGCGCATGAGCCGCCGCGCGGGACGCACGTTCAGCCTCCCCGACGCGCGCGAGGATGCGGACCGCATCCAGAACTTCCTCGTGCGCCGCAATCACCGCCGCGCCGACGTCGACTTCCTCGGCCACACCTACGACGAAGCGACGCACGGCGTCACGTTGCGCTATCGCGTGCAGGTGGGACCCACCGTGCAGGTCGCGGTGAGCGGCGTACCGCGAAGCATGGTCCGCCGCTGGCTGCCGTTCGCGCGCAACCAGGAGTACAGCGAAGACGTCGTCGAGCGCGCCGCGGACCGCATCACCGAGGGGCTGCAGGAGCGCGGCTACTTCCTCGCGACCGTCGACACCGAGAGCTCGCTCGAGAACAACGTCTGGACGACGACGTTCCACGTCGATCCGGGTGTGCAGTACCGCCTGCAGGAAGTCCGCTTCAGCGGCAACGCGAAGATCGAGGACGGCGAGCTCGAAGGCGTCGTGGCCACCAATCCGCGCGGCGGCTTCCGCGGCTTCGTCGCGCGCCTCTTCCGCCGCCCGACCGGCGTCACGCGCACGCAGCTCTCCGACGACCGCGACTCCGTCGAATCGTTCTATCGCCTGCAGGGCTTCTCGCAGGCGACCGTCGGCGAGCCGATCGCGCAGACGCGCGCCGACCAGACGCTCGTCGTCGACTTCCCGATCACGGAAGGGCCGCAAACGCTGCTCGCCTCGGTCCGTCTCGAAGGGGTGCAACCGGATCACGTCGACGAGATGCCGAACCTGCAACTGCGTCCCGGCGAGCCGCTCAATCCGCAGCTCCTCAACGAAGACGTCATCACGCTGCAGACGTTCTACGCGAACCGCGGCCATGTCGAAGTGCAGGTCTCGCCGCGCGTCGACACGACGGAGGATCAGACGACGGCGACGCTCGTTTACGTGATCGCGGAAGGGCCGCAGGTGAACGTCGACGAGATCACCGTGCGCGGCAACACGTACACCGATCGCGACGTCGTGCTGCGCCGGTCGGGCCTGGAGGCGGGACGTCCGTTCAGCTACACGTCGATGCTCGAAGCGCAGCGCGAGCTCTATCGCCTCGGCATCTTCCAGCGCGTGGAGGTGCAGCCGACGCAGACCGACACGACGGTCGGCGATCGCGACGTCGTCATCCAGGTCGAGGAAGGCCGCAACCTCACCGTCACCGGTTCGGTCGGTATCCGCGCCGAGCGCGGCACCAACGTCGGCAGCGGCCTCGAAGTGCACGAGCGGATCGCGGCCGCGGTCGCGCATCGCAACCTCTTCGGCACCGGCCGCTACCTCGGCCTCGAAGGCGTCTACAGCCGCGAAGAGCAGGAAGCGTTCATCACGTACCGCGAACCGTTCGTCGGCCGCTGGAACGTGCCCGTGCAGTTGCAGATCTTCCAGTCCGACGACACGACGCGCGGCGCGACCCAGATCCTGCAGAAGGGACTGTCGGTCGAGGCCTCACGCGTGGCGCGCCTGCAGACGCGCTGGTCGCTGCGGTACGAGTACAAGATCTCGACGTGCGAAGGCGGCGAGCTGTGCGACGACATCAAGGACGGCGTGATCGTCGAGAACCTCGACCGCTCGCTGCTCGACATCCAGATCTCCTCGATCGCACCGACGTTCTTCTGGGACCGCCGCGACGACATCATCGATCCGCACCGCGGCTTCTTCGCCAGCGCCTCGGTCGAGTACGCGTTCCCGCTGTTCTCCGCCTCGGCCGGATTCACGAAGGAGTTTGTGCAGGGCGCGTATTACATCCCGCTCACCGAGCGCACGGTGATCGCGCTGTCGGGACGGGCCGGTTTCATCCAGCGTTACGCGAAGCGCTTCGACGAAGACCTCGGACGCGACGTGCTGCGCGACACGCCGCTGTCGGAGCGCTTCACCGCCGGCGGCGAGACGACGCATCGCGCGTTCGCGCTGGATCGCCTCGGCGATCCGTGCATGGAGAGGAAGGACGCGCCGGTCGACGAGACGTGCTCGCGCACGCTGCGCTACGACCCCGACACGGGACGCATCCAGCCGCTCGGCGGCAACGCGCTGCTGCTGTTCAACGCGGAGTACCGCTTCCCGATCTTCGGCACGCTCGGCGGCGCGGCGTTCGTCGACATCGGCAACGTCTTCCCCGACAGCACGGTGCGCTTCAACGAGCTCCGTTACGGAGGCGGCCTCGGACTGCGCTACCTCTCGCCAGTAGGTCCGCTGCGGTTCGACGTGGCGATGCCGTACCGGCGCAGATGGTACGAGGACCGCGTGCAGTTCTTCTTCTCCCTCGGATACGCGTTCTGAGGCGCCTGCGGTGCGGAGCTGGTTACTGGTGCGATGTCGGTTGCTGGCGCGTTGCTGGTTGTTGGTTGCTTGTCAGTCCGCGACGTAGCGCCCAGCCGATGCCTGATACACGCTCCAGCGCCTGCGGCGCGTTGTCCGTCGCCCGCAATGCCAAGCGTGTCGCCCAGGCGCTGCCTCACAAGCAACCAGGAACCAGCAACCAGCAACTGAAGCGGCCCGCGCGCGCAACCAGCAACGGCCGCGGAACCGCGGCCTAAAAACTCGTCTCGAGCGAATCCGCCGCGGCCTGTGCGCGCTCCTGCTCGATGCGTGCGAGGCGGGTGCGCAGCTCGGTGATCTCGTGCTGCATCTTCGTGAAGTCTTCCTTCACGGCTTCGCGCGCGATCTCCTGGAGACGCGATGTGAGCTTCCCGAGCTGATCGGACTGGAACTGCGTGAGGCGGCTCAGCGGCTCGCCGAAGACGTCTTTCAGAAGCGATTCGAAATCCTGCGCCATGGCGAAAAGGGTGTGCGAGAATCGGGCCCGTCCCATGGAAATCCGTTCGTTCGCCGAGTTCTGGCCGCACTACGTCCGGGCCCATTCGCGGCGGCGTACGCGCGTGCTGCACGCGATCGGATCCACGCTCGCGCTTGCCGCCATCGTCGCCTCGATTTTCGTCAGCCCGTGGTTCCTCCTCGCGGCACCGCTCATCGGCTACTCGTTCGCGTGGTACGGACACTTCTTCGTCGAGCACAACAAGCCGGCGACGTTCGGCCACCCGTTCTATTCGCTGGCCGCGGATTACGTCATGGTGTGGAAGATGATCACCGGCCGCATGGGCGCCGAAGTCGCCAAACACGTGCGCTGATATCATCCGGCGCATGGCATTTCTCGAAGGGCAGACCGGCATCGTCTTCGGCGTGGCGAACAAGCGCTCGATCGCGTGGGCGATCGCGCAGGCGCTCGCACGCGAGGGGATGCGCCTCGCGTTCACGTATCAGGGCGAGCGCCTGAAAGACAACGTCGCCGACCTCGCGAATGCGATCCCGAACTCGATCGTCCTTCCCTGCGACGTCACCATCGATGCGGAGATCGACGCCGTCTACGAGTCCGTCGAGAAAGAGTTCGGCAGACTCGACGCCGTGCTGCACTCGGTGGCGTTCGCGCCGAAGGAAGAGCTCGAGCGCGATTTCATCCACACCTCGCGCGACGGTTTCAAGCTCGCACACGACATCTCCGCGTACTCCCTCGTGGCGGTGACGCGCGGCGCGGTGCCGCTGCTCGAGAAAAACGGCGGCGGCTCCGTGCTCACGCTCACGTATCACGGCGCGGTGAAAGCGGTCGAAGGCTACAACGTCATGGGCGTCGCGAAGGCCTCGCTCGAATCGACCATGCGCTATCTCGCCGCGAACCTCGGGCCGAAGAACATCCGCGTGAATGCGCTCTCCGCGGGTCCGGTGAACACGCTCGCCGCGCGCGGCATCAAAGGCTTCACGACGATGCTCAAGCATCACGCGGAGAAAGCGCCGCTGCGCCGCAACGTGGAGCTCGACGAAGTCGGCAACGCCGGCATGTTCCTCCTCTCGCCATGGGCCTCGGGGATCACCGGCGAAGTGACGTACGTCGACTGCGGCTACAACATCGTCGGGTTGTAGTCAGCGGAACGGCTCGAGCCGCTCCGCGCAGCGTCTCATCCCGCTTTCGGGCCCTGCTTCCGCGCCGGGTCGTCCGGCGGAAATTCGATGTCCGTCCGGATCCCCGTGCGGTCCGGCTTGCGCGTGCCGGGGAAGCCGCTGGGACGCCCCGCCGACTCACCGTTGCTGCTGTGTCCCGGGGCGCCGCCGTCCCAGAATCCCTTGTTCTTTACATGCTCTCGTGGATTTCCCGCCATGCTTTCACCTCAACCGTAACTTACTGAATTTCCAGCAGCTTTGGCACCATCATCGCAACTACAAATAACCAAGAAGGAGGATCTTGAATGGTTGACAACGTGAATCCTACCAGTCAGTTCCACCCGTACACGCCGGAGACTTCGGTCCCGCAGACGGGGAATACCAACGTCGGCGGTGGCAGCGGTCTCTCGGGCATCCTGAGCAAAGTCGGCCTCGATCAGAGCAAGATCGGTGCGCTGGGCGGCTCGCTGAAGAACATGGATCTGTCGAAGGCGCGCGGCATGGCGCAGAACAACGGCGGCCTCGTTCTCGGCGGTCTCGCGGCGCTCGCCATCGGCGTCGGCCTGATGCGCAGACGCGGCATGTCGAGGTAACGTTTTTTCGTTCGAGGTGCGGCCGTTCCCGGCCGCACCTTTCTTTCAGTTCGAGTGCATCGTGAAATCGATGTACACCGTGCCGTCGTCCTCGACGCGGCCGATCACCGTCACGGTCGACGTCACCTTCACCACCCCTTTGCTCTCCCCTTCGCCGACGAGGCGAAAGTTCTTGCCGGGCTTCATGAGCTGGCCGCGCATGATGCCGTGCTCATCCTCGACCGTCAGCGTGGGCATCGACGCCGGACCCAGCGTCGCAATCGAGTACGCCGAGCGTTCCGCCGCGTTTTCCGCGAGCGTCCAGGCGATGACGCGGGCGCGGAATCGCCGCGCTTCCGCGAGATCGCGTGAAGCGTCGACGAGCAGCAACTGGATCATGCCGAAATAGAGCACGGCCAGGATGATCGCGATCGCCAGCGCGAATCCGCGCTGACCGTTAGTCCGTCGCGCGCGGCTGATAAATCTGATCGATCGCAATTCGTCCTTCCCCGTCGCGCGCGAGAATGCGCGTCGCCCAGCCGCTCGTCGAGCCGGTCTTCAAGGCACTGATCTCGACATTCGCCAGATCCTTCGGCAACCCTCGCGCGACCCACTCGCGCTTTTTCCCCACGTCGTACGAGATGCGGCGCGCTTCGCCCGGCTCGCGAAAGTCCCACACGATGACGTGCACTTCGCCGTTCGGCTGAACCGACTCCACGATCAGCACCTGCTGCGACGACGTGTAGACGTCGTGCGTGCGCTCGTACGGGGCCCTGCTGTTCGCGTCGAGCACGTCGCGACGCAGACGCGCCAGCACCGCCATCAGCGATGGATGTTTGTGCATGCTCACCGGCAGACGCTTGTCCCAGCCGCGCATCTCCGCGGTGAGGATGAAGAAGACGGCGAGGAACAGCGCGAAGACGGCCATCGCGACCATCACTTCCATCAACGTGTAACCGCGCATGCGGCGGCGCGTCACCACAGGTTCGTGCCTCCCGTGTCGACGCGCACGAGCGCGAGCGTGGCCTCGCGCTTTCCTTCGTGCCAGCGCACCGTCAGCGTCACGTGCTTGACGCCGGGCTCTTTGTGATCGACGCGCACCGCCGTTCCGTACGGCGCGAGCGGCGCGAGGATTTCCGTGTCGGTGATGAAGCTCTTCTTGCTCGTGTCGAGCTGATCGAACTCGATGCGGCGCCGGAACTCTGCTTCGTTCGCCAGCGCCTGATAGGCGAGCACGAGCTCCGACGCCTGGCGCAGACGATTGTTGCGCTCGAGAAACGCGAGCAGCGAAGTCGTCAGCACGATCGTGAGGATCAGAAACGCGGCGAGCACTTCCGCCAGCGAGAATCCCCGTTCGGAGCGGCGCATGGCGGACCATTGTAGTTTGCTAGACTCCGCGCCCGATGAAGCTCCGTTTCGCCCCTTCCCCCACCGGATTCCTGCACGTCGGAGGCGCGCGCACCGCCATCTTCAATCTGCTGCACGCGCGCCGCTACGGCGGGACGATGCTGCTGCGCATCGAGGACACGGACGTCGAGCGCTCGAAGCAGCATCACGCGGAGCAGATCGTCAGCTCGCTGCAGTGGCTCGGCGTCGAATGGGACGAGGGTCCGATCTATCAGAGCGATCGGCTGGAACGGTATCGCGACCGCGCCGAGGAGCTCGTCGCGAGCGGCAAGGCATATCGCTGCTATTGCACGGTCGAAGAATTGGAAGCGGATCGCACGGCCGCGGAAGCGCGCGGCGATTCGTATCGCTACTCGGGCCGCTGCCGCAAACGCGCGGAGAGCGGCCAGGAGCAGCCCGACGACGTGCCGCACGTCATCCGCTGCAAGGTCATGCCGGGGCCGATCGAGTTCCACGATCTCATCCGCGGCGACGTGCAGTTCGAAGGGGAGCTGATCGACGACTTCGTCCTCATTCGCTCCGACGGCAATCCGACGTATCACCTTTCCGTCGTCGTCGACGACGTCGACATGGAGATCACGCACGTCGCGCGCGGCGACGATCACCTCTCGAACACGCCGAAGCACATCGTGCTCTTCCGCGCGTTCGACGCACCGATCCCCGTTTTCGCGCACCTGCCGCTGATCCTCGGCAGCGATCGGAAGCGGCTGTCGAAGCGCAGCGGCGCCACGTCCGCCGAGGAGTATCGCGACATGGGCATCGTCCCCGCCGCGCTCTTCAACTTCCTCACGCTCCTCGGCTGGAATCCCGGCGGCGATCGCGAGCTGATCACGCACGACGAAGCGGTCCAGCTCTTCGATCTCGGCGACGTCAACAAGGCGCCGGCGGTGTTCGATCCGGAGAAGCTGCTCTGGATGAACGGTCAGTACCTGATGCGCATGACCGTCGACGAGATCCATCCGCACCTCGTGCCGTTCCTCGGCGAGAACGTGCGGCCGGTCGACGAACTGCGTTCCGTCATTGAACTGAACAAAACGCGCGCGCGCACGCTGCGCGAGCTCGCGGAGCTGATGACGCCGTTCTTCGCCGACGACGACTCGATCGAGTACGACGCCGACGCGGTGAAGAAACACGTCAAGGGTGACGAGCTCGCGTCGCGCCTCACCGAACTGCATGACGTGCTCGCGAGCACCGAGCCGTTCGACGTCACCACCACCGAGGCCGCGCTTCGCGCGCTCGCCGAATCGCGCGGCGTGTCGGCGGCGAAGCTGATTCACCCGCTGCGCCTCGCGTTGACCGGCCGCGGTGCTTCGCCGCCGATCTTCGACGTGGCCGTAGTGCTCGGCAAAGAAAAAACACTACGGCGCCTGCAACGGCTGATCGCGCGTTTGCCGGAGCTCGCTCAGGCCGCTTCGGCCTGATTCGCGCGCATGCGGTCCAACGCGGTCGCGCCGAGGAGCCACAGCGCGCAGATCGCGATCATGCCGCCCATGATCCAGAGGCTGTAACGGCCGTCCGCGGAGTACGGCTCGGTGGCGAGGTGGATGGCCTCGCTGTTCGGCAGCAGCTCCGCTTCGGAGAATTCGTGAATGGCGTAGAACACGATCTGGACCGTGAACAGGAGCAGGAACAATCCCGTCACCTGGAAGAAGCGTTTGACGTTGATGCGGTGGCCGAAGTGCGCCCACAACCACGACATCGCCGCGGCGGCCGCGAGTCCGAGCGCGCAGCCGAGCCAGAAGCGGCCCTGGCGCACCTGAATCAGCATCAGCGCGGTCTCCATCCCTTCGCGCGTGATCATCAGCAGCGTGAAGCCGAAAACACCGAGCCACGCCCACACCGGTGAGCCTTTGGAGGCTTGCATCTCGAGGCGCGTTTCCATCTCGCGCTTCATCGTCGGCGCGACGCGCCAGATGTGGATGACGAAGCTCGCCACGAGGACCGCGGCGACGAGGGCGAGGATGCCTTCCCACAGCGGCTGATTGACGCGCTGCAGCCACCAGCCGAGGGCGGCGCTGGCGATGACGGAAACGCCGATGCCCCACCACACGGCGGGACGCAGCCACGAGCGGCCGGTCTTGCGCAGGTACGCAAAGATGATGGCCACGGTGAGAAAGGCTTCGAAGCCTTCGCGGAAAACGATGATCAGAGCCTGGAGCATGTGGGTTCCTCGTGCACGGCGTCATTCTGCGGCGCGCAGACACCGAAGGATCTCGAGCGACGCAACGGTTGCGTCGAGCGAGACCGTTCGCCGTCTGCGCGGCTCAGGGTGACGGGAGCGTGCCTGGTGTGGGATGCGCTCATTTCCTCAGTTTCGTGGGCTGGATCATCTTCACGCGATCCGGCGCGTCGGGTGTTTGACCCTTGCGGCGGCAGGAGTCGCATACGCCGAGGATCTGGAGGTTGTGGAACGTCGGGGTGAACTTTTTTTTCTCGCAGATGGCGATCTGCAGGCGCTCGAGCTGTTCGTCGTGAAACTCGATGACGTTGCCGCAGGTGGTGCAGATGAGATGGTCGTGGTGCGAGTTCCCGCTGACGTGCTCGTAGTGATAGTGGTCCTCGCCGAGGTGGACGCGGCGGACCATGTTGGACTTTACGAGCAGTTCGAGCGTGCGGTAGACCGTCGCGCGCGAGATCTTGACGCTCTTCTCCTTCATCTTTCCGAGGAGCTCGTCCGCCTCGAAGTGGTAATGCGTGGAGAAGATCTCGCGCACGAGCGCAATGCGCTCGGACGTGAGCTTGAGCCCCTGCTGCTGCAGGTAGTCCTGGAACCGTGTGATCTCGCGTTCGACGCTGGGCATGAGAGGGTGAGAGTTGAGACGCCGTCTCAGTTGGCGAGAGTGTAGCGGGGGGAGGGGGGTGGGTCAAGGGAGCTGTTGAGCTGTTGAGCTGTTGAGCCGCTGAGCTGTTGAGCCGTTGAGCTGTTGAGTCGCTGAGCGGAGGGGCCGGGGGAGCTCAATGGCTCAATAGCTCAACGGCTCAATTAGCGAACAGCTCCCACCACCGGCAGGTACACATCCGTCACCATCTCCTCCTCGCGCACGTTCGGGCCGACGTTCACGTAGTGGAAGAAGATGGGAAAGTCGGCGAGGCGCTCGCCGCTTTGCGGGAGCCAGACTTCGGCGAGATAGCGCGCGGTCGTGTTGTTTTCGCGGGAGCCGAGGTGGCGGGCTTTGGCGCAGCGCAGGGCGGGGATGCGTTTGTTGATCACGCCTTGCGGATTCGGCGGGACGTCGGCGTCGACGGCGATCGCGAAATCGACGCGATGCTCCTCGGGCGCGGTTTTCGCGGGATCGGTGTAGTGGATGCCGTACGTCTTGTAGCGATCGGGCGGATAGCCGTTCTGGATGCGCCACTGGATCAGGCGGCGCGCCGTCTCGTGCTCGAGCTCCGGCGCGCCGCGATGTTCCACGGCGGCGATCTTCGTTTCGGGAAACGCGACGATTTCGACGGCGATCGTCATCACAGGTGCGTGCGCGCCGCGTCCACCACTTCGCGGATGCGCGGCTGGCGCGGATCGATGTTCAGCGAACGGTTCCAGAAATCGAGCGCGCGTGCGTAGTCCTTCTGCCGCGCGTAGTACGTGCCCATGTTGTTGAGAACGAGCGTCGACGACGGCTGCAGTGCCAGCGCGCGGTCGAGCTCCGGCATGCCTTCGGTGTAGCGCTGCGCCTGGAAGAGCGCCGAGCCGAGGTTGGCGGAGATGAGGTACGACTGCGGGAACACCTGCTTGCCTTTGTAGAGCAACTGGATCGCGCGCGAGGTCATGTCGCGCGAGCGGTAGAGCGCCGCAAAGTCGACGAACCACTGCTCCGCGTTCGGCAGCCCGCGCTGCACGGCACTCATGAAGACGTCGTCCGCGGCGGTGTACTGCTGGCGGTCGAACAGCGTCATGGCCATGTTGAGGTACGGGATCGGGCGCGACGGATTGCGATCGATGGCGGCCTGGAACGCCTCGATGGCCTCGCGCGTCTTGTTCTGCTTCCGCAGCTCGATGCCCTGATTGTTGTAGTACGCGTACGGACCCCACTGCTCGGGTGGGATCTGCTGTGCCGCCATCTGCGGTGTGTCGTCGTCGAACACCGGTTGCGCGCGTGTCGGATCGACCATGTGTCCGATGGCCTGCAACCGCTGCGTGTACGAGCTGCCGTCGATGCCGCCGCTGCCCATGCTCTGCGTGTTGAAGAACTCGTCGTAGCTGACGACGCGCACGGAAGTCACGGGAGTGATGTTGCTGAACATCCAGTCCGCGTGCTTGCCGGGCATCTCGGTCGATTGCGGCAGCCCGAGGATGGAGAGGACGGAGGGGACGATGTCGTAGAGCGAGATGGTGTGATTGCTGCGCGACGCGGCGATGTGATTGCCGTACGCGATGAACACGCCGGGATTGCGGTGATCGGCGAGCGCGGCACGGCCGACCGGCGGCACGCGCGGACGCGTCTTCCCCCAGCGATAGCCGTGCGCGGACATGACGATCACGGTCGTGTCGTCGCTGAGGACGTTCATCCATTCGCCGATGAGGCGATCGACCTCGGAGTAATAGTTCGCAACCGCCGGCCAGTAGCGGCGGAACTCGGTCTGGTCGATGCCTTCGCGGTACGGCGGGTGATACGGCGAAAAGAGGTGATTGACGGTGTCGGTGCCTTCGTAATTCACCATCAGCAGCAGCGGCTCGTGCTGCCGGTAGAGATCGACGGCCACGCGATGATCGGTCCACGTCTTCGACAGCACGCCGCGGAAGACGTTGACCGGGTGCATCGGCCCGCCGCTCGCCACCGCGCCGTTGTATTCGGCTTCGGTGATGTTGAGGAAGCGGCGCACCTGCGGCCCGGCGATGGTGTTCAGCGGCACGTCGAGCTGCGAGACGCGCGTGGCGAGATTGCTCGGATAGATCGCGCCGCTGTGCAGACCGACCGGGGAGTCGAATGTGATCGCGCTGTCGGGACGCGCGGGCCACCCGGCCCACCAGTTCACCGTCACCGCCCGGCGACCGAATGCCTCGGCGATGTCCCAGATGGCGGGACTGCGGCGCGTGGTCGCGTCGACGGGCTTCTTGCGCGCGCGGTCGAGGAAGTCGATGACGCCATGCCGATCAGGCGAGAGGCCGGTGGCGACGGTGGTCCAGACCATGGGCGAGACGGTCGGCTGGATCGTCTGCAGCGAAGCGGTCGTGCCGCCCTGCGCGAGCGCACGAAGGTTCGGGATGCGGCCGTCGGTGGAGAGCTCGGAGATGAGCTCCCAGTCCGCGCCGTCGATGGCGAAGATGGCCACGCGTCCGGCGACGCCGCGCGCTTCGCGGCGCAGCTCGACGCGTTTGTATTCGAGGAGAGCGCGGCGATCGGGATCGATGCGCGAGATCTCGAATGCGGTGACTTGCAGGCCGCTCTGCGCGAGATGGCGCGACACGACCTGGCGGAGGACGTCGCGCCGCGCGGAGAATTGCGAGGTCGGCGAAACGAGCTCTTCGATCGGCACCTGCTGCGTGACCGCGGACACGGCCTCGGCGACGCGCGTGCGGATCCACGCGCTCCAGCCGTCGCGCACGAGGCGCGGCGCGTCGGGGAAGCGCTCGCCCGGGATGGCGAAGCGCAGGCGGTAGCTGATCGTGACCGGCACGCGCTCCTTCGACATGATGCGCACAAAGCCGTCACGCTGCGCATGGCCCTGGCGCTTCTCGAAACTGAGGCGGTAGAACTGATGCGGCGGCAGGAACGTGACGCGGTTCTGCACCAGCCGCACGCGCCCGTTGCTCTTGTCGACGCCGAAGATCAGCCGCCGCGAAGACGGCAGAAAGAGCGAGATGAGCAGGTACATGACCAGGCCCATCCCGGCGAGGGTCGCGAGAGCGCGGAGAAACTTCGAGCGGAACACGGCGGCGAACTATGAAAGAAGGTTGCCAGATGGTTGCTGGTGGTTGGTTGCTGGTTGGTAGTTACTGGTTGCTCGGGATTTGCCCTGAGCCGAAAGCTCACGAGCAACCAGGAACCAGCAACGAGTAACCAGCAACTACTTCCGCCGCTTCACCAACTGCTTCACCTCATCGTTCCCGATCGCGCTCTGCGCGGAAATGATGACCGCCGCGGTGCCGTCGCGGAAGGCGGGGATGGTGCAGCGCACGGTCGCCGTTCCGTCCGCCGCGGTCTTGCCGCGGAAGATGACGCGCGGCGGTTCCACGGTCGAGATCACTTTCACCTCGATCGCGGCCGCGGGGATCGGTGCCTGGGAGAGGCTCTTGCGGGCGGCGACGCGCATTTCGATCGGGGCGCCGGCGAAGAAGTCGACCACGTTGAGGAGCGCGAGCTCGAGATGCTCGCTCTCGGCTTCCGAGGCGAGGTAGTCGATGATGACCTGATCGAGGGTCTTCTCCTCGTCGATCGCCACCGGTGCCGCCGCGGCTTCCTCGAACACCACGCCCGAGTCCTGCGTGAGCGTCGGCATCGACGGGCGCGGCGAGGCTTTCGTCGTATCGGCGGGCTGATCGAAGCGGCCGCGTTTGATGGCCGCGATCATGGTCCGGTGCTGCTGCTCCATGAGGCCGCCGATCCATTTGTCGTCGACGCCCGTCTTGAGCTGCTCCGCGTACGAAGTCTTCTTCGACGCGAGGATCTCGCCACCCACGTACACGAGCGACTCGATGTAGGGATTCCCTACACCTTTGTCCTCGGTCTGCACGTGGTAGACCTTCTCGTTGTGCTTGATGTCTGTATTGAAGCCGGTGATCACGGGGTGAGCGAATGGTATCAGAGGGCTGAGGGGCGAGGGCCGGCCGCTGAGGGAGAAAGGGCGCAGAACCCTTCGGCCCTCGGCCCTCTGCCCTCGGCCCTTTAATTCTGCTCCAGCCAGGCTTGCAGATACGCGATCTGCTCCCGCACGCGCGAGCGGTCGTCGGCTGACGGCATGAGGGAGAGGTAACGCTCGAACAGCTCGATGGCCTGAGGGTACGCGTGGAGTTGCATCGCCAGCGCCGCGCGATCGCGCATTTCGTACGCGTCGCGGTCGTCGAGGATGAGCAGCCGGTCGATCGACGCCGCCGCGCGCGGCAGATCGTGTTGCGCGAGATACGCGGCCTTCAGTTGCGCGAGCTCGCGCGCGAGGATCTCCTTCGGCGAAAACGAGCGCAGGTGATGCTCGCGCAGACGCACGCCGCCGCCGTACATGCCGTCGAGGATCTTCTGCAGCTCGATCGTCGACAGCACGCGTCCGCCGTCGAACGGATCGACGACGACCACACCGAACGGTCCCGTGAATTTGACGAGGAAGCGCCCCGGCAGCGATACGCCCGCGGCTTCGACACCGATGCGCCGCGACAATTCGATGTACAGCACCGAAAGCGTGATCGGCAATCCCGCATGCCGCTCCATCGCCTCGGACAAGAGCGCGCTGCGCGGATCGTAGTAATCCTCGTTCTCGCCGTGGAACCCTTCTTCGTCGAAGAGCAGGCGATTGATCGTTTCGACGATCCGCTCGACGTCGCGCGAGCCCTGCAGCCGTTCGCGCACGGCGGCGGTCCAGACGCCGACTTCGTCGAGGTAGCGGTCGACGTCGAGCCGCGGATCTTCTTCGAGTGCGATGACGAGCGAGCCCTCGACCAGGTCGAGGAGCGGGTCAGGCCGGCCCGCGATCTCCTGGAAGCGGCGCCGCGCCAGAGCCGGATGCGTCAGAACCCGTCCGCCCGGCATTCGCTATCCTCCTCCGCAGCTCATCGGGAATGGGAGCTTTCGAACGGCGTGCCCAATCGAAGAGCACGACGACCACGCGGCCCGTGGCGGCCACATCGTTACCGTTGTTTTTGCGGATCTCGCACACGAACTCGATCGAGCTCGTGCCGAGAGTGCCGAAGCGCGTCCAGATCTCGATCGGCTCCATGCGGAGCTGCGCTTTGAAGTCGCACTCCGCGCGGGCGACGATGAAATCGATGTCCGTCGCCGACCTGCCGCCGCCGGAGACTTCGAACCAGAGCTGCGTGCGGCCCCACTCGTAGTACGTGAAGAAGACGGCGTTGTTGACGTGACCGAATGCGTCGACGTCGCGAAACAGGACGTGATGAGGAACCACGAACCAGCCATCGCGCCAGAATCCCAGCTCGCTCATTGTACGGCCGCGCTCGTCGCGAATGGCATCTGTCCTTTGGTACAAGCCTGTAAATACCGCCCCGGCAGCGGATGATCGAGATACGGCGCGATGATCGCCGATGCCTGCACGAGGCGGTCGAGACTCACACCCGTCGGGATGGCCATCTTGTCGAGCATGTACACGAGATCCTCGGTCGCCAGATTGCCCGACGCGCCGGGCGCATACGGACAGCCGCCGAGCCCGCCGGAGGAAGCGTCGAAGGTGGTGATGCCCATCTCCAGCGCGGCCAGCGTGTTCGCGAGCGCGGTCCCGCGCGTGTCGTGAAAGTGCATGGCCAGTTTCGAGGCGGGGATGACCTGCAGCAGGATGCCGATCACGCCCTGCACCTGCATCGGCGTACCGACGCCGATCGTGTCGCCGACCGAGACTTCGTAGCAGCCGAGATCGAGGAGACGCGCGGAGACTTCGAGGACCTTCTCCGGCGGAACGTCGCCCTCGTACGGACAACCGAACGCCGTCGAGACGTAGCCGCGCACTTTCATCCCCTCGGCGCGTGCGCGGCCCACGACCGGCGCGTAGTTCTCGAACGACTGGTCGATCGTCATGTTGATGTTGCGCTGGTTGAACGTGTCCGAGGAGGCGGTGAAGATCGCGATCGATCGGACGCCGGCTTCGATGGCGCGCTCGAGTCCGCGCATGTTCGGCACGAGCACCGGGTACTCGACGCCCGGGTCTTTCGGAATCTCCGCGTAGACCTGCGCGGTGTCCGCCATCTGCGGGACCCACTTCGGCGAGACGAACGCGCCCGCTTCGATGACGCGCAGGCCGGCGTCGCTCAGGGCGGTGACGTAGTCGATCTTGACCTGCGTCGGGATCGTGACCTTTTCGTTCTGCAGGCCGTCACGCGGGCCGACTTCGACGATGCGAACGGAATCCACTGTGATCTTCATGACTGCGACGTCACCCTGCGCGGCGCAGCGTGACGGCTCATCCCTCCAACGTAACGAGCTCCACTCCAGGCTGCACCAGCTCTCCTTCCGTGCAATTCACGGACGCGATCTTCCCGTCGCGCGGGGCGACGATCTGGTGCTCCATCTTCATCGCCTCGAGAATCAGGAGCGGTGCGCCTTTCGTGACAACATCGCCTGCCTTCACGAACATTTTCAGGACCACGCCCGGCATCGGCGCTTCCATCAGATGATCGCGCTGCCGTTTCGCGGTTTTGCGCGTCTTGTCCTCGATCTCGACGAGATACGTCTCGCCGTCGAAGACGAAATGCACGGCCGCGCCCTGAAGGACGTACGGGACAAAGTACGTGCGTCCGTCGATGCGGATCTCGGCTTCTTCGCCGTCGGTGGAAACGAGCTCGATCATTTGCTGAACCGCGATCCCGGCGCGTCGAGTGCGATGCCCTGCGCGCACGAGGGGCACGCGCTTTCTTCGTAGGTTTCGAGCGACAGCGCGAGCAGCGACTCGTAAGGCGCGTCGAACGGATTCTCTTTGCCGCTGCGATTGAGGATGGATGCGAATCCCGCGACCACGCCGCCATGCTGCGCGATGACGTCCGCGGTCTCGCGCGTCGACTTGCCCGTGGTCACGACGTCTTCGACGATCACCACGCGCTCCCCTTCGCGCAGACGGAAGCCGCGGCGCAGCGTCATCTGTCCCTCTTTGCGCTCCGTGAACACGAACGGCACGTTCAGAGCCTCGGCCACGGTGTAGCCGATGATCACGCCACCCAACGCGGGCGCGACGACTTTGTCGACTTTGGCGATGCGCGCGGCCAGCGCTTCGCCGATCGCTTTCGCGTGGTGCGGACGCTCGAGCAGCAGCGCGCACTGCACGTAATTCGGACTGTGCAGCCCGGAGGAGAGGCGGAAATGACCGGTGAGGAGCGCACCCGTCTCGGCGAGCAGCGCGCGAAGGTCCAGCGACGTTGATGGCGTCATGGGCGGGCGAGAATAGAATGCGCGCCGAGGAGAACGCAATGGCTGGACTGACGGAACAGGTGCGCGCGGACATGACCGCGGCGATGAAAGCGCAGGAGAAAGACCGCCTCTCCACGCTGCGCATGCTGCAGTCGGCGCTCAAGAACGAACAGATCAACGTCGGGCACGAGCTGTCCGACGAAGAGGCGATGACGGTCATCCGCAAAGCCGTGAAGCAGCGGCTGGACTCGATCGAGCAGTACGTGAACGCCGGCCGCAACGAGCTCGCCGACAAAGAGCGCGCGGAGATGGCCATCCTGCAGACGTACCTGCCGCCGGAACTGTCGGCCGAAGAGCTGGAGAGCGGGCTGCGCGAGATCATCGCCTTCACCGGCGCCGCGTCGAAGAAGGACATGGGGAAGGTGATGAAGGAAGCGACCGCGCGCTTCAAGGGGCGCGTCGACGGGAAGAAGGTTCAGGAGGCGGTGTCACGTCTCCTTCCCTGAACCGTTACCAGCGGCAGATCACGCTGCCGGAGCTCGGCACTGCCGGTCAGGAGAAACTCGGCCGGGCGTCGGTGCTCGTCATCGGCGCGGGCGGCCTCGGCAGTCCGACGTCGATCTATCTCGCCGCCGCGGGCGTGGGGCGCATCGGCCTCGTCGACTTCGACCGCGTCGACGAAACGAATCTGCACCGGCAGATCCTCTACGGCACATCGGACGTCGGCCGCCCGAAGCTCGAAGCGGCGAGCGAGCGTCTGCGCGATCTGAATCCCGACATCACCATCGAGACGCACGAGGAGCGTCTCACCTCGCACAACGCGCTCGAGATCCTCGGCAACTACGACGTCATCATCGACGGCACGGACAACTTCGCCGCCCGCTATCTCACGAACGACGCCTCTCTGCTCCTCGGCAAGCCGAACGTCTACGGCTCGATCTTCCGTTTCGACGGACAGGTCTCCGTGTTCGCCACGCCCGGGGGACCGTGCTATCGCTGCCTCTATCCCGAACCGCCGCCCGCGCACCTCGTGCCATCGTGCGCCGAGGGAGGTGTGCTCGGCGTGCTGCCGGGCGTGGTCGGGACGTTGCAGGCCATCGAGGCGATCAAGCTCATCACCGGCATCGGCGAGACACTCGCCGGACGGCTGTTGCTCTTCGACGCGCTGCGCACGACGTTCCGTACGATGCGTCTGCACAAACGCTGCGACGAGCACGCGCCCGTCACGAAACTCATTGATTACGAGGAGTTCTGCAATCCCGTGCAAACCACCGACATCACCCCGCAGGAACTGTCCCAACGCCTTCAGAACGGCGAGGAGCTCGTGCTCATCGACGTCCGCGAACCATACGAATGGGACGCCGGCCACCTCGAGCAGGCGACGCACATCCCATTAGCGCAAGTACCGCAACGGCTCGCCGAGATTCCGAAGGAGAAGGAGATCGTGATGATCTGCCGCTCCGGCGGACGCAGCGGCCGCGCGCAGGAGTTCCTCATGAACCAGCACGGGTACACGCGCGTGAAGAATCTGGTCGGGGGGATGCAGCGGTGGGCTCGGGATGTGGATTCAGGCGTGAAGGTGGTCTGAGCCGTTCCGCTTCCGGGTCCACCTGCCCAGCCTGTGGCACGTCCGGCGTACGTGCGCCGGGAGATTCCGCGTCTGCGCGCGGGATGAACTTCAAGACACGCTAGTCGCGCTTCCGCACCAGGACGGGCAACTGGAACTCGGGCTGCTTCTTCGCGAAGAGCACCACGATCGATTTTCCGCTCGACGGACCGTCGACCGCGCCGTCGATGATCGCGATGCCGCAGTCCTCGTACATGGCCGAGAGGATGTTCGCGCGGTGGCCCGGCGATTCCATCCACGACGTCACCAGGAGTCGCGCGGTCTCGAAACCCGTGGCGAGATTCTCGCCGGCGGCCTTGAAGTCGTAGTTGCGGAGGCGCACCCAGACGAACGGCGTGACACCGTCGGGAGACGTGTGACTCCAGTACGCCTCGTCTTCCATGTGCTTCATGCGATCGGCGGCGGCCTTCATCAGGCGCTCGTCCGCCTGCAGCGGCGGCAGCCCGTGCTCGGCGCGATGCGCGTTCATCTGCGCGATCACGTTCTCGGTGGTGATCTCGTTCGACGGCTCGCCGGCGTATGCGGCGACGGCAGAGAGCAGGAGCGCTGCGAAGACGATCTTTCTCATGGGATTAGCGGACGCCGTCCGGCCGCACGCGCAGGAAGAACGTGCATGCCTTACCGGTCTTCGATTCGACCCACACAGAACCGCTGTGCGCGACCGCGAATTCGCGGCACTTGAACAACCCGCGGCCCGCCCGGTCGGGCGAGGCCGGATTCCACGCGAACGAAGGCTCGAAGATCGCCTGCCGCATCGACTCGGGGACGACGGGGCCGTTGTCCATCACGAAGAACAGCAGCAGCGGCTTCCCCTTGTGCTCCATCCAGCGGACGCCGAGGACGACCTGGCCGCCGCCGGGGACGTAGTGCAGCGCGTTCTCCATCAGGATCGCCAGCGCGTCGCCGAGCTGCTCGTGATCGACGAAACGCTCTTCGAGATCCTGCGCGTCGACGTCGAGGCGGATGCCTTTGAGGTCCGCGTACGCGCGGAAGCGCTCGGCCGTGCGGCGGATCACGTCCGTCACCGTCGGCACCGGCCGCGCGGCGAACGACGGCTCCTCCACTTCCGGCGCCATCTCGAGCGACGACAGCACCTGGTCGATGCCCGCGGCCGAATCGGCGAGGAAGTGATCGTGATGCGTTTGCGACGCGGCCTGCAGCGACTCGCGAATCGCGCGAAGCGGGCCGAAGACCGTTTCGCGGACATACGTGACGAACGAGGCGTGCGCTTCGTTCATTGGATCGGCGTGGCGGAAGATCAGGACCGCACCGCTGGCGCCGCCCGACATCGGCACGAGTGTGTAGATGAAGTTGCGGCTGCCGATGCGCACGCCGCTCGACGACGGCACCGAGAGATCGTTCACGCGGATGCCCGCTTTCGCTTCGATGGCGGCGATGTTCGCGAGCTCGGACTGGGTGCCGTCGAACAGCTTCTTCGCCTCGTCGGAGACGAACTTCACGCTGCGATCGGGGCCGACCATGACGGACGGCACGCCCGCGGCGACGAGCAGATTGACGACGCTGGTGATGGCGGGAGATGCGGATTCGACGGGGAACGTGAGCACAGGGGCTTTGGGGAACGGGTCTTCTTGGGGCTGCGGTGCGGTGGCGGCGGCGTTGTGGCGGCCGGAGTCCGACGTGACGCGCGGCGCGGGCGAAGCCTGCTGCTGCGCGAGGTCGGGGGTCGATTTGCGGCGCGGCTTGTCGCACTTTTCACAGAGGATTCCCTCCGTGACTTCGCGACCACACATGAAGCATTTGCGCGCCATATCCGGGCTCCGAAAGGATTTGATCTTACGTCAGGTGAGATAGAGTCTGCCCGATTTTGCAGATCAGGAGCGAAACCGAATGAAAAACATCGTCGTCATCGGCGGCGGCACCATGGGCAACGGCATCGCCCACACGGCCGCCGCGAGCGGGTTCGACGTGATGCTCGTCGACGTCAACGAAGCGATCCTCCAGCGCGCGGTCTCCACCATCACCGCGAACCTGCAGCGCGGCGTCGACAAGGGAAAGATGACGGCCGAGGAGCGCGATGCGGTCGTCGGACGGATCAAGCCCGTTACGAGCATGGATGCGATCGCCGAGGCGGACATCGTCATCGAGGCGATCATCGAGAACCTCGAAGCGAAGACGCAGCTCTTCGCGAAGCTCGATCAGGTCACGAAACCGGAGTGCATCCTCGCGTCGAACACGTCTTCGATCTCCATTACGAAGATCGCGGCGGCCACGCAGCGTCCGGACAAAGTCATCGGCATGCACTTCATGAATCCAGTGCCGGTGATGACGCTCGTCGAAGTCATTCGCGGCATCGCCACGGGCGACGACACGTGGATGAAAGTCGAGAACCTCGCCAAGCGCATGGGCAAGACGCCCATCGAGGTGAACGACTATCCCGGCTTCATCTCCAATCGCGTGCTGATGCCGATGATCAACGAGGCGATCTTCGCGCTGTACGAAGGTGTGGCCACGCGCGAGTCGATCGACGGCGTGATGAAGCTGGGGATGAATCACCCGATGGGACCGCTCACACTGGCGGATTTCATCGGTCTCGACGTCTGCCTGGCGATCCTGCGCGTGCTCGAGCAGGGATTCGGCGATCCGAAATACCGGCCGTGTCCGCTGCTCGTGAAAATGGTCGACGCCGGATGGCTCGGCCGCAAGTCGGGACGAGGCTTTTACGACTATCGGAAGTGACGCCAGTTCCGCGGGATGACACCCCGCGGAAATGCTGTTCTAATCCGCCGAAACCAACATGCTTTGTCAGACCTGCAGCGCGTACAACGATGACGAGCGCGAGTTCTGCTTTCGCTGCCAGAACAAGCTCCTCGTCCTCTCCGGCGTCAACTCGTTCGAGGAAGACGACCTCGAGGAATACGAGGAAGAAGAAGATCTCTCGTTAGACGAGCATCTGCTCGAGCGCGTCTCCGCGATCGAAGAGATCGTGAAGCGCTCCGCCGAGACCATTCGCTCCCTCGTCGACGCCGTGCAGAAGCACGAGCGCGCGATCTTCATCAATCAAACCGGTCTGCTCTCGGTCAAAGAGCTGCTCGAGAAGAAGAACGTTCTCACCTCGGACGAAGTCGTCGAGCTGTGGGAATCGAAGATGGGCGAGCAGATGCTCGCGCTCGAAAAGAAGCAGCGCTTCACCGAGCGCAAGGACCGCATGGTCTCGCTCTTCCGCGGCGACAAACGCGAGCGCTTCCTGCTGCTCGTCGCCGACTCGGAGGCGGCGTTCGACGGCTTCGATCCCGATCGCGGGATGAAGCATCTCGAAGAAGCGTTCCGCCTCGATCGCGACAATTACGAGCTCTCGTTCTTCCTCGGCGAGATGTTCTTCAACGACGGCAATCTCGACCGGGCGAAGTCGTATCTCGAGCGCACGCTCGAAGTGCAGCCCGATCATTTCGACGCCGCCGTGTTCTACGGCGTGCTGCTGCACGAGCGTCAGGATCTCAAGGGCGCGGAGCGCTGGCTCCGCCGCGCCATCCAGATCTCTCAGGAATCGTTCCTCCCTTACTTCTCCCTCGGCGCGATTTACGCGCGCAAAGGGAAGCTGCTGCGCGCGCAGAAGTTCCTCGAGAAAGCGATCCAGCTCGAGGCCATCCCGCAGGCCTACTTCCTCCTCGGAACGATCTTCTACGAGAAGGGGCAGCTCGAACGCGCCATCCGCTCGTTCCAGGCCGCGCTGAAGCTCGATCCCGATTACGAAGAGGCGATCTATCACCTCGGCCTCTGCTACCTCGACCGCAACTGGAACCGCAAAGCGATCGATTGCTTCCAGGAGGCGCTGGAGCTCAATCCGAACAAGATGGAGTACCAGCAGGCGGTCAAGATCTACGAGGGGATCTCCGGCCACATGCCGGTCGAAGGTCCGGCCGCGCAGGTCGTCAGTGAAGCCGACACGCTGGCCTCTGAAGGCAAGTACTCCGAGGCGCTGGATCACTACCGCCGGGCGGCGGAAGAGGAGCCGGACAACGTCAACATCCTCCTCCCCTACGCGCTGCTCTGCTCGCACCTCGACATGAACGGCGAAGCGATCGCGGTCGCTCGCCGCATCCTCAAGCATCGTCCGGCGGAGGTCGTCGCCGCGGCCGCGTACACGACGCTCGTCGAAGCGTTGCGCGCCGAGGGGAACTTCAAGGAAGCGAACCGCGCGCTCGAAGAGATGCTGCGCGACTACACCTCGAATTACGCGAAATCGATCGCGTACTTCGAGAAGGCGTACACGCTCGCCGACATGGAAGAGAACCTCGACGAGGCCCTCGAATCCGCGCAACTCGCACTGCGCTACTCACCGAAAGAGCTCAAGCAGTTCCCGCTCGCGGCATTAGGCTGGGTGTACTTCAAACGCCGCGATTTCAAATCAGCCGTCGACTTTCTGACCAAGTCCGCCGACCTCGGCCCCACCGCCACAAACCTCATGCACCTCGGCATGGCCCTCCTGGAAAGCGGCGACAAAGACCGCGCCCGCCAGGTCTTCCGCCGCGCGAAGACGTTCAAGACGAAGGGCGCGGGCCTCGAGGAAAAGATCCTCGAACAGGTGCGCACAGCGACCAAGCTGATCGACCGGTTGCACGCGCGCCGGCGGAAGGTGGCGAAGGGGTGACCAGCTGGTGGTGAGCTGTTGAGCGATCAAGCTGTTGAGCTGTTGCGGCCATCCGCCGCTCGAGGGAGCGTTAGAGCTGTAGAGCGATAAAGCTATAGAGGGGCCACTACCGCTTTACAGCTTTACGACTCTATCACTCTACAGCTTCCTCCCCCGGCCTCAACTCCTGCGGCCATCCGCCGCTCAGCTCAACAGCTGTGGGGGAGCGGTAGAGCTGTAGAGCGATAAGCTATAGAGGGGCTGCTACCCCCTTTACAGCTTTACAGCTCTATCACTCTACAGCTCCCTCCCCGCCCTCACTCCTGCGACCATCCGCCGCTCAGCTCAATAGCTTAACGGCTCAACAGCTCAATAGCTCTGTGGGGGGAGCTATCGCGGGGCTACCCCTTTACAGCTTTACAGCTCTACCACTTTCCAGCTCCCATCACTCTACAGCTCCGCCCCTCACTCCCCCGTCTGCCGCTCCCGCTCCTCGCGCTGCGCGCGTTCGTGCACGCGGGGGGACACTTCGTCGCCCGCTTCCTCGCGCACGGCGGGTATCTGCGCTGCCGGATCCTCTCCCGGTTCGGGTTGGGCGGGGCGGTTCTCGTTGTGGATGATGCGCTTCTCGGTCATGGCACCGATGAGGTGCGACGAGAATGCCACTCCGTGATCATCCGTACACGGTGAAGAGTGGTGCGCGCGTGAGCGATCACGCGCGCGTCAGCTTCGCGAACTTGGCCACGAACTTTTTCGAGCCGAAGCGTTCGAAGTACACCGTCAGCTTCGCGTCCGGACCGCTGCCTTCCATCGTCAGGATCGTCCCGACGCCGAACTGCTCGTGCTTCACGCGCTGGCCGCGCTTCAGATCGGCCGCCCCCGACGCTGCTTCCGGCGCCTGCGATTTCGCGGCGCGGATGGCATTGGGATCGAACTGCACCGGCGCGTTCTGGAAGAACGACAGCACTCCGTTGACCGAGTTGTTCTTCGGCGGCGGCGGTGCAGCAGGACGCGAGGGCGGCGGCATCGACGGCCGCCGTTGCGGCAGCGGCTGCTCGCGCCAGTTGTTCTGCGGCGCCGAGTACGCCCGCGCCAGGCGCAGCGGCTCTTTCGCTTCCTCCGGGATCTCCTCGAGGAACGGCGACGCGCTCTGCTCGCGGAACTTCCCATGCACGCGGCGCTCGTACGCGTGCGTGCAGAACAGCAGCTCCCGCGCCCGCGTCATGCCGACGTAGCAGAGACGCCGCTCCTCCTCGAGATCCTCGCTGTGCTCGGCCGAATTCGCGTGCGGAAGAATCCCCTCTTCCATCCCGGCCAGAAAGACCACCTTGTACTCGAGCCCCTTCGCCGAGTGCAGCGTCATGAGCGTGACACCCTTCTGCGACTCGTAGCGATCGAGATCCGAGATCAGCGTGAGTGAATCGAGATAGTCGGCGAGCGTCGACTGCGGATTCTGCTCCGTATAGTCACGCGCGGAGTTGAGCAGTTCTTCGAGATTTTCCAGGCGCGACTCGTCCTGCAGATCGCGCGACTCCTGCAGCATGCGCCGGTAGCCGGTGCGCAGGAGCACGTAGTCGACGAACTCCGGGATCGGATTCGTCGAGGCACGCTGCAGGTCGTGGATGATCTCGCGGAACTCCTTCACCGCCTTCGCGGCGCGCGCGGGCAGGAACGACAGATCGCCTTCGATGATCGTCCACAGCGACACGTTCTGCGCCGCGGCCTGTTCGGAGAGCGCGTTCACGGTCGTATCGCCGATGCCGCGCGTGGGGACGTTGATCACGCGCTCGATGGACGGCGTGTCGTGCGGGCGCACCGACGCGCGCACGAAAGAGAGGATGTCCTTGATCTCGGCGCGCTCGTAGAACTTCACGCCACCGACGACCGAATACGGCAGATTCGCGCGCAGCAGTTCTTCTTCAAAAGGCCGCGACTGCGCGTTCGTGCGGAAGAGCACCGCAAAGTCGGTCAGCCTGTACTTTGATTTCAGCGAGGAGATCTTTTCGAGGACGAACTGCGCCTCCTCGCGATCGTTGCTGCACGTGACGATCCGCACCGGGTCGCCCTTGCCGCCCTTCGTGAAGAGCGTCTTCCCCTTGCGGGCGATGTTGTTCGAGACGACGCCCGTCGCCGCGTCGAGGATATTGCCGGTCGAGCGGTAGTTCTGCTCGAGTTTGATGATCTTCGCGCCCGGAAAGTCGCGCTCGAAATTCAGGATGTTGTTGATGTCCGCGCCGCGGAACTTGTAGATCGACTGGTCCTCGTCGCCGACCGCGACGATGTTGCCCGCCTTGCCGGCGAGCAGTTTCACGAGCACGTACTGCGCGCGGTTCGTGTCCTGGTACTCGTCGATCAGCAGGTGCTGAAAACGCTCGTGCAGTTCGTTGCGCACGTCCTCGTGCTGTTCGAGGAGCTGCACGTAGTTGCCGATGAGATCGTCGAAGTCCATCGCGTCGAACTCGCGCAGGCGCTTCTGGTACTGGCGATAGATCTCGGAGACGCGCGAGCCGAAGAAGTCGAGGTTCG
This sequence comes from Thermoanaerobaculia bacterium, assembly GCA_035629395.1. Taxonomy (GTDB): domain Bacteria; phylum Acidobacteriota; class Thermoanaerobaculia; order Gp7-AA8; family Gp7-AA8; genus QHVT01. The sequence goes on from DASPHZ010000030.1 coordinate 90,242, forward strand.
TCTTCTCGTACTCCACCGGGTTGATGAGCTCGTTCTTGGCGTGGGAGATGCGCGTGAGCACCGAGCGCGGCGGAAAGGCTTCGTCGTTCATGTTCAGCTCGCGCATGCAACGGCGGATGAGCGTGAGCTGGTCGGCCGTGTCGTAGACCGCGAACGATTTCGTGAATCCGAGGCGGTCGGCGTAGCGGCGGAGCATCCGGAGCGAGGTCGAGTGGAACGTGCCGATCCACGGCCGCGACGAGCCCGTCGGCGGGACGAGCTGATCGACGCGATGGAGCATCTCCGCCGCGGCTTTGTTGGTGAACGTCACGGCGAGGATGTTGTGCGGACGCACGTTCATCTCGCCCATGAGATGGGCGATGCGATACGTGATGACGCGGGTCTTGCCGGAGCCGGCGCCGGCGAGGACGAGCAGAGGGCCGGTGCCGTGCGTGACGGCGTCGCGCTGCTGGGGATTGAGTCCGGAGAGATCGAGCATGATTGGCGGCGGCATAGTAGCCGTTGCAGGTCTGGAACGTATCGTCCGGCCGCCGTGTTTCGCCTCTGGTACACTCCGTCCGCTTCGGTCATCCCCTGGAGGCTTCGCTATGTTGCTGTTTATGGGTCCTTTCGGACTGCCGGAACTGCTCGTCATTCTCGTGATCGTCATCGTGATCTTCGGCGCCAGCAAACTGCCGCAGCTCGGCCGCGGCCTCGGCGAAGGCATTTCGAACTTCCGCGACGGCCTCTCCAAGGGCAACAAGGACGACAAGGCCCTGCCCAAGTCCGAAGACAAAGCTTGAAATGGCTGATTACCGGTGCCGGCGGCATGCTCGGCACCGCGCTTCGGGACGAGCTCGCGGCCGGCGATGACACCGTCGTGGCCCTCTCCCGCACCGAGCTCGACGTCACCGATTCCCGCCTCGTGAACGCCGCCGTGCGCGAGCACGCGCCGGACGTCGTCGTCAACTGCGCCGCCTACACGAAAGTGGACCTCGCCGAGACCGAAGAGCACGCGGCGAATGCGATCAACGGCTCCGCGGTCGAGTTGCTGGCGTATGCGGCCAATCTCGCCGGCGCCGTGCTCGTGCAGGTCTCGACGGACTTTGTCTTCGACGGCGCGAAACGCGAGCCTTACGAAGTCACCGACCGCACGGCGCCCGTTTCCGCGTACGGCCGCTCGAAGCTGCTGGGCGAGCTCGCCGCGCAGCACGCGGAAAAGCACCTCATCGTCCGCACGTCGTGGCTGTTCGGCGCGAACGGGCCGAACTTCGTCGAGGCCATCCGCAACCAGATCCGCAAAGGTGCGAATCCGCTGCGCGTGGTCGCAGACCAGCGCGGCCGTCCGACCTACACACCGCATCTCGCCCGCGCGATCGCCCGCCTCACGCGCGGCGAAGCGCGCGGCATCACGCACTACGCCGACGCGGAAGCGTGCACATGGTTCGACTTTGCGAAAGCGATCGTCGAAGAGTCGGGCGCATCGACCGACGTTCGTCCCGTGACGACGGACGAGTTCCCGCGCCCCGCCAGACGCCCCGCCTATTCGGTGCTGTCGACGGAACGCTACGAGCGCATCACGGGAGTGGCTCCGGAGTCGTGGCGGGAAGGTCTGCGCGAGTATTTGTCGCGTACATCAGATACTCCACATTCCCCTCGGCACCCTTGACCGGGCTCTCGATCACACCCTTCACCGCGAAGCCGGTCTCCCTCGCGAACGCGACCACCGACTCGACCGCCGCCGCACGCTTCTCGTCGTCGCGCACGATGCCGCCCTTGCCGACGTCGTGTTTGCCGACCTCGAACTGCGGCTTGATCAGCGCGACGAGCTCCCCCGTCAGAAAGTTCGCGACCGCCGGCAGGATCAGCTTCAGCGAGATGAACGACACGTCGATCGACACGAACTCGATCGGTTCGTCGAAGTTCTCCGGCTGCAGATAGCGCGCGTTCACCTTCTCGCGATTGATCACGCGCGGATCGTTGCGCAGCGAGACGTCGAGCTGGCCGTAGCCGACGTCGATCGCATACACCTTCGCCGCGCCATGCTTCAGCATCACGTCCGTAAAGCCACCGGTAGACGCACCGATATCTGCGCACACTTTACCGTGCACATTAACGCTGAATGATTGCACGGCGTGTGCGAGCTTCATCCCGCCGCGCCCCACCCACGGATGCTCGAGCTCCGCGACGCTGACCTCGTCCTCTTCCGTCACGCTCGCGCCGGCCTTGTCGACGAACTGCCCATTCACGAGAACGCGGCGGGCCATGATCAGCGACTGCGCCTTCGCGCGCGAGTCGACGAGCCCTCGCTCGACGAGCACGACGTCGAGACGCTGCTTCTTCATTCGCTGACGACGGTGAACCCGGCCTGGGTAAAGTGATGATCGTTCGTGAGCACGTGCCGGATCCCGCGCTCTTCCATGAGCACCATGGACATGCAGTCGACCAGCGAGTACTCCTTGTCGGGGCGGGCGGCGTAGCGGTCGAGGGCGCGATCGAAGAGGTCTCGCCCGGCCGGCAGAACGATCCAGTTGCGTCGGACGCGGCGGACCGCGTCCACGGCAGCCTGACGCATGCGCGCACCCTCGCCCGAGAAGAACGTGAGAAATTCCGTGAGAACGGCGTCGTGGGTCACGAGCGGTGCTTGGCCGATCCTCGCCCCGATCCGTCGTGCCCGATGGTGGTGCTGGTCGTCACGATCGAGTGACGCGATCAGAAGCCACGTGTCGACGAAGTACTCCCGCATCACTTCGCGGCGGTGTGCTTCCGCTTGCCGTACACGAACTCGTCGACGTGATCCGCGTCCTTCCCCTTCTCGTGCATTCGTTCGAGATCTTCGTCGGGGATCTGATTGCCGAGCTCCACGAGCATCTCCACCAGTTCACCCACCGTTCCGTACTTTTTCTTCGCCGGCACGAACTCCCGCACCCGCTTCGCGATCCCTTCCGGATGGAGGTCGTACTGCGCGCGCAGCACGTCCTGGGCCCCGTGGTGCACGTACTCGTCGGGGATGGCGATGCTGTGGAACTGCACGTTGTGGAGGCCGAGCTCCGCGCAACGCTCCATGATGGCGGAGCCGAAGCCGCCGGCCAGCGAGCCTTCCTCGACGGTAATGACGTACGAATTCGGCTGACAATATTTCGCAATCAATTCTTCATCCAAAGGCTTGATGAAACGTGCATTGATTACGGTGACGTTAATGTCTTCTTTGGCGAGGATCTCCGCCGCGGCGAGCGCCGGGTAGACCTCGTTGCCGATGGCGAAGATCGTGGCGTCGGCACCTTCGCGCAGGACTTCACCCTTGCCGATCGGCAGCGCCTTCAGCTCCGCGTCGAGCGGCACGCCCTGACCGTTGCCGCGCGGATAGCGCAGCGACGCCGGATGGCCGCATTCGAGCGCGGTCTTCACCATGTGCCGCAGCTCGTTCTCGTCCTTGGGGGCCATGCAGACCATGTTCGGGAAGATCCGCAGGTACGCCATGTCGTAGATACCGTGGTGCGTCGGACCGTCGGCACCGGCGATCCCGCCGCGGTCGAGCGCGAACACGACCGGCAGATCCATGATGGCCACGTCGTGGAACACCTGATCGAACGCGCGCTGCAGGAACGTCGAGTAGATCGCCACGACCGGCTTCATCCCCTGCGTGGCCATGCCGCCGCAGAACGTCACCGCATGCTCCTCGGCGATGCCGACGTCGAACATGCGCTCCGGGAACGCCTTGGCGAACTTGTCGAGACCCGTCCCTTCCGGCATTGCCGCGGTCACCGCGACGACCTTCGGATCCTGCTTCGCCATCTCGACGAGCGCATCCGCAAAGACGGCCGTGTACGTTGGCGGCGCGGGCTTGGTCGACTTGATGACCTCACCGCTCGGGATGTCGAACGGCGTCACGCCATGCGACCAGATCGGCTTGTTCTCCGCCGGCGTGTAGCCCTTCCCCTTCTTCGTGATGACGTGAATGAGGATCGGGCCGTTGTAGTCGCGATTCTCTTCGAACAGATTGAGGAGGAACTCGAGGTCGTGGCCGTCGTACGGCCCGAGGTACTTGAAGCCGAGCTCCTCGAACAGCGTGCCCGGCACGACCATGTTCTTGAGCACCTGCTCCATGTCGTGCGCGAGGCCGTGCAGCTTCCCGCCGATCAGCGGGATGCGGTCCATCACGCCCTTGGCAAGGTCCTTCGCCTGGTTGTAGCGCTGCCCTTTGATGATCTGATTGAGGTAGCCCGACATCGCGCCGACGTTCGTCGAGATTGACATGTCGTTGTCGTTCAGGACGATCAGCAGCTTGCTCTTGAGATGGCCGGCCTGATTGAGGCCTTCCAGCGCCAGACCGCCGGAGAGCGCACCGTCGCCGATGATGGCGACCACGCGGTAGTCCTCCTTGCGGAAGTCGCGCGCCTTGGCGATGCCGAGCGCCGCAGAGATCGACGTCGAAGCGTGACCCGCGTTGAACACGTCGTACACCGACTCCTCGCGCTTGCAGAAGCCCGAGATGCCGTTGTGCTGGCGGATCGTGTGGAACGTGTCGCGGCGGCCGGTGATGAGCTTGTGCGGATAGCTCTGGTGCCCGGTGTCGAACACGATCTGGTCGCGCGGCGTGTCGTACATGTAGTGCAGCGCGAGCGTGAGCTCGACGATGCCGAGGTTGCCGCCGAAATGGCCGCCGACGCGTGAGACGACGTCGATGATCGTTTCACGGATCTCCTGGGCAACCTGCGGGAGCTGTTTGCGATCGAGCTTCCGAAGGTCGCGTGGAGTGTCAATCGAATCGAGTAGTCTGGCCATGGTTCCTCGGTGGGCTAATAGCGCCGTTCGCAGATGAAACGCGCGATCGGTGCGAGGTAATTCACAGGACCGGCGATCATATCAGCGTTCCGCAGCGCCTCTTCCAGCAGGCGCCGCACCTCGGCACGTGCACTCTCCACGCCGAGAAGGGCGGGCCACGTCAGTTTTCCCTGCGCCACGTCCTTGCCGGCGGTTTTACCTAGTATCGCAGAGGACTCTTCGATATCAAGCAGATCGTCCACGATCTGGAACGCCAGACCGAGCGCGTCGGCGTAGCGGCGCAGCGCCGCGAGCTGGTCCTCCGAAGCGCCGGCGAGAAGCCCGCCGAGGATCACCGAGGCGGTGAAGAGCTTGCCGGTCTTGTTGTGGTGGATGAAGTGCAGCTCGCGCAGAAGCGCGTCGTGGTCGTCGCTCGCTTCCTGGGAGCGTTCGGCGACGATGTCCGCGACCTGGCCGCCGATCATCCCCGTCGAATCGATGGCGGTGGCGACCTCGGTGATCGCGCGCAGGAGCCTTTGCGGCTCGACGCCCGCCGCCGGTCTCGCCAGCCAGGAAAACGCCTCGGTGAGCAGCGCGTCGCCGACCAGCACCCCCATGGCCTCGCCGTAGACGACGTGCGTGGTCTTGCGGCCGCGGCGCAGGTCGTCGTTGTCGAGCGGGGGCAGATCGTCGTGCACGAGCGAGTACGTGTGAATCAGCTCGATCGCGCAGATGTGCGTCAGCAGCGGCTCGACGTTCGCCCCGACCGCTTCCGCCGCGGCAATGGCCACGATCGGGCGGATGCGCTTCCCGCCGCCGAGAACCGCGTAACGCATGGCCTCGTGGATGACGGGGGGGTGGGTGGCCGCGGGAGGAAGGTGCGCGTCGAGCGTGCGATCGACGACCTCGCGCTTCTCGTTGAGGTACTCGCGAAGATTCACTCGACGATTTCCTCGTCCTCTTCGAGCTCCTCGTCTTCGAAAGGCTCGGTGACCGGCTGCCCTTTCGCGTCGGCGAGGATCAGCTCGATCTTCTTCTCCACTTCCTCGAGCCGCTGGTGGCAGAAGCGCGAGAGCTTGATGCCTTCCTCGAAAAGCTGCAGCGACTCGTCGAGCGGCATGTCTTCCGTCTCGAGTCTCTGCACGATCTTCTCGAGGTTCTGGAAAGCTTTTTCGAAGTCGTTCGAGCGGGGGCGGGCAGCCATCGAACGCGCGTTATAGCAGAATGGCGGCCGGGCCGACGCTCGCCGCGAACGCGCGAAGCCGGACGCGCGTGCCCTCGTGAGCCGAATCGCCCTGGCTCCGCCGTCGACGAAGCCGAGGATCATGGCGACGGCGCGACCGTGGCGCTGCTCGAACGCCAACCGTCATCCTGAGGCGCGCAGTCGCCGAAGGATCTCGAAATGCCGGAAACGCGCGGTCTGCGTCGATCGGTGACGCGTCACTCGCGCAGCAGATCGGGCCATACGCTCTCGACGCCGAGCGTGTGCCGGTCGACGGTCGCTTCGAGCCGCCCTTTCTTGAGCTGCACTTCGATCTGCTCGCCGACTTTCACCTGCGACGAATCGAGGATCGGCTTGCGTCCGCGGCGCGTGCGGGAGAACGCGATCGCGTAGCCGCGCGAGAGCACCGACAGCGGCGACACGGCCTGCAACGTCCCCACGACCCCGCGCAGCCGATGACGCTCCCGCTCCACGCGTGCCGGATAGCGCGCCAGCGGCTCGTCGCATTTGCGCAGACGCTGGCGCAGCAGTTTCGCGCGCGCGTCGAGCATGCGGTAGAGCAGCATGCGGCGGCGTTCCAGTCGCTCGCGCGCGATGGCCACGCGGCGTACGGCGATGCCGAGGCGGTCGGAGGAGGCGAGATGGCGCAGCTCGTGACGATAGTTACGCACGCGTCCTTCGATCACGTGCCGCACGCGCCGGACCATGTGGTCGATCTGCGTGCAGATCTCGCTCTTCGCGCGAATGACGATCTCCGCCGCGGCGGACGGCGTCGGCGCACGCAGGTCCGCCACGAAATCGCAGATCGTGAAATCGGTCTCGTGACCGACGCCGGAGATCGTCGGAATCTCGCACGCCGCCACCGCACGCGCGACGACCTCCTCGTTGAACGACCAGAGATCCTCGAGCGACCCTCCGCCGCGGCAGATCAGCACGACGTCGTGCAGCTTCCAGCGCGACAGATTCGCGACCGCCTTCGCGATCTCGCGAGCCGCGGTCGGGCCCTGCACGCGCACCGGATAGATCTGCAGCGAGAGCCCTTCGAAGCGGCGGCCGAGGACGTGAAGAATGTCGCGGATGGCGGCGCCTGTGGGGCTGGTGACGATGGCGATGCGCTGCGGCAGCATCGGGATCGGCTTCTTGCGCGACGGATCGAAGAGGCCTTCTTCGGCGAGCTGTTTCTTGAGCTGCTCGAACGCGAGCTGCAGCGCGCCGAGGCCCGCGGGCTCCGCGCTGGTGGCGTTCATCTGCAGCTCGCCTTTCGCCTCGTAGACCGTGAGGCGGCCGCGCACGATGAGCTGGAGGCCGTTCTCGATCCGGAAGCGCAGGAAGCGCGCGTTCGTGGCGAAGAGCACGATGCGCATCTGCGCCTTCGCGTCCTTCAGCGAAAAATAGAGATGGCCGGCAGCGGAGCGCGTGAAGTTCGTGACTTCGCCTTCCACGGCGATGTCGTTGTAGCGGTACAGATCGAGGTTGAGCTGACGGATGAGCTCACTGACGGTCCACGTGCGCGACTCGGCCATCCGCGCATCATAGTCGTGCATGGATTACTTCAAATAACAGGCATTCATCTTGCGCTGCACGTTGATCGAGGAGTCAACAGCATGATGAAAAAACTGATCAAAAACACCGGTGTTGCCGCGGGCTTCGCGGCGCTTCTTCTCGTCGGCGCATGCGCGTCGAACAACACGGCCACCACGCAGGAGCAGGACGAGGTCGTCCACGTGACGCCCACCAGCTCGGTCACGACGGCCGATTCGACGATCGTCGTCGATACCGAAGGCAACGTCAGCGACGCCACCGTCAGCGAGACGACGTCCCGCGTCGAAGTGACGACTGCCCCGGTCACCGACGTTTCGATGACCTCGTCTTCGACCTTCGACGCTGACGCGCAGGAAACCACCTCGACGGCCACGGAAACGCGCACCCGCATGCGCAAGGACTGACCGCTATCGCGGTGTGGCGGCGGCCGCCCTCGGCCGCCGCTAATCCTCGGTCATGGGGCCTTGCGCGCGCCCTTCGATGAACTGCTGGACGATGGGGTTCGTCGACGCCTGAAATTCTTCCGGCGTGCCCTGCTCGATGATGCGTCCCTCGTGCAGCATGGCCACGCGGTCGGCGATCTTGAAGGCGACTTTCATGTCGTGCGTGATCGTCACGGTGGTGACGCCGAGCTTCACGTCCATCTCTTCGATCAGTTCGGCGATGACGTCGCTGATCACCGGATCGAGTCCCGTGGTCGGTTCGTCGAACAGCAGGATCTCCGGCTTGAGTGAGATCGCGCGCGCGAATCCGACACGACGCCGCATGCCGCCCGACAACTCCGAGGGGCGCTTGCGTTCGACGTTGTGCAGGTGCACGTCTTCGAGGCATTCCTCGACGCGCGCACGGATCTCCTTCTCCGTCATCTTCGTGTGGCGGCGCAGCGGAAAGGCGATGTTCTCGAAGACCGACATCGAGTCGAACAGCGCGCCTTCCTGAAAGGCCATGCCGAAGCGGCGGCGCATCTGATTGAGCTCGACTTCCGTGAGCGTCGTGATGTCCTGCCCGTCGATGATGACGCGGCCCTTGTCCGGACGCAGCAGGCCGATGATGTGCTTGAGCGTGACGCTCTTGCCGGTGCCCGAGCCGCCGACGATGACCAGCGACTCGCCGCGCTCGACGCTGATCGACATGTCGCACAGCACGCGCCGGGTGTCGAACGTCTTGTACAGGTGCTCGAGCTGGATGAACGGCATGGCTAGAAGAGGAGTTTCGTCAGGAAGAAATCGCTCAGCAGGATGATGAGGGACGCCGAGACGACCGCGTACGTCGTCGCGCGGCCGACGCCTTCCGCGCCGCCCGTCGCGTAATAGCCGCGCACGCAGCCGGTGAGGGTGAGGATCAGTCCGAACACCGCCGATTTCGCGAGGCCGCTCCACACGTCGGTGAGCTGCAGAAACTGAAACGTGTTCTGTTTGTAAACGACGGGATTCGTGCGCATCAGCTTCACGCCGACGAGGTAGCCGCCGTAGATGCCGAGGGCGTCGCCGAGGATGCAGAGGAAGGGGAGCATGACGATGCCGGCGATGACGCGCGGGACGAAGAGGTACTGCATCGGATCGGTAGCCAGCGCTTTGAGCGCGTCGAGTTGCTCGGTCACGCGCATCGTCCCGATCTCCGCGGCCATCGCCGAGCCGACACGGCCCGTGACCATCAGCCCGACGAGCACCGGCGCGAGCTCGCGCAACATCGCCAGTGCCACGACGCTCGCCACGAACTGCTCCGCGTTCACGCGTTGGAAGCCGATGAACGTCTGCAGCGCAAGCACCATCCCCGTGAACATCGTCGTCAGAAACACGACGGGGATCGAGTCGACGCCCACGCGCACCATCTGCCGGAACCATTCGCCGACGTCGTACGGTGGACGCAGCGCCCAGAGGAACGTCTTCCACAATGCGTCGAACCACAGGCCGGTCTGCTCGAAGAGCCGGATGAACGTGCGGCCGATGCGGTCGAGAATCGTGATCATGAGTCGACGCGGTAGACGCGCGGGACTCGCGCACTGACACCGCAGAATACTTCGTACGAGATCGTATCAAGTTTCGCCGCGAGCTCTTCGACGCGGATCGGGCCGCCGAGCAGGACCACTTCGTCGCCGACCGCGACGTCGGGAACGTCGGTCACGTCGATGGTGGTGAGGTCCATCGACACGCGTCCCACCACCGGCACGCGCTTGCCGCGCACGAGCACCTCCGCGCGATTGCCGAAGCCGCGGCGGTAGCCGTCCGCGTAACCCACCGGCAGCGTGGCGATGCGGCTCGCGCGCTTGGTGTGGAACGTCATGCCGTAACCGACGGCATGGCCGGACGGCAGGTCCTTGAGCCGCACGATCTCCGTGCGCCAGCGCATGACCGGATCGAGGCGCAGCGAGTCGTTGTCGAGCGGCTCGGCGCCGTAGAGCGCGATCCCGACGCGCGCGAAGTCCCCCGGCGTGATGCCACGCATCGTGGCGGCGCTGTTGGCGACGTGATGCCGCGGCGCTTCGATGCCCGCGGCGCGCAGCGTCTCCACCAGCGACTCGAAACGCGCCACCTGCCCGTCGGTGAACGGATCGTGCGCATCGCCCGCGTTCGCGAGATGCGTGTACAGCGCTTCGAGCCGGATGCCCGGCGTGGCGCGCAGCAGCTCGATCACGCGCGGCAGCTCGCTCTCGACGCAGCCCATGCGTCCCATACCCGAATCGAGCTTGAGATGAACGTTCACCTCACGCTCCCGAGCGACGCGTGCGACGTGCTCGAGCTCTTCGGGACCGGGAACGCCGAGGGTGATGTCGTGTTCCAGCGCGAGCCGCACCTGCACTTCGTTGAGCGATCCGAGGACGAGGATCGGCAACGCGATCCCCGCGCGGCGCAGCTCGAGCCCTTCTTCGAGGAGCGCCACACCGATCATGGCCACCTTCTCCGGCGAGCAGCGCCGCGCGAGCTCCACGGCGCCGTGGCCGTACGCATTCGCTTTCAGCAGGGTGATGAGACGCGTGCCCTCGGGCAGGCGCGCCACGATCGCGTCGATGTTGCGCTCGAATGCGCGGAGGTCGATCTCGGCATAAGTGCCACGTTGCTCAGGAGGAAAAGACATTCAGGTTCTGCCCATTCATCGGCCGCGAGCGATCCGATGCAAGAAAGAGGATCGTTTCCGCGACCTCCTCCGGCGTCATCGACGCGGGTGCGCCTCCGCTGACATGCGCCCACATCGGCGTGTCGACCGAACCGGGGCTCACCGCATTCACGCGCACGCCCCGCCCCTTCACTTCCACTGCCAGCGCCTCGGTCAGCGAGATCACCGCGCCCTTGCTCGCGCAGTACGCAACGAATCCCGGAAACTTCTCCGGGCCGACGACGCCCGAGATCGACGCCACGTTCACGATCGCGCCGCGGCCGCGCTCGAGCATCGACGGCAATGCGCGGCGGCAGGTCAGATAGATGCCGTCGACGTTCACCGCGAACGTCTTCCGCCAGCGTTCGAACGAGGTCTCCACCAGCAGCGCCGGATCGGCGAGCCCGGCGTTATTGACGAGGATGTCGCACGGTCCGAAGCGCTGCTCCGTCTCCGTGAAGAGGCGCTCGACCGCCTCCGGGTCGGCCACGTCACCCGTCACGGTGCCGCCGGAGCGGGCGAATGTGACCACGTGTGCGCCTCGCTGTTCGAGCAGTTCCGCCGTCTTTTTGCCGATGCCCGACGAAGCGCCGGTGATCACGGCGACTTTTCCGACGAATTCACTCATAATCCGGCGCAGGCTACCCCAAAACGACAGAGAAACGAGGAACTCGGCAATGCCGCAGAACGTCAACGACATCCTCCAATTGTTCCTGCGCTGGGCGCACGTAGTTGCTGGCATCCTCTGGATCGGGCACCTCTACTTTTTCAACTTCGTGAACGCGCACGTGGCAAAAGCGCTCGACGGGCCGACCAAGAAGGTCGTCGTCCCCGAGATCATGCCGCGGGCGCTCTACTGGTTCCGCTGGGGCGCCGCCTGGACGTGGCTCACCGGTATCCTCCTCGGCGGCCTCATCTACTACCACTCGAAGATCGTCTTCGAAGACCCGACCGACCCGAACAACAACCCGTGGCTCTGGCTGGCGATCGTCCTCGTGATCCTCGCCGTCGGCTTCGTGGTCTACAACGCGATCATGAAGTCGGTGAAGAACGTGGTCGTGGCGAACACGATCGTGCTCGTGCTGCTCGCGGCGGTGTACCTGTTCCTCGAGCACGTCGGCCGGTTCGGCGGACGCTCGCTCTACATCCACACCGGTCTGATCCTCGGCTCGATGATGGCCGCGAACGTCTGGATGGTGATCTGGCCGTACCAGAAGAAGATCATCACGGCGACGAAGGAAGGCACTCCGCCGGACGCGGCCCTCGTCGCGCAGGCGGGTCTGCGCTCGCGCCACAACACGTACATGTCCGTGCCGCTCGTCTTCACGATGATCAGCAACCACTACCCGACGATGTACGGCGACAACTATCGCGATCTCTGCCTCCTCGGCGTGTTCGTGCTCGGGTTCGCCTTCGTGCGCTGGACGTACGGCAAGTCGGGCAAGGTCGCCGCGTTCTGAGACTGCTGCAAATCGACGCGTTCACGTCCGAGCCCTTCCGCGGCAATCCCGCCGCGGTGTGCCTGCTCGACCGCGAGCGCAACGCGCAATGGATGCAGGACGTCGCCGCGGAGATGAACCTCTCCGAGACGGCGTTCCTGCTTCCGCGTGACGACGGCTTTTCGTTGCGCTGGTTCACTCCCGCGGCCGAGGTGGCGTTGTGCGGTCATGCGACGCTCGCCTCGGCCCATGCGTTGTGGGAAGAAGGACTGCTCGCGGCCGGCGCGACCGCACGCTTTCACACGCTCAGCGGATTGCTGACCGCGCAGCGCCGCGGCGATCTGATCGAGCTCGATTTCCCGGCCACGTTCGAAGAGCGCAGCGAGCCGCCCTCCGGTCTCCTCGAAGCCCTCGGCATCACGAATCCCATTTACGTCGGACGCAACAAGTTCGATTACCTCGTCGAGCTCGATTCCGAGGATGCGGTGCGGGCCGTCGCTCCCGATCAGACGCAGCTTCGGAAAATCGAGGTGCGCGGAATCATCGTCACCAGCCGCGCGGAACACACGCACGCCGATTTCGTCTCGCGCTTCTTCGCGCCGGGTGTCGGCGTCGACGAAGATCCCGTCACCGGCTCCGCGCACTGCTGCCTCACACCGTACTGGTCCGCGCGTCTCGGCAGGACGGAGATGCTCGCGTATCAGGCCTCGCGGCGCGGCGGCTTCGTCCGCGTGCGCCTCGAAGGCGACCGTGTGAAGCTCGGTGGCAATGCCGTGACCATCCTGCGCGGCGAGCTCACGGCGTGACCTTCCTCACGCGGCGTTGACGTCCATCCGCGCTAGCGTGCGCAGGTGAATCTTCTCGCTGCCTTCATCCTCGCGCAGGCCGTCACGGTGAACGTCGACGCGGCTGCCGACCGTCATCGCGTCCATCCTCACGTCTACGGCCTCAACTTCGCCACCACCGCGCAACTGCAGGACCTGCGCGTCACGCTCAACCGTTCGGGCGGCAACACCACCACCCGCTACAACTGGAAGCAGAATGCGGCCAATCACGCGAACGACTGGTTCTACGAATCGCTCGAGCACGGACCGCCCGTCGCGGGTGAAGAGACCGACAACTTCATCGGCGACACAAAGTCCGGCGGCGCGGAGCCGATGATCACCATCCCGATGATCGGCTGGGTCGCGAAAATGGGCCCGAACCGCCAGCGCCTTGCCAGCTTTTCGATCGCCAAGTACGGCGCGCAGCAGGCGAACGACTGGCAGTGGTTTCCCGACGCCGGCAACGGGAAACGTCCCGATGGCTCCCTGATCACCGGCAACGACCCGAACGACGCGAACATGCAGGTGAACGCGGCGTACATGGGCGAGTGGGTTGAGCATCTCGTCACGCGCTGGGGCAACGCTTCGGGCAACGGCGTGCGCTACTACGTCCTCGACAACGAGCCGTCGATCTGGCACGGCACGCATCGCGACGTGCGACCCACCGCGCCGACGATGGACGAGTTGTGGGAGCGCATCGTCGATTACGGCAGCACGGTCAAAGAGAACGATCCGGACGCGATCGTGCTCGCCCCCGAGGAGTGGGGGTGGAGCGGCTACTTCATGAGCGGCTACGATCAGCAGTGGAGCGCCGCGAATCTGCAGTGGTCCAACACGCCCGACCGCCTCGCGCACGGCGGCTGGGATTACCTGCCGTGGATGCTCGCCAGGCTGCACGAGTACCGCGCCTACCACGGCCGGCCGCTCGTCGACGTCTTCACGATCCACTACTACCCGCAGGGCGGCGAATACTGGCCGCCGAACGTGTCGAACGACATGCAACTGCGCCGCAACCGCTCCACGCGCTCGCTGTGGGACGCAAATTACACCGACGAGACGTGGATCTCCGACAAGGTGCGGCTCATCCCGCGCTTCAAGGAATGGATCGACCGTTACTATCCCGGCACGCCGCTCGGGCTCACTGAATATTCATGGGGCGCCGACGATCACATCAGCGGCGGCATCGCCCAGGCGGACGTCCTCGGCATCCTCGGCCGCGAGAACGTCGACATGGCCACGCGCTGGACGACGCCGGAGACCGGCACACCGCCGTACAACGCGTTCCGCATGTATCGCAATTACGACGGCAGCGGCAGTGGATTCGGCGAGATTTCCGTACGCGCCACAGCACCGAACCCCGACCTCGTCGCGGCCTTCGCCGCATTGCGCAGCGATCAGGCGTTGACGGTGATGCTGATCAACAAACAGCTCTCCACCGCGGCCTCTGTATCTCTGCAGCTCGCGAATTACACGCCGGGCGGCAGCGCCCAGCAGTGGCGGATGACATCGACCGGCATCGCGCGCGTTGCGGACGTTGCCGCGGGCGCGACGCTCACGCTTCCCCCGCAGAGCGTCACACTGCTCGTTTTTCCCGGCTCCGCCGACGTCATCGATCCCGCGATCGTTTTGAACGAACCGACGCGCAGTGAAGAAGGTCTGTGGACGTTCACCGGCACCGCGTCCGACGCGAGCGGCATCGCCAGCGTGAAGTACCACGTCAGCGGCACCGCACCCGCGGACGGCACCGCCACCGGCACGGGCTCCTGGAGCTTCGGTCCGATCGCGCTGCAGAACGGCTGGAACTACGTCACCGTCACCGCCTATGACGCGGCCGGCAACCCGAGGTCCGTCTCTCGCGTCGTCGTCGACGGCCTGATGACGCCCGCGCCGTATGACCCGCGGAAGAAGCGGCGCGCCGTGCGGTAGAGTGGCAGGCGCATGACGATCCGCGAGATGCTCGAGCGTATCGAGCACGAAACGCTCGTTCCCCGCGCCGCGAAGAGCAACGAGACCCGCGGCCGCGACCGCGAAGAGCCGGAAGACGACATCCGGCCGTCGTACCAGCGCGACCGCGACCGCATCATCCACTGCAAAGCCTTCCGCCGGCTCAAGCACAAGACGCAGGTGTTCCTCGCGCCCGAGGGCGATCACTACCGGACGCGGCTCACACACGTGCTGGAAGTGACGCAGATCGCCCGCACCATCGCCAAATCCCTGCGGCTCAATGAAGTGCTCACCGAAGCGATCGGATTAGGCCACGACCTCGGCCACTCCGCCTTCGGCCATGCCGGGGAAGCCGCGCTCAATAAGCTCGTCAAAGGTGGATTCGACCATTACCGCCAATCCGTGCGCGTGGTCGAGACACTGGAGAAGGACGGCCGCGGTCTCAATCTCACCGTCGAAGTGCGCGACGGCATTCTGAAGCACTCCAAAGGAGAAAAAGGGGAGTTGCTGCGCAAGCGTCCGAAATCGCGCGCGTTGACGCTCGAAGGCGACATCGTCCGCATCTCGGACATCATCGCGTACGTCAATCACGACATCGACGACGGTATCCGCGCCGGCATCATCCGCGAAGACGACATCCCCCAGGACATCCGCTCCACCCTCGGCAAACGCGGCAGCGACCGCATCGACCGCATGGTCCGCGACGTCATCCAGGCCACGCTCGCCTGTGACTACGAAGCGATTTCGATGACCGCCGAGGTGGAACAGGCGCTCGAGGCATTACGCAAATACATGTTCGAGAACATGTACCTGATCCCGACCGTCCGCGGCGAATTCGAAAAAGCGCAGAAAATCCTCGCCGCGATTTTCGAACACGTGGTGACCCACCCCGAACGCTACCTCGACACCACGAGCGCAGAACCCGTCGAACGCCTGGCCATCGATTTCATTGCGGGCATGACGGACCGCTATGCGCTCCATTTGTACAATGAGGTGTTCATGCCGCGGCCGTGGGTGAGCTGAGAAAGCGGTAGAGCTATAAAGCTCGGGAGCTATAGAGCTATAAAGGGGTGGAGTCCCTCTACAGCTTTATAGCTTTACCGCTCTACAGCCTCCCCACCCCCGGGGTAGCCCCTCTACACCTTTACCGCTCTACAGCTTCCCCGCCCGTCACTTCTTCTTCCTCTTCGGCGCCACATTCAACATGTCCCGCAGGTCCTTGCCTGCTTTGAAGCGTACGTTTCTGGAGGCGGGGATGGTGATCGTTTCCTTGGTGCGGGGGTTGCGGCCTTCGCGCGCTTTGCGCTCGGTTACGGCGAAGCTGCCGAGGCCGGGGACGGCGCAGCGTTCGCCCCGCTGGCACGTATCGGAAATGTAGCCGACGAAGGCGTCGAACGCGGCGGCCGCTTCTTTCTTGGAAATCCCGGCCTGTTCGGCGATGGCATTAATGACGTCAGCCTTGCCTGCCATAACAAATCCTCCTGTGCGTTGTGGGAGACGGAAAGCAATCTAGGCAACGCAACCGCGAAAGTCAACGCAGGCGGCGCAATGCGTCGAGATATCCGTGCACCACCGAGATCACCTGTGCGTGACTCCACGTCAGCGGCGCGACCGACAGCGGCTCGCCGTCATAGGGATCGAGCTGCTCGGGCAGAATCATCGATTGTGTCGCCTTCGCCCGCGCCCACCGCACCAGGTCGAGCGCGCGCTGCAGTCCCTCGGCAGTCGTCGCTTTGGCGATGACGTGCTCCGCGAGCCACAACGTACAGATCACCCAAGGATTGCCCGGCACGCGCTCCCGCTCGTTCGAAATGCGGTGATACGCGTCGTCCTCGTAACGCGCGACGCCGCCGGCGTCCGTATGCACCCACAGCCTCTCGCGGATGGCGCGCATCGTCCCCTCGACCATGGCGCTCGACGCGGGAAACACGCCGAGGTGAAAAACCGCGAAGGCGGAGGAATCGACGGTGCGGTCGAGCTCCAGCCGGTCGTCCTGGCACAACAGCCCGCGTGCGAAACGCCCCTCCTGTTCCATCCAGAGGTGTTTCGTCATCGCCTCGCGCAGTTCCGCGGCGGCCTTTTGATAGACGCCGCGGCGATCCTGCTCATTGAACAGATTCGCGAGCTCCGCGGCGGCCGTGAGTCCCGCCCAGACCGCGGCACAGGTGAACGTGAAGACGCCCTGACGCTCCTCCCACAGATCGAACGTCGGCCGCGGCAGGCCCGTCTCGGGATCGCGCAACCGGACGAGAAAATCGGCGGCACTGACGACGAGGCGTTTGTAGACGCGGCGCAGCAGATCGAGATCGCGCGTGCGCTCCCAATGCCGCGCCACGAGCCAGATCACCAGCGCCGTCTCGTCTTCCTGGATCGGCAACTGCGGCTGCCCGTTCCGCACCCACGGCTGCCACAGTGGCGCGGGCGAGCCGTCGGGATTGTATTTGTGCAGGAAGTAGCCTTCTTCCCGGATCACGTCATTGGCCAGGGTCAGAAAGCGGCGTGTGAATTCGGGAAACCCTGCGCGTTCCATGGCGTCGCAGACGAACGCCGCGTCGCGCGTCCACATGTACGAATAGTGGTCATTGTGGCCCCAGACGATGTCGGAATCGTTGGCCGCAATGACGGCACCGCCGCGATCGCATTGTGTGGCAATGACGAGCAGCGACCGGCGATAGAGGTCGGTGATCTCGTCCGGCAGATCGGTGAGATCGGTACCGCTCTTGTTGACCCACGTGTACCAGTGCGAGCCGGTGCGCGACAGCACGTGCGCCGGTCCCTCGCCGCGCACCTGCACGTCGAGCAGGCGCACTTCCTCCTCCGTGCGCCCGCCGCAGATCCAATAGAACGTGGTCGCGCTGGCGCTGGCTTCGAGATGCAGCGGAATGCCGACCGTCATGTCGACCGCGCCCTGGGCAATGGCCTGCATCGACAAAGCGCCGTCCTCCGCATCCACCCACGTCCCCTCGGCGCCGGTCGTCATGCTGCGGCCGCACGCGTACTCCTGCACACCGCCTTCGGTATTGACCAGCACATACCGCTTCGTCTTGTACTGCATCATCCCGCCGGAGCGCGGGTCGTACATGACGGTGTCGCCGATGCCGCTGCCGTACAGCGCGAAATCGTGATGCAGGAACAGCTTCACGTCGCGCGCGGTATTGCGCAGGTTGCGCACGACGATCTTGCGCACGTACACGCACGCGTCGGGATCGACGGCGTCGTAGCAGCGGATGCGCAATCCGAGGGTGTCGTTCTGGAGGAGCACGTCGGTGACGAGCGTGTCGCGGAGATAGTCGAGCGTGACCTGCCACGGCGCCTCGTCGGTGGCGTGCAAGGCGCCGTCGCACCAGACGCCGAAGCGGAACTTCGCGGCCGCCTGGTTCTCCATCCCCACGCGCGGAAAGTAAAAGTCGGCGATGCGGTACTGGGCGTCGAACGCGACGAGGAGCGAGCCGTTGCCGATGGGTAAATCGCGAGGCATTGCGGCGACGGAGTCTACACGCGCAGTGCGAAGGCGGTGAATCCGTCCGCGCCCGATTCCGGCGTCAGACGCAGCACGCCGTCCTGCACCCACTTGCGTGCGCCTTCGGGGACGAGCGGCGTGATGTCTTCGCGTGTGTAGTTCGCGACGACGGCGTCGTTCTCCTCCGGCTCGAGCGAGCACGTCGAGTACACGACGTACTTGCCGGCGATCGTCATCGCGTGCGCGAGCAGCTCGCGCTGCAATTTCGCGAAGGCGGCGAGGTCCGCTTCGCGCATGCGCCACTTCAATTCAGGGCTCTTGCGGATCGTGCCGGTGGCGCTGCACGGCGCGTCGAGGAGGACGACTTCGAATTTGCGCGCGAACGGCGTCTGCCGTCCGTCGCTGACGACCACTTTGTCATGACGCAGCGGACGCAGACGTGCGATGGAGACGTCGTTGGCGAGGACACGCGCACCGCGGTGACGCATGTAGATCGTCTTCCCGCCCGGTGCCGCGGCGAGGTCGAGGATGTCCTCCCCGCACGCCCGTGCGATCGCGGCGATGACGGCACTCCCTTCGTCCATCGGATAGAAGGACTCGCGCTCGAGCTCCGCGCTCGAGCCGTGCAGTTTCCAGAGGTCGGGGACGAGCTCGGAGGGCTGTGCGCCGGGGGGCACGTCGCCGCGCAGCGAGAGCACGTCCGGATACGACAGCTCCTGATTCGCGTCCGCGATCTTCGCCGTACGTTCCGCGCCATAGACGCGAGTCCAGCGCTCGAGCAGCCATTGCGGATGCGCGGTGCGCGTGGCGACGTCCGGCGGTTCGGGCGCCTTTGCCGAGGAGGCCTTGCGCAGAATGGCGTTGACGAAGCCGCGGGCGCGTTTCGGCGCGAGATCGACGGTCTCCGAGACCGCCGCGTACGGCGCGACGTCCATGTACAGCAATTGGTAGATGCCGACGCGCAATGCGTCGATCACCGGCGGGTCGAGTTTGGCGATACGGCGTTGCGCGAAATGCTCGATCACGAAATCGAGCCGCGAGCGCCAGCGCAGCACGCCGAGAACCACCGTGCGGACGAAGCCGGTCTCGCCGATCAGCAGGAGCGAGGCGTAGAGCGACTCGCGCTCGATGCGCTGGAGGAGTTGAAGCGCGCGCGCACGGTCGGTCATACGCGCTGACCAACGCGCCAGCCGAGGCCGCGGGCGATGGCTCCGGCGGGGGTGCGCGGCTTGCCGGGGCGTTGCAGTTCGACGATGCGAATGGCGCCTTCCCGTGCGGCGATCACGACGTCTTCTTCGATCGAGAGAATCGTGCGCGGCTCCGCGTTGCCGTCCGCGGGGCGGATGTCCGTGAGCTTCAACTCGCCGAAGGTGATGCCCGGCCACGGGTCGAAGGCGCGGAAGCGGTTGTAGATCTGCGTCGCGGGCTCGTCGAACGTGATCGCGCCTTCACTCTTTTCGATCTTCGGCGCGACAGTGGCGCGCTCGTGATCCTGCGGCGTCTCCTCGGCGTTGCCGGCTTCGAGAGCGCGCAGGACGGGCAGGAGTGCTTCGGCGCCGAGGTGCGAGAGACGTTTGGCCAGTTGCGGGGTGCGCTCGTCGCGATCGATCTCTGTCGTTGCGATGGCGAGCATCGGACCGTGGTCGAGCTCCTCGTCGACACGCATGATCGTCACGCCGGTCGTGCGGTCGCCGGCCTCGATGGCGCGCTGGATCGGCGCCGCGCCGCGCCACTGCGGAAGGACGGAGGCATGGACGTTCAGAAATCCATGCTTCGGGATGTCGAGCAGTGCCTTCGGCAGGATTTTCCCGTACGCGATGACCACGCCGGCATCCGGCGCCAGCTTCGCCACCTCGGACAAAAAGTCCTCGTTGCGCACGCGCGGCGGCTGCAGGAGCGGAATGTTCAGCTCGCGCGCGCGGATCGCGACCGGCGGCGCCTGCAATTTCATGCCGCGGCCCGCGGGCTTGTCGGGCTGGGCCACGGCGAGGATGACCTCGTGCTCGCGCGCGACGGCGTCGAGCGTGGGGACGGCGAATTCGGGAGTGCCGAGAAAAACGATGCGCACAGCGGCGCGATTCTATGTCGTCGTCGACACGGGCGGCGTGTCCGGCAGCGTGCCGGTCGTCTCCGTGCCCGTCGTCGCCTTCGGATTCGGACCCTCGTTGCCGGTGCTCGGCTGCGGCGGCGCGTCACCCATCCCATGCTGTGCGGGCGTGGCAGTCTGCGACTGCGGCGCGTTGGTCATGTCCGGCGGCGCGTTCTGGTAATCGCGCGGGACCGGCTCTCCACGGCAGGCGGCGAGCAGCACCAGCGCGACTACAATCGTGATTCGCATGAACAGAACGCGCTTCAACACGTGTGCCATCGCGGTCGCGCTCGTCATCACGATGCCTTTGGTCGCGCAGGTCGCGGAGGGCGATCGCCACTGGTCCGCGCGCGCGGAGGGCGCCTCGCACGTCGATGCAGCCATCGCCGCCTACGGCCGCGCCATCGCCGCAAACGCGAACGATCTCGAAGCGCACGCGAAGCTGCTGCGCGCGTATCGCTTCAAAGGTGCGTATCACGCGAAGTCGGCAGACCAGAAGAAGCAGATCTACGGCACCGCGAAAACGGCGGGCGAGAAGGCGCTGACGGCCGTCGCACGCGCGCTCGCCTCGCGCAACGTCAAAGCGGACGCGGCGGAGAAGACGATCGCCGCGGCGGCGAAATCGATTCCGCACGCGGCCGAGGTGTACCTGTGGGACGCGGTGAACTGGGGCGAATGGGCGCTCGCGTACGGCAAGCTCGCCGCGGCGCGGCAGGGCGCGGCGGACCGCATCCGCCGCGGCGCCACGATCGCGCATCTCGCCGATCCCGCGCTCGAAGGCGGCTCGCCGTCACGAGTCCTCGGACGGCTGCACGATCAGACGCCGCGCATCCCGTTCATCACCGGCTGGGCCTCGTCGAAGGAAGCGATGCGTTTCCTCAACGAGTCGCTGAAGTACGACTCGAAGAACAAGATCACGCTCGTGTTCCTGGCGGAGGCGATGGTGTCGAGCGACTCGTCGGCGAAGTCGCGGGCCATCGAGCTGCTGCGCGGCGTGATCAACGCGCCGAACGATCCGCGGTTCGCGGTCGAAGACGCCGCGGCGGTCGAGGACGCGAAACGGCTGCTCAACGAGTGGGACGCGTGAGGGCGACGATCAGCTCGCCGATGCGCACGGTCTCGACTTTGTCGAAGAGCAGGCCGTCGCCGCGCTGTTCGATGAGCGTCAGCGGCAACTGCTTCATCGTCTCGTAATCCGCGGCGCGCTTGAACGCGGCTTCCTTCGCACACCAGAAGTGCAGCACGCGATGTTCGATCGCACACGTGCGCATCTCCTCGGTTTCGGCATCGGAGAGGAAGAGGTGCGTCGACCACTCGGCGATCTCGCGGACGACCTGCACGTCGAGGCCGATCGGCTCGCGCGCGAATGCGGCACCTGCGTAGTTGCCGGAATGCGAGAGGGAGACGTACCAGCCGGCGGTGAGCGGGCGTTCGACGGTGAGCGTGCGAGGGTCGTTCGTGATGCCGAGTTGCAGGGCGAGCTGTTTCGCGGCCGCGCGGACGAGGAGCCATTCGGCGCGGCGTTTGGGAAGCTTGAAGGTGTTGGCCTGTTCGCGCTCGGCCTCCGAGAACCATGCGTCCGCGCGGCTCGGCGTGATCGGCGCGGTGACGACGAGGCAACGGTCCGGCCACGGCGTGGCGATCACGTTCATTGCTGTTGCGCCGGGATGGCGGCGATGAACTCGGAATCGCCGCCGTATTCGACCACCGTCGCATAGCCGACCCCGGTGCCGGCGATGACGGTGATGCGCACGGTCATCGTTTCGTCGAGCTTCACCCCCGTCTCCGCCTCCAGGTCATTCACCACCCACACCTGATCCTCGGGGACGCCCGACTCGATGCTGCGTCCGACCGCGGCACCGGTGCGGGTGCGCACGGAGATGCGGAACGTCGCCGGGATCTTGCCGATGTTGACAGCGCCAACATTGACGCGCCGTCCCACACCGGTCGCCGCGGGAACGCCGACGATGGCCAGCTCCGCGTGCTCGGTCGACGCGGTGGCGGAGTCACGAGCGGTGAGCGGTTCTTCGAGCGAGGCACTCGCGGCGTGGGCGACGTCCGAGGTTTTCACCACGGCGACGGGGGCGGTGCCTTCGCGATGCTCGACCCACAACGAGCCGACGCTGTTCGGCGCATGGAAGAGCGTGCGCACGACGTCCGGCCAGCGCAGCGTCTGCCGCGGCGCGAGCGTGAAGTGGCGATCGAACGTGTTCTCGCCGGAAACGTAGCGCAGCGTCACGCGCAGCGGCGTGCGAAACGGATTGTGCATGGTCAGGTCCGACTGCCAGTACGAGCCGGCCACGCCGTGCACGCTGCCGACCGCGGGAAACACGCTGCGGGCGAGGCCCGTGCCGGCGACGAGCTCTTTCGCATCGGGCAGGCGGATGGCGGTCAGATAGTCGTGGACCGGGCGCGGCTTCGCGTCGGGCCTGCGCGTCCACAGCTCGACGCCGCGCACCGCTTTGTGGAAGCGATAGACCTCGTCGACGTACGTGGCCACGGCCTGCGCGCGGAGGTCGTTCGTCACGCCGTCGAACTGGTCGAAGAGCTCCGGCGAACGGCGGACGATCACCTTCGGCCTGGCGCGCTCGAGGTCGCGAATGGTCTCGGCCTGGAACTCGCGCGGCGAGAGGATCGGCACCTGATAGAAGCGCGTCGGGTTCGGCCGGTTCGCGAAAAAGTAGAACGCCGGCTGATTGGAGAAATCGAAGAACGGCTCGTGCGGTCGCAAGCGCTCGTGCAGTTCCTTCGTCACGTCGGTGATACGCCACTGCACCGCTTCCGCGTTGGAGTCGCGGTCGACGTGCATCACGCGGCCGTAGTAGCGCGTGAAATCCTGCAGGCGCACGTTGACGAGGTCCGGGATCCAGAACAGCACCGCGATCACCGGCACGGTCATCACGCAGAGCGCCGCGATGAACGCGCGCGTGCCTTCGCCGCCGCGCGCCCAGACGTTGTGCAACGCGCGCACGACCAGCACCGCCAGCAGCACGAGCAGCGGTCCGATGAGGAACGCCGCGAAATACTGATGGCGGAACGACGCGCGTCCGAACGCGGTGCGCTGCGCGACGGTCGCGAACACGGTCAGCACGAGCAGCGCGTAATCGAACAGGTCGACGCGGCGGCGCAGCCAGCGCTGGATGAAGTAGATCGCGGCGATGGCGATCGTCAGCGGGCTGAGGATGAGATGGAACTTCTCCCACAGCACAAAGTCCGCGAGCGTGTGCAGGTTGAGGTCTTTGCGGAACGTGGAGACGAGATCGGGGAACGGCAGCGACCAGACCGCGTCGATGTATTTCGGGATGGTGACGAAGGACATCGTCACGAAGTCGTCGAGCGCGCCGTGCGTGGCGAGCCAGATGGCGAATGGTGCCGCGCCGAGGAGCACGCCGATACTGAAGAAGAGCGCGGCCTGCGCGGGCGGCATGCCGGTCCACGCGACGCGGCGTGAGGCGGCCCACAGCAGCAGCGCGACCGCCAGTCCGCCCACGATCGTGTAGACGCCGATCTCGTAACTGAAGAAGAGCGCAATCCCCGCGAAGACGCCGGCGAAGATCGCGGACGCTTTGCTGCGGCGTCGCAGCGCGTTCCAGAACAGCGCCACCGCCGCGACCTGAAAGAGCGTACGATTGTTTTCGGCCGTCGTCCACGAGCCCATGGCCACGCACAGCAGCGCGAGCGGGATGGAGTCGAAGATGGCCAGACCGAGGAACCAGATCGCCACGCCGAGGAACGCCCCGATGACGACGGTGCGGAGGATGGCCACGTCGACCGAGCGGCCGAAGAGGCTCATCAGCCACGCGTCGAGCTGCCCGTCTTCCATCATCCCGTGCAGCACGAACGTGTCGCGGAACGGGACCTTGCCGCGCAGGTAATCGGACGCGGGGCCGAGCGACTCGCCGCGGTGGAAGAGGTCGATCCACTGCGACTGCTCGGCCGTCGAGGCGTAGCTGAAGAGATAGATCAGTGCGGGGAGGAGGAGGTACGCCGAGAGGTTCCACGCGCTGCGCGGCTGCATCGGGCGCACGCGCCAGGCGACGAGCGCGCAGAGGAGGATGGCCACGGCGTTGACGAGGCGCGGCTGCGGGAGCGGCACCCATGCCGCCGCGAGGAACGGCAGCACGACGAGCGGGAGTCCCGCCACGGCGATGCGCCGGAACGTCTCTTCGAGCGATTTGCCGAAGTTCAGTTGGGCGAGTCGCGCGATGAGAATCGCCGCGGCCCAGAACAGCGCCGCGAACATGACGAAGAAAACCACTTCCAGGAAGAGCGTCGGGATGTGCGCGATGCGGCGCGCGGTGACGAGATAGCGGAAGAACAGCCACGCCAGTGCTTCACAGAAAATGAGCGCGTGATACGGACCGAGCTCGCGGCGGAAGAGATCGCGCAGCCAGCGGTGCGTGCGCGCGAAGGCGAGCGCTTTCGGCGCGCCGAGCGAGAGCACGACCGGCAGCAGCAGGATCCAGCCCGCTTTGCCGGTGGTCAGGTAGAAGAACGGCGCGAGAAAGTAGGGGACGGCGAACAGCAGTCGCTCGCTCGTCGTGCGCAGCTTGCGCGTGGCGTTCGTGAAGACGCGTTGCAGCCAGATCGTCAGCGGGGGCACGAGGAGGAAGAAGAGCGCGGCGCCGAGGTAGTCGCGCAGCTTGGAGTAACGCTCGATGGTGACGACGCCGATGGCCACCGGTTTCGTCGGCGGGAGGTTGTTGAAGAGGAGCGTGATGGAGAGGAACACGCCCGCCGCGAAACAGAACGCGGCCAGCCAGACGAAGGCGCTCGTGATGCGGTCGGAGAGTCTTACGCTCAATCGCGGGCGAGTGTAGCAGCGGCGTGGAGGAGGGGCCGGAGGGGAGCGTCGTGAGGGGCGCGGGCCAGAAGCCAGTCCCAGGGACCATGATGGCGACCGCGCCAGCGTTCGCGGAGCGAGTCGAGGGTGCGTTCGCGGTAGAGGTTGGCGCGCGTGGGTTGTTGCGCGAGGAGGGAGAGGCGCAACAAGCGGAGCGCCGGCTTCCAGTGGGACGGATCGAAGCGGCGCGGGCCGGAGGTCGGCGTACCGGCCGGGCGGAGGCCGGCGCTCCGCCGTAGGGGATCCTCTTCCACATCCTCGGCGCCGTCGGCCCGGCGAGGCAGAGGACGGAGCACTTTATCGACGCGGGAGCCGTGTTTGCGCGCGGCGAGAATCACGAAATCGCACGGGATGCGACCCGCGTCCACGAGCATCGCCTCGATGGTGCACAGCATCTCCAGCGCCGCGCGCTCGCGCGGGACTTCGAAACGAAAGTTCTGAACGATCTCGTAGAGCATGTGCTGCAGCAGCGTGCCGCCGATGCGTTTCTCTTCGCGGACGTCGAAGAACCTGCGCGTGAACGTCATCAGCTCCGCGGCCCGCACCGCCTCGGTCGGATCGTTGGCGATCATCTCCTCGACCGTTGGCCGCGTGCGCGGCGGCGCACCGATCGCGGCGAGGAGTGTGTTCATGATCGAGAGCACGTCGTCGCTGAACTGAAAGCGGTCGGGTCCGACGTATTCGTTGACGATCAGCGTGGCATCACGCTTCATGCAGCGCTCGAGCTGTGCGTACGCGTGCTCGAGGTTTTCAATGTGATGCAGCACCGAATGCGCGACGACCACGTCGTACGCGTTCGCCGGCAGCTCGTCGCGATTGAGATCGACGACGCCATACGTGATCTTGCCGATCCCGCGTGCGGCCTCGCGTGCGCGCGCCACCGCTTCCTCCGCGAAATCGACCGCGTCGATGCGCGCGACGAACGGCCACTGCGCGACCGCACGTTCGAGCCACCCTTCACCGCATCCGAGGACGAGGACGCGGAGCGCGTCGCCGGCGAACCAGCGATGCGCCCACGAGGAGAGCCAGTCGCGCGCGGGATCGCCCGTGGCGCGCTCGTTGAGGTGCATCAGGACGGCGGTATTCGCCATCCAGTTCACATGCGCGAGGCGCCGCGTGAATTGCGCGTCGTTCCAGACGGTCACGCGCGCAGCGTAACGCGACTACGAAGTCGTGCGAAACGCCGCGGCGTTCCGCACGGCGGCAACGGAGAGAACCGCCTCGTGCAAAGCGGCGATGCTCGCTTTGGCGGCGACGGCGTCCGGGCTTTTGTCGTAGCGGCGCAGGGCGGCGGTGGTCGTCTCGCCGATGGAGACCACGGCCGCGCGGGCGAAGACCTGGGTGCGCTCGGCATCGGTGAGCTTCGCGCAGAAGTTCTCGACGGTGGAGGCGCTGGTGAAGGTGAGGACGTCGATCGCGTCGTTCGCGATCAGCGCGCGCAGTTCGGCGAGGTCGTACTCCGCGGCGATGGTGCGGTAGGCGACGCAGAGGTCGACGTCACCACCGCGGCGGCGCAGCTCGTCGAGCAGTTCGTCGTTGCCCTGCTCGGCGCGGATCACGGCAGTGCGGATGCCGCGCTGATCTTCGGCGAGCAACGGCAGAAGCTCGGTGGAGATGAACCGCTCGGGAACGGCGTCGGGCCGCAATCCGCGCGAGCGCAGATCGGCAGCCGTCGCTTGACCGACGGCGGCGACGTTCATTCCCGCGAGCGCGCGAACGTCTTTGCCTTTGGCGTAAAGGCGCTCGAAGAAGAACTGCACGCCGTTCACCGAGGTGAAGACGAGCCAGTCGTACTTCTCGTCGACGGCGCGGTCGAGGGAATCGAACGATTCCGGCGGCGCGATCTCGATGGTCGGGAACTGCAGCACCTGCGCGCCGGAGTCTTCGAGCATGCGGCGCAGCTCCGAGGCCTGCTCGCGGGCACGCGTGACGACGACGCGCCTGCCGAACAGCGGGCGCGTTTCGAACCAGTTGATCTTCTCGTGCAGCGTCACGACGTCGCCCACGACGATGAGCGCCGGTGTCTCGAGCTTCGCCTCGTTCACGAGTGCTTCGATGTTGCGCAGCGTGCCGGCCACCGTGCGCTGATCGGGACGCGTCCCTTTCGAGATCACCGCGCAGCCGCGCTCGGGCGACATGCCGTGCTCGAGCAGCCGCTGCACGATGGTCGGCAGATTGGCGAAGCCCATCAGGAACACGATCGTGCCGTCGAGCTGCGCCAGCGCGGCCCATTGGATTCCGGTCGAACCGGAATCCGCTTCGTGGGCGGTGACGAGCGTGACCGAGGTGGCGTACGCCCGATGCGTGACCGGAATGCCGGCGTAACCGGGTCCGGCGATGGCGGAGGAAATGCCCGGCACGATCTCGAACGGCACACCCGCCGCGACCAGCTCCTCCGCCTCTTCGCCGCCGCGACCGAATACGAACGGATCGCCGCCTTTGAGCCGCACCACCATGCGACCTTTGCGCGCCTCGTCGACGAGGAGCTGATTGATCTGCTCCTGCGGCAGCGCGTGTGCGCTGGCGCGCTTGCCGACGTAGACCACCTGCGTCGTCTTCGGAATCAGCGCGGCGATCTCTTTCGACACGAGTGCGTCGAGGGCGACGAGGTCCGCGTTCGCGATGAGCTCCGCGGCGCGGACGGTGAGCAGGCGTGCGTCGCCGGGTCCGGCGCCGACGAGAAAGACTTTTCCGGGATTCAAAAGAGCTCCTCCGCGCCCTGCGCGACGAGGTCGATGTAAACAGTGTCAACATCGGGCCCTTGAGCGCGCACGGAGCGCGTGCCGTTCGAAAAGAAGGCGCGCAGCGTTGCATCCGAATAGTGCGCGGCGACGGCGGAGTAGCAGTCGAGCCGCATCCCGAACTTTTGGAGGATGCCGCGCTCCGCGATCGCGGCTTCGGCAGAAGGTGCGTGGGTGATCGCCCGCGCGACGTCCATCGCACGTTCGTTCGAGGCGAGACATTCGAGGGCGATGATCCCCTGCCCTGCCGCCGGCAGCATCTCGTCGACGGAAAAGTACGACGTGATCTCGCCCGTGCGTCCGAGCCGCGTCAGGCCGGCGCTTGCGAGAATGATTCCGGCGTACTGCCCCTCGCGCGCTTTGTGGATGCGCGTGTCGACGTTGCCGCGGATGTCCGCGACGACGAGGTTCGGGAACAGCATCGCGAGCTGCGCGCGGCGCCGCGGCGCGCTCGTGCCGATCACCGCGCCGTCCGGCATGTCGTGGATCGCTTTGCCGTCGACGTGCACCCACGCGTCGCGAGGATCGGCGCGCTCGAGAAAGCCCGCCAGCACGAAGTGTCCGGGGATGAGCGACGGCACGTCCTTGAGGCTGTGCACGGCGACGTCGATCTCCCCGCGCTCGAGCGCCTCTTCGAGCTCTTTGACGAACAGGCCCTTGCCGCCGATCGTGGCCAGCGAAACGTCGTGGCGTTTGTCGCCGGTCGTCTTGACGATGTGCAGCTCGGCCTCGTGGCCCGCGAGCTCGAGACGGCGTTTCGTTTCATTCGCCTGCCACAGCGCGAGCTGGCTGCCGCGCGTACCGATGCGCACTCTCATCGCAATCCAAAAATCTTCCGGATCGTGCGGCGCAGCGACTCGCGCTCCTGCGGCTCGTCGGAAGCCTCCTTGAGCTGCAGGATCGGGTAGTGGAGGATTTTGTTGACGAGCTGCGTCGAGAAGATCTCGACGGTCTCGCGCTGCTCCGCGGTCATCGGGCCCATCCTGCGCAGGCACTTTTCGAGCTCGCTCGTGCGGATGGTCTCGAGGCGCTGCTGCAGCTCGAGGATCGTCGGCACCGCGTCCTGCGCCACGAGGCGTTTGCGGAACGTCTCCACTTCGCGAAGGACGATGTCCTCGGCATCCGCCGCTTTGCTCTGCCGCCGCTCGAAGTTCGCGTCGGCGACCTGCTGCAGATCGTCGACGTTGTACAGGTACGCACCGTCGATCTTCGC
The DNA here is from genome assembly GCA_035629395.1 of Thermoanaerobaculia bacterium. Lineage (GTDB taxonomy): Bacteria > Acidobacteriota > Thermoanaerobaculia > Gp7-AA8 > Gp7-AA8 > QHVT01. Next base: position 119,395 of record DASPHZ010000030.1, read on the forward strand.
CACGGCGGGATTGATGTTGCGCGGCACGGAGAGGTCGATCAGGAAGAGGTTGCGGTTCCGGCGCACGTCGAGCGCGCGGCGCACGTGATGCGTCTCGACGAGATAGTGCGGCGCCGCGGTGGAGGCGATGACGATGTCGCACAGGCCGAGGTGCTCGTCGAAGCGGTCGAAGTGCACGGCCTCGCCGTCGAAGCGGCGTGCGAGCTCGGTCGCGCGATCGGCGGAACGGTTGGCGACGAACACCTGCCGCACTTCCTGCGCATGCAGATGCTCGGCGGTCAGCTCGCCCATGTCGCCCGCGCCGAGGAGCAGGACCTGGAGGCCGCGGAGATCGCCGAAGATTTTCTTCGCCAGCTCGACCGCCGCGAACGGCACCGACACCGCGTGCTCGCCGATGCCGGTATCGGTGCGCACTTTCTTCGCCACGCGCATGGTGTTCTCGAAGAGCTGCGTGAGGAGGGGATCGAGCGTCCCGAGCTCGTGCGCGGTGGTGAAGGCCTTGCGCACCTGCCCGCCGATCTGCGGCTCGCCGAGGATCATCGAGTCGAGGCCGGAGGCGACGCGGAAGAGGTGCTGCACGACGTCTCCGTGGCGGAGGACGTAGAGATGCCGTTCGAGCTCCGTGCGTACGGTCTGCGCGCGGTCCGCGAGCCATTCGACGAGATGGGCGATGACGTCTTCGTCGCGCGTGGAGACGATGGCCTCGACGCGGTTGCAGGTCGAGAGCACGGCCGCGCCGTCGACGCCTTCGATCGCGCACAGCCCGCGCGTGGTGTCGGCGAGCTTCGTCTCGGCAATGGAGAGCTTCTCGCGGACGTCCACGGGCGCGGTGCGGTGATTGAGTCCCACAAGGATCAGCGGCATGGCTATCCTCGGATTCCCAGCATCGCCACGACGATGGCGACGAATGCACCGGCGGAGATGAAGAGCGTGCGTTTGCGGCGGTAGGTGTTGCTCACGTACGACTGCAGGAGGACGCCGAAGAGCATCCACGCGGTGACGGCGCCGATCTGTTTGACGCGCAGCTCCATGAACCCGGCGTCGGTGCGATAGGACCAGATCACGCCCGCGAGGAGGCCCAGCGTGTAGATGCTGAAGCCGATCGCCAGCGCGCGGTAGCTGACGTTCTTGCAGACGTCGAGACTGGGGATCCACTCCCACAACCGGCCGCGCTTTTTGTTCTTGAGCGCGCGATCCTGCAGCAGGGCGAGGAGGCCGAACGAGAGTCCGATGAGCAGGCCCGCGACGCCGACGGTGGTGAAGAGGAGATGCGCCAGGAAGACGTTGGAGCGCAGTTCCGGATCGAGCGCCGCCAGCCGCTCGCCGACCACCGCGGAGACGGTGAGCAGCAGGAGCACGAGCGGATAGACGAAGAACGACGCCGCGTAGACGCGATAGCGGATCCAGAGGACGAGCTCGAACGCAAAGACGAGCCACGCCACGAAGCTCAGCGCCTCGGGGAGGTTGGTGATCGGAGGATGTCCGGTGCGCACGCAGATGCTGCCGATGTAGATCGTGTGCGCGACGAAGCCGGCGATCATGGCCAGCAGCCCGGCGTACTGCAGCCGCTTCTCGCGCACGAACAGCGAGACGAGCGCGGCCAGGGTGCCGAGCGCGTACGCGGCCAGTGCGAGGTAGAGGGCGACGTTCGGGTTGACGTTCATGGCTGCGCCAGGTGTTTGCAGAACACGACCTTGTCGTCTTCGATTCTGTAGAAGTCCTTGATGCGGGAGATCTCGCGATACCCCGCCTGCTGATAGAAACGAATGGTCGGTGCGTAGCTGCGTTTCGAGGAAGTCTCGATGAGCAGCATCCGTCCCGACTGACGGCGTACTTCGTTTTCGACGAACCGCAGGAGGATCTGGCCGAAGCCGTGCCCCTGACGGCGCGGGTCGACGGCGATCCAGTAGAGATCGTACACGCCATCGGTCATCGGCGTGGGGCCGTAGCAGACGTAACCCTGGATGGTACGGGCGGGCCCGCTGTCCGGTTCTTCGAGCACGTGCACGAGGTACTCGCTCTTTTCGGAGACGGCGGCGACGTCGACGAGCTCCATCGCCCATCCCACTTCCTGTTCGGTGAACCGCGCCGTAGCGAGGAGGATGGCGTGGATGCGGTCGCGATCGGCGTGCGCCGCGGGACGGATTCTCATGCCGTTACGCCGAGCGTTTCTCCCGCGCACCTCGCGACGTCACATATCCCTCGAACACGTGCACGAACTGCTTCGGCACCCACGCCCACACCACCACGCCCGAATCTTCGTTCGCCGACTCCTGCACCTCGGCCACCTCGTGCAAACGGGCGACGAGGCGGGACTCGGAATGCGGGAGGTGGAGCTGGAGGAGCTCGCCGCCGGCGCGCTCGCGGTCGCGAACGAGCTCGATCAGCGACTCGATGTTCTGCCCGGTGAGCGCGGAGACGACGACGGCGGCGCGGCGGCGGACGTCGAAGTACTCGTCGACGCGATCGGCTTTGTTGTAGACCTCGACGACGTTGTCGAGATCGACGCCGAGGTCGGTGAGGACCTGTTCGCCGACTTCGCGCTGCTCGGAGTACTGCGGATGACTCGCGTCGACGACGTGCAGGACGAGATCGGCGGCGACGGCTTCTTCCATCGTCGAGCGGAACGAGGCGACGAGATGGTGCGGGAGCTTGCGGATGAAGCCGACGGTGTCGACCATGACGGTCTCGCGCGGCATCTCCGCGGCGATCTTCTGCGTCTTGGAATCGAGTGTGGCGAAGAGCTGGTCCATGGCCAGCGTACCGCCGCGGGTGAGGCGGTTGAAGAGTGTCGATTTGCCGGCGTTCGTGTAGCCGACGAGCGCGACGGTGAACGCCTTCTCGCGCGATTTGCGCTGCGTGTCGCGCTGCTTCTCGATTTTCTCGAGCTCTTCCTTGAGGCGCGCAATGCGCGTGCGCACGATGCGGCGGTCGAGCTCGAGCTGCGTCTCACCGACACCGCGCTTCGCGCCGCCGCCCGCACCGCCGGCCTGGCGCTCGAGGTGCGTCCACGCGCGCGTCAGGCGGGGGAGCATGTACTCGAGCCGCGCGAGCTCGACCTGCGTCCGCGCCTCGCGCGTGCGGGCGCGGCTGGAGAAGATGTCGAGGATCAGCGCGCTGCGGTCGATGACTTTGATCTTGCCGTCGAAGAGCTTTTCGAGGTTGCGGACCTGCGCGGGGGAGAGGTCGTCGTCGAACACGACGAGGTCGGCGCCGTGATTTTCGGCGAGCTGGCGGATCTCCTCGGCCTTCCCTTTGCCGAAGTAGTGCGCGGCATCGGGCGCACCACGCTTGGCGAGGATCTTCGCCACCACGGTCGCGCCCGCGCTGGAGATGAGCTGGCCGAGCTCTTCGAGATGTTCTTCGGCGACGGATTTGGGGATGTCGGGGAGGATGAGGCCTGCGGCGATGACGTTCTGCATTGTGCGGGTGTGAAAACACTATACAGCCGAGGCGGATTTCGATGGGGTCGGGCGACTCCGTAGAGCGATGACGTTCGAAGAGATGTATGCCGAGCTCGGGCCGCGGCTCCTGCGCTACGCGCGGAGGCTGGGGCTGTCGCATGAGGACGCCGAAGACGTGGTGCAGGAGGCCTTTTTCGCGCTGCTGCGGCGGCCGGTGAAGGATCCGCGCAAGTACGTGTTCGGGGCGACGGCGAACGGGACGCGCTCGCATTGGCGGCGGCAGACAAGGGTGTTGCCGCCGCGGTCGGACGTCGACGAGTCGCACGACTTGGCCCGCGTCATCGCCCACGACCTGCTGCGCCGTCTCCCGCGGCGCGAGCGCACCGCGCTGTGGCTGCGCTACGCGGAGCAGTGCACGGTGCGCGAGGTGGCGGCGCGGATCGGCTACTCGGTCGGCGGGACGGAGAAGCTCCTGCGCCGCGCGGCGAACCGCGTCGTGGCGCTGCTCGCCGAGGCGGAGAACGACGAGAGCGAGCGGTGGCGGGTAGGGCGATGTGTGCTTTGCACAGACAAGCATGGGTCCCGTTGCCGGGGTGTTGCAGACCCTCGCACGCGCCGGCGGCGGATCACTCGCTGCACGAGCGCCGGCCGTGCGGCGTCGCTGCACCGGAGATCCCGCGTCTCCGCGCGCGATAAACTGCGGACATGTATGTCCTCTACGAGGTGCTGCTGTACCTCGTATTGCTGCTCGCGCTGCCGTGGTTTCTGCTCGCCGGCGTGCTGCGCGGAAAGTACCTGGAGAATTTCCCGGCACGCATGGGCTTCTACCGCCATCGCGGTGGTACGCATGACCTGTGGGTGCACGCGGTGTCGGTCGGCGAGACGCTGGCCGCGCGGCCGGTGATCGAGGAGATCCTCCGGCAGCGCCCCGGCACGTCGATCGTCTTCACCACGACCACGCTCACGGGGCAGGCGCAGGCGCGAAGGCTCTATCCCGACGCGACCGTCACGTACTTTCCGTTCGATTTCGCGTTCGCGGTGCGGCGCTTTCTCGACCATCACCAGCCGCGCGTGTTCGCGACGATGGAGACGGAGATCTGGCCGAACGTCACGCGTCTGGCCCGCGCGCGCGGTCTCCGGCTGATCCTCGCCAACGGACGCATCTCCGATCGCTCGCTGCCGCGCTATCGCATGTTCCGCGCGATCGTCGGCAGCGTTCTGCGCAAGTACGACCGCATCCTCGCGCGCGAGCAGACCGACCGCGAGCGGTTCGTCGCCATCGGTGCGCCGGAAGAGGTGGTGGAGATCAGCGGCAACGTGAAGTTCGACTTCGTGCCGGACGAGGCGCCGCTGGAGATCGCGTCGCAGCTCGAAAAGCTGATCGCCGGTCGCTGCGTGCTCGTCCTCGGCTCGACGATGGAAGGGGAAGACGAAGCCTTTCTGCCGGAGCTCGAACGCCTGCTCGCGGAGCATCACGCATTCGTGATCATCGCCCCGCGCAAGCCGGAGCGGTTCGAGCTGGTGGCGGGGCTGCTGGCCACGTCGTCGATGCGGTCCGTGCGGAGAAGCGAGATGGACGATCGCGTCGCCGCCACCGACGTGCTGCTGCTCGACACGTTCGGCGAGCTGGCGAAGATCTATCGCTATGCGCACGTGGCCTACGTCGGCGGGACACTCGTGAAGACGGGCGGGCACAACCCGATCGAGCCGGCGGCGGCGGGCGTGCCGGTGTGCTTCGGGCCGTCGATGTCGAACTTTCGGGAGATCGCGCAGGTGTTCCTGCGCAACGAGGCGGCGCTGGAGGTGCAGTCGGCGGCGGAGGCCATCGACTTCGCCGGCGCGATGTTCGACAACGCCGCGATGCGCAATCAATGGGGCGAGCGGGCGCGGACGACGGTGCTGCAGAACCGCGGCGCGTCGGAGCGGACGGCACGCCGGATCGTCGAGCTCCTCGCGTGAATGTGCTGAGGCCCCTGGAGCTCCTGTACCACGCCGCCATGCGCGTGCGGCGGGCCTTCCATCCGAAAGGGAAGCGCCTGCACAAGCCGGTCATCTCCATCGGCAACATCGCCGCGGGCGGAACGGGAAAGACTCCGGCCGTGATCGCGTTGTCGAAGCATCTCGCGGCGCAGGGGCTGCGGGTGGCGGTGCTGACGCGCGGGTATAAACGTGCAGATCCGTCCGTCACGGGAAAAGTTACATCCTTTGATGCTGCTAAATACGGCGATGAACCAGTCCTGATTTCTCGTCTCGCTAATGTCGATGTTTTAGTAGGAGAAAATCGTTACGAAAATGCGCGCGACTATGTTTGCGATGTATTCATTCTCGACGACGGTTTCCAGCACCTGAAGCTGCAGCGCGATTACGACATCGTCATCGACGCGCCGGCGCGCTTCTACCGCGAGGGCCGCTCCGCCCTCCGGCACGCGGACGCCGTCATCCCCCGCAAGCTGCGCCTCCACGTACCGGAAGAGCTGCGGGGGGAGCGCGTGTTTGCCTTTGCCGGACTGGCGGACAACGCCCAGTTCTTCGCCTCGCTCACCGCCGCCGGCCTCGACGTCATCGGCACCGCGGGCTTCCCCGACCATCACCGCTACACGCCGGCGGACCTCGCGCGCGTCAAACGGGACGCGAGGGGGGCGACGATCGTCACAACCGAAAAGGACGCCGTGAAACTGGACGATCGGGAGATCGTCGCGGTGAGCGCGGAATTCGAGATGCCCGAAGACGTGCTGGCCGAAGCAACGCGGATCGCGATGGCGCCGCAGGAGGAACGACGCGCACGGAAGCGCCGCAAGAGCGCGCTCCTGCAGCGCGTCGAGTACCTCGCCTATCGCGGCGTGGCGCGCGTCGTGGCGTCGCTGTCCGACGAGTCGCTGCGGAAATGGGGCACCCGTCTCGGCGCGCTTGCGGCGAAGGTGCTGCGCGGCCGCGACCGGCTGGCCATGCGCAATCTGCGCGCGACGTTTCCGGAGAAACCGGCGCGCGAGCTGCGGAGAACGCTCGATCAGTGCTGGGCGCATTTCGGATCGATGGCACTCCTATCGATCCACACGCAGAACCTCACACCCGAGGAAGTGGCGGCGCGCTGCGCGTACGAGAATACCGAGCTGCTGCACGAAGCGATCGCGCGCGGACGGGGAACGGTGCTGATCAGCGCGCACTGGGGGAGCTGGGAGATCGCCGGGCTCGCGCTGACGAGCATCGTGCAGAACATCCGCACCGTGGCCCGCCCGCTCGACAACGAGCTGCTGGAGGCGGACCTGCAGAAGCTGCGGGCCAAAACGGGAGCGGAAGTCGTCGACCGCCGCAAAGCCGCGCGTGTCCTCATGCGTGGATTGGCGGAGAATGCCGTGGTGGTCCTCCTCCCCGACCAGGCCGTGCTCCCTCGCGAGGGCATCCTCGCGCCTTTCCTGGGGCGTCCGGCGTGGACCACTCCGGCCCCGGCAAAGATGGCTTTGCGGGCCGGTGCGACGATTGTGTTCGGTTTTTGCAGGCCGGACGGGCTCAGGCATCGTCTAAGCTTCGAGCAAGCGATCGATGTGGCGCAACTTGCAGAGGACGCAAAAGATCCGGCGGCGCTCACGGCGCGCATCAACGACGTGATCTCACGGCGGATCCGGGAGCACCCCGAGCTCTGGCTGTGGATGCACGACCGCTGGAAGGGGACGGGAGAAAGAGAAGTACATGGCGTGTGAAACCGTGGTGATCGGCCTCAACTGGGTCGGCGACAATGTCCTGGCTCTCCCCACCTTCAAGGCGCTGCAGCACCGCTTCCGCAGCGAGGGCGGCATCGCCGTGGCCGCGCCCGCGAACGTGGCCACGCTCCTCGAGGCCACCGGCGTCTTCAAGCAGGTCGTGGTCTGGAACCGCTCGACGCGCCAGCGCGTCGCCGCCTTGCGCGCAGGAGACTTCAAGCGCGCCATCATTCTCCCGAACTCGTTCCGCGCCGCCGCCGTGACCCTCGCCGCCGGGATCCCCGAGCGCTGGGGCTACCCGACCGACTGGCGCGGGTTCCTCCTCACCCATCCGGTCGCGAAGCCGGCCGCGCGGGGGCACCAGCTCGACGATTACACCGCGCTCCTCACCGCCCTCAACGCACCGCGCGTGGTCGACGACGTGCCGACGATCAAGCTCGCGCCGTCGATCCGCGAGCGCGGACGGCGCCGCCTGCTCAACATCGGCCTGCATCTCGACCGCCCGGTGATCGGCGTGCATCCGGGCGGCCTGTACGGTCGCGCGAAGCACTGGGGCGACGACGCGTACGTCGACGCGATCAAGCGTCTGCGCGGCGAAGGGTTCGACATCGTGCTGCTCACGAGCCCCGGCGAGCGCGAACAGGCCGAGCGCATCGCCACGACGTGCAACGGCGTGCCGATGGTCGGGCATGACGGCGACGTCCTCGAGCTCGCGGCCGCGATCTCCCAGTGCGCGGCAGTGATCACGAACGACAGCGGGCCGCTGCACGTCGCCACCGCGCTGTCCGTGCCGTCGGTGTCGATCTTCGGACCGACCGATCCGGAGCGCACGGTCATCCCCGGCGCGACACGCGTCGTACGCCGCACGCTCGCCTGCCAGCCCTGCTATCAGCGCGACTGTCCCCTCGGCCACCACCGCTGCATGGCGGACGTGAGCGTGGACGAGGTGTATGGCGCCGCGATGGGGCTGTTCGCCACGTCGGACAGCGTCACCGCGCATCTCGAGGTCTGACGCTAACGACGCTGGGGAGAACGACCGGAGCGAGGCGCTCTCGTCGTACCCGAGCGCAGCTTCAGATCCCGAGCACCGTCACCACCGTCCCGAGCAGGATGATCACCACGCCCGCCACCGCGTCGCCGTAGCGGTCGATCCACGCCAGCTTCAGTTTGCGCGTGCCGGCGTGGGCGGTGTGGACGAGGATCACGATGGCGGCGATCGTGGCGAGCTCGTAGACCACGACCACGGCGGCGATGGCGCCCCATCCTCCGCTCGCCGCGGCGACGATCATCGGGATGAGCGCGATGCACGGATCGCAGCAGAACAGCACGAAGAGTCCCCATTCGCTGAGCGCCTTGCCGTGATCGTGGTGATGACCGTGGCCGTGATCGTGCGGAACGTTGTCGAGATGCTGCGCGTGGTGCAGCAGTCTGTGGCGCGAGATGCGCCACAGCGCGAGCGTGAGATAGACGAAACCAAAAGCGATGAGGAGATACGGCGCGCTGTCGTGCAGCGACGTGCCGAACGCTTCGACCGTCTCGCGTCCGATCATGACGGCGAGGATGCCGAGAATGGCGGAGACGGTGACGTGACCGGCGCCGCAGAGGATGGCCAGGCGCGCGGTGCGCAGCGGCGTCCAGTTGCGCGCGCGGGCGAGCGCGGCGAACGGGAGCCAGTGGTCGGGCCCGAGGGAGTGCAGTGCGCCGACCGTTGCGGCGGTGAGCATGAGCGCGAGAAGCCACTGATCGTTCATCGTCGTCGCGGTTGCCGCAAGATTCGCTCCTATAATCGCGCCGATGGCGCGCGGAGCGGCGAGCGAGGAGAAACTCTACAAGATCGGCGAGGTCTGCAAGACCGCCGACCTCCAGCCGTACGTCCTGCGGTACTGGGAGACGGAGTTCCCGCAGCTCTCCCCTAACAAGAGCGGCGGCGGCCAGCGGCTCTACACGAAGCGCGAGCTCGACATCATCCTGCGCATCAAGGAGCTGCTCTACAAAGAAGGCTTCACCATCGCGGGGGCGAAGAAGAAGCTCGAGCAGGAGACGGCGGAAGCGGCGGCAGCGCCGGTGGCGACGACGACCGAGGCGGGGCCCGTCTCGGCACCGGGATCGCGTGAGGCGCTCGAGCAGGTGAAGAGGGAGTTGCGCGAGATTCTGAAAATGCTGTCGTGAAGCCGCGCCGAGCCTCAGCGCCGCGCGAACAACTCCACGATGCGCCGGATCCCTTTCCCGTCTTCTTCGTCGAACGCATTCAACCGGTCGGAATCGACGTCGAACACCGCGATCAGCTCGCCGTCCGGCCCGAACACCGGCACCACGATCTCCGACTTCGAGTTGGGATCGCAGGCGATGTGGCCGGGGAACTGGTGGACGTCGGGGACGATGACGGTCTCGCGTTTCTGGGCGGCGGTGCCGCAGACGCCGCGGCCGAGCTCGATCTGTAGGCAGCCCACGGTGCCGATGTACGGCCCGACGACGAGACGATCTCCGCAGACGCGGTAGAAGCCGGTCCAGAAGTAGGTATCGAAGTGATGGGAGAGGATCGAATTGATCGTCGCCATCAGGGCGATGTCGTCGAGGGTCTCCCCTCCTTCATCGCTCCAGACGGCGACGATCGCGTCGTAGCACGCAGCGTAAACGTCCGCTTTGTTCAACGTTTCCGTCGGTCCGTGCGGACCGGCACCGGCACGGGTCGTCTCGTAGCACCGGCAGCGATCAGCAGGAGTGTTCCGGCGACTGCAACGAGAATCTCAACCATGTGCCGTTTCTCCTCGCCGGTCCTTAGTGCAGTTGAAGTGCCACGCGGTACACGTGCTCGTATTTGCGCGCCGACCGATCCCACGAGAAATCGGCGGCCATGCCGTTGCGCTGCAAACCCTTCCAGACATTGCCGTCTCTGTAGTTGAGCATGGCGAGCCAGGTGGCCGTGTAGAGCTCGAGCGGTTGCGGCGCGACGAAACCGAAGCCGTTGGCCTCGCTTCCATTGGTGCCATCGAAAGGGATCACTGTGTCCGCGAGTCCGCCCGTCAGGCGCACGACGGGGATGGTGCCGTAGCGCAATGCGTACATCTGGTTGAGTCCGCACGGCTCGTAAATCGACGGCATGAGCAGCATGTCCGAGCCGCCGTAGATGCGCGTGGCCAGTGCAGGGTCGAACCCGATCCAGACCTTGCAGCTCTCCGGATGCGCTTCCGACAACGCCAGCAGCGGGTCGGCGTACTGCGGATCGCCCGAGCCGTGGATGACGATCTGCGCACCGGCGCGGAGCAATCGCTCCATCACCGGGATCAGCAGTTGAAAGCCTTTCTGATCGACGAGACGCGACACCGCGCCGATGACCGGCTTCTTCGCCGAGTACTTGATGCCTGCTTCCTTGAGCAGCGCACGCTTGTTCCTGGTCTTGCCGGCGAGCGTGTCGGCGTCGTAATTGGCCGGCAACGCGGGATCGGTTGCGGGATCCCACGTTTCGGTGTCGATGCCGTTGAGGATGCCGCTGAATTTGTGCGACACCGCGCGCAGGACGCCGTCGAGCCCCGCCCCCATCGCCGGCGTCTGCACTTCGCGCGCGTAATTCGGCGAGACGGTGGTGACCTGATCCGCGTAGAGAATGCCGGCCTTCATCGGATTGAGCTGGCCAAAGTGCTCGACGCCCATCGGGTTCCAGTAGCTCGCGTGGAGGCCTGTCAGCGAGAACGCGTCGTAGCCGGCGTTGCCCTGATAGTTGAGGTTGTGGATGGTGTAGACCGAGCGCGTGTTCGCGAACCGCGGAGTGCCGCGCAATCCGGAATGCAGGTACACCGGCAGCAGCGCCGTGTGCCAGTCGTGGCAGTGGAGGATGTCGGGCGCGAGGTCGAGCAGCTCGCAGCCGCGCACGACGGCGCGCGAGAAGAAGGTATAGCGCAGCAGAAAATCGTCGACGTCCGGCGCGCCCTGATAGATCTGGTCGCGCTCGAAGAAGAAGTCGTTCGCGACGAGGATGAGCGGGATGTCGGTGCCCGGCAGCGTCGTGCGCAGGAACGTCGCCTCCGCGCTCCAGTTGGCCCAGGTGATCGTCACGGTGGGCATCACCTGATGCACGGTCACGCCGTTGTTCTCGAACCAGTGGCGCGCCTGCCGGTAGTACGGCATGAACAGCGTCACGTCGTGGCCGAGCTTGACGAGCGCTTTGGGAAGAGAGCCGCAGACGTCTCCCAGGCCGCCGGTCTTTGCGATGGGAGAGATTTCTGCTGTCGCGAACACGATCCGCATGCGCGCGTCAGTGAATCAGAATTGATGCGTAGCCGACAACCTGCGAGTAGTCGCCGTTGACGTCGCCCGACGTGGCGTGTTTGACGAGACGCGCATCGGAGGCACCGAGCGCGTTGACCGCGATGAGCATCGTGGTCGTGGGGATGAAGCCGCACATGGAGACGTCGAACTCGTCGACGACGCGCCAGAGCTCCTGCGGATTGCGCTTCAGCACTTCGCCGATCGCGAGCTGGTCTTTGCGCAGCGTGGTGCGCTGGTCTTCGTAGTGGTTGAGATCGGAGCTGGCCAGGATGGCCACGTCGTCGTGCTCGTCGCGCAGCACGTCCGCGATGGCGCGGCCGATCTGCTCCGCGTAGTCGTAACGATGCGCGCCGAGGCAGATGGGGACGAAAGTGAAGTCGCCGAGGAGGCGCTGGAGGAAGGGGAGCTGTACTTCGAGCGAATGTTCGCGCGCGTGCGCTCGTGCGTCTTCCGCGAGCAGCGGCGACTTGCTCATCAGGGCATCGGCGAGTGGTGTGTCGATGGCCGCTTCGCCGAACGGGGTGCGCCACGCGCCTTCGCGATTGACGGCCGCGAAGTGGCCCATGCCGGTGTGATTGGGACAGAGGATCACGAGCCGTTTCGGCAATTCCGCGAGTGCGTAGAAGGCCGCCGCGACGTGGCCGCTGTACATGAGGCCCGCGTGCGGGACGACGGCGCCGAGGAAGCGCTCTTTCTGCGCCGGCGGCTGCGGGTTCGCGGCGAAACAGGCGTCGACCTGCGCGCGCAGGCGTTCGGCTGTGCCTTCGTAAAACGTTCCGGCCACGGCGGGCGGTCGAGTCACTTTCATCGGTCGCTCAAAAACACAAATGCCGCGAGACACGCTCCCGCGGCATTGCGTACGATGGATCGTCAATCGCGTCATGCGCCGAAGCCCACACCGCAGCCTCGGAAAGCGGTACACCAGGAAGAGAGGGTCTGTTTCCAGCCTCAGACGTCAAGAGGGGAACTCGCCTCCCATGTCCACCGTCGGGAGGGGATTTAGCAGTGCGCGTGCCAGGGGAGGGGGAGGGGAGCTGTAAAGCTGTTGAGCTGTTGAGCTGTTGAGGAGACGGTGGCAGCGCGTCGCTTGGCCGCGCGTGTACGAGCTCTCCTCTCGGCCCTTGGCCCTCGGCCCTCTACCTGGCCTACCGCGCGAAGCTTCGTTGTTGAGGTGTAAAGCTGTTGAGCTGTTGAGCTGTTGAGGAGACGGTGGCAGTGCGTCGCTTGTCCGCGCGTGTACGAGCTCCCCTCTCGGCCCTTGGCCCTCGGCCCTCGGCCCTCTACCTCTCCCCTACCGCGCGAAGCTCGGCCCATACAACACGGCGTTGAGAAAGATCGGCAGCGTGCCGCGCCAGAAGAGGCGGAAATGCGGGTCGTCGGCGAATGTGATGACCTGGCCGCGTCCTGATTTTTCACTCGTCACGTAGACGGAGCCTTTGATGTGCTCGAGGCTCTCGGGCCACGCCACACCCGAGATGAGCGGCTCTTTCGCGTCGATGGTCAGGATGTTGTCGACGCGATGCGCGAGCGGGAGGAAGGCGTTGCTCCCTTCGACCAGCACGGCCGGCGGACGCGTCACGCCGAAGGTGAGGAACGAGCGCTCGTTCATCGTGGTGCGGAACGCGGAGCCGGGGATGCGGAAGTCGTTGTAGCGCTGGTCCGCGGCCTCCCCTTCCTTCGCTTTCGGCGGCTCCCACAGCTTGAGCTTGGAGATCTCGACGTCTTTTTCGCGCAGGAACGCGTGCGCGCCTTTGACGGCGACGAGCGTGCCCCCCTCACTCACCCAGCGCTTGACCTTGTCGACGCCGCTCTTGCCGAGGCGATCGGCGAAGTTGCCGTCGGGGAAGATGAGGACTTCGTAGTCTCCCAGATCGAGATTGCGCAGCGATTCCGCGGCGAGGACCGTGTGCGGGATCGGCGTGTCGATGTCGAGCGTGTGCCAGAGCATGCCGAACGACGTCGCGTCGCTGCCCGGACCGCCGACGAGACCGATCTTCGGATCGCGCACGTGGCGGATCTTTTCGGAGCCGAACGCGGTGTCGCCGAGCCAGCCGGTTTCGAGCGGCGTCACGGCGATCTTCGTCTCGTTGACGATCGTCTGCAGCCGCGTGTCGAGATCCTTCTCGTTCGCGCCTTTGAGGATGACGATCGTGCCGCGCGCGAACGTGCGCTCGCCCGCGTCGATCTCGCCGCTGGCGACGTTGAAGCGGATGCCGTCTTCGAGAAGGCGTCCGGCGAGGCGATAGAGATTCGGCTCGAGGCCGTCGGCGAGATAGCCGTAGGCACCCGCGCGGAACGGCGCCGGTGCGTCGACGCGGAACGGCGTCGTGGTGGCGGTGACGGGCGTCGTGGCGATCCACCCTTCGACGTTCATCGCCAGCGGGAGCGACCACGTGGTGAGGTCGTAAAAGTCGTCCGGCTCGTCCGCTTCGGCTTTCGCGCGCTGCTCGTCGATGAACGCTTTGTCGAGGACCGCCGCTTTTTCGAGCAGCGTGTTGGCGAGCGCGCCGCGGGCCTGCTTCGTGGAGATGACCGCGGTGCCGGCGGGGAACGTCCGCGATTCGGCGGCCTCGCGATCGAGGCGCGTGGCGCGGACCGTCAGCGGCGCGGTGAGCTTCTCGATCTGCACGCCCTGGCGTGCGAGGAGCGAAAGGAGCGTCTCGAAGTTCGGCGAGCCGGGAACGATGAAGAACGTGTTCTTCGCCGAGTCGATCTGCGTGCGCGCGGCCTGATGCGTGTAGCGAAGGAGCTGTTCGCGATTCTGCGCGGCAGTGCGCACGGTGGCGATGGCGGCGGCGTAGTGGCGCTGCACGCGGTCCGCGAGCCGCAGCACGGTGCCGTCTTCGCGCTCGATCTCCGTGCCCGCGCGACCGCCGCCGGCCATTTCGTACGTCATGCCGATCGCGCCGTGAAGCGCGGGCCACGAGTCGCCGTAGCCGGGATAGAAGAGGTCGAAGCGCTCGCCGACGAAAAACTGCCAGCCGCGCTGCGAGAACTCCGCGGCGTTCGCACGGCCGAAGACTTCGAGCCAGTGCTCGACACTTTTCGGGAGATTGGCGTTGATCGGCTTCGCGTCGGGCGGGAAGAAGTAGCTCGACTGCGCGGACATCTCGTGAAAGTCGACGAAGACCTGCGGCATCCACTCCTGATAGGCCGCGACGCGCGCCTGCGTCTCGCGCTGGGACATCCACGCCCAGTCGCGGTTCATGTCGATGAGGTAGTGGTTGAAGCGGCCGCCCGGCCACGGCTCCTGATGTTCGTACGCGTCGGGATTGGCGTTCGCGTTGAGGCCCATCGTGCGCTGGTACCAGGTGACGTAGCGTTCGCGGCCGTCGGGGTTCTCGAGCGGGTCGAGGACGATGACGGCGTTGTCGAGCGCGCGCACGGCGTTCGGGTCACTCACCAGCGTATGCGCCACCCACATCGCCGCCTCGGCCGACGACGACTCGTTGCCGTGCACGCCGAACGCGAGCCAGACGATGACCGGCATCTGCTGGACGATCGCTTCGACGTTGCCCTCGCCGTTCGCGAGCGCTTTCGCGTTCGCGCGGATCGTGGCCAGCGCGGCGTGATTGCGCGGCGAGGTGATGGTGGCGAGGACGAGCGGGCGCCCTTCGTACGACTCGCCGATCGGCGCCATCGTGATGAGGTTCGTCCGCCGCGTGAGCTCTTCGAAGTAGCGGAGGATGCGATGGTGCTGCGTGAACCTCGCCCCCATCGGCAACCCGAACGCCTGCTCCGGCGACGGGATCGCATTCGCACCCGGAGCCTGCGGCTCCTGCGCGACGGCGGCGAGCGAGACGAAGAGCGCGAGGACGAAAGCGCAGCGACGGTTCATGACGGCGGGATTGTATGCGCGTGGGCGGCGGAGGGCGGAGCAGGGATGAGGGATGGTGGGGCGGGTGCAAGGAGGAAGGATGAAGGAGGAGCGAAGAGGCCGCGCGGACGGAGACGATCGGCGATCTCGTGAATCTGGTCGCGCGAAAGGGGTAGCTACTCGCTCACCGCCACCTCGTCCTCCACGACCACGTTGCTCTTGGTGTGGATGCCGAGGCGCTTCATCATCTCGTTGAGCGTCGAGGGTTTGAGCTGGAGGAGCTCGGCGGCGCGTTTCTGCACGCCGTGCGCGAGCTCGAGCGACTGCAGGATCATGGCGCGCTCGTAGTTGGAGACGGCGTCTTTGAGCGAGATCCCTTCCTGCGGGACGATGAGCGCGGGCTGGTCGGTGCGCGTCGGGTAGCGAAGCGAATCCGGCAGGAGATCGGGGCCGATGCGGTCTCCGGTGCAGAGGACGACGGCGCGCTCGATGGTGTTCTCGAGCTCGCGCACGTTGCCGGGCCACGGGTAGTCGAGAAGGATGCGCATCGCTTCCGGCGTCACCTCGCGCACTTTGCGGCGGTTCTCTTCCGAGTACTTTTGCAGGAAGTGGTGGATGAGGAGCGGGATGTCCTCACGCCGCCGGCGCAGCGGCGGGAGCTGGATGGTGATGACGTTGAGCCGGTAGTAGAGGTCTTCGCGGAAGCGCGACTCCGCCATCAGCTTGTGCAGATCGGCGTTCGTCGCCGCGACGATGCGCGCGTCGACGCGAACCGTCTCGACCGAGCCGAGGCGCATGAACTCTTTTTCCTGGATCACGCGCAGCAGCTTGGCCTGCGTCTCGAGATTGATGTTGCCGATCTCGTCGAGGAAGATCGAGCCGCCGTCGGCGACCTCGAAGAGGCCGCGCTTGGTGGCGATCGCGCCGGTGAACGCGCCTTTGACGTGGCCGAATAGCGACGACTCGAGCAGCTCCGGCGGCAGCGATCCGGAGTTGACGGTCACGAACGCATTGCGCGCACGCGGACTGCCGTGGTGGATCGCCTTGGCGACGAGCTCCTTGCCGGTGCCCGACTCGCCGGTGATGAGGATGTTCGAGCGCGACGGCGCGGCGAGGCGGATGAGGTCGAAGACCTTCCGCATGATCTCGCTCTTGCCGATGATGTTCGAGTACGCGTACTTCTCGGACAGCTCTTCCTTGAGCCGTTCGTTCTCGGTGGAGAGGCGCCGCTGCTCGAGGGCCTTGTTGACCGTGAGCACGACTTCCTCGTTCTTGAACGGCTTGGGGATGTAGTGGAAGGCGCCGAACTTCATCGCCTCGATCGCGCCGTCGATGGACGAGAACGCGGTGATGACGATGACGGGAAGATGCGGGTTGGAGATGCGGATCGCGCGCAGCGTGTCGATGCCGCTGATGCCCGGCAGCATGACGTCGAGAATGATCAGGTCGACTTCCTCGGAATCGAGGACGCTGAGCGCCTCTTCGCCGCTGGCCGCGGTGACGCAGTCGAAACCCTCGCGCCGGAGCACGACTTCGAGCACGTCTCGCAGGACTTCTTCGTCGTCGACGATCAGGATTCGCATGCGCGTCACTGCATACTGCCTACTGCCTTCTCCAGCCGGGGCAACGTAATCGAAAACTCGGCGCCATTGCCGGGCGTGCTCTCGACGGTGATCTCGCCGTCGCAAGCATGAATGAGCCGGCGGCTGATCGCCAGTCCGAGACCGGTGCCGCCCTGTCCGCGTTTGGTGGTGACGAGCGGATCGAAGACGCGTCCCAGCATGTCCGGCGCGATTCCCTTGCCGTCGTCACGCACGCGGATCAGCACGCGCTCATTCACTTCCGCAACCTGGATCCAGATGTTGCCGCCTTCTGCCACCGCGTCGCGGGCATTGAGCAGAACGTTCGTCACAACCTGCTGCAGGTCGTGGAAGTTCCCGCGCACCTTGAACGGCCGGACGGCGCAGTGGACGGTGATGCGCTTCGCCTTGAGCAGCTCCTCGTGCAGCGCGACCGTGGCCTCGATGAGGTCGGCGACGTTCACCACCTCGCGCGAGCGCGGGCGGTTGGCGATGAGGTCGAGCAGGTTGTTGACGAGGTTCGACGCGCGGAACGTCTGCTGTTCCATCTTTTTCAGCAGACGGTATTTCGGATCGTCGGCCGGCGTCTCCGCGAGCAGCAACTGCGCATAGCTCGAGATGCCGGTGAGCGGCGTGTTGACTTCGTGCGCAACGCCCGCGGCGAGCAGACCGAGCGAAGCGAGGCGCTCCTTGTCCTGCAGCTCGCGCTCGAGGCGCACGCGATCGGTGACGTCGCCGATGACGAGCACCAGCGCGCCGTCCGCCACGTCGGCGGCGGACAACGGGCTGGCCGTGACCGTCACTTCCTTCTCCACGCCGTGCTTGTTGATGAAGTGCGTGGACATCGTGCGGCCGTGTGTGCCGAGGAGCTCGTCGTATGGCGGGAAGAGCTGGTGGATCGATTCGTGGGAGTGATCGGATCCGACGAGATCCCAGAACGCGCGATTCGCGGTCAGCACCGTGCCGTCGTGCGAGACAACCGCGATGGCCGACAAAGACGACTCGATGATGTTCTCGTTGTACTCCTTGAGCGCGCGGATCTCGTCGAGCTGGCGGCGCAGTTTGCCGTAGAGGCGCGAGTTCTCGATCGCCAGCGCCACGGGCGCGGTCAAGGTACCGATGAGATGCAGGTCGTCGCGCGAGAGCGGCTCTTCACCGCGACGCGTGCCGAGGACGAGGAGGCCCTGCAGCTCGCCGCGATTGCGGAGCGGGAAGACGTAGCGATAGCCGGCGCTGAGCAACTGCCACGGCACGTCCGTCATGTCCGGAAGACGCGGCGCGGTGAGCACGATCGGCCCGCTCTTCGGCATCACGCCGAAATCGTCCGCGCTGATACGGCGCGGCACGCCGGCGTCGGGCTCGTAGACGAGCAGCGAGGTGCCGTCGCGCATGAAGAGGTTCATGCGCTCGATGTGCATCGCCGTGCGCAGACGCTCGCGCACCATGGCGATCAGTTCGTGGACGTCGTGGAACGACGCCAGCTCCTGCGCAAAGTCCGTCATCGTGCGGCGATGGCGGTAGCTCTCGCGGTACAGGATCATCTCGATCGCCGACTCGATGCGTCCCTTGACCGGAATCAGCACGCCCGCGATGACGAGTCCCGAGGTGAAGGCGAGGAAGTTGCGCTCCATCGCCGAGCGCTCTTCGATCACGCGCTGCAGCAGCAGGTTCACGGTCGAGAACGCGATCATGCCGAACGCGAAAGTGACCGAGTACGCGAGCACTTCCTTGATGACGACTTCGACGTCCCACAGCTTGTAGCGCAGGATCGAGACCGCGAAGGCGAGC
Organism: Thermoanaerobaculia bacterium; assembly: GCA_035629395.1. Lineage (GTDB taxonomy): Bacteria > Acidobacteriota > Thermoanaerobaculia > Gp7-AA8 > Gp7-AA8 > QHVT01. The sequence continues at coordinate 137,948 of DASPHZ010000030.1, forward strand.
GGGATGAACGCCAGCGGCAGGATCGAAAGCGTCGTGTACACCGGCGCGACGCTGCCGGTGACGAGATAGGGAATGATGTAGATGCCGACGAACGGGATGAACCCGAACGTGAGGCCGAGGGTGATCCACTTGATCTGCTTCTTGCCGGTGGGCGCGGCCTGCCGGTACGTCAGCGCGAGCGCGACCAGCGCCATCGTGAAGTAGACGCCGAAGTCGAAGAGCTCGAGCCAGTTGATGATCTCGAGCGAACGGCGCGGCGTGGCCACGGCGACGGCGTTGTTGAAGAAGAGGACGTTCGCCGACCAGAGCGCGAGCAGCGCGGGCGGGACGTACAGCGCGGCGATCCAGCGGCGGTCGCGCAGGATCGGGCGCGGGAAGAGAAGGAAGAAGTTCAACGTGAGCGGCGGGAGGAAGATGCGCGCGAGCTCTTCCACCGACTGCAGCAGCTTGTAGCTCCAGTCGATGTCGCCTGCCGGTGTGTAGACGTAGACGATGAACGACAGCAGCGTCACGAAGTAGAACAGCCTGCTGTCCGTCGTCTCTCCTCGGAAAAGAGTGAAGAGCCCGATGGCGAGGTAGAGGAAGCCGATGAAGCTGAGGATGAGGTACGGCACGTCGACGCTGAGCGCCGGCGGACGGTAGGTGATGCTCATCGGCACGCCGTTGCGCGCGACGACCATCGGCACTTCTTCCCCCATGCGGCGGAGCGTTTTCTGCAGCCCTTCGACTTCGGTGGTGGGCGTGCTGCCGATGACCCAGATCGCGTCGTCGGGACGGAGGCCGGCACGTTCGGCCTCACTGCCGGGATCGACGGTCTTGACGACGATGACGCCGTTGTCGCGGCGGAAGGTGAAGTCGATCCGCTCGAATGACGAGCGCTTGCGCTGGAACGAAACGAACGCACCGAGGACGACGCCGACCGTGAGGATGGCGATCAGTGCGTTCGCGATCAGCGATTTGCGCATGGTCAAGCGGGTCAGCGGGGATTCAATGAGGGTGCCGCCGCGAGGAGGGCGCTAATTCATTGATTCGAAACGTTGAATCGGCGTCCGGATTTCTGGAGGAAAAGCGGGCGGTCCATTCCGTTGGATTTTGGTGAGCGGAAATTTGGAGTCCCGCCCACGGCGGTCAGGCGCGCACGGGGAAGCGGCAGACGTCGTTGAGGAGGCAGACGTCGCAGTTTTCTTTTTTCTGGCGGACGCTGCACAGATCCAGGATTCCGAGGCGGCACAAGGCAAAGTCGTAGCGCACGGGGTCCGCGGCGTCGAAGCGAGCGAGGCGGTCGGTGAGGGCGCGGGCGGCTTTCCAGTCGGCGGATTTCCGGTCGCTGAGGCCGAGGAAGGTGGCGATCCGGTGCACGTGCGTGTCGAGAGGCATGACCAGTTTCGCGGGATCCGCAAAGCTCCAGAGGCCGAGGTCGGGGGAGGTGCGGCGGATCATCCAGCGCAGGAAGAGGTTCATCCGTTTGCAGGCGGAGCCGTCGGTCGGACTGGTGAGGAGATAGGTGACGGCTGGCGTCAGGCGCCGGGCGTCCGGGAGATCTCGCAGCGCCAGGACGAAACGAGAGAGAGAGGGGGCGATGTCGGCGTCGCCCGCGTCGTAGCAGAGCTCGAAGAGCGCGCCGAGAGAGCCGTGGCGCTCGATGGCGCGCGCAATGGCGGCGAGGAAAGCGACGAGGTCGGGAGTCTTGTGGAAACGATGGGTGAAGCCGGAGAAGCGGCGGCTCGCTTCGCGAGCGTCGAACGCTTGCAGGTACGCGAAGGGGGAGGGACCCATCTTCGCGAGCACACCGCCGATGTTGGTGACGATGATGTCCGCGCGTCCGTACGCGAACGCGGCGGCGATGAGCCCGGCCACTTCCTGGTCGAGCGGCTGGTCGTAACGCAGCACGAGCTCGAGCGGATCGGGCGAGATCGTGGAGACGTCGAAGGTCTCGACGAGCGTATCGAGGCGCGCCTTGAGCAGCTCGCCGCGGAGCGGGTTGCGGCGCTTCATGGCCAGCGCAGGGTCTTGAACGAGCGGCTCTTCACCGCGATCACCGCATAAGGAGAGGTGATGACCTGCGCCGTCATCGAGCCGGCCGGCGGCCCCTCCACGGCCGCGTCGAGGACCAGCGTCTCGCCTTCGAGCGTCACACCTTTGACATCGACGGAGTAGCCGCCGGTGGCGTACTGGCCGCCCATGACGAAGACGGCCGCTTCACGCGTAAAGTCGACGGCGGGCGGCTGTTCGTCGCGACCGACGAGCGACGCCCACTGAAGCCGGTACGCCGGCTCGTCGAAGGCCACGACGGCTTGCTTGGTGTCGGACGCGCCGAAGGCGTCATGGGCGAGAGTGCGCACTTCCACGGCTCCTCCTGTCGATCCGGCAGTGGTGCATGAAGTGAGGATGGCGAGCGCGGCGGCAACGGCAATCAGTCGCATGCGACACGGAACAGCGTGGAACATCGGGCGAATTCTGGCGTCATACTCTCGCCATGCAACGACAAGTGTGCGCTCTCCTCGCCCTCTGTTTCGCTGCTTTCCCCGCATTCGCCGCCGTCACCGGCATCGTCATGACGACGGACGGCCAGCCCGTCGCCGGTGCGCGCGTCTGGGTACGTCCCCTCGAGACGTCGGAGCAGCGCGTCGCCCGCCTCCTCTCGGCGGACCCCGAGCTCATCCCGATCGCGGCCGTGCAGACGGACGCGAAAGGCGCGTTCTCGATCGAGTCGCCGAAACAGCCGGTGGTCGATCTCGCCATCAGCGCCGCGGGATACGAGCCCCTGCAGCGGCGCATCGAGCGCGACGAGGAGGTCGGCGCGATCGCGCTCACGAAGGCCGAGACGCGCACCGCCACCGTCACGGCGAACGGCAAACCCGTCGCGGGCGCGTGGGTCATCCTCACCTACAACGGCTTCGATCACCTCGTGAAGACGGACGAGCAGGGACGCTATCAGGCTCCCGATCCGAAGCGCGTGGGCTCGTGGGTGGTGCTGCATCCCGGCTACGCGATCCTGCAGGGTAGCCCGCAGGGCACGCCGGGCACCGCGAGCGATCTCAATTTCAAGCTGACGCCCGGAACGTCGATCACCGGCAAAGTCGTCGGGGCCGACGACGCGCCGGTCGCCGGTGCGACGCTGCTCGTGGATTCGTGGCCGGTCGCCACGAGCGGTGAGGACGGCACGTTCACGATCGCGCACGCGCCCGCTCGCTGGACCACGCTCACCGCCAGGAAGGATTCGCTCCTCGCGCAGCGTGCGTTCACGAAAGACGCCGCGTACACGTTGAAACTCGCCAAGGGCGCGACGGTCTCCGGCCGCGTCACCGACACGAAAACGAAGATGCCGATCGCCGGCGCAACGATCACGCTCAGCTCGGGCGGGATGCGCCTGCCGCGCGGCTCCAGCACGACCCTCGTCACCGACGCGAAAGGCGCGTTCAGCACGGTCGTGGCGCCGGGCTCGTACATGCTCTGGCCGTTGCATCCTTCGTACATGGGCTCTTCTGCGGCCGACATCGCGGCGGTCGCCGGTCAGACGGCGTCGAAGGACCTGTCGCTCCTGCAGGCGGCGCGTGTCAGCGGCGTGGTCGTCGACGAGTCGAAGAATCCCGTCGTGGCGGCATCGATCTCGCCGCAGAGCCCCGATGCGCCGTTCATGGGCGGGATGCGCGTCATGAACGAGTTCGGCGCGGTCAGCGGACCGGACGGCCGCTTCAGCATGCGCGTGGAGCAGGACCGCGAGATCGCGCTGCGGGCCATGAAGAAAGGGCTCCCCACGGTGAAGAGCGAAACGCTCCGCCTCTCCTCGGGGGAGCGCAAAACGGGCGTCGTGCTGGTGATCCCGAGCGGCATCGCCGTCAGCGGACGCGTGACCGATGCGCAGGGCGAGCCGCTGTCGGGTGTCGCCGTCACGGCGACGGAAGCGGAAGGGGGGCGCGGCGGGATGATGACGCGCGTCTTCATGCTCGGCCGTCCGCAGCGCGATGACGACGCCGTGCGCACCGCCTCCGACGGCACGTTCACGCTGCGTGTCAAGGAAGGGACGTACGACTTTTCGTTCCGCCGCGACGGCTTCGCGCCGAAGTTGGTGGCCGGTCAGGTGATCTCGCCCACGTCCTCGCCCGCGGTGGAGACGTCGCTCGAGCCCGCGGTCGAGATCACGGGGCGCGTCACGCGCAACGGCGCGGGCATCGAGAACGCGCGCGTCACCGCCATCGGCGCGAGCGACTCGAGCGCCGTCACCGGTCCTGACGGCGCGTTCACCGTCGGCGGCCTCGGCGCGGGTCCCGCGCGCCTGATGGTGCGCAAGGAAGACGAGTTCATCTCCGAGATGCGCAACGTCGAAGCCCCGGCGCGCGACGTCGTGATCGAAGTGCGCGCGGGTGGACGCGTCAGCGGACGCGTGGTGGAGAAAGGCTCGAGCAAGCCGGTCACGGCGTTCCAGGCCGGCATCTCGATGTCGCGCGGCGGTGGCCCGATGATGATGATGGGACCGCCGCAGCTCCGCGACTTCACGAGCGAGGACGGCACGTTCGTGCTCGAGAACGTGCCGGCGGGCGCGATGACGCTCGTCGTCAACGCTCCCGGTTACGCGAGCGGACGCATGAACGTCACCGTGGAGGAAGGGAAGGCGCTCAGCGACATCGAGGTCGGACTCGATACCGGCGTGAAGCTGATCGGCCGCGTCACCGCTCCGAACGGACAGGCACTCAGCGACGTCAGCGTGACGCTCGCACCGTCGCCGACGGGCAACTTCGCGGCGTCCGGCATGCGCCGCTCCGCGACCACCGACAGCAACGGCGAGTACGTGCTGGACTCGCTCGAAGCGGGCGAGGAAACGATCATGTTCTCGCACGCGAAGCACGCGCCGGTGCGGAAGCAGGTCACGCTCAAGGGACGCGAGACGCGCCTCGACCTGCAGCTCACGGCGGGACAGAAGATCACGGGCACGGTCGTCACCGAGGGAGGCGCGCCGGTCGCGGATGCCGCGGTCGAGCTGCGCGGCGGCGGATTCGCTCATGCCCGCACGGACGCGAGCGGCACGTTCGAGCTCGAGTCGGTGAATGCAGGACGCTACACGGTCGTCGCGTCGAAGACGGGATACGCCGAGGGGCGCGTGGAGGACTACGACGCGACCTCGGGCGCCCCGTTGCGCATCGTCATGCGCACGGGCGGCTCGATCTACGGCCGCGTCACCGGCGTGTCGCCGAAGGAACTGGCGATGGTCGAAGTGCAGGCCTTCGGCAATCGCACGCAGGCATCGGCCAGCGTCGACGCGCAGGGCAATTACCGCATCGACGGCGCGCCCACCGGCAGCGTGCAGGTGCACGCGATGATCTCTCCCCGGGCAACGATGGGAGCGGGCTACAGGACCACGCGCAGCCACACGCTGCAAGTGGAGCCGGGAAGCTCACAGCAGGTCGACCTCGAGTTCCGCGGCGACGTGACGGTGCGCGGACGCATCACGCGCAACGGCCAGGTGATGCGCGGCGGCAGCATCATGTTCCATCCGAAGGCGTCCGATCAGGCCGCGGCGTCGGGCGGCACGATCGACGATCAGGGGCAGTACAGCGTGACGGGCCTCGAGGACGGCGTGTACGACGTCTCGATCAGCGACATGCAGCGCGGCTACGCGCCGTATCACACGACGTACACCGTGCGCGGCTCGGGCACGTTCGACGTCGACTACAAGATGGGAATGGTGCGCGGGCGCGTGCTCGACGCCGCGAACGGCGATCCGATCGCAAACGTCTCCGTGCAGCTTCGCTCCACGACCACGCCCGACTTCCGCGGCCTGCGCGGCGGCGTCACCGATTCCACGGGCGCGTTCGTCATCGACTCCGTGCCGCCGGGCACGTACACCGCCACGGCCACGAAGGACGGCTACGGCAATCAGGTCACGGAGCTGATGGTCGGCGAATCGGCACTCGACAACGTCGAGCTGCGCCTGGCGCGCAATGACGGTGTGGTGTTGAAGGTCGTCGACGCGCGCGACGGACGTCCGATCGCGGCGCAGATCGTCGTGTACGACATGCAGGGACGCGTCGTGCACGAATCGCGGATGTCGTTCCTCATGGGCGGAGGCGCGGACGCCACCGAACTGCGCATTCCGGTGAGCCCGGGTGCGTACACGGCGTCGGTCTCGGCGATGAACTACGCCCCGCGCAACATCAGCTTCCAGTCGCCGTCGACGCAGAGCGTCGCGCTCTCACCGGGCGGCTCGCTGCAGGTGATGTCGAAGCACAACGTGCCGCGCCGCGTGCGTCTGCTCGACGCAAACGGCATCGCCTATCCGCGTTACGCGTGGTCGATCACGCAGGCGCGCGACCTCCTGCCGAGCCCCGCCGCGACGACGTACACGAACGTGGCCGCGGGCTCCTACACGCTGCAACTGGTCGACGAGAACAACAACGTGCTCGAGTCGAAGCAGGTGGTGGTGCAGGACGGGCAGACCAGTACCGTGGAGATCTGAACGGGGGTTGGCGTCGGGCGTCGGGTCTCCGGGATTCTCCTCCCGGACGCCTGATGCCTGACGCCTAGACCTCTCCGTCGTCGTGATCGTGCTCGTGGTCGTGCTCGTCGACCGCGGGCTCGGGGATCTCGGCCACCGCTTCGAGCGGCACGCGCTCGGGGCGGGGAGCGCCCAGGCCGCCGGTGAAGAAGTTCTTGCGGTACTTCTCCAGCCGCTTGAAGAGGTGATGCAGGTCGTACGTCAGGCGCATCACGATCCGGCGCAGCTTGTACTTCACGCGGCGGAACGCTTCGAGGTCGTCGCCGCGCAGGGCCGGCAGGAACGACTGGATCTCGGCGATGCGCTTGCGCACCTTCTCGAGGTCCTTGTCCTGGACGTTGAGGAAGATCTCGCGGTCGGCGATGAGCAGCGGCTCGATGCCGCTCATCTGATCGTCGAACCAGCGCCAGAGCTGGATGAGATCGATGCGGCGGCCTTTGGAGAGAAAGCGGGTCTCGAGCAGGTCCTGGCGGAAGTAGCCGAGGAGCTTGCGGTCGTCCGTCTTGTTGAAATCGTCGTCGGAGAGATTGCGGATGTTCCAGACGCCGAAACGGATGATGTCATTGCGCGTGCTGCGCAGTTGCCGGATCACTTCTTCGAGGATCTCGAGCGGGAGCTGCGCCAGCGATTGCGCCTCCGGCAGCTCCTGCCGTGGCGAAAGTTCGGACATGGCGGGGCGAAGAATACACGATCAGCGACCGGCGACGAACGTCGCGTCCCCTGTGCGGTCGTCGACGACGGACGCGTACGCGCGGCCGCGGCCCGCCGTGAATCGCACGTGTGCGCGGCCGTTGACCACGCGCGCGGTGATGGGCGTCTGCACGAATCCGCCTGACGTCGCGAGCGTCGTACGCATCACCGCGGCGCCCGCCGCGTCGTAGACCGTCACCTCCGCGATCGCCTCGGCCTCACTGACGATGCCCACGTTCGTGCGATAGGGCGACGCGTTCTCGACGTACGGGAGGTGCTGCACGGGTCCGGCCTCGAGGTGCAGCAGCGGGATGAACTGGCTGACGTTGCCGTTGCGCACGCGCGTCGCGGCGACGGCGTAGTGCGGCAGCGTCACGCGCAAAGCGGCGGTGGTGATCGTGCGATGGAAGAGGCGCGCGAGGACGTCGGCGTACGCGTCGTAGCCGGTGAGCGTCACGTTCGTCGAAGGCTGTTGCACGCCGATGGCGTCGATCTTCGCGACGCCGCCCGGTCCCTGCGCGCGGATCCAGAGATCGCTTTGCCACGTGTCGTTGGTGATCACCGGCGCGATGGCCACGGGCGGCGCAAAGTCGAGCCGTGTGGCGGGGACGTACATCGCATCGCCGGACGTGTTGTCGACCTGCGAGACGTACGCGACGACGGCAGCGCCTCCGCTCACGACGTCCACTTCGACGAGGCGCGGCTCGCCGGGAAACTGCACGTGCGAGAACGGCGCGAGCTCGACGCGCCGCTCGCCCACGACCACGACGCCGTGCTCGCCCGCGGTCTCGGTGACGCCGAAGTTGTAGCGCGTGTCCGGCGCGTCGAGGGGATGGAGCAGGAGCGGCGCTTCGGTGAGCGAGGTGCTGTGCTCGTGCGGCGGAATCTGCTGCGCGAACGTGCCGCGCTGCGTGAGCGCGTACGTGCGGCTCATGGCGAGCACGTCGCCGAGGATCTCGAGACTGCCGCTGCCCGCGGTGTGGAACGCGCTTTCGACGACGTCGTCGAAGGCGATGGTTTGTCCCGCTGCAATGACGAGATGCACGGTCGCGAAGTCGCGCGTGCCGTCCGCGCCGCTGCGCGTGAAGATCAGCGTCGCGTGCTGCGCGGATTCCGTGACGTTGGCGATGCGCACGTCGCTCGCGAAACGCGTGGCGTTCGCGCCGAACAGATGCGCGACGACGGGGATCGTCTGCCGGAAGAGCGCGCGCGGACGCTGCAGCGACGGCGTGTCGCCTGCGAATTGAATGACGAGGCCCCACGACAGCAGCGTGCCGACGTCGCGCTGCCGCTGGTCGCGCACGATCAGCTTCCACGTCCCCTCCGCGCTGCGTCCGCGCAGGATGTCGAGCGATTCGAGCGGCGTGGCGGTGAGGCCGAACGTCGTGCGCACGTCCGCATCGCGCTCGAAGGAGACCTGCTGCAGCAGGATCGCCGTGCCGTCCGGCGCGACGAGGTCGATGCGCAGATCGCCGCGCGAGGGATGCGCGATGTCGACGCGCACCAGCAGACGCTCGATCGCGCGCGGATCGTCGATCGTCAATGTCGACGTCACGCCGACGGTGCTCGCTTCGGGAATCGCGAGCGCGTGCTCGGGACTCTGAAAATGCGTGAGCTCGCCGCGCGGCGTGTCGTCGCACGAGCCGAGAATGCCGCGCGTGCGCATCACGCCGCAGATCACGTTCGCGTGCGTGCCGCCGTAGAGCAGGCGATCCGCTTCGAGCAGACGGCGCGCGGCGATCGCGTACGTCGGACGCGGCGGCGTGCCGAAGAGCGATTCGACGAGGATCGTGTCCGTGATCGTGCGTCCGAGCTGCTGATGGATCTCGCGCAGCGCCGACGACCAGATCGTGCCGTTGCGATGCTCGACGCCGCCCGATTCGTTGCGCTCGAACTGCGCCATCGTGCGTGGCGAGTCGAGACGGCGCAGGCAGTCGCTGTCCTTCTGATAGGCGCAGCGCTGCGACGGATCGTCGTCCCAGCAGCGCGCGTCCCAGTCGGCGAAGCAGAATGGATCGCGTCCGCTGGCGAGGCGTTGCTCGACGTGCGCGGAGTACGCCCAGTAGTCGCCGAAGCCTTCGCTGAGCGCGCGCGACTCGCTTGCGAACGCACCCGCGTACACGCCCGGCGCGATCCATTCGAGGATGGCGTGACCGTACTCGTGCACGACGAGGTCCGCGTCTTCCGCGTCGTCGGTGCCGCCTTCGCCGAAGAAGAGCGTGCCGATGGCGGTGGTCGTCGGCGAAGGAACGAAGAACGAGTTGTCCGCGCCGCCCGCGGCATGCGCGTCGACTTCGATCGCGTACGGCACCACCGCGCGCTCGCCGGTGTAGCCGAGCGACTGCAGGTAGCGCTGATTGCGATCGATGTGAAAGTAGACGTTGACGTCTTCGAAACCGTCGTCGGCGCGATTGAAGAGAAGCGGCTGCGAGGCGTCGGGCGGTGCGATGGTCGGAGACTGGACGTCGACGAGCCGCACGTGGGGGCCGCGGAGCGGGCCGGATGCGGCGACGTCGTGGAGCTCGACGAGGTCGTAGGCGTGCTCGGGGACGGCGAACGCGGAGTCGTTGCGGTCCTGCAGGAAAGGGTCGTTGATCGCGGCGACGGGGTTGGGATCGAAGATGCGCGCGGTTTTGATCTGACCGTCACCATTCCCGTTCACGGCGTCGCGGGGAAAGGCGGGGTGGAGGTTGGATGAAGGGCAGTCGCGCGTGACGAAGTTCTCTGTCGCAACGCCGGCCACGTACTCGCGATAGCGGCAATGCCGTCCCGTCAGCGATTCGCGCACGAGCTCCAGGCGCAGATCCGGAGTGGCAATCGACAGCAGGAGCGCGAGGAGCATTACGACGACGCGACAGCCTGCGCCTGCGGCGTCAGCGCCGGCGCCTCGCTCGCGGGGAGCAGGAAGTAGAACGCCGTCCCCTGCCCTTCCTTGCTCTCCACCCAGATCGAGCCGCCGTGGCGCTCGACGATCTGTTTGGTGATGTAGAGACCGAGGCCGAGACCGCCGTAGTTCGTCGAAGAGACCTGGCGTCCGCGATGGAAGCGCTCGAACACCTGCGCGAGCTCGTCCGCCGGAATGCCGATGCCGCGATCGCACACCGCGGTCACGTACGAGTCGCCGCGATCCTCGACCGTCACCGTGACGTCGCTGCCTTCCGGCGAGTACTTCACCGCGTTCTCGAGCAGATTGCCGAGAACCTGTTCGAGACGATCGCGGTCGCCGATGACGTACTTGGCGTCATCCGGAACGCTGACGTGGAAGCGGCGGTCGCTGACCGCGGTGTGATGGCGGTGCACGACGTCGCGCACGAAGTTCGACCAGCCGATCGGCTCGCGGCGGATCTCCAGTCTTCCCGTCTCGATGCGCGACACGTCGAGCAGCTCGAGGATGAGCCGCGACATGCGATCGATCTGGTCGAGCGCGATGTCCAGGTACTCCTCGGACGTATTGAGGTCGCCTTCCTTGATCAGCATCTTCGCGAGCTGCGTGTAGCCCTTGATCGACGTGACCGGCGTGCGCAGCTCGTGCGAGGCGATGGAGAGGAACTCGTCCTTGAGGCGCGAGAGGTCTTCGAGCTTGCGGCGCGCTTCGACCTGTTCGGTGTAGAGCCTGGCGTTTTCGATGGCGAGCGACGCGCGCTCGGCGAGCACTTCCGCGAGCGGCAGCTTGTCGTCCGTCATCGCGTGCTCGGGATCGTTCGCCGCGATGACGAGCGCGCCGATCACTTCGCGGCGCGTGCGCAGCGGCAGGATCAGCAGCGACGCGAGCTTCACCGGCGACGGGTGATACGTGCCGGGAATGGTGACGTCGGAGAGGCCGCGCACGTTCGTCGTCAGCGACGGATAGCCGCTCGACACGACCTGGCCGATGATCCCTTCGCCGACGATGAGCGGCTGGCGATAGATGTACGACCACGCCAGTCCGAGGGAGGACATGTCGCGGTGATAGATGGCGGCGACGCTGAGCTCTTTGTTGTCGGGCGTGCGCAGGATGACGGCGGACCAGTCGCCGAGGACTTCCGCGACGCGCTCGGCGATGGCCTGCGTGACCCAGTTCGGGTCGATGTTGCTGGCGAAGAACGCGCCCGCGTCGGCGAGGATCTGCGCGCTCTCGGCCTGCACCTGCATCTGTTCTTCGAGCGCGCGCCGTTCGGTGATGTCGCGGAACGTGACCACGACACCGGTCGTGCGCTCGTCTTCGTGCAGCGGTGTCGCGCTCATCGACACGGCGACTTTGTCGTTGTCGCGCGCGATGAGGATGGTGACGTCCTGCACGGTTCTGCCGGTCGACAACGCCTGCGCCGCCGGGAGCTCCTGTGTATCGATCGCACGGCCATGTTCGTCGCGCAGCCGGTACACCTCGGCCTGACGCGTGATCGGCACGTCGACCTCCGACTTGCCGAGGAGACGCTGGCCGGCGGGATTGATGAAGACCGTGTTGCCTTCGCCGTCGACGAGCAGCACGCCGTCGGACATGCCGGCGATCATGGCCTCGGTGCGGCGCACCTGGCGTGTGAGCGACTCGCCGAGATGCGCCTCGATTCGCAGCGCGGCGATCGCGCCGGTGACGATGACGCCGAGGCCGATGAAGATCATCCCCATCATCACCCACTGGCGCGCGGTGGCGAGCTGTTCGAGCGCTTCGCTCTGCTCGGACTGGATGCGCTCGATGATGAGCTGCGCGTAATCGGGCTCGGAACGGCGCGCCGTCGAAGTGTCGACGACGAGCTGCTCCGCGATGGGGCGCTCGTTGCGCCGCCGGATCGTCTCCGTCGTCAGCTTCTGCAAGTCCTTGAAGTGCCGGATGAACTTGTTCAGGTTGCTGCTGTCGCGCGGATCGCGGACTCGCTCACGGGCCACCGCCTGGGCGGTGCCGAACTCGCGGATCGCATCAGCGTGCTGCTGCTCGAACGCGCTCTGCCCGGTGAGCACGAATCCGCGCGCGGCGGAGACCATCGTCACCAGCGACTCGTCCATGATGCGGACGGAGTCGGTCAGGCGGCGCGACTCCTGGATGATCGCGAACTCCTGTTTCTGCTCCATCCGCAGGATGGCAATGGTGAACGCCACACCAGCAATGGTGAGGAGGGCGAGGCCTGCAAAGGCTCCCCAGAGCATGCGCCGGATGGATGGAGACATCTCGAGACTCGGCGACCTCCCTGCAAGAACAGCGCCGCATATCGACTAACTCACTGGAAACAGGCGACTTCCACACTCTAAAGCATGGAACGCACCGTGCACAAGATTCGTGACGGAGGAAGTCATGGCACTGCGCCCGCTTCGCAACGCGACCATCACGTTCGGGCTCGTCAACATCCCGGTGCGGTTCTACACGGCCACCAAGTCGGAAGACGTGCAGTTCAACATGCTGCACGGCAGTTGCGGCTCGCGCGTCAATCGCAAATGGTGGTGCCCGCAGCACGAAGAGATGATCGAGATGTCCGACATGGTCAAGGGCTATCCGATCGCGAAGAACCAGTACGTCACGTTCACCGCGGAGGAGATCGAGGCGCTGGAGAGCGATCAGGATCGCGCGCTCGAGATCACGGAGTTCGTCGACCTCGACCAGATCGATCCCGTCTTCTTCGAAAAGGCCTACTACCTCGGCCCCGCGGCCGGCGGCGCGAAGACGTACCGGCTGCTCTCCGAGGCGATGAAGAAGCAGGGGAAGGTGGCGGTGGCGCGGTGGGTGTCGGGTGCGAAGGAGCACCTCGTCGTACTGCGTCCGTTCGAGAACGGACTGATTCTGCACACGATGTATTACGCGGACGAGGTGCGCGACTTTTCCGCGATCGACGCGGAAGGGGGCGAAGTGCGCGACAAGGAGATCGCTCTCGCGGAGATGCTCATCAACGAGCTGACCGAGGAGACGTTCGACCCGCTGCAGTACAAAGACGAGTATCGCGAGCGCCTGATGGATCGCATTCGCGCGAAATCGGAGGGCGAGGTGATCGTCGCGCAGACGCAGGAGAGCGACAAGGCGGCGGAAGTCGTCGACATCATGGAGGCGCTGCGCCGCAGCCTCGAAGGGAGCACGCCGAAGCGCGCACCGGCGAAGAAGGCACCGGCCCGCAAGCCGGCTGCAGCGGCGGCGACGGCGAAAAAGAAGAAGGTGTCCTGACGTCGTCCTGAACCGCAGACGTGAAGGTCTCCGCGCGACCGTGTAGCCGGGACTCTTCACTTCGCGGAGTGACGGAGGTGCAATGCCGGACCTGCTCGACAAATACAAAAAGATGCGCGACTTCGGCGAAACGCCGGAGCCGGCGGGCCGCACGAAGAAGCTCGGCAAAGGGCCGATCTTCGTCATCCAGAAACACCAGGCCTCGCATCTTCACTACGACTTCCGCCTGGAGATGGAGGGCGTCCTCAAGTCGTGGTCGGTGCCGAAAGGGCCGTCGTACAACCCCACCACCAAACGCCTGGCGATGATGACGGAGGACCATCCATACGACTACGCCGCCTTCGAAGGGGTGATCCCCGCGGGGCAGTACGGCGGCGGGAACGTGATCATCTGGGACCAGGGGGAGTGGGAGTTCATCGAGCCGGGCAACGATCCGGTGAAGGCGCTCAAGTCCGGCAAACTGACCTTCCGGCTCCACGGAAAAAAGATGTTCGGCGAGTGGGCGCTCGTGCGCATCTCCGGACGCGGGCGTTCCGGCGACAAGGGCAACGAATGGCTGCTGCTCAAACATCGCGACCAGTTCGCGAACGAAGAGATCGACGTGACGCAGGTCGCGCCGCGCTCGGTCGTGTCGAACCGGCTGGTCGAGGAAGTGAATCCGGAGAACGTCTGGCAGAGCAACCGGAAGGCTTCGTCGCGAAAGGCGCCGACGCTCGCCGCGCGTCTCGAAGCGGAAGAGAAACGCAGGAAGACGACTACGAAGAAGAAGACGACGGCAGCGGCGAAGAAGAAAAGTCCTGCTGCGCCATCTCGAGCAGCTTCCGCTCCGAGTCGAAGCTCGCGCGCCGCAGCGCCGACGTCAGCTCGACCCACTCCACGTCGTCGACCTCGCTGAGCTGCGGCTCGAGCTCACCGGCGACGTACTCCATCAGGTAGAAATCGACGCGTTTCTGGATCAGCGTGTCGCCGGCGCGGAAGACGTATTCAATGGTGTCGAGCGGCCGGAGGATGCGCGCTTCGAGCCCCGTCTCCTCCCGTACTTCCCGCAACGCCGCCGCCTCGGAGGTCTCGCCCGCGGTGACGGCACCCTTCGGCAGACCCCAGCGCGTCCGGTTGCGCGTGGCGATCAGCGCGACGTGCGGAACACCGTCGCGCATGGAGATGACAGCGCCGCCCGACGAATGCTCATTACGGGTCTTCCGCCGTGCTGAGGCCATTGACCGCATTCTAGTGCAGCACGGAAAAAAGCATGGCAGGGCCCGCCAGACCGTACGAAAACGACTGGTGGATTTCCGTAAATGGGATTACATTTTCTTCAAGCAAAAAATCTGAAACAAACGCGAGGAGGCGGAAGCGATGTCGTTCCTTGGGGTCGTGAGTATCGTCGGAGTAGTGGTCGCCGTGGTACTGGTCGTCGCGCTCATGCGGCAGCACCGCCGGGATCTCGTCGGCACGATGCTGGAGAAGCGGCGCGCCGCTTCGCGGCTGCAGAGCCGCGCGTGGTACGTGGAGGGAACCGAGGAGATCGACGTCGCGCTCTCCCTCACGGCGGAAGCGTTCTATTACGAGAATCCCGATCTCGAAGCGTCGTTCGATCTCGACCGCATCGACGAGATCGAGTACGCGGACGACCTCGCGACGGGTCACGCGGTGCGTAACGGCTGCCGCGTGCTGCGCCTGCGGTCGCACGGCGCGGCGTTCGAGTTCCTGCTCGAAGGTCCCGACGCGGCGAAGTGGATGGCCGCGCTCCCGCCGCGTACGTACGGCGACGCGCCCGCGCCGAACCTGCCGACCGCACACGCGGTATAGTCCGCGCCCTCGTCACCCTCGAGCCGCGCGAGACGGCCAAGGGTCTCGAACTTCGCCGGCCGTATTTCGAGACCCTTCGGCGTCTATGCCTCAGGGTGACGGCCCGGGCCGGCGGCGGCATAATGCGCCGCGGCGGTCTGTTGACCGCCGCAGTTTCAGGTCTTCGTGTCGGGGTGTAGCGCAGTCTGGTAGCGCACCTGCTTTGGGAGCAGGGGGTCGGAGGTTCGAATCCTCTCGCCCCGACCACTTTCCTCCTACTTCGGCTTCCCGATCACATCCGTTCCCAGCCAGTGCCGCAGCGGCTCCGGAACCGTGATCGTGCCGTCCTCCCGCTGGAGCTGCTCGACGATGGCCGGCAACAGGCGGCTCGTGGCGAGACCCGACGCGTTCAACGTGTGGATGAACGCCGTCCCTTTTTTTCCTTCCGGCTTGTAGCGGATGTTCGCGCGGCGCGCCTGGTAATCGCCCGCCCACGAGATCGACGACACTTCCTTGTAGCCGTTGATGCTCGGGATCCACACCTCGACGTCGTACGTCATGCGCATCGAGGCGCTGACGTCTTTCGCCGCGAGAAGCGAC
This sequence comes from Thermoanaerobaculia bacterium, assembly GCA_035629395.1. Classification (GTDB taxonomy): domain Bacteria; phylum Acidobacteriota; class Thermoanaerobaculia; order Gp7-AA8; family Gp7-AA8; genus QHVT01. The sequence goes on from DASPHZ010000030.1 coordinate 153,643, forward strand.
GTGCGGTAGTGCAGGCCGAGTCCTTCGACGAGGCGCTCCGCCTTGCGCACGAGCTCAGCGAGCGCGCGCTCGGCGTCGTCGGGCTCGACGAACTGGAACATCTCCACTTTGTTGAACTGATGTCCGCGTAACGTTCCGCGCTCTTCGGTGCGATACCCGCCGCCTTCGCGGCGATAGCACGGCGTGTACGCGAACACTTTGAGCGGCAGCGTTTCGCGCTCGAGGATCTCTTCGCTGTACGCGCTGAGGATCGCCGTCTCCGCGGTCGGGAGGAGGAAGCGCTGGCGGTTGTCTTCGGTGACCTGCAGGTGGAAGACGTCCTCGCGGAATTTCGGGAACTGGCCCGCCGCGAAGCCGCAGAAGTCGAGCAGGAGGTGCGGCGGGAGCATGAAGGTGTAGCCGTCCTTCACGTGCTCGCGATTGAAGTAATCGATGAGCGACCACTCGAGCGCCGCGCCCTGGCCTTTGTAGATCCAGAAACCGCTGCCGCCGATCTTCGTGCCGCGCTCGTAGTCGATGAGCTCGTGCTGGCGCGAAAGCTCGTGATGGTCTTTGAACTGCGCGTGGAGCTTCGGCGGCTCACCCCAGGTCTTCACGACCTGGTTGTTCTCCTTGCCGCCGTCGGGAACGCGGTCGTCCGGGACGTTGGGAAACTGCGCGATCTTCTCCTCGAGCGACGCCTGCGTTTCGGTCATGCGCTGTTCGAGCTCGGCGATCTCGCTGTTGATGGAGGTGGCGGTAGCCTGCAGCTCGGTGGTGTCGTTGCCTTTGCCGCGCAGCATCCCGATCTGTTTGGAGAGCTCGTTGCGCTTCGAACGGCGCTCGTCCAGCGCGGTCTGGATCTCGCGGCGCTGGTTGTCGAGCTGCACGACTTCGGCGAGGCTGACGTTGTCGACCCGGCGCCTCAGTGCGGCCTCGATCGCGGCGGGATCTTTCCGAATCAATTCGATGTTGATCATGCGAGCGCGGAGATTATCATCCCCCTCTGGCAATGCGCTTTGTGTCCCCGTAGCTCAGTCGGACAGAGCAACGGCCTTCTAAGCCGTGGGTCGCAGGTTCGAATCCTGCCGGGGACGCTCAGGAGCCCGAATACAACATGAACGGCGCCCAGTAGCGCGGCATGCTGTACGCGCCTCCCTCCCGCACGAACTTCAACTTCGCATTGCGCAAGGCCTCGGCCGGATCGTCGCCGTTGCGGATCGAGCCGTACATGCGGTCCATCAGTTTCGGGGAGAACGTGTCGTCGACCTTGGTGAGCGCCGCGATGACGTGGTCCGCACCGGCGTTCGAGAATGCCCACGCCAGTCCCACCAGCCCTTCGCCGGCGAACGTGCGATCGCCCGCGCCGTAACAGCTCGAGATCGTGACGAGGAGCGCCTGCAGTTTCAGGTCGGCGATGTCACGCGCGAGGAGCTCGTATTCGTTGTCCGCGTCGCGCGAAAGGATGACCGCCGACTCGAGCGGAAGCTTGCGCACGGCGACGCCATGCGCCGCGAAATGCAGGAACTCGAACTTCTGCGGCGAGGCGGCGGCGAACGTGGACGGCGTCGCCTTCGCACCCTGCAGGATGACGCGGCGCGGAAAATGCGCGGCGACCGTGCGGATCTCCGTCGCCGCATTGGCGAGCTTCGGAAACTCTTTCACCGCCGGCACGGGATCGCCCACGATCAGCATCGCCGTGTCGGCTTTCACTTTGCGCGGCACGCGCGGCCGCAGCGATCCGGCGCTGCTGAGGATCACGTCCTCGATCCAGTAGCGCTGCGGGGCCGACGGCGGCACGAGCGTCTCGAAATTGAGCGCGTGCAACGCGCCGTCCGCGACGATGACCACGCGCGCGTCTTTCGTGAACCGCGATGCGACCGGCGCCACGAGCATGTCGTACAACGTGCGCGCTTTCGTGCGCGCGGCAACGAGCGACGTGCGTGGATGGGCGAGCGCCTTCGCGTAATCGGCGACCGCACCCTCGATCGTCTTCGCCGGCGGCAGCACCGCGTGCGCGACTTCGTTCGGCGTCACGCGCCACGCATGCGAGCGATCGCGTCCGAGCCAGTAGCAGAGGATGGTCGCGCCGGTCTGTCTGGCAAAGGCGCGCGCGTCGATCGTCTGGTCGTTCTGTGCGGCTCGAATCAGCTCGGTTGCCTTCAATGCGTCTTCTTTGCGATTCAGGCGCACGAGGAAGTCGACGTATCCGTTGAAGACTTCTCGTGGCGCATTGAAGAAGGAGATGCGCAGGCCGGAATCCTTGATCGCCTCTTTCGCTTGCCGCGCGGTCTTGATCGCTTCCAGAAAATAGCGCTCTGCCTCGGCGTTTCGCTGCAGGTGCGCATAGACCAGCGCCAGATGCGCACGCGCGCTCCACTCGGTGGCGGGATGCTTCTCCTTTGCGGCGATCACCTCGAGCAGCGTTTTCTCCGCGCGCTCGTGCTCCCCCCACGCCGCGTCGATGCGCGCGTGCACGATCCGCGCGCGGAGCCGCTGATCGCCATTCGACTGTGCGAGCGCATGCGCGACGTACTGCGAGGCGGCGGCGAACTGGCCGCGCTCGACACTCGTGCGCGCGAGGTTCGTGAGGATCGCGCCGTCTTTCGGGGCGATCTGCAGCGCCTGTTCGTAGGAGCGCGCCGCCTCTTCGAACTGTTCTCGCGCGAACAACACATTGCCGAGCTGGTTGCGCCACGTTGGGACGAGATCCTTCCGCCCGGTCCGCAAGGCCGCCGCCTCGGCCCGCCGGAACAGCTCCTCGGCCATTTCCCAGTTGCCGGTCTCGTGGTACGCCCATCCGAGGTTGCCGCCTCCGGTGGCAATGCGGCCGTCGGCGCCGAGGGCGGTGTAGATCTCCATCGCCTCCTTTCCCGACTCCACCGCTTTCGCGTAATGGCCGGCACCCGTGTAGCGCCGTGTCAGCCCGTTGAGCGCGTTCGCGCGAAGGAGGCGATTGTTCTTCGCCAGCGCCACCGCCTTGCGTGCATGCACCTCGTAATCATCCTGGGCGACGTTGATGAAGGCGATGTGGGCGTACACGAGCAGTTGCGGCTGATGCTTCTCCGCGAGTCTGCGCGCCTGCTCGAAGAATTCGGCCGGGTTGTCGCTGGCGATGCCACGGGCGATCAGCCGGAACACGGCGGCTTCGGTCGTCGCGTATTTGCCGGGAAGCGAGATTCTGGAGATGGCGGTCTTGTCGTCCCCCTTCGCCGCGATCTCCGCCTGCAACACGCGCAGCGCCCAGACCCACTGATCCTCGGCGAGCGTCGGCCGGGCGAGCGCGTCGCGGGCGATGCTCCGCGCACGGGGCAGATCATCCCTGTCCGCGGCCGCGCGAGCCGCGCGGTACGCCTTCTCCGTGGAGAACTGCGTCGCTGCTGATGCGCCGAGAAACAGCAGCACCAGCAGCGGCGCGAGTCTCAGATCTCTAGCTCTTCGGCCAGACCGGAGCACCATTGCCGTCGCCGGATCCCACCGTCAGCGTACCGCCTCCATCCGCATGCGATTCGAGCGCTTCGAGACGGGCCGCCGGCACCGCCTCGAGGTGATCGGCTTCCATGCGTCCGGAGAATTCGAAGCGCAGCAGGTTCACGCGGCGGCGTCCCGGTTTCACGAGCAGCTCGCCGAAGTGAATCATCGCGAAGCCCGGCACCCTGAGCACATTTCCCTTGCGCTGTTCGACGTCGTAGTTGCCGTCGCGCGGACGGATCTGCAGCGAGCGGATCAGCGACGAACGGATCGGCTCGCGGCGCCCGATGCCCGCCAGCAGGCGTTTCTTCTTCTCGTCCACCGCGGCGAGGTCCGGCTCGACTTCTCCCGCGAGCTCGCCGGCGAGACGGTCGTAGTCGGAGTTGACGCAGAGGTCGATGTCGAGATCCGGCACGACCTCGTCGCCGTCGATCGCCACGCCGCGGTACATCGCGTGGAGCGAGAACTGCGTCTCGTCATGGCGCGTATCGCGCGACGAAGCCACGGTGAGATGCATCACCGCGACCGTGAAGCGGTCGAACACCGACAGGTTCGTGACGAGGATGTCGCTGTAGGTCGTGAAGTACGTGTCGCGTATCGGATAGCCGGCCACGCGGCTTTCCGCGCGGGTGAAAGAGATCCCGTTCCGGTCGTAATTCTCGACCAGCGCCGAACCTTCGCCGCCGGTCGGCGGCAGCGCCACCGAGGCGAGGCTGGGGATGACCGTCTTGCGGCGACCGTGATGCAGAACGCCGCCGAGACCGAGGGCGCTTGCGTTGAATGTGTAGTCTTCTTGATCCGAGTGTGCTCCCGCGTGTTCGTGACTCATGGCTCTCCCTCCTCGAGCGTGACCTTGAATGTTTGGACGTTCGCTTCCGTGCGGCGCCCATCCGCGCCGACGATTCGCGTCACGACCTCGTACGTGCCGGCCGGCAGACGATTGAAGTTGAGAGAGACAGTGCCACGCTCCACCTGATCCGGATGGACGCGCTCCGTGCTGACGGGCGTTCCGCCCGTCGTCCGCACGGTCAGCTCGTACGCCGTCGCGCCGTCCGCTTTGGCCACGTCGACCAGCACGTTGAGCGGTTCGTTCTCCCCGACGACGAGCTCCTCGATCGATCCCGTGGTGCGCGCCTCGCCGACCGTGAGCTGCACCTCCCGGTTGACCGACATCACCACCGGCGCCGCCGCCGGCACCGCGGGTGGCGAAACCCGGAACAGCGGCACCGCCACCACGAACCCGATCACCGCCGCGGCCGCCGTGGCCAGCCAGCTCCGGAACCGCGGCGGCGCCGTGATCGGCACCACGTTCGTCGCGACTTCCGGCTCCTGCGCCGCCACCTCCCGCCCGTAGCGCATCAGCGTCACGGCCGAGCGGAGCTCGCTCGCGCAGTCGCCGCATTCGAAGTAGTGCTCCTCGAAGCGCTCTGCCTTTTCGTCGTCCAGCTCATCGAGCATATAGCGCTCGACGAGCTGCTCCGCGGTTGCCTCGGTGTGATCCATCTTGCCTCTCACCACAGTAATGACCCGAGATGGCGAAACGTTTCAGCGATCTCCATCGCACCGCTTTTGCGGCGGACGTAAGCGGTGCGGAACTTTTCCTTCGCCCGGTGCAGGAGCACGCGCAGGTACTCGCGGTCGATGCCGTAGCGCCGGCAGACGTCGCCCTTGTCGCCCTCGTCGAGGAACGCCGCGCGCAGGATTTCCGCATCGCGCGGCTCGAGTATGCCGAGGACGCGGCGGACGCGCTGGCTGCTGCGGATCGCGTCGTAGGCAGACTCGACGTCGAACGCATCGAGATACGGCGAGTCCTCGTCGAGCGCGACGGCGCGGCGATCACCGCGGTAGTGCTCGAGAAGCACGTTCGTGCAGACCGAGTTCACGAACGCGCCGAGCTTGCGGCCGTCACGAACCTGGTCGAGGCGCTCGAGCACGCGGAGGAAGACTTCCTGACGCACCTCCTCCACTGCATCCATCGATCGGAGCCGGCGCCGCAGCTTCGCGAGCAGGAGGTCGCGGAAATAGGAGAAGAAGTGCGCTGCGGTTTCGCGGTCTCCTTCTCGCAGACGCCGCACATAGTCGTCGTCGAACGAGAAACGTTCCATTCAGGTGTCTTTGTACTTTACTGCAAGTTCCGCCCCGGCGGAGGTGCAGCGATCCGTCTATCGGGGCGGAAGGAGACGCAGGAGGATGCTGCGCATGGCGGCGTGGCCGGTGGCGACGTCGAAGTCGCGCTGGAGGACGGGCACGTAGCGGGAGGCGAAGGCGGGATCGGCGTTGGTGCCGAACATGCGCTCGAGGCGTTGGGCCACGGCGTCGATGTCGGCGCGCTCGAAGTCGGTGCGGGAGAGCGTGTCGATGTCGACGATGAGCGACGTCATCGGCCGCAGCCACTCGAAGAAGGGATGCTCCTGCAGGAGCTGGAGCATGTGCGTCGGGCCGGAGACGGTGCCGCCGTTCGCGGCGTACTCGGCTTTGGCGGAATCGATCAGCGCGCGATGCAGCGGCATGAGCTGCTTCCACGCATCGCGCAATGCCGCACGCAGCTCTGCACGCACGGGATCATCCGGCGTGTGCATCATGCGCGCGTAATAGTCTTCCTTCTTCATGGGAGAAAAATCACGGCCTCCACGGTTGGCTGGGGAAGGGTGGGTAGGCAGTTCGCCAACCGTAGAGGCCGTGAAAGCTTGGTGCAGCTCAGGAGCAACAAGGATACCTCATCCCCCGCAGAGCAACGCAAGAGAAGTTCCTGTTGCCGTGCCGGGGGTGCATGAGTAGAATGCGCGCCCTGTTCGGAATGAACAGCCCCACCCCGGGGTTAGGGCTCCGTGCTTGCACCCATAGCTCAATTGGATAGAGCATCTGACTACGGATCAGAAGGTTTGAGGTTCGAGTCCTCATGGGTGCACCAATCAGTCCTCGGTAAGCGGCGGGCTCCGGCCCGCCGCAGGTATCTTTGACAGATGAATCAGGCGCAGTGGCAGTCGGAAGCAATGGCCGAAGCCCTGACGCTTGCCACGGAGGCGGCAGCCGCGGGAGAGATCCCGGTGGGTGCCGTCGTCGCCGACCGGGAAGGGCGGATCATCGGACGCGGGCGCAATCGCCGCGAGTCGGGCGATCCGCTGGGCCACGCGGAGATCTACGCGATCGCCGAGGCGGCCCGCGCGATCGGCGACTGGAGGCTGGAAGGGACGACCATGGTCGTGACCCTCGAGCCGTGCGCGATGTGCGCCGGTGCGCTCGTCAACGCGCGCGTCGAGCGTCTCGTGTTCGGCGCCTACGATCCGAAGGCAGGCTTCTGCGGTTCCCTCGGCAACCTCGTGCAGGACGCACGGCTCAATCACCGTCTCGTGGTCGAAGGCGGATTCATGGAAGAGCCGTCGCGCACAATGCTCAAGGATTTCTTCCGCCGCCTGCGTCAGCGCGATCGAACGGAGAGGTGGCAGAGCGGTTGAATGCGGCGGTCTCGAAAACCGTTATACCCTCACGGGTATCGAGGGTTCGAATCCCTCCCTCTCCGCCATATCGCGCCGCTGCGCGGCGGATTGAGGATTGTGGATTAAGGATTGAAGATTAGGACGCATGAATTTCGTGCATGCTTTTCATCCTCAATTCTCAATCCTTAATCCTCAATCCCGTTGCGCAACGGAGAGATGGCCGAGTGGCTTAAGGCGCACGCTTGGAAAGCGTGTGTACGGTAACACGTACCGTGGGTTCGAATCCCACTCTCTCCGCCATCTTCGATTCATCGACAAAAGGCCCGCTGGGATGAGCCCGGGTCCTGTGCAGCAGGCGCACCGAACCGCGTCAGGTCCGGAAGGAAGCAGCGCTAAGGTGCTTTCCCTGCGTGACACAGTTCGGCCTGGGCTCTTCTCAGCGGGCGTTTTTCGTTTGGCCCGATATACTCACGCCGCATGTCCTACCAGGCTCTCGCGCGGAAATACCGTCCCCAGACTTTCGAAGACGTCGTCGGTCAGGAGACGGCGGTCCGGACGCTCCATAACGCGATCGAGCAGAACCGCATCCATCACGCCTATCTCTTCTCCGGCGTCCGCGGCGTCGGCAAAACGACGACCGCGCGCATCCTCGCCAAGGCACTGAACTGCATCACCGGTCCGACGACCAGGCCGGACAACACGTGCACGATGTGCCGCGAGATCACGGAAGGCATCGACATGGACGTGCGCGAGATCGACGCCGCGACGTACACCGGCGTCGACAACGTCCGCGAGCTGCGCGACGTCTCGCAGTTCCAGCCCGCCCGCGACCGCTACCGCATCTTCATCATCGACGAGGCGCACATGCTCTCCACCGCCTCGTGGAACGCTCTCCTCAAGCTCATCGAGGAACCGCCGCCGCACGTGATCTTCATGTTCGCGACGACGGAGATGCACAAGGTCCCGGCCACCATCATTTCCCGCGTACAGAAGTTCATGCTGCGCAAGATCACGCTCGAGGATCTGATCGGGCGTCTGCAGCAGATCTGCGACTGGGAAGGGATCAAGGCAGAACGCGCGGCCCTCGAGATCGTCGCGCGACGCGGCGAGGGGTCGGTGCGCGATTCCCTGTCGCTCCTCGATCAGATCATCGCCTTCTCCGGACGCTCGATCAGCGTCACCGACGTGGCCACGATCCTTGGGCTGTCGGAGACGAACTTTTTCGCCCGTGTGGTCACGTACATGGCCGAGGGCGATCACGGCGCGATCCTCGAAGCGCTGCAGGAAGCCGCCGACAGCGGCCGCGATTTCAAGATGCTCTATCGCGACCTGCTGAACTTCGTGCGCAACCTCCTGCTCCTCGCGGGCGGTGCGAATGAAGCGATGCTGTCCGCGTCGCCGGAAGATCTGCAGACGATGCGCGGCGTCGCCCAACAGTTCTCGTATACGGACCTGCTGCGCATCGCCAATCTGCTGCTGCGCGACGACGAGACGGTCAATCGCGCCGAGCATCAGCGCCTGGCGGTCGAGATCGCGCTGCTCAAGGCGGCGACGTTTCCGCGGCTCAAGAGCGTGGAAGAGATGATGGCCGGCAACATGACGGCGCCGGCCGCAAGCGCGCCGCGTGCCGCGGCGCCCGCACCACGCGCGACACCCGCGGCCGGGATGGCGAGCGCGCCGGCCATGCCGAGCGCGCCGAGCGCACCGGTATCCAGCGGTGATCTCGTCGACCGCGTGCGCGCGAAGCGCCCGCTCGTCGGCGGCTATCTCGCCAACGCCAGCATGGAGCGCAGCGGCAACAAGATCACGTTCACGTTCGAAGACTCGTTCCAAGCCGACAGCGTCGGCGACGCCAAGGACGCGATCGCGCAGATCGCCTCGGAAATGTTCGGCGAGAAAATCACCATCGAAACACGCGTCGGCGCCGCGGAGCCGCAGACGCAGCCGACCGGCCGCCGTGCCGACGACAAACCTGCCCCCCTCCGCGACGATCCCGTGCTCAGCTCGTTCCGCAAACACCTCGGCGGCGAGCTCGTGAAGGAGAAACGATGAACATCAAACAGCTCATGAAACAAGCGCAGCAGATGCAGGACCAGATGCAGCGCCAGATGGCCGCAATCAAGGTCGAAGGCACCGCCGGCGGCGGCATGGTCAAGGCCGAGATGAACGGCAGCAAGGAACTGCTCGCCATCACCATCGACAAGGAAGCCGTCGATCCGGACGACGTCGAGATGCTGCAGGACCTGATCAAGGCCGCGGTCAACGAAGCCGCGCGCCGCGTCGACGAGGAGATGCAGTCGTCGATGGGTGCGATGACCGGCGGGATGAAGATCCCCGGGTTCTGATGAGTACCGCCCCGCCGCTGGCGAACCTCATCAACGAGCTGACCAAGCTCCCCGGCGTGGGCGGCAAATCGGCGGCCCGTCTCGCGTATCACATCCTCAAACGGCCGTCGTCCGAGGTCGAGGCGCTGGCGACGGCGATCCTCGACGTGAAGACGAAGATCTTCCGCTGCTCGGTCTGCAACAACATGACGGATGTCGAGCCGTGCGCGATCTGCACCGACCCGCGCCGCGATCCGTCGTTCATCTGCGTCGTCGAGGAAGCGTTCAACATCCCCACGATCGAATCGACGCGCGATTACAAAGGCGTCTACCACGTCCTCCTCGGCGCACTCTCGCCGCTGAAAGGTATCGGCCCCCAGGACATCGACGTGGCGGGTCTCGTGAAGCGCGTGCAGGCCAACCCGCCGCGCGAGATCATCATCGCCACCAACCCGAACGTCGAGGGCGAAGCCACCGCGCTCTACATCGCGCAGCAGCTTCGCCCCATCGGTGTGCGGACGACCCGCCTCGCCTTCGGCCTCCCCGTCGGCGGCGATCTCGAGTACGCGGATCAGGTCACGATGGCGAAGGCGTTGGAGGGGCGGAGAGAGATTTGAAGGGTGCTCCGTCATTCTGAGCGAAGCGAAGAATCTCAGACGACGCGACAGGCCCGCTTCGCGACGGCTGAGACTCTTCGGCTTCTTCGCGCCTCAGAGTGACGGCGCTTCGGCCGTCGCCCCCTCCATGTTCTCCTCCAGATGCTTCACCTTCGACGTCCCCGGGATCGGCAGCATCACTTTCGCGCGTGCCAGCAGCCAGGCGATCGCTTGCGGCGCGGAGACGGGGAGCTTGCCGACGTTCAGCGGGTACCAGGGGATGAAGCCGATGTTCTCGCGCTCGCAGTAGTCGACGACGCTTTCCCATTCGCGGTCGCCGAGGTTGTAGCGGTTCTGGACGGTGGTCACGGGGAGCACGGCGCGTGCGCGCTCGATCTGTTCGATCGTCACTTCGCTCAGCCCGAAGTGACGGATCTTGCCCGCGCGTTGCGCCTCCGCGAAGAAGCCGAACTGCTCTTCCTCCGGCACGTCCGGATCGATGCGATGCAACTGATAGAGATCGATGCGCTCGAGCTTGAGGCGCTTCAGGCTTCCGTCGAGTCCTTCCTGCAGTCGCTCCGGACGTCCGTTCATCTCCCAGCGGTTCGGACCGCTGCGGTCGAAGCCGGCTTTCGTGGCGATGACGAGATCCGCGGGATACGGATGCAGCGCCTCCGCGATCAGTTCTTCGGAAACGTACGGGCCGTACGACTCGGCGGTGTCGATGAGGTTCACCCCCAGCTCGACCGCGCGCCGCAGGACTGCAATCGCCTCGTCGCGGTCTTCCGGCGGTCCCCACACACCGGGACCGGTGATGCGCATGGCGCCGAAGCCGAGGCGGTGGACCGGAAGATCGCCGCCGATGAGAAAAGTGCCGCTTTGTTTTGCATTCATGACCTAAGTCTAGGTTCGCAAAGCGTGCCTGTGCTATACATGCCCGTCCCCGTCCAGTGGGCACACGGTGAGAATGAATGGCGGCTCCTGATCTCGTGATGTACGAGGAGGAGTACCAGCAGATCAAGGAAATCCTCCATCGTCTGCAGGTCGACTCCAACTCGAAAATCGTCTTCCTGGTCGACAAAAACGGCCAGCAGATTGCCGTCCAGGGCGACATGCGCGGAGTCGACGCGACTTCGCTCGCGTCGCTGACGGCCGGCAACGTCGCGGCGACCGACGGCCTCGCGAAATTGATCGGCGAGAAGGAGTTCTCGATCCTCTTTCACGAGGGGGAGAAGGACAACATCCACATCTCGCTCGTCGCCCAGCGCGTGATCCTGGTCGTGATCTTCGACGAGAAGTCTTCGCTGGGCCTCGTGCGGCTGCGCGTGAAAAAAGCCTCGCAGGAGCTCGAGCGCACGTTCGAGGTGCTCCTCAAGAAGGCGGAGGCGGAACGCGGCTCGATGGCCCACCGCTTCGACTCGCCGTTCGCTGAGATCACCGACGAAGACATCGACAGCCTCTTCAGCGAATAGTCCATGACGTTCATCAACTACGCGGCGCGTGAGATCAACTGCAAGATCGTCTACTACGGTCCCGGTCTGTGCGGGAAGACGACGAATCTGCAGTGGATCTACGACAAGACGAATCCGCAGGCGAAGGGAAAGCTGATCTCGCTCGCCACGGAAACGGACCGCACGCTTTTCTTCGACTTCCTCCCCCTCGACCTCGGCACGGTCCGCGGCTTCAAGACCCGCTTCCACCTCTACACCGTTCCCGGCCAGGTGTTCTACGACGCCTCGCGCAAGCTGATCCTGAAAGGTGTCGACGGCGTGGTATTCGTGGCCGACTCGCAGGAAGCGCGCATGGAAGCGAACGTCGAGTCGCTGATCAATCTCGAGAAGAACCTCAAAGAGCAGGGCTACGAGCTCAAGCAGGTGCCGTACGTCCTGCAGTTCAACAAGCGCGACCTCCCCAGCGCGCTTCCCGCGGACGAGATGTATCGCCAGCTCAATTTCAAAGGTGAACCGACGTTCGAAGCCGTGGCGATGAACGGCACGGGCGTGTTCGACACGCTCAAGGCCGTGGCGAAGCTCGTGCTGACGGAACTGAAGAAGAAGTAGCCGCTCCGACGGCTTCGCACGGGCTCATCGCCCGCTGATGTCGTCAGAACGCGAAGCCGCGTTTCCGTCCCGCCTCCCGTACGGCACCGACGATGGCCTCGTCGAGCGTGTTCTGTGCGGCGGGGAGATCCTTCTGCTGCGCGGCAATGTATTTGCGGCGCTCGGCGTCGAGCTCGGCAATGCGTTTCTGCAACGCGGCGCGCTCCTTCGCAATTTTGCCGATGTACGCCTCGCGCTGCGCGGGCGTCATGCTGCGCAACGCCGGCGGCAGATCCGAGATCTCGATGCTCTTGCCGGCCTTCTTCGCGTCGACGACGTCCCACGCCGAGTTCACGTAATTGACAGACGATTTGGCGATCTGGCGCTCGACGTTCGCGCTTTTCTTCGACGACAGGTTGGCGTCCTGCGCGTACTGGCGCTGCAGGCCTTTCGTCCCTTCGACGCCGTACGCGATGTACGTGTCGTTGAGCTGCGTGCCAAGGGTGGCGATCTGGGCGTCGAAGGGCGTGTCGATCTCGGCGACCCGTGCGTTCTGGTCGATGGCCACATAACGTCCGTCGGCGAGCTGCGCGCCCGTGCCCCAGTCGGTGCGGATGCCTTCGCGCTTGTCGCCGCAGAAGATGGTGTTGACGATGATGCCTCTCGTGGTGGCTTTGGCGACCGCGGTGCGGTAGTCGACGTTGCCCTGCGTGAACGGCTCGTTGCCGGCGATGAAGATCACGCGCAGGTCGTCCGCGTGCGAGCTCCACCGCAGTCGCTGTACGGACTCGTCGATGACCTGGCCGCAATACTCCTCTCCCCCGCTCGTCTGCAACGCAAAGAGCTCCTCGGAGACGAGATCGAGATCGGTCGTGAACGGCAGGACCTGGCGGATGTAGCCGCTTTCCGCCGCGAGGCGCGTGTTGCCGTACTCGTAGAGCGCCACGTGCAGCTCCGGGATCTCGCCGCGTTTGCGGGCGCGGCCGAATTCGTTGACGACGCGCCAGAGCTGCGTGCGCGCCTGGTCGATGAGGCCGTCCATGCTGTTCGACGTGTCGAGCAGGATCGCGAGCTGGATGACCGGCTTACGCACGGCCTTCTGCGGCGGCGGGGGCGCGGCGGCCGGCGGATGCGTGCAGGCGAGCGTCAGGAGAGCGGCGAGCATGAGGTGTTTCATGCTTCCAACGTAGGCCCGCGCGCGCGGCGCAGTGTAAGTCGCGCGTAAAAAAGCTAAGCTTTCGCGCTCGATGGATCAGCGATTCCGCTCTCTCTTCAACGCCCAGTTCACCGACGCGATTTACGATTCGTACAAGCGCGACCTCGCGGCGCGCCTGCATTCGACGTTCGAGTTCCGCCTGGCGGAGTCGCCGCTGTTCCTCTCGGACGATTTCAAGCAGCGCGCGGTGGAGAGCGCGAATGCGATCGTCGATCAGCTCTCCGATCCAGCGCTGATCGAGCGCATGAAGGCCGCGATTCCGGAGCGGTGGAACACGCCCGGGATGGACCGCCTGCCGAATCTCGCGCAGGTCGACTTCGCGGTCGTACGCGCGGAAGACGGCACGCTCGTGCCGAAGCTCATCGAGCTGCAGGGCTTTCCGTCGCTGACGTCGCTGCAGGTGATCCAGCGCGATGCGTGGAAAGACGCGCTCGCGCAGATGGACGGACTCGACCTGGCGTGGTCGTGCTGGTTCTCCGGATACGACCGTGAATCGTTCGTCGATCTGGCGCGGCGCACCATCGTCGGGAAGAACGATCCGCGCGAGGTGATCCTCATGGATCTCGATCCGCCGCGGCAGAAGACGTTCCCCGATTTCGCCGCCACGAAGCTGCTGTTCGACGTCGACGCCGTCGATCCGGTGTCGCTCGTGAGGCGCGGCAGACAGCTCTTCCGCGCGGACGGCACTCCGGTGCGCCGCATCTACAACCGTGTCGTGTTCGACGAGTTGATCGCGAAGGGGATCGAGCTGCCGTTCGATTACCGCGAAGAGCTGGACGTGGAGTGGGCGCCGCATCCGAACTGGTACTGGGTGTGGTCGAAGTACTCGCTGCCGTTCCTGCGGCACGAGTCGGTGCCGCAGGCGACGTTCGTCTCCGAGCTGGAGCGCATCCCGGACGATCTCTCGCGCTACGTGCTCAAGCCGCTTTTCTCGTTCGCCGGCGGCGGGGTGAACGTCGATCCGACGCGCGCGGACGTGGAGGCGATTCCGGCGGACGAGCGCCACGCGTGGTGCCTGCAGGAGAAGATCGAGTACGAGCCGGCGATGGAATCGACCGACGGCGGCGGCGTGAAGATCGAGATCCGGATGATGTTCCTGCGGCCGGACGACGAGGAGAAGCCGATCCTCGCGCAGAACCTCGTGCGCCTCTCGCGCGGGAAGATGCTCGGGGTCGACTTCAACAAGCAGTTCACGTGGGTGGGGTCGTCGATCGGGCTGTCGCTCACGTCCTAACCAACGCGCCCGTTTTCCGTACAACGCGGCATGAGCGTCCTCGCGGCGTTGCTGCTGTCCGTCGTCCTCGTCACCGACGAGCCGGAGGCCGTGCTCGCGATTCTCGACAAGCGCGCCGCCGGCGCGGAGATCACGGACGCGGACTGGAAACGCGTGTTCGAGAGCGAAGGGTACGTTCGGCTGAAGGCACGCGAGCACTCGATGAGCCGCGCGTTCGAGGACGAGACGTTCCGCACGTTCGTCCTGTCCGACGAGCTGCTGGCGAAGCGTACGACGCTCAGGCGCGTGCTCGAGGACTGGAAGCGCGCCGACCTCTCGCGCGCGCAATCGCGAGCGCTCGCGTATCTGCCGTCCGGCGCGAAGATCGACGCAAAGATCTATCCGTCGATCAAGCCGGCCACGAACAGCTTCGTCCACGATCTCGACAACGACCCGGCCATCTTCAAATACATGGACGACGAGCCGCGTGACCGCTTCGAGACCGTGATCGCGCACGAGATGCATCACGTCGGTTATCGCGCCGCGTGCCGCGCGGGCGAGGTGGACGCGGTGACGCAATGGCTCGGCGCGTTCGGCGAAGGCTTTGCCGTGCTGGCCGCGGCGGGTGGTCCGGATCGCGACGCGCAGGCGCACGCCGCGGCGGACGTGCAGGCGGAGTGGAAGCAGCAGCTCGCGGACTACGAGAAGCACTTCCGCGAAGTGGAAGCATTCCTCGCCGACGTCGCGAACGGCTTGCCGGACGACGAGCAGCGCCGCCGCGCGTCGGCGTTCTACGGCCTGCAGGGGCCGTGGTATTCGGTGGGGTGGAAGATGGCCGTCGTCATCGAGAAATCGCTCGGGCGGGACGTCCTGATCGCGGCGATGTGCGACCGCTCGAAACTGATGGCGACCTACAACACCGCGTCGGACGTCTGGTTCGAGCGCACCGGCGAGCGGCTGCCGAAATGGCCCGCGTCGCTGACGAGCAAGCCGCCGCGATAGAGCATCCACAGCGCGACGAGCTGGATGACGTGATAGAGGTCGTTGAAGTTGAAGTGCCGATGCAGCGAGAAGCGCGACATCTGCACGAGCGCGCCGAGGATCGACAGCACGATGCTGCCGAGGATCCAGCGCGTGGCGGGGCCGCGCCGTACGAGTTGCATCGCCCCGACGAGCAGCAGCGTGAGGCCGTAATCCGCGATCACCCACACGAAGTCGTCGTGGAAGATCATCCAGCTCATGTACGCCACGAGCTTGATCATGGCGATGCGCGGAAAGTACGCCGCCAGCAGGAAGAAGCTGGCCAGGCCGATCGACATCACCGTCGGCTTCCACAGAAACGCGCTCTGCCACAAACCGTGGTACGTGCCGCCGAAGAACGAGCCGAACGCGGTGAAGAGAAACGCGAGCGCCCAGAGCCGGTTCACGCGCCACAGTCGCCAGGCGAAGATCGCCGCGGCGATCGTGAGCAGGTAGTCGGTGGCGAGCGTCATCGGCTCGTGAATGGTCATGTGGCGAACATCTTCTCGTAATGCCGGTACCACTCGCTCGTGAATCGCGCGCGCGGATCGAGGCGGCGCTTCGCGCGCAGGAACTCCGCGAATTGCGGATACGCCTGTTCGACCTGCTCGCGCCGCGCCCAGCGGTGATAGGTGAGGAAGTAGCTGCCATCGCGCGCGAGGGCGAGATCGATCAGCGCGCGGAACGAGTCCGCCGCTTTCGCTTTGCCCGCGTCGCTGTGCTCGACGTGGAGGTTGAAGATCACGCACGCGTACGACTGCTTCGCCCACGGCAGGAAGCTCTCGTCGTCGCGCTGGATGAGGCGCACCGTGCCGTAGACCACGCTCTCGTTGCGGCGCCGCAACTCCTCCCGCGCGGCCATCATGAACTCCGCAAGGCGGGGACGCGGGACGTACAGCTCCGTGATCATCTCCGTCGCGCGCGCGCTCTTGAGCAGCGGATCGAGCACGCGGTGATAGTCGTCGGGATAGAAGCTCAGTTGATGTTCGTCGGACCAGTACACCTGGCCGTTCGTGGACAGGTAGTAGCCGACGTACTGCTCGTACACCTGCTTCTTGTCGGCATGCGCGAGGTACAGCAGCTTCATCCAGTCTTCCGGTTTGAGCTCCGCCTGCGTCGCCGGCATCGGCGTGTCGTCGGGCACGGGCTTGTAGCAGGAGAAGACGCCTTTCTTCAGAAAGTCGTCCGAGCGCTCGTCGATCGAGAACTGAAAGTCGCCGTACGTGAAGCCGTTCGCGACGCGATCCTCCACCGCGCTCATCACCGTCTCGACGTCCTGCACTTCGACGACGCGCTGCACTTTCTGCCGCGGCGATAGACGCAGCTTCACCGAGGCCACGACGCCGAACAAGCCGTAGCCGCCGATGACGAGCCCGAAGAGCTCGCGATTCCGCGTGCGGCTGCATTCGACGAGATCGCCGTCCGCGGTGAGGAGCGTGAACGATTCGACGTCGCCGATGAACGGCTTCATCGTCAATCCGCGTCCGTGCACGTTGGCCGCGAGCCCACCGCCGATGGAGAGACGATCGGCGCCGGTCTGTTTCTGGCGGATGCCCCACTTCGTCTGCCGCAATCCGGCGATGAGCGCCGGCCATTGAACGCCGGCCTCGACGTCGACGATGCCGTCTTCAACGGAACGGATGCGAGTCAATCCATTCATGTCGACGAGCGTCGTGTCTTTCGCGAACTGCTGTCCGCCCATCGCATGACGCCCGCCGGCGATGCACACGGGGCCGCTGCCGCGCAGCGCAGTCCGCAACTCGTCGATGGACGCGGGCTTCACGATGCGCGCGACCCATGTTTCGTTGAGCTGTGAATGGATGTCGTTGACGAGCGCGCCGGTTTCCGGAACGCGCGGCGTCACACACGCCGCGGGCAGGAGCGCGGCGAGCTTGAGGAACTCGCGTCGTTGCAGCATGGACATGATTCTCGCATGCTGCCTCGGGCGTGATCGAAACCGCCGCTCCGCTCATCCCGCCGCGACCGACGCTCAACAAGCTCCGCAACGTCGCCGCCGAGTGCACGGCGTGCGATTTGTGGAAGACCGGCACGCAGACCGTGTTCGGCGAAGGAAAACCGTCCGCGCTGATCATGTTCGTCGGCGAGCAGCCGGGCGACAAGGAAGACCTCTCCGGCCGCCCCTTCGTCGGACCCGCCGGCGCGCTGCTCGACAAAGCGCTGGAGGAAGCAGGCATCGACCGCACGAAGGTCTACGTCACGAACGTCGTGAAGCACTTCAAATGGGAGCCGCGCGGCAAGCGTCGCATCCACAAGAAGCCCAATGCCGCGGAGATCACGGCATGCCGTCCGTGGCTCGAATCGGAGATCGGCGTCGTGAAGCCCAAAGCCATCATCTGCCTCGGATCGACCGCCGCGCAGGCCGTCATCAGTCCGAAGTTCCGCGTGTCCGTGCAGCGCGCCCAGTTCGTGCCATCGCCGCTGGCGGAGTACGTGACGGCGACGGTGCATCCGTCGTCGATCCTGCGCGCACCGAGCGACGAAGCGCGGCGGGTGGAACGCGAGCGCTTCGTCGAGGATCTGAAGAAGATCAAAGCCGCGATCTCGTCAGCATGAGCGTGCAAGAAATTAAAAATCCGAGAACCGTGGCCTGTGGCTGCGGCCGCGCATTCAGTTCGTGGCGTGGTCCTTCACCATCCGCCACTGCCAGTACGCGGTCTGGTCCTTCGAGCCGATGTGTCCGTACGGATAGCCGCTGAACGTCTTCTCGCCGTTCTGCGCCGGGATGCGGCACGTCGACTGGCCGTACACCATCGTCCCGTAGCCGATCACTTCATCCGCGCTCGACCAGATCGTGTAGACGTACGTGCCTTCGTAATGGCTCGTGGCCGCGAGGTCGACGAGGAACGACGACACGCCGTACGGGCCGAATCCGCCGACGAGGTATCCGGGATAAAAGCCGTTCGTCGAGCCGCACGTGGGCGTCGTCGGTCCGCTGACGTAGCACATCGTCAGACCGCGATTCGCGCCGGCGATGCCGACGAACGTATCGACGGAGCTCGTCAGCGAAGCGCCGAGGTTGTACGCGCCGCCGGCGAGCGAGTCGTTGCCGCTTCCGCCTTTGATGGCCTTGCGCGCGAGCGTCACACCCATCGAGTGCGTGACGATGTCGACCTTCGTCGCACCGGTGTACGCCTTCACCGCCTGGATGAAGGCGCGGATCCGCGTGAGGTACTCCTTCGAGTGGTACTGCTGCGAAGAGAACGCGCTGTTCGCCGGCCCCCAGGTCGTCGCGTACAGCTCGGCGGAGGTGTAGCCCTGCGCCTTGAAGTACTCGATGCTCGCGCGCCATCCGGTGGCGAGCGAAGAGCCGGTGCCGAGGGCGGAGTCGGAGTTGCCGTGGATGAAGATCACGGGATGGTTCACGACCGCCTGTCCGGCGGAAACGCGTCCGCCGTAGCTGCCGCCCGGCACGTCGGTGCGTTGAAAGGCGTATGACGAATAGCCGTTCGCGCTCAGCCACGTACGAAAGTGCGAGCTGAGCCCGTACGCGGGATCGGACTCGAGCTGCGCGTGAGCGCTGGCGGCGACGAGGAGCAGCACGGACAGCAGTAGCGGACGAATGCGCATGAGGTTCTCCTGGATGGCGGTTTTGGGTTAACGGTTTCTGCGCTCGGGCACGACCGGTGCCGGCTCCGCGCGCGAGTAGGTTTCGAGATCGTCCCACGCTTCCGCGGCGCGGGGATCGTTGGCGAGCGCGTAACAGTTCGCGCGCACGGTGAGCATGTTCCCGTCCCAGAACGGATGCGGCTCGACGGCGTGCAGCGCGGCGATCGTTTTCGCACCGCAGCGATCGAAGAACGGCGCGATCGCGATCAGCGCGTACTGCCGCCGCGTGTTCATGAGTTTCGTGACGAGCTCCTGCGCGAGCGCGTCGTGCAGGACGCGGGCACGCCGCGGATCGGTGCGCGCGACGACGAGCGCCGCGTCGAGCGCATTCGTCAGCGCCTTCGTGTCGGCCCACGGGTCGGTGCGCGTCGCGACGAACGCGCGGTGCAGCAGACTCGTGGCCTCGTCCCAGCGCTGCTGCTTCGCGCGCAACGTGGCCATGAGCAGGAGGGCGTCGACCGGTGCGCGCCGCGCCAGCTCGCGGATTTGCGGCTCGGTCTCGACGCGTCCTTCCCCCACGGCCGCGACGAGGTCACGGGAGCGCAACGCGCCGAACTCGTTCGAGCGCGCGCGCACGGCGTCGACGGCATTCCAGTCGAGCGCTCCGCGGACGCGCAGCGGGCGGTGCGTCTTCGAGCGCTCCGCATCGGCCATGAGCGTGCGGTACAGCGTCGCGTCGTCGCCGACGCTGCGCGCGAAGCCGAACTCGATGATGGTGCGGTCGTCGGTGTTCATCGCGGGCGCGTCTTCCGCGGCCGCGGCCGCGAACTGCTCGTTGGCGACGAAGCGCGCGACGAAGTGCTCGACGTTGGTCGCATCCCAGGTGTTGTACAGCGTCGTCGCGTACGGCTCGGAGGCGATGCGCCGGCGCAGCGTCGGAATGTCGAGCGTGATCGGCTCCATGGAAGCGACCATCACGAGATCGCCCGCGGATGGTCGCCACGTCTGCACGTAAGGAAAGGTGCTGCGCAGCGTCGCGTAGATCGTCTGCATCGTCGACGCTTCGATGCCGTAGCCCTGCATCCATTGCGCGAAGATGCCGTGCGGGCGCAGGCGGTCGTGTACCGCCGCGTAGAACTCGCGCGTCAGCAGGCTGGCGATTCCGGCGCGATACGGATTGGACGGCTCGGAGACGATGACGTCGTACGTGCGGTCGGTCGCGAGGAGCACTTCGCGCGCGTCGGTGACGATCACGTGCGCCTTCGGGTTCGTCATGACGCCGTAGTTGACGGGCGTGCAGATGCGCGCGACCTCGAGCACGTTCGGCTCGAGCTCGACGACGTCGACGCGCTGCATCGACGGCAACGCGCCGAGAAAGCCCGCGGTCTGCCCGGTGCCGAGGCCGATGACGAGCGAGGTCTGCGGATTGCGATGCAGGATCGCCGGAATGAGACCGATCCCGATCTGCGTCGGTGCGTCTCCGCGCGTCGAGCCGTCGGTCTTGCCGTTGACGATGAACGTGAGGTGTTCGAGCGCACTGAGCGCGACGCTCGATTCGCGCCCGTCGCGCTCCCAGATGATCATGCGCCGCGCGTGATTCATCCACGAGCGCAGCGTGTTCTGCGAGCCGTGATGCGGCATGCGGCCGACGCCGACGCCGGAATGCCGCCACACGGCCGTGGGGCCGGTAGCGGTGATGGAGAGGATCGCGGCGACGCCGACGACGGCGGCGATGGCCGCGTACGCGAGCTGGCGTCTGGCCAACGCGGCGGCAGCGAGAGCGAGGACGGTCAACAGCACCGCCACCGCCCGCCACACACCCGGCGTCGTCAGCAGTTGCATGAGGCCGAAGCCTCCGGCGAGCGAGCCCGCGATCGCTCCGGCCGTGTTCCACGCGTACGCGGCGCCGATCTGGCGGCCGACGTGTTCGCGTCCCTTGCCGAGGAG
Source organism: Thermoanaerobaculia bacterium (assembly GCA_035629395.1). Classification (GTDB taxonomy): domain Bacteria; phylum Acidobacteriota; class Thermoanaerobaculia; order Gp7-AA8; family Gp7-AA8; genus QHVT01. The sequence goes on from DASPHZ010000030.1 coordinate 174,452, forward strand.
CGCGATCAGCAGCGGGAACTGCACGCCGGAGACGAACGCGGCGGGGAAGACCACGATGAACGTGACCAGCGCCCACATCGTGACGTGGCCGCTGAAGCCGTACACGATGCCGAGCTGGCGCATCGTGCCGGCGAAGATGGCGATGCGATCGCCGAGGGCGAACGGAATCGCCACGGCCAGCGCCTCGAATCCGCACGTCAGCGCGAAGCCGCCGGGCGTCGCCGCGCGACTGCCACGCAGCACCGCGTAGGCGGTACCGCCCGCGCCGATGCCGAGGAGCGCCACCGCGAGGACGAGGCCGAACATGTACGTCGTCCCGCCGAGGACCGGCGAGAGCATGCGGTACCAGACCAGCTCCATCAGGAGGAAGGCGAAGCCGACGGTCGCCGCGGCGGCGAAGACGAGTCGCGGATTCGCGGCTCGCTCGCGGACTTCCGGCTCCACCGGCGCCTGTGGCGCCACCGTCATGCTGCGCGCCATGATCCGCGCACGCACCGCCACGAGCACGTTCATCAGCACGGCGATGAAGAGCGTCATGCGATTGCCGAACGTCTCCACGAGCACGAACGTCGACAGCAGCGCTCCCGCGACCGCGCCGAGCGTATTGATGCCGTACAGCAACGCGACCGCGCGGCGGCCGTCGTCCGCATTCGTTTCGGCCGCGCGCGCCGCGGCGGGCAGCGTGCCGCCCATGAGCAGCGTGGCCGGTCCGAGCACGAGCGTGGCCAGAATCAGGCGCACGATGGTCGCGCCCGTCATGCCGAGCGCGGGCGAGCCGCCGCTCGCAAAGTAGAGCTTCGCGCAGAGCATCAGCACGAACGGCGACACCGCGGCCGCCGCGGCGATGTAGAGCTCGAGGCGCGCGTAGTAGCCGAGCGGGTTCTCGTGCGTGTCCGCGCGCTTGCCGAGGAGCGCGCTCCCGGCGCCGAGTCCGGCCATGAAGATCGCCAGCACCGCCGCCGTCGCGGGCGTCGACGCGCCGAAGATCAGCCGGAACTCGCGCATCCAGACGGTCTGGTACACGAGCGCGCACAAACCGGAGAAAAAAAGGAGCCCGGCAACGCTCCACTGCTGGCGCGTCATCTCAGCGGCACCGCTCCTGATAGCGCACGCGCAGGCTGCCGTCCGGGCCCGTCAGAGCAGCCGCGATGGCCGCGAGGTCCTGCGGCATCGGATCGGGATCGTCGACCCAGCGCGTCACGCGTTTCGCGCCGTCCTGATCGAGGGTGAGGTCGTATTGAAACCGGTCGCAGCAAGGATTCTCCGGGATGTAGGACTCTTTCCAATCCGCCGGCTTTGCGTTCGCCACCAGCGTCTCGAACTTCGCCAGCTCGTCCGCGGCCGCGTCGAACGTGCAGACCTTGCCGCCCATCGAGGTGATGGTGATCTTGCCGTCCGAGGAGATGGCGTAATTGCCGTTGCCCTTGCCGGCGAAGCCGCCGCTCGTGACGAGGTCGATCCGCCACGGCGTTTTCGGCTTCGTGTGCGAGGCCGCGCACGCGGTGAGAATCATCATCGTCAAGAAGGAAAGCTTCATCGCATTCTCCGGGTTGTAGATTTCGCGATTCAAAATACGCTGTTTCGGGCGATTTCTTGCGCCCACCATACTGCTGCCGTACACTCGCTGCACCACACGAATGTCCCGTCGAGCGACCTTTTTTTGCGGCGCCTCTCCTCGGCGACCCACTCCCTGAAACCATTGAAGGAGCAGGCTGATGGCAACTATCCCTACTGACAAATTGAAGGCCGCGGAAACGGCACTGTCGCAGATCGAGCGGCAGTTCGGCAAAGGCTCGATCATGCGCCTGGGCGCGAAGGAGTTCTCCGCGATCAGCGCGATCTCCACCGGCTCGATCGGCGTCGACGCGGCATTGGGCGTCGGCGGCGTTCCGCGCGGCCGCATCGTGGAGATCTTCGGACCGGAATCGTCCGGTAAAACGACGCTCTCCCTCCACGTGATCGCCGAGGCGCAGCGCCAGGGCGGGCTGGCCGCGTTCATCGACGCCGAGCACGCGCTCGACGCCGAGTACGCCAAGAAGCTCGGCGTGGACGTCGACAACCTCCTCGTCTCGCAGCCCGACTCGGGCGAGCAGGCGCTCGAGATCGCCGAGGTGCTGGTGCGCTCGGGCGCGATCGACGTCATCGTCATCGACTCGGTCGCGGCGCTCGTGCCGCGCGCGGAGCTCGAGGGCGAGATGGGTGATTCTCATGTAGGTTTACAGGCACGATTGATGTCGCAGGCGATGCGCAAATTAACAGCCATTCTTGCGAAATCAAAAACGTCTATGATTTTCATCAACCAGATCCGCGAGAAGATCGGCGTGATGTTCGGCAACCCCGAGACCACCACGGGCGGCCGTGCGCTGAAGTTCTACTCGTCCGTGCGCCTCGACATCCGCCGCACCAACCAGATCAAGGAAGGTGAGGAAGTGGTCGGCTCGCGCGTGAAGGTGAAGGTCGTCAAGAACAAGGTGGCCGCACCTTTCCGGCAGGCGGAGTTCGACGTCGGCTACGGCGAAGGCATCTCGAAGACCGGCGAGCTCCTCGACATCGGTCTCGAGAACAAGCTGATCGAAAAGTCCGGCTCCTGGTTCTCCTACGGCGACGTCCGCCTCGGCCAGGGCCGCGAGAACGCGAAGCTGTTCATCCGCGAGAACCCCGACCTCTCCACCGAGATCGAGCGCAAGGTCCGCACCGCCCTCGGCATCGGCGGTCCGGAGTTGACGGTGATCGAGGGCGGCGACCCCTCGCCCGCGAAACCGGAACGGATGGTGCGTAAGTAACACCTCGTGCGTCTCGACCAGGCCATCGCGGCCCGTCATCCTGAGCTCTCGCGCCGCAAGGCGCGGGAGCTCATTTCACTTCAGCGCGTCCTCGTGAACGACCGTCCCGTGCGCGTGGCGTCGCGGGAGGTGAGCGACTCCGATCGCATCACGATCGTCGAGGCGCTGCCCGAGCTCGACGTCATCCGCGAGACGCCGAAGTTCGTCGCCCTCAACAAGCCGGCCGGCATGCCTACGCAGCCGGTGCGCGAACGCGACCGCCGCTCGCTCGAGGAGCTGCTGCGGATCCGCTACCGCGAGATTTTCCTCGTGCACCGCATCGACACGCACACGAGCGGTGTCGTCGTCTTCGCGAAGACGCGTCGCGCAGCGGCGGAGTTGTCCGCGCTGTTCGCTTCCCGCGAGATCCGCAAGACCTACCTCGCCGTCGCGGAAGGTGCCATCGACCAGGAGACGACGATCGAGTCGCCGATCGGTGGCAAGGACGCGCACACGATCGTGCGTCCGCTGCGCAGGCTGGAAGGCATGACGCTGGTCGAAGCGCAGATCCTCACCGGGCGCACGCACCAGATCCGCATCCACCTGCAGTCGATCGAGCGCCCGGTCGTCGGCGACCGCCGCTACGGCTCGACGATGACCGCGCCGCGGATGCTGCTGCACGCGTGGAAGCTCGAGCATCAGTACTTTCACGGCGAGCTCGTCGCGCGCGTTCCGAACGACTTTCCGACACCCTGAGCCGCGGAAGGACTCCGGCACGATCCGCGTAGTTTGAGATCCTTCACTTTGTTCGGGATGACGAGGGCGATACGATCCGCCGCGTATGGAAGACACGGTCATTCGCGCGACGACCGTCGTCTGCATCCGCCGCGACGGCCAGGTGGCCATGGCGGGCGACGGGCAGGTGACGGTCGGCAACACGGTCATGAAACACGGCGCGGCGAAGGTGCGGCGCCTCTACCACGACAAGATCCTGGCCGGCTTCGCCGGCTCCGCCGCGGACGCGTTCGCGCTGTTCTCGCGCTTCGAGGCGAAGCTCGAGGAGTTCCGCGGCAACATGGAGCGCTCGGTCGTCGAGCTGGCAAAGGACTGGCGGATGGACAAATACCTGCGCCAGCTCCAGGCGATGCTCATCGTGGCGAACAACGAGCGCGCGTATCTCATCTCCGGCACCGGCGATCTCATCCAGCCCGATGACGGCATCCTGGCCATCGGCTCCGGCGGCGCGTTCGCGCTCGCCGCGGCGCGCGCTCTCGTGAAACACACCACCCTCTCCGCCCCCGAAATCGCGGCCGAATCGCTGCGCGTGGCGGCGGAGATCTGCATCTACACGAACGACAACATCACGGTCGAGACTCTCTGATGGTCATCCAGCTTCCCGCCCCCGCGGACGAAACCCTGAACGCCGAGCGCCTGACGCCGAAAGAAATCGTGCGCGAGCTCGACAAGTACATCGTCGGCCAGCACGCCGCGAAGCGCGCGGTCGCGATCGCGCTGCGCAATCGCTGGCGCCGGCAGCAGCTCCCCGCCGACATGCGCGACGAGATCGCGCCGAAGAACATCATCATGATCGGGCCGACGGGCGTCGGTAAAACCGAGATCGCCCGGCGCCTGGCGAGACTCACACGCTCTCCTTTCATGAAGATCGAAGCGTCGAAATTCACGGAGGTCGGCTACGTCGGACGCGACGTGGAGTCGATCGTCCGCGACCTCACCGAGATCGGCGTCAAACTGATCAAAGACGAGAAGGCGAAGCTGGTGCGCGAGACCGCCGAGCGCAACGCGCGCGAGCGGATCCTCGACATTCTGCTCCCCGATTCGCGCCCACCGCGCGCTCGCCCCGCCTTCGTGGCCGGGCCGCCCGAACCGGAAGACTCGTCGGTCGAGACGCGAGAGAAGCTCGGCCGCTGGCTCGACGAGGGGAAGCTCGACGAGCGCGAGATCGAGATCGACGTGAAGGAGCAAGGCTTCCCGTCGTTCGAGATCTTCACGCCGCAGGGCGTCGAAGAGATGGGCGTGAACGTGAAGGACATGCTCCCCGGCATCTTCGGCGGGAAATCGAAACGCAAGAAGATGCGCCTCGCCGACGCGCGCCCGCTGCTCGTCGACGAGGAAGCGGAGAAGCTGATCGACCAGCAGAACGTGGCCCGCGAGGCCATCGAGCGCGTCGAACAGAGCGGCATCGTTTTCCTCGACGAGATCGACAAGATCGCCGGCCGTCAGAATGCCTCCCACGGCCCCGACATCTCGCGCGAAGGCGTGCAGCGCGACCTCCTTCCGATCGTCGAGGGCACGACGGTCAACACCAAGTACGGCATGGTCAAGACCGACCACATCCTCTTCATCGCCGCCGGCGCGTTTCACGTCTCCAAGCCTTCGGATCTCATCCCCGAGCTCCAGGGCCGCTTCCCCATCCGCGTCGAGCTCGAGTCGCTGAGCGAAGGTGATTTCGAGAAGATCCTCCGCGAGCCCAAAAACGCTCTGACCACCCAATACGTCGCCCTCCTCGGCACGGAAGGCGTGACCCTGCGCTTCAACGACGACGCCGTCCGCGAAATCGCAAGATTCGCCGCGGTAGTCAACGACAAGACCGAAAACATCGGCGCGCGAAGACTGCACACGATTCTCGAAAGGCTGCTCGACGAGCTGTCGTTCGAAGCGAGCGACATGCGCGGGGTCGAGGTGGTGATCGACGCGGCGTATGTGGGGCGGGTGCTGGAGGGGGTGGTGAAGGATGAGGATTTGTCGAGGTATGTGTTGTGACGGGGAGCGGAGCTGTTGAGCGTAAAGCGATAGAGCATAGAGCTATAGGGCTGTAAAGCTATATAGGGGGTAGAATCAGGGTTCCACGCGTGGGTCGGCTTGCGGCTCTCTCCTTCGACCTGCGCCTATGAGCAAGTCATTTCGGGATCTCTACATCTGGCAGGCCGCTGTCGAGCTGGCGGTGGACGTCATCAACATCACGAATGAGTTTCCTCGCCAGCAGCGTTGGGTGCTGGTGGAACAGATGCAGCGTGCGGCTGTATCCGTGCCGAGCAACATTGCGGAGGGTAGAGGCCGCAATTCACAGCGTGAGCTGCGCCACTTCCTCGGCATCGCTCGCGGCTCTCTGTACGAGTTGGACACGCAACTCGAGATCGCTCTCAGGATCGGCCTGCTCACTCCCGAGTTGCGATCGGCGTTCGGCGACCGCGTGGCAACCATCGGCAGCGGCATGAGCAACCTCATGAACCGTCTCTAACGAAGCTGCCCCCTTTACAGCTCTACAGCTCTACACCTCTACAGCTACACTCACGTCCGTGCTCCGCTCCCTCTTCTTCCACCCCTCCGATCCCACACGGCCGCGCGCGGGGTGGCGGGTGGTCGTGTTTGCGGGGTTCTGGCTCATCGCGCAGTTGGTGCTGATGGTTCCGACGGCGGTCACCGCCTTCGTCACCGGTGGGGATCTGTTCGCGAAAGGGGAGACGGACACCTACACGCATGTCGCGTTTGCGCTGCTCGGGATGGCCGGGGCGCTGATTGCGGCGCGGCTCACGACACGCACCGTCGACCGTCGTCCCATTGCCGATTACGGGCTGCGCTTCGACCGGATGTGGTGGCGCGATTACGCGTTCGGGCTGCTCGCCGGCGCGGTGCAGATGGCGTTCATCTTTGCGGTGCTGCTCGCGGGCGAATGGATCGTCATCGAATCGATCCGTTTCACGTCGGCCGTCGTCATCTCCCTCGTCCTCAGTTTCATCATCCACTTTGCCGTCGGCTTCGGCGAAGAGCTCTTCTCGCGCGGCGGGCTGCTGCTCATGTTCGAGGAAGGGTTCGCCTGGCGCTGGTGGCCGCGCATCGTCGCGACCATCATCGCCACGCTCGTCACGTCCGCACTGTTCGGACTGATGCACGCCGGTAATCCGAACGCGACGCCGATCAGCATCTTCAACCTGATCCTGGCGGGCATCTCGCTGGCGATTCCTGTCCTGCTGACGCGGCAGCTCGGCATTTCCATGGGTGCCCATACCACGTGGAACCTGTTCCAGGGAGCGGTTCTCGGATTTCCGGTGAGCGGGCAGGATCTGGCTACACCGGTCATCGACAGTGAACCGACCGGACCGCTCTATCTCACCGGCGGCGCGTTCGGCCCCGAGGCCGGCATTCTCTCGATTGTGGCCGAGGTGCTGTTCGTCGTCGCGGTCGTCGTGTGGGTGAAACGGACGCGCGGCGCCGCGCGTATCCTCCCGCCGCCCGAACGTATCGCACCACAGCCGGCGCCGGAATATCATCCTCTCGCCATGCCCATCGCCAGCGTCAACCCTGCCACCAACGAAACGATCGCCACGTTCGAGCCACTCACCGCGGAGGACCTCGAGCGGAAGCTGCAACGCGCCGAGGAAGCGTTTGCAGTCAATCGCGCGCGCTCCTTTGCGGAACGCGCGGAACGGCTGGTCCGGGCAGCGGAAATTCTCGAAGAACGCGCCAATGACTACGCCCGCACGATCACGCTGGAGATGGGTAAGCCCATTACGGCGGCGGTGGCCGAGGTGAAAAAGTGCGCGATGGTGTGCCGGTATTACGCAGAGCATGCGGAACAGTATCTGGCGCCGGAACACATCAAGACCGACGCGAGTGCGTCTTATGTGCGCTTCGATCCATTAGGGGCGATTCTCGCGGTCATGCCGTGGAACTTTCCGTTCTGGCAGGTGTTCCGTTTCGCCGCGCCCGCGCTCATGGCGGGAAATGTCGGACTGCTCAAGCACGCGTCGAATGTGCCGCAATGCGCACTGGCCATTGAAGACATTCTGCGCGAGGCGGGATTCGATCGCGGCGAGTTTCAGTCGCTGCTCATTACGTCGGAGCAGGTCGCCGCGCTCTTAGAAGACGAACGCGTAAAGGCGGCCACGTTGACCGGCAGCGAGCCCGCCGGCGCCAGTGTTGCCTCCAATGCCGCAAAGCGCATCAAGAAAAGCGTGCTCGAACTCGGCGGCAGCGATCCGTTCGTGGTCATGCCCTCGGCCGACATCGACGCTGCCGTAAAGACCGGCGTCAAAGCGCGCATCGTGAACAACGGACAATCGTGCATTGCCGCGAAACGCTTCATCGTCCACGAGTCCATTGCAGAAGAATTCGAACAGAAATTCATTGTGGCGATGGAATCGCTCACAGTCGGCGATCCGATGCAGGAAACGACCGACGTCGGACCGCTCGCCACGCCGCAGATCGTCGAAGAGATCGCCGAACAGGTCGACGCCAGTGTGGCCGCGGGCGCGAAGCTGCTCACCGGCGGGAAGCGTCTGCGCGATCGCGGGAACTTTTACGCGCCGACGATCCTCAGCGACATCCCGCGGTCCGCGCCTGCCTATTTCGAAGAGACGTTCGGTCCCGTTGCGTCGATGTTCCGTGTGAAAGATGCCGAAGAGGCCGTGAGGCTCGCCAATGCCACGCAATTCGGTCTGGGTGCGAGTGTGTGGACGAACGACCGCGATGAGGCAGAGCGCTTCATCGCAGGCATCGAGTCCGGCCAGGTCTTCGTCAATGCGATGGTCGCGTCGGATCCGCGCCTGCCGTTCGGCGGCGTGAAGCACTCCGGCTTCGGCCGCGAGCTCGGCGTGTACGGCATCCGCGAGTTCGTGAACGTCAAGACCGTCTGGGTGGCGTAATTCGGCGCCGCCTTCAGCTCTGGCCGGCGCGCGTTCCCGTCCGCTGGCGAACGACGCCATTCCACCTCCGCGGGGAGGGGAAGGCTGAGAGTGGAATGGCTCCGGCAGTAGGACTCGAACCTACGACCCGCGGATTAACAGTCCGCTGCTCTACCAACTGAGCTATGCCGGAGTACTCAACACTCCGAAGGGGTCGGGAAAATAGCACCCGGGCTCCCCTCCGTCAAGGCAGGCGCGGTGTAGAACGGAGTGAGGGGCGGAGCGATTCCCGGACTACAATTCGCGCCGCATGTCGCGCGAGATCGTGATCAATGCCACGCGCCACGAGTCCCGCATCGCCGTGCTGGACGAGGGTCAGGTGGTCGAGCTGTGGGTGGAACGGACCCGCCACCGTACCATCGTGGGCAACATCTACAAAGGGCGCGTCACGAAGGTCCTCCCCGGGATGCAATCCGCCTTCGTCGACCTCGGCCTCGAGCGCGACGCCTTCCTCTACGTCTCGGACGTCATCGAGGATCTCGAGGAGTACGAGAGCGAGACGCCGGACGAGCTCCATCTCGACGACGTCCCGCACCCGCATCGCACCGAGGCTTCGATCGCCGACCTTTTGCGGGAAGGGCAGGAGATCGTGGTGCAGGTGTCGAAGGACACCATCGCGGGCAAAGGCGCCCGCATCACGAGCCACATCACGCTTCCCGGCCGCTTCCTCGTCTACATGCCGACGGTCAATCACATCGGCGTCTCGCGGCGCATCGAAGACGACGCCGAGCGCGCCCGCCTCAAGGAGATCCTCGACCGCATCCGCCCCCACGGGCATGGAGGGTTCATCGTCCGCACGGCGGGCGAGGGGCGGGAAGAGTCGGAGTTCCACGCCGACCTCAAGTACCTGACCGACCTGTGGGAGCAGATCCGCCGCCGCGCCGAAAAATCGTCGGCGCCGAACGCGATCCATCACGACCTCGACCTCGTCCTGCGCACGATCCGCGACGTCCTCTCGCCCGAGTTCAAGAGCGTGTGGGTCGATTCGGTCGATCAGTACCAGCGCATCGTCGAGTTCCTCGACCAGATCCAGCCGCAGCTCGTGTCGCGCGTGCGCCTCTACCGCCGCGACGAGCCGATCTTCGACGAATTCGGCATCGAGCCGGAGATCGCGAAGGCGCTGAAATCGAAAGTGTGGCTGAAGTCCGGCGGCTACATCGTCATCAACCAGACCGAAGCTTTGGTTGCGATCGACGTGAACTCCGGCCGCTCGACGCGCGAGCACAACATCGAAGACACCGCCCTCCGCACCAATCTCGAGGCCGCCGAGGAAGTGGCGCGCCAGCTCCGCCTGCGCGATCTCGCGGGTCTCATCGTGGTCGATTTCATCGACATGGAGGAAAACC
>DASPHZ010000031.1:0-7636 GCA_035629395.1 Thermoanaerobaculia bacterium
GGACGACGAACATCCTCGTGCTCGATGCCGTGCGCGTGATGAACAAGGACAACGCGCACGAGTTGCTGCTCGCGCGCATTCGCAAACACAGCAAGGAGTTCGCGCGCGATGCGGATTCGCTGGCGTATCGCTTCGCACGGCTCGACGAGCACGACGCGCGCGGGTGGGTGGACCGCCTGGCGCGGTTGTACGAGATGGTGCTGCTCATCGAAGCGGGACACGGCGAGTACGCGGATCGTCTGCGCGACCGGCCGCTGGGGATGATCCCCGGCGCGAGGTGTTAGCGTTCACTCCCTCTCCCCGCGGCACGGGGAGAGGAGACGGACGCCTCACGACACGATAATGGTGTCCGCGTACTCGATCTGCAAAGTCGTCTTCACCGCGGGCGCGCGTTCGATGAGATACCGCCCGCACGCGGCGATGTAGAGCCGCTGCGACCAGAGTCCCTGCAGGCCGTCATAAGCCGTCCCGATCGCCTCGGGTGTCTGGGCGATCGTCATCGCGTCGTGCAGTCTGCGCGCGCCGCGCAGGAACGCGTCGAGTCGCGCGCGCAGTTGCGGATGTCCCGTGCCGCTGTTCCACGCGAACGAGCCGGGAAGGGCGCGTTCCTCGAGGAGAATCAGGCCGCTATGGATGCGCGGGCGGAGCAGTGAGATCGCGTTGGCGTTCGCACCGGTGAGCCACGCGCGCCAGGCATCGGCGTAGATGGCGCGCCGCGTCATGAACGAGCGGCGTTCCTCGAACGTGCTCGCGTACGGCATCGCCATCGCGAGCGGCTCCGACCACTCTTCGATCGCGCCGAAGGACGCGAGCGTCTTCTCGAGCGCGTCGCGTTCGAGGAGGAGCTGCACGCGCATCGAGCCCTTCCTGCCGATGGCTTCGTGAAGATCGTCGAGGGACGGCGTGCAGACGTCCCACATCGCCGCGAAATCGAGCATGCGCTCGAGGTCGTCCTCGCGAAGGGCGTTGCGCTCGAGCGTCACGGCGAGGTGCAGCCCGTAGTCGAAGTCGCGCGTGGTGGGCAACTCGCGGAACTCCGTCATCTGCGCTTTCAGGTCGACCGTCCACTCGAAGTCGTTCTGCGGCACCTGCTTCTCGTCGTAGCGCCGCGTGCCCTGGCAGGTGATGAGGCGGAAGCCGTCGAGCGACGTGCGCGTGGTCTGCTTGAACGCGCTCGTGTCCTTCGCTTCCACGTCGATCCATTTGCCGATGCCGAGGGAGAAGCCGGAGGACGAGCGGCGCGTGATCGTCGTTTCGTTGAGGTAGCGCACGAGCTCGCGCGAAGACGTGTCGTGGCGCAGCTCGTCCGTGAGATCGGCAAAGCTGCCGGAGACGGCGGTCGCGTAGTCCGCTTCGAGCTTCGATTCGTCGAGAAGGATGTAATCGACGATGGACGTGTTCTCGTCGATGCGCGCGTACTCGTACGCGAAGCCGGTCGACGCCTTCCACGTGGCGATCTTCATGAGGCGTTTGCGCAGCTCGGCTTCGAGGAGATCGCGCGCCTGTTCCGACTTCTCCGCGAGCGGTTCGAGCACCGCCTCCAGCGCGTCGTCGATCGCGGGCGCGAAAGTGCCTTCGGCGCCGAACGAGACTTCGAGTCCGAGGGAGTGCGTGCGCGATTTCGCTTTCTTCACCGCGATGCGGAAGCGATGGTCGCGCGTGCGTGAGATGACCACCTGGAACTGGTCGGTGATCTTCACCTTCGCGCTCGTTTCGAGACCGCTCTTGAACTTCAGCGTCAGCGGGATCCGGCCGACGACGTGATCCGTGAGCGCGCCGAGCTGCATCGCGATGGCGTCGGCCCAGGAGAAGGAGACGGTCGCGGCGAGGATGCCGCCGAGCTCCATGGCCAGCGCTTCGCCGGGCTGCAGTGCACGCACGTCGTCGAGGAGCAGGAGCGAGCGCGGGGAGGTGAGGTCTTCGCGCATCGCCTCCCACGCTTTGTCGTTCGCGGGATGGATGCGGTAGTCCGCGAGCTCGACGCCACCTTCGTATTGCGCGTAGAGCAGCTTCGCCTGCGGCTTCGCGGAGAGCTTGTATTTCACCCACGCGGACTGCATGTCGTAGGCGATGTGCGTGCCGAAGACGGCGTCGTCGTCTTTCACGTCCGCGCGATTGAGGACACGCACCGCGAGCGACGCGGTCGGCGTGAACGAGAACTTGCCGACAGTCACGGGAGAGGTGATCTGCGCCTGGAACAGCGAGTCCCCGACCTGCGTGAGCGCGCGGTCGAACAGCGCGTGCCGGAGCACGTCGAGATCGACGGAGTATTTGAGCATGCCGCAGAATAGCAGAGTGCGCTTGCCGTGCCGTCGAGGCGGCGAAGACGCCGGCGTTCCTACAGCGCGCGCAGAATCGTGCGCAGGCTGAGCAGGATCACGAGCACGCCCACCGCGATCATCAACGGGCGTGCGGGGATCTTGCCCGTGAGGCGCGCGGCGATCGGCGAAGCGATCGCGCCGCCGAGGGCGAGGCCGGCGATGGGCAGCCAGTCCGAAACGCCGATCGTGATCAGCAGCGTGGCCGAGGCGGCGACGGTCACGAAAAACTCCGCGAACGCCACCGAGCCGATGGTCGTCCGCGGAGCGTTGCCGCGCGCGATGAGCGTCCCTGCCACGATCGGCCCCCATCCGCCACCACCGATCGAGTCGAAGAAACCGCCGGCCAGTCCGAGCGGGACCATGTGCGCGTGCGATTCCGTTTTCGGCAGCGGGCGGAACGCCTTCACCAGAATCACGACGCCCATGATCACGAGATACGCGGCCATGAACGGGCGGATCGTCTCGCCGGGGACGGCGGTCAGAATGTACGCGCCGACGACCGCGCCGACGACGCCGGGGATGAGCAGCTTCTTCACGAACGCCGCGATCACGTTGCGCTGCCGCCAGTGGTTGTACGCGGAGAACGCGGTGGCCACGACTTCCGCCGTGTGCACGCTCGCGCTCGCACCCGCGGGCGCGACGCCCATCGACAGCAGCAGCGTCGTCGCGCTCACGCCGTAGCCCATGCTGAGCGTGCCGTCGATCAGTTGCGCGATGAAGCCCGCGAGCGTGAACAGGAGCAGCTCGTCGGTCATCGCTGCATGTAGTTCTTCGTGATGTAGTCCATCTCGCTGTCGGTCGTCATCATGGCCATGCGCGACTCGAAGATGAGATAGACGCTCGCGGCGAAGAGGCAGCCCGCGCCGACGAAGCCGAGGAGGAGCGGGACCCAGCCGATGTCGATGTGGATCAGCGAGACCACGCCGATGGCCACGCTCGTGGCGATGAAGAAGCTGATGCCGATGTAGAGCCGCGACATCGCCTTCTGCAGCATGCGCGCGCGGCGCGTGTTGATCTCGAGCTGTGCGAAGAGGTGATTGCGCAGGCGCTCGGTACCCTCGTCGGTGCCTTTGCCGAGCGCTTCCAACTGTTCCGCTCTTTCGCGCACGCGGTCGTGGCAGCGGATCGAGCGCGAGGAGGTCGTGACGAGCATCGAGCTCGAGGCGAGGATCAGCACCGCGGGTGTGATCATCGCCCCGAGGACGTCGAGGACCGAGGAGAGCTCGCGCGTGGAGGCGAGGTCAGGCCACATCGGCGAACGCGGCACGCGTGAGGTTCTCGTTGCCGGTCTCGGTGATGACGATGTCGTCCTCGATGCGCACGCCGCCGAATTTGCGGAAGGCATCCACCTTCGTCCAGTCGACGTACCTCGCGTTGTCGCTCTTCTGCAGCTCGCCGAGGAGCGAGTCGATGAAGTAGAAGCCCGGCTCGATGGTGAAGACGTAGCCGGGATCGACAACGCGCGTGAGGCGCAGGTACGGATGCCCTTCCGGCTTCGGGATGGTCTTGCCCGTGCGGTCGGCCATGAAGCCGCCGACGTCGTGCACCTGCAGGCCGAGGAAGTGGCCGACGCCGTGGGGGAGGAAGACGGAGCTGATGCGCTTCTCGATCACGCCGTCCGCGTCGAGGTCTTTCACGAAGCCGAAGCGCACCGCGAGCTCGGCGACCTTGCGGTGGGCGAGGAGATGGATGCCGATGTAGTCCGTGTTCGGACGGCACGCCGCGACGAGCTCGAGCTGCGCGGCGTCCATGGCGTCGATCAGTTCCTGGAACTCGTCCTGCCGGCGCGAGTACGTGCGGGTGATGTCGCACGCGTAGCCGTTGTAGCTCGCTCCCGCGTCGATGAGGAACGAGTAGAGGCGGTCGTTCTCGATGCGCGGACGGGTGTGATGGTAGTAGTGGAGCGTCGCGCCGTTTTCGTTGAGCGCGATGATGTTGCCGTACGGGACTTCTTCCTCGACGTGGTCCGCACCGCGGAGGTATTCGAAGTGGATCTCGTACTCGGACAGCCCCTGGCGAAACGCGCGTTCGGCGGCACGGTGTCCGCGCGCACCGCGCACGTTCGCGCGGCGGATGCATTCGATCTCGTACTCGGTCTTCTGGGCGCGATCCCAGTGCAGGCTGTTGACGACGGCTTCGGGATTCGGCGTGAAGTCGCCCCACGAAGCGAACGTTTCGTTCCACTCGCCGAGGAAGGCGATGCGGCCGCGGGGGATGTGCTGCTTCGCCTGTTCCGGGTCGGCGATCATGACGAGGTCGAACTTCTCGACCCACTTCTCGGTCGGCGTGCCCGCCACTTTGTGCCAGTAGTCGACCGGCTGGTAGTAGAGCAGCTTCGGCTTCATGCCCGGCGTGTAGATGACGAAGCAGTTCGGGTTGTCGGTGACAGGCGCCCACGCCTTGAAGTGGGGATTGACCTTGAACGGGTACGGCATGTCGTCGACGAACTGGTAATGCAGCGCGCCGGAGAACACCACCGCATGATCGAACTTCGACTGCTCGAGCGCGATGTCGTAGCGCAGCTTGTAGAGCGTGACGTGAGCCGTGTAGATGGTGGCGAGTGCGTCGTCCATGGGGGTGGGAGCATAGCAGAGGGGAGCGGGCGACGAGAGAGGAGCGGGCGACGAGAGGGGAGCGGGCGACGAGAGGGGAGCGGGCGACGAGAGACAGCTGTTGAGCCGTTGAGCCGTTGAGCTGTTGAGCGGTAAAGCTGTAAAGCCGTAAAGCTGTAAAGGGGATCGTGGGCCCCTCTACAGCTCTATCGCTCTACAGCTCTAAAGCCGCCCCCTCGAGCTCAACAGCTCAGCAGCTGCCCCCGACTGGGGGTCGTGGGCCCTCTACCGCTCTACAGCTCTAAAGCTCTATCGCTCAAAGCCGCCCCCCAAGCTCAACAGCTCAACAGCTCAACAGCTCAACAGCTCCCCGCTCCCCCCGCCCCCGCCCCCTTACGGCAACCCCGTCCCCCAGAAATTCTGCTCGAAGAACTTCGTGTAGTCCTTCTGGGTCAGCTTCTGCAGCAGGGTCACCATGTCGGTGGTCGTGGCGAACTTCCACTGGTAGATGTGCTGGTAGTTGCGGAGGAAGGAGAAGAAGGCGTCGTCGCCGATCTCCTTGTGCAGTTGCGAGAGGAGGTACGCGCCCTTGTCGTAGATCAGGTGCGTGCGGTTCATGAACGCGGTGCCGGAGTCGCCGTAGTTCGCGAGCCGGTTCGCCGTTGCGATCGACGACGACTCCTTCGCGTCCTTCGCGTTTGCGCGCCACGTGCTGATCATGGCCTTGTAGTCGTCGTTGCCCTTGATCTGCTTGACGACCAGCGACGACGAGTACTCCGCGAACGACTCCGTCACCCACTGCTCGTCGCGCGAGCCCATCTTGATGACGTGGCCCCAGTACTGGTGCGCGATCTCATGCGCGAAGCGGTGATTGATGCCTTTCGAGAAGATCTGGTTGATCTCCGCGCCGAGCGGGTTGAACGCTTCCTTCGTGATGAACATCGTGCCCGGAGGGGCCTGGCCGTAGCCGAACTCGTTGATCTCGATGATGTTCAGCTCGGGGAAAGGGAACGGCCCGAGGAACGGCCCGTAGAACTCGATGATCTTGAAGGCGAGATTCGTGAGCTGCTTCATCGCCCGCGTGTTCTTGCCGGCGTACGTCGCGACGCGGATCGTCACGCCCTTCTGCGTCTCTTCCTCGTACGCGTACTTGCCCGCGAGCGCGACCGCGAACTGCACCGGCTTGTCGATCTTGTTCTCGACGACGTGGTAGTCGCCTTCCTCGACGCGGCGCACCGTCGTTCCGGGCGCGAACGGCACGAACGGCTTCTTCACCTTCACCACCGAGTGCACCGTGTAGAACTGCCCGTTGAGGTCCGGCTGCGGGAACCAGGGGGAGGTCCCGAGCTCCCAGTAGCTGTCGCCGCTGGGACGATCGAGAAAGTCGCCGTCGATCTCGAACGTGAGCTTGAGCATCTCGTTCTCGGCGACCTTGTTCGGGATGCTCACCAGCAGCTCGCCCTCGCGATGCACGAACGAGACGTCCTTCCCCTGTTCGTCCTTGATGCTGCGCACGTTGAAGCGGCGCGCCTTGCGGTTGCCGTCGTAGTAGACGTCGTGCAGGTTGAAGCGGAACGCGCGCTGCGCGTACACGCGCGGAACGAGCGTCTCCACGACCTTCAGCGTGGCGTTCTCGCCGTCGGCGACCAGCGTGTAGTCGAGGTCATACAGCAGGTACGACGGCTCCTGGAACGCCTTGCGCTCGCGTCCGATCGGCTGCTCGGAGAGCGTGATCGGCCAGTTCGCTTCGCAGTACTGCTTGATGGTGGTGCCGCGCACTTTGTGCAGCGAGTAGAGCTCTTCCGATTCGGCGACGGCGGCGTCGTACATGTAGGCCACCGTCTGCTTGCCGCCGCGCATCTCCGCGCGCACGACCTTCTTCTGCGGCGCGTCGATCTTCTGCTTGGCGAAGATGAACTCCGGCACCGCGCGCATGTCGTGTGCCGTGGCCGCGCGATGTTCCGCGAACGCGGCCGCGAGATCCACACCGCCGTCTCCGGACAGCGCGGGCGGCTGATGCGCGGCCGTGCGCAGGAAGAGGTCCGTGAACGTGTCGCGCACCGTGACGGTGCCGCCGTTCTGTTCCGCTTTGAGGTCCGTCGCCTTCTTGAGATTCGTCAGCATGACCGCCGTCTCGACCGCGTCGGTCGAACGGTATTCATAGCTGCCGTTCCCTTGAAGTAGATGCCGAGCTGCTCGTCGCCGGCCATGACCGGTGCGGCGGAGCCCGAGCCGAGCGTGATCTTCATGTGTCCGATCTCGACGGTCACATTGCTGACCGGCGACGACTTGCCGAGCGTCGGGTGGTCGTAGGTTTCGACCAGACCGGCGGCCGTCGTCGGCGCGGCAGCCGCGGGGAGACACACGAATACCAGGAGCACGAGGAGCGCGAATGGACGATTCATGCGCTCTTAAACGTCACCAGGTTTCAAATGTTTCGGCACTCCTCGAGGCGCGCCAGAAGGAACCGTTTTTCCGGCAGCGTCGAGGGCAATGCGAGGGCGCGCGCGAAGTAATGCGCGGCTTTTTCGCGATCGCCGCCACGGAGCCAGAGCTCGCCGAGGGTGGCGGGGAGGGGGAGATAGTCGCGGAGGGCGGGATGCTGTTCCACGGTAGCGAGCGCCGCGATCCCTTCGCGCGGCGCGCGGGCCATGGCCAGAGCCACGGCGCGGTTGAGCGCGACGACCGGCGTCGGCTTGAGCGCGAGCAGCTGATCGTAGTGGGCGAGGATGGCGTTCCAGTCCGTCTCTTCGAACGACGGCG
>DASPHZ010000032.1:0-34747 GCA_035629395.1 Thermoanaerobaculia bacterium
CATGGCTGTTCACCACAAAACAGCGCATTCGATGCCGATGACCTCCGGAGATAGTTCCGCGACGCATTACAGATCGCGCCGATCAGATAAGGCTCCAGCTTCTCCACGTCCGCTGCATGCTGGTAGTACGTCGTGAAGACGTCCTGTACCAGCACCTCCGCATCCCCGGCGTTGATGCGAAATCTCCTGATCGCGATCCTCTGCAGCCTTGGTGCGTATAGCAGGTACGCCTCTTCGAATGCGGCGACCGCATCGCCACCGGGCGGCTGGCCCGGCGACGGTGCTGTTCGCCGCAACTGTCCCCGCGTGTCCTGCATCTCTCTCTCCTGAAGGTGTGTTTCAGCGGCCGAGTTCCCTACCCGTGACATCGCACGAAATCCTTCGATTCGCGCCTGTCGCGACGCCTATACGCGTCACGAATGCCGCGACCTTAAGAAAGGTGACGGACTCTCTTCGCCGAGGCTTAAGAAATACGTCAGGGAAATTCGCCGCCACCAATTAGAACCGCATCGGATCAAGCTGATGCCGACCTGGGCCGCCACACCCGCGTTTCCTCGCCATGAAGAGCTTGCACGGTTCTTCGCTGCCGATCCGCGAAAGCGCGTGCCGTTGCCCCAGATTGCGCAACTTCTCGGGATTACGCCGGAACTGTTCCGCTCGTTGCTCGCCGACGAAGGCGGCCAGCGATCTTCGGACACACTCACGTGGCCCGAGGCTGCGTCCTTTGTCTTCGATGCGTGGCCACGCACGCAACTCCTCGAGACGCTCGGTGCCGCGCACGCGCTCCGCGTTCCAGGGCATTTCCATCCCACCCGCGTCGCGTGGTGCATTCCCATCTTCATCGTGCGCGCGATGGAGCATCAGGCGGCCGTGGAATGGCGGCGCGATCCGCGACTGCAGCGCAGTCTCTCGCCGAATCACAGCTCCGCACGCGGCGTCCAGGACTACGTCACCGACCTTCTCTACAATGAAATTCAACCCGAAACAGTCATCGCGTTTCGGGATGATCCAGCATTTCTCGCCGCCTACGATTTCCCCGGAAACGGTTGAGAACGAAGAGCCGTATGGATGCGTTACCGTCGCAGCGCGCCACGGTCGTTTATCAGACGAACACCACACCGTCACGCGGGACGGGTCGAGCGTGATCGCGCCCGCCCGTCCGCGTTCCCATCATTTCCCGTCCAGAAACCGCAGGATGTCCTCCGCCACGCGGGTCGGGATTTCCCAGTGCACGTTGTGGCCGGCCTTGTCATAGCGTCTGAAGGTCGCCTGCGGCAAAGCCTCCTGCAGACGTTGCTGGTTGGCGGCGGGGAAGGCGGGGTCGTGCTCCCCCCAGAGGATCAGCGTCGGCTGCCGGATGGCGCGCGCGAACGGGCGCTGATCCTCGGTCATCAGCGTGCGGGCCACACCGCGCCACACGTGCGGGCGGACGGCGGCCGTTTCCCTCTTCACCAGCGCGAGGAACTCCGCGTCGACCGGCAGCGGATTCGACTGCCACTGCTCGACGAACTCGGTGCTGATGCCGCGATCGAACGTGCCGGTCTGTTCCCACAGCCACGCCACCGTCTCGTTGCCGACCGTCGTGTCGGAAGAGCCGATCAGCACGATCTTCTGCACCCGCTCGGGGTGATGCGCGGCGAGATGTTGCGCGACGAAGCTCCCCATCGAGTGTCCGACCACCGACGCGCGCTCGATCTTCATCGCGTCCATGAACGCGATCGCGTCCCACGCCAGGTCGGCCAGGGCGTAGCAGCAACGAGGCGCGGATGCCGCGCCGTGGCCTCGCTGGTCGAACGCGTACACGCGATGCGACTTCGCGAGCTCCGGCAGCATCAGCGACCAGGAGCGGCTCGTGTCGCCAAGGCCGTGGAGCAGCAGCAGCGGCGGTGCTTCGCGCGGCCCCGCCTCGACGTAGCGGACGGTCACGCCGCTCTCGAGAGCGATCGTGCGCGTCGTGGCTCCCTGCACGGCGGCCGTCAGTGCAAACGAGAAGAGAAGAGGCAGGAGAAGGAAGCGTTTGTTCATGGCGAACAATCTCCGCCGTCCGCCGGACGCTGTGGTGAGCCCGCGCTGAGTTTTTTCTGAAAGCTCGTTGAATCAGGACTGACGGTCGCCGGTCACGACGAACAGCGGCCACGTGCCGAGCTGCCCGAGCGACGCCTGGCCGCGCGCTTCGAACTGCAGGCCCGATCCCGCCACGAGATCGCGGACCGTGTTCGACACCAGCACCTCTCCCGCGGATGCCGCTTCGGCGAGGAGCGCGCCGATCTCCACCGCCGTGCCGCTCACCCGCTCGCCGGCCGCTTCGCATTCGCCGGTGTGCAGGCCGGCGGCGAGACGGATGCCGAGGCGTGAGGCGGCGCCGAGAATGGCACGGGCGCAGCGGATCGCGCGCGCCGGGCCATCGAACGCCGCCACCAGAGCATCCGTCACGTGCGCGAACTTCCGGCCGTGGTGCCATTCGATCTCGCGCCGCACCTGCTCATCGAGCTTCTCGAGCAGCAGCTCCTCTCCCTCGGTGCGAATGAACAGCAGCGTCGCCAGCACGCGCGCCGCCTGCGGCGAGTCGCCGATCTCGTCGACGAAGCGCTCCACGGCGGCGAGGATCGCTTCCTGGTCGCCGACGAACGGCAGGTGATCGTCGCCCGGAAGCTCGACCAGACGCGCGCCGGGAATCCGCTCGGCGAGGTAGCGTCCTTCTTCGACGCGCAGGCAGCGGTCGCCGGTCCGGTGAATCACCAGTGCCGGCACGCGGATGCTCGGCAGCACGTTGCGGATGTCGACCTCCGCGTTCATGCGCGTCAACGCCGCCGCCGCTCCCGGGCTCGCGCCCATGCGCAGGTACGTTGCCCACCAGCGGCGGAACTCCGGGTCGGCGCACATGCTCGGCGCGCGCGCTTCGATCCCGAACGGGCCGCCCCACTCCCGTTCCAGCGCGGCGATGAATTTGTCGCGTTCATCCGCCGACGGGCCCCATGGATAGTCGGGGGCCCAGAGCCGGCGCGCGTAGCCGCCGATGATGACCACGCCGGCGACCTGCTCCGGATACGTCGCCGCGAACAGCGCGCAGAGCGGACCGCCTTCCGAGACGCCCATCAGCACCGCACGGCGCGAGCGCGCGGCCCGCATCACCGCACGGACGTCGTCCATCCGCTGCTCGAGCGAGGGAAGCTGCGACAGCGGGACGGGGTCGGACAAGCCGGTGCCGCGCTTGTCGAACACGATCAGGCGCGAGAAGCCGGAGAGGCGCGTGAGGAAACGGGCGAACGTGGGCTCGGCCCAGAACATCTCCACGTGCGAGACCCACCCCATGACGAAGACCAGATCCACGGGGCCGTCGCCGAGGAGCTGCCAGGCGATGTTCACGTCGCCGCTCCGCGCGTAGTGCGTCTTCGGCGTGCGCGCGTGCTCCTGCCGCGGCGCCGCCGCCGTGACGACCTCGCCGACGAAGCGATACCCGCGCCGCGGCAGCGTCTGCACGTACTCGGCGCCGTCGAACGCGGACAGTGTCCTGCGCAAGGTGGAGATGTTCTGCGCCAGGTTGTTCTCTTCGACGTGACTGTCGGGCCAGACGCGATCGATCAGCTCGCGCTTCGATACCACGCGCCCCGCGTTTTCGACGAGGTAGCGCAGCGTTTCGAACGCTTTCACGCCGAGCGGCACCTCGGTCGCGCCGGCCGAGAGGATGCCCTGCACACAGTCGAGCTGGAACGGCCCGAAACGGTAAGTCGTCATGACGGTGACGCCGCAGATTATGCCGGTCTCATCGCTCTTTCAGCACGATTTCAGAGACGTCTCACGACTGCACGCGTCTCCTTCCCCACATTGGACGACATGAAAATCATCGACTTGGCGACCTGGCTCACCCTCGGATGTCTTCCGCTGTTCATCGCGCTCGACTTCGTCCATCGCGCCCGCCGCTTCGACACGCCGCGGTTGTGGCGGATGCGCGCCCTCGCCGTCACCCTCTTCGCCGTCGCGCTCTCGTTCGTGCTGCCGGCGTGGATGGCCGGGCTGCTCGGCGACCGCACACTCCTGAATCTCTCCGGCCTCGGGACCTGGGCGGGAGCGCTGGTCGGGATTCTGGTCTATGAGCTGTGCCACTACTGGTACCACCGCGCCGTGCACCGCTCCGACACGTTGTGGCGCGCGCTGCACCAGATGCATCACAGCGCCGAGAGCCTCGACGTCTGGGGCGCGTACTACCTCGCGCCGCAGGACGCGGCGATGTTCATCGCCCTCGGCACGCTCGTCTTCGGCCCGCTCCTCGGACTGTCGCCGGAGGCGGCGGCCATCGGCAATCTGTTCCTGACGTTCAACGCCATCTTCCAGCACGCGAACATCCGCACGCCGCAATGGCTCGGGTACCTCATTCAGCGCCCGGAGAGCCACGGCGTGCACCACGAGCGCGGCGTGCACCGCTACAACTACAGCGACCTGCCGCTGTGGGACATCGTCTTCGGGACATTCCGCAATCCGGCCACCTTCGACGCGAAGCTCGGCTTCTACGACGGCGCCTCGACACGCGTTCTGGAGATGATCGTCGGCAAGGACGTGACGACGCCGCGCGGCGAGAGCGCCGCCGTGCAGCCGAAAGAGGAGCTGGTCCGCGTGGCGTGACCGGACCGGCTCGCGCGATTGCCAATGCGGGCGCGTCTTGCGACGCGCCCGCATTGCGTTGCGGCGTCCCGCCTGTCCGTGCCGGCGGCGGTGACCGCCATGCAGGCGCAGGAGTCCTCGCGAGATCAGGACCGCCTCACGCAGCGTGACGCGCAAAAGAAGCTTGCGCGCCCGCGCCACGTGCTGTAGTGTTGCGCATGTGTACAACACCGCAACAGCTCAGCGATGCTGGTGAACCTCGATCCGAACGACGCGCGGCCGCTCTATCTCCAGATCATGGACGAAGTGCGTCGCGCCATCGTCGTCGGCACGTTGAAGGCGGAGGATCCGCTGCCTTCCGTGCGCGAGCTGGCCGGTGAGCTGGTGATCAACCCGCGCACCGTCTCCCAGGCTTACCAGGAGCTCGAGCGCGAGGGCGTCATCTACGTACGCCGCGGACAGGGAACCTTCGTCTCCCCGACCGCAAAACGCAGCGCCGGAGAGCGGCGCAGCCTGGCGCTGGCGGTGGCCAAACGCGCGCTGCTCGAGGCGCGGCGGAACGGTCTCAGTGCAGAGGAGCTCGTGATGTCGATTCAGAAGCTGGCGGCGAAGGAGGACGAATGAACGCACGGACCGAGTCCTTCGCCGTGGCCACGCATGGACTCTCCATGCGCTATGGAAAACAGACCGCGCTCGATGCCGTCGACTTGCGCGTGCCCGAAGGCGCGGTGTACGTGCTCATCGGCGCGAACGGCGCGGGCAAGAGCAGCGCGATGAAAGCGCTGCTCAACCTCGAACGGGCCGATGAGGGTCGCGCGGAAGTGTTCGGCCTCGACACGATCGAAGATGGTCCGCGCGTGCGGGCGCAGGTCGGCTACATCCCCGAGGCGTGGGAGCAGGCGCATTCGTGGCTCACGTGCGGGCAGTTGATCCGGCACGTCGCGGCGCATTACCCGGCGTGGGACCAGGCCTACGCCGCGCAGCTCGTCGAGATCTTCGGCGTGCGGCCGGAGCGGAAGACCGCGACGTTGTCCAAAGGCGAGAGCCGGCGGCTGCAGTTCGTGCTCGCGCTCGCGCACCGGCCGCCGCTCCTGCTGCTCGACGAGCCGGCCGACGGCCTCGATCCGGTGGTGCGCAACCGGACGCTCGCCCACCTCGCCGAGCATCTCGCCGACACGCCGACCACGGTCATCATCTCGACGCATCACGTTCACGAGGTGGAGAGCCTCGCCGATCACGTCGGTGTGCTCGACGCCGGAAGGCTCGTCGCACAACTGTCGCGCGACGACCTCCGTCGGACCGTGCGCCGCTATCGCGTCGAAGTCCCGGAGGGATGGGAGGCGCCGCTCGAGCTGCGTACACCCACCCTCCGTCGCTCGCGCGGAGGCCGCGAGATGCAGTGGACGCTGATCGGCGAAGAGCATGACGTGACCGCGCGCCTGACTGCGGCCGGAGCAACGGTGCGCGATGTGACGCCGCTCGCGCTCGAAGAAGCGGTGCTGGCGTTTTTGTCCGAGGAGGTGGCGCCGTGATCGACATGACGCTTCATCCGACGCCGCGCTGGCGCGGCGTCGTGCTCGCGCAGATCCGCATCGTCGGTCTGGTCCTCAAACCGGCGGCGCTCGTCGTCGCCGCCGTCCTTTCGATCGGTACAGTCGTCATCGTCGGCGAGATCATCGGCGGCGGCCCCGGCTTCGACTCGTCCGAGACGTTCCCCACCCTGCTCATCGGCTTCCTCTATCCCTTCGCCGTCTGGCGCAACGAGAAACCCTTCGGCCCTGGTCTTTTCTGGACCTTTCCGGTCGAGCGGCGCGGGCTGGCGCTGGCGAAAGTGTTCGCCGGCTTCGTCTGGCTCATGGGTGCACTGGCGGTGTTCGTCATGTGGCTGCTCGCGCTGGGCTTCCTCGCCGATGCACCACCCGCACGAACCATCACCCGCGTTCCGGTCACCGCCACCGCGGCCATGTACCTCTTCGGCAGCGCGCTCGTGCTCGGTCTGCGGCATCCATTGCGCTGGCTCCTCGGCGCCGGCGGCGTGCTCTTCCTGATGAACATGCTCGGCAACGTCGTCAACCGCCCCGAAAACCGCGAGTGGCAGTACGTCCCCGGATCGGACGCCTTCCTTTCCGTGACCAGGCGTGCGTTCGCGGCGTGGGTGACGCTGCCCGAGCCCACACAGTGGGCCATCTCCACATTGTTGATGTTCGGAGGCGGTTTCGCCGCGCTCTGGGCCGCGGCCTCGCGTCATCGCGATCGCCGGAGACACCGCAACCGACACGGCTGACGCGGTCGCACCGACCCTCGTCCCAGCCTCACTAACCCTTTGGAGAAATTCGATGCTCGAACTTCACGGCGTGAGCCATATCTATCCGAACGGCACCCGCGCACTCGACAACGTGACGCTGACGATTCCCCGCGGCATGTACGGCCTCCTCGGCCCCAACGGCGCCGGCAAATCGACGCTCATGCGCGCCATTGCCACGCTGCAGACACCGACCGAAGGCACGATCCGCTTCGGTGACGTCGACGTCATCAAAGATCCTGAAAAACTCCGCCGCACGCTCGGCTATCTCCCCCAGGATTTCGGCGTCTACCCGCGCGTCTCCGCCTACGACATGCTCGACCACATGGCCGTGCTCAAAGGCGTCACCGCGCCGGCGGATCGCAAGACCACCGTCGAGACGCTGCTGCAACAAGTCAACCTGTGGACCGTTCGCAGGAAGATGCTCTCCGGCTTTTCGGGAGGCATGCGCCAGCGGTTCGGCATCGCGCAGGCGCTGATCGGCAATCCGCAACTGATCATCGTCGACGAGCCGACGGCGGGACTCGATCCCGAGGAGCGCAATCGCTTTCTCAACCTGCTCGCGGAGATCGGCGAGAGCGTGGTGGTCATCCTCTCGACGCACATCGTCGAAGACGTCTCGGACCTCTGCCACCGCATGGCCGTACTGTCGGACGGCCGCGTGCAACTGGAAGGCTCGCCGCAGGAGCTCATTCACTCGACGCGCGGCACGATCTGGAAAAAGATCGTCGACCGCGACGAGCTCGCACAGGTGCGCGAGCAGTACGAGGTCCTCTCGACACGCCTCTTCGCCGGCCGCACCGTCGTCCACATCCTCTCCGATCGCGATCCCGGCAACGGCTTCATCTCCGTCGATGCCGGTCTCGAGGACGTCTACTTTTCCACGCTCGCGCAGTCGCGCCGCGCCGCCTGAGGGCACAACGATGCTCATCCAGATCGCCCGCTTCGAGTTCCGCTACCTGCTCCGCAATCCGCTGCTCTGGCTCATGGCCGCGCTGACGTTCGCGCTCTTCTTCGTCTCGATCAGTGCCGGGTGGGAGCTCGGCTCCGAGGGAGGTCTGCTCGAGAACGCCGCCTACGCCACGCTGCGCAACCACCTGATGATCTCGATGATCTTCATGTTCGTGACGACGTCGTTCGTCGCCAACGCCGTCATTCGCGACGACGAGACCGGTTTCGGTCCGATCGTCCGCTCGACCCGGATCACCAGGGCCGACTACATCTTCGGCCGCTTCCTCGGTGCCTTCGGCGTCTCCGCCGTCTGCATGCTGCTCGTCCCCATCGCCATCTCCCTCGGCGCGCTGATGCCGTGGGCCGATCCCACCGACATCGGACCGATCCGCATCGCCGACTACCTCTACGCCTACTTTGTCCTCGCTCTGCCGAACCTGCTCGTCCATTCGGCAGTGCTCTTTGCGCTGGCGACGATCACCCGCTCCATGATGGCCACATACCTCGGCGTGGTCTTCTTCGTCGGCGGATTTTTCCTGCTGCAGGGCGCCTTCCATCGACCGCAACTGGAGACGGCCATCGCCATTGCTGAACCGTTCGCCTCCCGCGCTCTCCTCGACGCTACCCGTTACTGGACCGTCGCCGAACGAAACGTAATGCTGCCCGAGCTGTCGGGGGCGTTGCTCTACAACCGGCTGCTCTGGACCGGCATCGCCCTCTTCTCCCTCGGCCTCGCTTATGCCGCCTATCGCTTCTCCGAACGCGGAGCGTCGAAACGGGAGCGGAAGCAGCAGAAGCTCGCCCAACGATCGGAAGCGCCGCGTGATACGAAGGTCGCACAGACGCTGACGCTACCCGCCCCGCAACACGACAACGCCGCGCTGCGCACCCTACTGTGGATGCGCACCCGCTTCGAGGCGCGGCAGGTCGTCAGGAGCACGCCGTTCGTCATCCTGCTGGCGTGGGGCCTGTACTCGACGCTCTTCGTCCTGCTCACCCAGCGCCATCCCGACGATCGGCCTCAATACCCGACTACGCTGACGCTGATCCCGGAGATCCAGGAGGCCTTCCGCGTCATCCCGCTGGTCATCGCCATCTACTATGCCGGCGAGCTCGTATGGCGCGAGCGCGACCGCCGCGTCCACGAGATGATCGACGCCGCTCCGCTTCCCAACTGGGCGTACGTCATTCCCAAGACCGCGGCCATGGCACTCGTGCTCGTGGCCTTGCTCGCCGTCAACGTCCTGGCCGCCATCGGCCTGCAACTCTCCCTCGGCTTCACGGACGTCGAGCTCGGCAAATACCTGCTCTGGTACGTCCTGCCGGAGAGTTTCGACATGTTGCTCCTTGCAGCATTGGCCATCTTCGTCCAATCGCTCAGTCCTCATAAGACCGTGGGCTGGGGGATCATGACCCTCTTCCTGGTCTGGCAGGAGATCAATGGCATCAAAAGGTACGTCAATCACAATCTCCTCAATTACGCGGAAACGCCCGGCGTGCCGCTCAGTGATCTCAATGGGGCCGGATCGTTCTGGATCGGAGCGTGGACATTCCGTCTGTACTGGGGCGCGTTCGCCATTCTGCTGCTCGCCGCCGCGCATCTATTGTGGAGACGCGGCACCGAAATCCGATTGAAGCCGAGGCTTGCGTCGGCGCGGCGCCGCCTCGCCGGCACGTCGGGACTCGTGGCAGGCGCGGCGCTCCTGCTCTTTGTGGCGACGGGCGCCTATGCCTACTACAACACCAACGTGCTCAATGAATACAAGACCGCGGACGAGAAAACGGCATCCCTTGCTGATTATGAACGGCGCTACCGGAAGTACAGTGGTCTGCCGCAGCCGTCGCTCGAAGAGCTGACACTCGACATCGCCCTCGAGCCGCGGAAGCGACGTGCCGTGACGACAGGGCGTTATCTGCTGCGGAATCTGACCGGGCAGCCGATCCGCGACCTTCATGTGCGACTCGCCGGCGGTGAAACGGTCGATCTCACGAAGGTCATCATTCCCAGCGCGCGGCTGCTCGTCGACGACAAGCAATACGACCATCGCATCTATCAGCTCGCCCGCGCCATGCAACCGGGTGAGGCATTGCACCTCGAGTTCGAGACACGACGCTGGCTCCGCGGTTTCCGCAACGGCAGCCCCGACACGACGCTCCTCGAGAACGGCACCTTTCTCACCACACTGGACCTCATGCCCGTCCTCGGCATGAGCAACGCCGACGTGATCACCGATCCCGAGACCCGCCAGAAGTACGGCCTGGTTGAGCTACCCGGGCCGGCGAAACTGGAAGACGTCGCCGCAACGTACACGATGTCGTTCACCAATGCGTGGCTGAAAAAGTCGGACATCACCCTGTCCACCGACGCGGACCAGACTCCCCTTGCGCCCGGGAAGAAGATTGCGGACGTGACCCGTAATGGGAGGCGCACCGCCCGTTTCGTCTCCACCGCGCCGACTCGGCCGAGCTTTTCCGTTCAATCGGCACGCTACGCGGAGAAACATCGGCAGCATGGCGGCATCGACCTGGCGGTTTATTACCACCCGCGTCACGCCTGGAACGTCGATCGGATGTTCGACGCCATGGCCGCATCGCTCGACTATTACCAGGCCAACTTCGGCCCATACCAGTTCGACCACTTCCGCATCGTCGAATTCCCCGGCTATAAAGGCTCCGCGCGGGCCTTCGCCGGCACGACCGCGTTCTCCGAGAACGCTGGATTCATCACGGAATTCAACGGGGAAGACACGCTCGACGGCGTGACCGGCATGACCGCCCACGAGCTCGCGCATCAGTACTGGCCGAACCAGATGATCGGAGCGGAGGTGGAGGGGTACATCCTCTTCGTCGAGACGCTGGCCCAATACTCCGCGCACATGGTGGTGAAGCAGCTCCGCGGCGAGGATCAGACCCGCCGCTACCTGCAATTCGAGCTCGATCGCTATCTCAGCGGCCGCAGCTCGGACGAAGACGAGCCACCGCTCGCACGCGTCCTCGGCGGCGAGAGCCACGTCGCCTACCGCAAAGGCGCCATGGTCATGTACCTCCTGACCAAGCGCCTCGGCGAGGACGGAGTCAATCGCGCCTTGCGCAACATGCTCGCCCGCTACAAATACAAAGGCGCCCCCTACCCCCGCTCGCTGGATCTGATTGCAGCCTTCCGCGCCGAAGCCAAAACCGCCGAGGAGCAGACCCTCATTACAGATCTCTTCGAACGGATCACCCTCTACGACCTCGAGGCCGACGCGCCTACGGCAGTGCAACGTCCCGACGGCAAATGGGACGTCACCCTCCCCATTGAAGCCAGAAAGTTCTACGTGAGCGGCGAAGCCGTCGAAACCGAAACACCCCTCGCCGAACACATCGAGATCGGCCTCTTCACCGCCGAGCCCGGCCGACTCGCCTTCGACCAATCGCACGTGCTCCTGATGGAACGCAGGCCGATTCGCTCAGGACGCCAGGTGCTGCAGTTCGTCAGCGACAGGAAGCCGCTTTACGCCGGGGTCGATCCGTACAACTTCTATATCGATCGGGATTCGGCGGATAACGTGTCGGAGGTGCACTGACGACTCAGTCACTGGAAGATCCGGCGAACGAATTCTTGTGGATGCCTTTGCGACAGTGACGTGATCACGCCGCTCGCGTTTGAAAATCAGGAGGAATGAATTGAAACGAATGCTGATCGTCCCATCGTTGCTCACCATCGCCCTGCTCGTGGCTGGAGGCTGTCAGGGCGACGCGGAGGAGGAATACGTACATCCGTCGTCGTACGTGGCCCCCGCGATCGGGAAGGCGGCGCCTGAGTTCAAGGCAGTCGACACATACGGGAAGGAGCACTCTCTGCACCAGTATCGCGGAAAATGGGTGGTGCTCGAGTGGCTGAATCACGGCTGCCCGTATGTGCGGAAGCATTACGACAACGACCTGATGCAGGCACTGCAGAAAAAATACGCGGCCAAAGGGGTCGTCTGGCTGTCGGTCGTGTCGTCCGCACCCGGCAACCAGGGACATTTCCCGAATGACAAGGCCAACGCCCTGACGAAAGAGAAGGGCGCGGCGCCGCATGCAGTCCTCGTCGACGCGTCGGGCACCGTCGGGCGCATGTATGACGCCCGCACGACTCCTCACATGTTCGTCATCAATCCGCAGGGTGAGCTTGTATACATCGGCGGAATCGACGACAAGCCGAGCAGACTCATGACCTTATCCAAAGGTGCGCGCCCGCACGTCGACATCGCGCTCCAGGAAGCGATGGCCGGCAAGCCGGTCAGCGTGCCGACGAGCCAGCCGTACGGCTGCAACGTAAAGTACTGATCTGTGTCCGGAGCGGGCCGCTTCTCACAAAGAAGCGGCCCGTGCTGTCGAAGCGAAAAACTCCTGCGCTCGCGGAGCCGATCGGGACCGGCCTTTCAGCGCACAAACCGCATCGCTGGGTGCGTGCGTCTCATGCATCACAATCCCGGACTGCACGCGCTATGGCGTCACGCCATCCTCCGTCGCCTGGCTGTACGGGCAGCCTGATGAAAGACGACACCGGGCACCGTTACGCCACTCTCATCTCTCATCGCTCATCTCTCATCGCTCATCTCTCATCTCGAACACCCCTGATGCGCGCTCAGCCACTCCGCTTCAGCAGCGCGCAGCCCGTTCAACTACGTTCGCGATCACGCCTCCACGACGACGCGATCGCGGCCCGCTTCCTTGGCGCGGTAGAGCGCGCGGTCCGCTGCGGCGATCGTCGCCTCGAGCGTGCGCCCGGCACGATGCGTGGCGATTCCGAATGAGGCAGTGACGCCACCGGTCGTCCCCGCGGCCGCTCGCGCGGCAGCGGCCAGCGTGCTGCGAGCCTTCTCCGCCACCACCCGCGCCGCGTCGCCGTCTGTATTGGGAAGGAAGAGGATGAACTCCTCACCTCCCCAGCGCGCGACCACGTCTTCGCCGCGCAGCACACTGCGCAGCGCCGATGCCGCAACCTTCAACATCGCGTCGCCGGCGGCGTGCCCGTGCCGGTCGTTCACCTCTTTGAAGTGATCGAGATCCGCCATCACGATGCTGCAGTGCTGACCCGAACGCGCGGCGCGGTGCAGCTCACGCTCGCTCGCTTCCAGAAATGCGCGCCGGTTCGGCAGTCCCGTGAGCGAATCGGTCCTCGACATCTCGGCGAGCTGCCGGTTCGCCTCCTCCAGCTCGTGTGTGCGCTCGAGGACGCGTTGCTCCAGCTCGTTCCGGAGCACCACGAGCTCGCGGTATTCGCGCTCATAGCGGCCGCTCAGGGCACGCGATGAGATGACGAACAACGCCGTGAACCCGACGATCGCCAGACCCGGCACCTTCGGCGCGACGTTCGTGATCTGCAGGATGTCCAGGAGCAGCGTGAGGAGGAGCACGATCAGCCCCACCGCCACGAGCCGCGACTCCGGATCGCCTGCGCGCGCGCCTCGAATCGCGCGCAGCATTGCCATCAGCAACAACAACCCGGAACAGCTCATGAAGACCGAGAGCCACGCATGTTGCGCTCCGAACGCGATCACCAGCGCGAACGCGAACAGTCCCCCATAGAACGCGCGCGCGGCGCGGGTCGGCTGCCCTCCGGTGAGCGACCGGACGAGCTCGAAGATGCTGGACGTCACCAGGAGGACACCCAACAAGTTGAGCGCCGGCATGATGTGGCCCGGTTCCGCGCCGCTGCGGCGGAGAAAGATCCCGCTCACATCGACGAGCAGCGCGCCGGCGCTGGCTCCCGCCAGCCAGAGGTGACTCCTCCGATCGCGACGCCGCAGCCACAGATCGAGGTGAATCACTCCGAAGAGCAGATAGATGCCTGCGGCACCGGCATCGAGCCACTCGATCGGCACTGTCGGGTTCATGGATGGCGAGTGTAGCGCCGGAAGGTCCTCGCCGAGGGTGCCGACGAGCTTGCGTCCCCTCACGGGCGGACGGCGGTGGCGGGGCCAGGCTGCACCCGAGAATGTGAGGCACGCGATCATCACCGATCTGGGCAAGCGTGATATCGCGACGCGTCCGATGAGGGATCGAGGTGGACACGGTGTGTGTCGGCAAAGACCGTGGCAAGAGCGGCTATCCGGCACCGGCTGGAGCACCTGTCGATTGCGCTGGAGTGAAAGCGCCGTCGCCACGAGACAGCGCTGCGTCACGGTGACATACGTGGCCATGCCATCATGCGCGCATGGCTGGTTGGATCCTCGCCGCGTGCGTTGTCCTCGCCCTCCTTCTCGGCGCGTGCAGGCGCGAAGAGGCGCCGGTGCAGTCGCAAACGGCGCGCGCGCCGGAGCGGCCGGCGGTGCCGGTCGAGCGGAAGCCGGTCGAAACTGATCGGCCGCGCTATGTCCTGCAGGAAGGGCCGTTCGGTCCGGAGACGACGATCGTCTCGACGTACACCGCACCCGCCGAGCACGACGTGTATCTGCTGAACTGCAACGGCGGGTTTTCCGTCGGATTGCAGCGGCAGGCCGGAGACCAGTGGGAGCACGTCTGGGCGCCGGGCATGAACGCGTGCATGTCGCCGCCGATCGTCATCCGCGCGGGCGAGAGCCATCAGGCCACGATCGTCGTCGATTCCGGTGCCGACGCGGCCGTGTCGTCGCGACAATCCGACACGAAGATCGGCACCGGCACGTACCGCGTCATCTGGCACGGCCTCCTCGGCTCGTTCGATCCAAATGCGAGCCCGCCGGGCACGGACCTGCCGGTCGAGCAGCGCGTCTCCGCGCCGATCCTCATCGAAGCCGCGCCACCGTTCGATCCGTCGCGCACGAGTCCGGCCACCGCGCCGGCGGAGGTGCAGTCGATCGAGCCCGCGCATGGCGCGCTCGTCTCGGCGGACACACGAGTGCGCGTGCAACTCGCCAGCGTGTTCGAGGAGCCTCACCTGTACGTCGATCGCGACCCGGTCGAGTACACCCGCCGCGGCGGCGTGCTCGAATTCTCGCCACGCAAGCGCTGGACGCCCGGGAGACACAGCGTGCGTGTCGTCTACCAGAACGAGCAGAGAAAAACGCTCTGGTACGCCTGGTCGTTCACCGTGGGCGCGGAGCCGAACGGGTGAGCGCCGAGGAACTGCCAGCCACCCTCACCCGCGCCAGCAGCCACTCGAGCTGCACGCGCAAAGCTTCGGGCGAGTACTTGGGCCAGAGCCAGTAGAAGCTATCGCCCGGCAGCGTGCGCACTCCATCCGGCAGCGACAGGCCGTGTCCCACTCCGGGGATCACCACGACCTTGAAATCCGTGTTCCCCGCCTCCGCCAGATAGCGCTCCATCTTCGCCACGTTCTCCTCCGGCGGGGTGACGTAATCGTCCCCGCCGTACAACGCGAGAAACGGTGTGCGGATCTTCTTGAGGTCGGGCGCGGGATCGTATTGATTGAGACGCACCCAGAGGATGTCCTCGTACTGCTCGTTCTCCGGCAGATCGACGAAGCCCGCCCAGCGCGACGATTTCGCGCGCGCGACCGACGCACGCAGCTCGTCCCACCCCTGACTCGTGTACGCGAAACGCGTGACGAGCGCCATGTGCGCGGCCGCGGCGGCGATCTCCTCGGCGGTGAAGCGGAGGTCCGACCGCCGCATGTTCGCGGTGGCCACGTGAATCTGCTGGTCCATCACGCTCTCGGCCGGACCGACGGTGGTGATGACGAACGCGAGGGGGACTTTCGTGCGATTGGCGACGATCGCCGCGACCCAGCCGCCGGCGCTGTTGCCGCGCAGACCGATCTGCGCGCGGTCGATCTCTTTGCGCGCCGCGAGATCGTCGATCATCGCCAGCACGTCGGCCGCGTGGTCGTGCAGGCTCGCGGCGTCGTGATCGCCGCCCGATTCGCCGACCCCTCGCTTGTCGTAGATCAGGCTGGCCACGCCACGCTCGGCGAAGATGCGCGCGAAGCCGCGTACGCCGGCACGCATCGACTTGCCGCGTCCGTGGATCCAGATCACGACCGGATGCGGACCGGGATTCGCCGGCGTCACGAGCGTGGCCGCGATCGTCCCGATGCGGACGTCCTCCCATTTCAAAGGGACGTTGACCGGCGCAAGCGTGCGCTTGAAATGCACGCGCGTGGGCGGCGTTCCGCTGCCGGACGTGCCGACGAGCTCCCCGGCACCGGGGTCGTGGATCAGCGTCGTCACGCCGTCGAGCTCGAACGTGACGCTCGCACCGTTCTGCGTGACGGTGACGGTGCGCTCGTTGTGCAGCCAGTCGGCGTTCTGCACGCGTGCTTTCAGCGCGTCATCGTCGCGGAAGAACTCGGCGCGCACGAGACGCACCGAGCCGTCGCGCAGCAGCGCGCCTTCCCACCACCCTTCGACCGACTCCTGCGCGGCGGCCGTCAGCGGAAGGAGGAGGAGCAGAACGAGGCGTCTCACGAGTTGCCATGCTACTGCGTCGCGCGTCTCATCGCTCGGCGCACCACCTCAGCGCTAACGCCGGCGGCACTCCGGACGTCCAGAGAGACGATGAACCGCGTCCTCTCGTTTCTCCTCTTCGCCGCGCTTGCCGCTGCCGCGAACGGCAGTGGCGCCGAGGAACTGACTGGATTGTGGAAAGCGAAGAAGCGCTTCGGTCCCGATGCGCGCGGCACGCTCACGATGCAGCGGACCGGCACCGCGGTCAACGGCCGATTTCGCCGGACGCACGCTGCCGGTCACCGCCGCGAACGGCGAGCTCACCTTCGCCCTGCCGGATGACCAGGGGACGTTCCGCGGAAAGCTCGGGCGCGACGGGACCATTCACGGACACTGGCTCCGTCCCGGCACCGCGGTCAACGGCGCGGACAGCAGGACGCCGGTGAGCGCGTCACTCGTGACGCTGAAGCCCGTCGATGCGCACCAGTGGCGCGGCGTCGTCGATCCGCTCCAGGACACGTTCACCTTTTATCTCCTCGTGCAGAAGCGCCCCGACGGTTCCCTCGGCGCGGTCTTGCGCAATCCGGAACGCGACATCGGGACGCAGTACGCGGTCGACCGGCTGACCCGCGAGGGCAACGTGGTGAAGCTGATCGGCTCGCGCGGCGGGAAGGAGCTGGAAGTCGCCACCGGCACGTACGACGCGGAGAACGAGATCCTCATGCTCCGCTTTCCCAGCCGCGGCGGGTCGTACGATTTCGTTCGCGACACGGACGACAGCGCGTTCTACCCGCGCGGCAAACGTCCGGAACGCTACGTCTACCGCGCACCGTTGCGCCGCGACGACGGCTGGACGGTGAGCACACTCGACGCGGAAAGCGTCGACCGCGCCACGATCGAGAAGCTCGTCCAGCGCTTCCTCGACATGCCGATGGACTCGCGCGACGCGCCGCAGCTTCACGCGCTCCTCGTGGCGCGGCATGGGAAGCTGCTCGTCGAGGAGTACTTCCACGGTCACGAGCGCGATCAGCTGCACGATCTGCGATCGGCGGGAAAGAGTCTCACCGCGCTCGTGGCCGGCGCCGCGATGCAGGACGGCGTGCCGCTGCAACTCTCCAGTCCCGTGTACGAGGTCATGAACGGCGGCACCTTCCCTGCGGACCTCGAGCCGCAGAAGCGGGCCATGACGCTCGAGCATCTGCTGACGATGTCGGCGGGCTTTTTCTGCGACGACACGAACGACGAGGCGCCCGGCAACGAGGAGACGATGAGCGGTCAGTCCGAGGAGCCGGATTACTACCGGTATGTGATGGGGGTGCCGATGGCGACGCCGCCGGGAGAAAACTCCGTCTATTGCAGCGCCGTCGCGAATCTCGTCCTCGGCATGACCGGCCGTGCCGCGCACGAGAATCCGATGTCGCTCTTCGATCGCCTGATCGGCGATCGACCGTTACGCGTGGAGTCTCGACCCCGCCGGCAATCCGTATGGCGGTGGCGGCCCGCAGTTGACGGCGCGCGATTTCATGAAGCTCGGCCAGCTTCTGCTCGACGGCGGCACGTGGAAAGGACGGCGCATCGTGAGCCGCGAGTTTGCCGCGCGCGCGGGCGCGCCTTTGTACAACCTGCGCAACATTCAT
Source organism: Thermoanaerobaculia bacterium (assembly GCA_035629395.1). Taxonomy (GTDB): domain Bacteria; phylum Acidobacteriota; class Thermoanaerobaculia; order Gp7-AA8; family Gp7-AA8; genus QHVT01. Next base: position 17,847 of record DASPHZ010000032.1, read on the forward strand.
TATGGATATCTCTGGTGGAGCGAGGACTACCCCTACAAGCAGCGCACCGTGCGCAGCTTCTCCGCGCGTGGTGCAGGCGGCCAGAGCACCACGGTCATCCCCGAGCTCGGTCTCGTGGTGACCACGCTCGCGGGAAATTACTTCAGCCGCAAAGGGATGTTTGCCGCGTCGACGGATCTGATTCCGCGCGTAATCCTCCCCGCGGTGCGCGAGGCGGGCGACGATCCGAACGCGCCGGTGGTGGAGCGCGATTACGTCAGCCCTTACGGCCGCTCGACGAACGGGAGCCGCGTGCACGTACACTGAACGCATGTTCTGGAGCATCGCCATGCCGTATCTGGCGAAGTTCGTGGCGCCGATCGCAATGGGCATCGCGGCGATCGGAATCGCGCTCTTTCTGCGCTCGTTGGCGCGGCGCTCCTGGTTCGGAATGGTGGTGGGCGGTCTGGTCGGAACCGCAGGTTCCGTCGTCGGCCACGGGGCGGGTCTCCTCGCCGTGATGATGCTGTACGGGCAGCTCTGGTCGTCCATCACTCCGCACGAGGCGTTCGACTTCAAGCCGGGCGACGAGGTCCCGCAGATCCGCAGCCGGATCTCGGTTTCGATGCGGACCAGCGGGCAGTTCCTGCGCTTCGTCGCACCGCCGGAGACGATCACCATCGCCGTCCATGGGCGATTCGACCGCTCGCCGGCGGAGGACTGCCGCCGGCGAGCCATGGCGTCGAAACGCGACGCACCGGCGTGGTGGAATCCCGCGGCGGCACCGGGACCTGCCGGACAGCCCGAAGAGGGACGTCGACGTGTCGGACGCGCGGTAGTGCTAACCGCCATGTGCCATCGCGGTCTATGGTTCTGACCTGCATGTCCGCGCCTCGCTATTCGCCGTCGCACTTTCCGGCGCCCGTCGTGCGGTCACGTGCGGCCGGCGACTTCGTCCTCACCGAGACGCGCTATGACCACGCGGCCGTGCTGCCGGCGCATGCGCACGAGTATCCGTGTCTCGTGGTCGTTCTCGACGGCACGTTCGAGGAGCGCTGCGACGGACGGGAGCGGCTCGTCGAGCCGAAGTCGATCCTCGTCCGGCCGGCCGGCGAGGTGCACTCCGATGCCTTTCGCCACGGCGGCGCGCGTTGCCTGAACATCGAGCTGCCGCCGCGCTGGCTCGCGCGTGTCCGCGACGCGGCCAAACCGCTCGACCGCTCCGGCGCGCACAGCGGCGGCGCGTTCGCGGCCGGTGCGGGCGCGCTCTACACGCATTTTCTGGACGACGAACACTCGTCCATCGCCATCGAGTCGCTGATCCTGCACCTCTTCGCCGAGGATGACGCACGCGGCTCGTCGCGCATCGCGCCGCCGTGGCTGGTGCGCGTCCGTGAGGTGATGCACGAACAGGCCGCGAGCAAACTCTCGCTGGCCGGGCTCGCGGACGTCGCGGGCGTGCACCCGGTGCATCTCGCGGCGAGCTTCCGCCGCTGCTACGGCACGACCGTCGCGGCGTACCTGCGGCAACTGCGAGTCGAGCTGGCGTGCCGTGAGCTGGTCCGCTCCGACGCGCCGCTGGCGGACGTCGCCCTCGCCGCCGGTTTCGCCGACCAGAGCCATTTCGGCCGCACGATGAAACGCGCCCTCGGCGTCACCCCCGCGGCGTTCCGCGCCGCGAACCGGTCTTAAGCGCGTTCTAGATCGGCCGCGCACCGGTGCCTAAGTTCAGAGGATGAAACGCGCACTGGCCCTGCTCGCGCTCACCCTCGCCCCGCTCGCCGCCGCCCTGCCGCGCGATCCCGCGGTCAGCCGTACGCACGTGGCGTTCGTCGAGGCGGGACAACTCTGGCTCGTGCCCCGAGAGGGCGGCGCCGCGACGCGCATCACCGACGTGGCGGGGAACAAATCGTCGCCACGGTTCAGCCCCGACGGCACACGCCTCGCCTTCTCGAGCGGCGACCTCTTCACCGTCGCCGTGCGCGGCGGCGCGCCGCAACGCGTCACGTATTTCCCCGGCGAAGCCGTGCTCACGCAGTGGACCGGCGACGATCGCCTGCTCTTCTACACGAGCGCGGAGTCGTTCAGCTCCATTGAGATGCAGCTCTTCACCGTTTCACCGCGCGGCGGGCTGCCGGTGCGGATGCCGCTGGTGCATGGCTCCGAGGGCGCGCTCGATCCCACCGGCGCATGGCTCGCGTACACGCCGCAGTGGCCGAATCCGCTCATCGCCAACTGGAAGCGCTATCGCGGCGGCTCGGCGTCCGACGTGTGGCTGCTGAACCTCCGCACGCGCGCGTCGCGCAAGCTGACGGAGTGGGCGGGCGTCGACCGGCGGCCGATGTGGTCCGGCGACGCGCTCTATTACCTCAGCGACGACGGCGCGGAGCAGCGCGTCAATCTCTGGCGATACGACACGAAGAGCGGCACGCGCCGGCAGGTCACGCACTTTGCGGATTACGACGTACGCAACGCGTCGATGGGTCCCGGCGCGATCGTCTTCGAGCACGGCCCCGACCTGCGGCTGCTCGACCTGCAGTCGGAGCGCTCCTCGGCGATTCGCATCACGACGCCGGAGCCGGAGCTCGTGCGCGAGATCGACGCGAGCCGCTTCATCACCTCCACGACGTCGGCCGGAGGCACGACGCTGCTCGAAGCGCGCGGCGATCTCTGGATCGCGACGGGCGGCGCGGCACCGCGCAACCTGACGGCGACGAGCGGCGCGTTCGAGCGCGAGGCGGTGCTCCGGCCCGACGGCCGCGCCGTCGCGTACTGGTCCGACGTCACCGGCGAGTACCAGCTCTACATTCGCGAGCTCGACGAGCCAGCGCCGCCCGCGCCGCTGACAAATTACGCGAACGGCTTCCGCTACCGGCCGGTCTGGAGTCCGGACGGAAAGCGGCTGGCGTTCGCGGAGCAGACCGGTGCGATCGTCATTTACGACATCGCCGCGCGACGCGCCACGGAGGCCGATCGCGAGCCGCGCACCTCGGGCGCCGAGCCGATCGAGCTGGCTTGGTCGGCCGATTCGTCGTGGCTCGCGTACTCGAAGAGCGCCGCGAATCGACTGGGCGTGATCTGGCGCTACGACGTGGCCTCGGGCACACGGCAGCCGCTGACGTCCGAGCTCTTCAACGCCTCCACGCCGGTGTTCGACGCGAATGGCGAACATCTCTTCTTCATCAGCTACCGCAACTTCGGCAATCTCGTCTCGGACTGGATGCAGGGCCGCCTCACGCATCGCGCGCTGACGACGCTGATGGCGGTGCCGCTGCGCGGGAACACGCTCGACCTGGCGTCCATCGAGCGGACGGCGAAGCGTCTGCCCATCACCGCGGGCTCGATCGTGGCGCTCGCCGTCACGCCCGAAGGGCATCCGACGTACGGCCTCGTCGACCTCGGCGGGAAGCGCTCGGTGCGCACATTCGACGTGCGCACGCGGAGCGAGAGCATCGTCGCCGAGGGGACGAGTGAGATTGCGCAGCCGAAGGTCGACACCTCGTCGATGAAGACGCGCGTCGACCTGCGCGCGGAGTGGCGCCAGCTCTTCGACGACGCGTGGCGCGAGTACCGCGACTTTTTCTTCGCGCCGAAAATCGCGCTCGCCGACTGGGCGCTGGTGCAGCGCCGTTACGCGCCGCTGCTCGAGCGCTGCCGCTCGCGCGAGGAGGTGAACCTCGTCCTCGCGGAAATGATCGGGGAATCGTCCGCGGGCCACGCCTACCTCGGCAATCGCGGCGACGTCGCGCCTCCGCGGCCGCGCGACGCCGCCACACTCGCAGCCGACTTCGTTCTCGATCGCGGCGCGTTCCGCATCGCACACATCGTCCGCGCCGCACCGTGGGACGACGAGCTCCGCTCGCCGCTGCGTGACGCCGTCGAAGGCGAATACCTGCTGGCGATCGACGGAAAGCCGCTCGATCCCGCACACGATCCGCGCGCCGCGCTGGTGGGACTCGCGGGGAAGGAAGTGCAGCTCACGATCGGTCCGCATCCTACGCTCGACGCGACCGCGCGCGTCATCACCGTGACCCCACTCTCCTCGGAGAACGAGCTGCGGCAACGGGCCTGGGTGGAGGCGAACCGGCGGCGCGTCGAGGAAGCGAGTGGCGGCCGCATCGGCTACGTGCACATCCCCGCCTTCAACCAGAGCGGCTTTTCGGAGCTGGCGCGCCAGTACTACGGCCAGGTGGCGAAGGACGCGCTCCTGATCGACGCGCGCTGGAGCCAGGGCGGCTCGACGGGCGTGATCGTCGCCGAGCTGCTCGCGCGCCGTCCGCTCAACGCGTACGCCACGCGCTACTCGGACGAGCCCGCAACGGCGCCGCCGTACGGAGCGCACTTTGGCCCGAAGGCGCTGCTCGTGAACCACATCACCATCTCCGCGGGCGAGAACTTCGCGTTTTACTTCCGCAAGCTCGCCCTCGGCCCGCTGGTCGGCTCGCGCACGTGGGGCGGCTTCACCGGCCTGAATCCCGTCCCGGCGCTGATCGACGGCGGCGCGGTCAACGTCCCGAACGCACCGTTCTTCGACGAGACGGGATGGATGGCCGAAGGAGAAGGCCTCGTGCCCGACATCGCGGTGACACGCGACCCTGCCGCGGAGCCGGACGCGCAGCTCGAAGCGGCGGTGCAGGCGCTGCTCGCGCGCTTGCCGGCCGCACGTGGCTCACGGTTTGGATTCGTTCCGACTCAATGAGCCGCATTCCGTTCGACAACAGCTATGCCCGGCTGCCGCAGCGCTTCTTCACGCGCACGGCGCCGACGCCCGTCACCTCCCCTCGCCTCGTCCGCCTCAACACCGCGCTCGCGCTCGAGCTCGGAATCGATCCCGATGCGCTCACGTCCGAGGAAGGCGTGGCGGTGCTCGCCGGGAATCGTGTCGCCGAGGGTGCGGAGCCGATCGCGATGGCCTACGCGGGCCATCAGTTCGGGCAATTCGTTCCACAGCTCGGCGACGGCCGCGCCGTCCTCCTCGGCGAAGTGATCGATCGCAACGGCGTCCGCCGCGACATCCAGCTCAAAGGCGCGGGCCGCACTCCGTGGTCGCGCGGCGGCGACGGCCGGGCCGCGATCGGGCCCGTGCTGCGCGAGTACGTCATCAGCGAAGCGATGGCCGCCCTCGGCATCCGCACTACGCGCTCGCTCGCGGCGGTGACGACCGGCGAGCCGGTGTTCCGCGAGGACGTCCTGCCGGGCGCGGTGCTGACGCGCGTCGCCTCGAGCCACATCCGCGTCGGCACGTTCCAGTACTTTGCCGCGCGGCGCGACGTAGAAGGCGTGCGGCTGCTCGCCGATCACGTTCTCGCGCGCCATTACCCCGAGGCGGCGGAGACGGACCGGCCTTACCACGCGCTGCTGGCGGCGGTCGTGGAGGCACAGGCCACGCTGATCGCGGACTGGCTGCTGGTCGGCTTCATCCACGGTGTGATGAACACCGACAACATGTCCATCGCCGGTGAGACCATCGACTACGGCCCGTGCGCGTTTCTCGACGAATACGACGCGGGGAAGGTCTTCAGCTCGATCGACCGCCACGGACGTTACGCGTTCGGCAACCAGCCGAGCATCGGCGGCTGGAACCTGAGCCGCCTCGCGGAGTGCCTGCTGCCGCTGTTCGCCGAGGATGCGAATGCGGCGGTGGCGGAGGCGCAGGAGATCCTCGACGCGTATGGTCCGGCGTTCGAGCACCGCTACCACACCGGACTGCGTCGCAAGATCGGCCTCACCACCACGCAGGACGACGACATGCAGCTCGTCCTGGAACTGCTGGAGACGATGCATGCGCAGAAGGCGGATTTCACGCTCACCTTCCGCCGGCTCTGCGACGCGGCGGAGAGCGCTGACCACGACGAAGCGCTCGGAAGTTTGCGCGAGTGGCTGCCGCGCTGGCGCAAGCGTCTCGAACAGGAACCGATCGAGCCGCACGCGCGTGCGACGGCGATGCGCCTCGTGAACCCGGCGTTCATCCCGCGCAATCACAGAGTGGAAGCGGTGATCCAGGCCGCGCTGGACGACGACTTTGCCCCGTTCGAGGAGCTGCTGGCGGTGGTCACGCGGCCATACGAAGAGCAGCCCGCGTTCGCGGAGTACACACAGCCGCCGGAGGAAAACCAGCGCGTGCTGCAGACGTTCTGCGGTACGTGAGCGCGGGCGGGCACCCGCCCGCCGCCTGTTCTTATCTGTAGTACCGCGACCCGCATGTCCGGGTCGCCGCGTTCTCCCTCTCGCTGGTCCTCTCACTTTCCGCGTTCGCAACCGCATCGCTGCAGATTCGAGCGCGATCTGCGCGGCCAGTGGATCCACGCGGTGTCGTGGGCGATCTACGCGTACAACTGGGACGACTTCGCGCGCGGGACGTCGGAGCTGAGCGTGCCGTTGCCGGTGGAGTGATTCACGGTTCCTTCAGCGACGGATACGGATTCACGTACGTCCCCTTCCACCAGCGCCGTTCCTTGTCGAGGCGGATGAGCGCGAAGTGGAGGTGCGGGGTGTCTTTGGGCGCGTTGCCAGTGGTGCCGACGTAGCCGAGGACTTCGCCGCGGCGGAGGAGTTGCCCTTCGTGCAGGCCGGGAGCGTAGCGATCGAGGTGCGCGTAGTAGTAGCAGAAGCGCTGGTCGGGATCGAACTGATACACCGTCAATCCGCCCGGCTTGCTGGTGAAGAGCTTCTTCACCACGCCGTCGTCCGTGGCGATGACCGGCGTCCCGACCGGTGCGAGAATGTCGATCGCCTCGTGGCGTTGACTGCCTCGCGCTTCGTGGAACATGTCGCGGATCGCGCTGCGCGGGATGCCCGCCACCGGCACGATCATCGCGCGCGGCGCATCGGCGTCGCGCATCGACGGCGGCTCGCCGGGGAGGACGGGCGGCGGCGCGGTCGCGGTTGCGATCGGCGCGATGATCGCGACCGGCACGGGCGGCTCGACCTCGGCCGGCGGTGTATCGAGAGGCTCGCCGGACAGGTCGACCGGTTTCGGTTTCACCGGCGGCGGCGGGTGTCCGATCGCACGCGAAACGTCTCGGCGCACGGGCACGGCCACGACCTCGTCGGGTCCGGCCGCGATCCACGCGAGCGTACCGATGAGCGCGGCGCCGAGAAGTGCCAGAACTTTCTTCACCGAAACAGGGATCACTCCTCCGGCTGCTCTTTGAGCGACAGGTACTCGAGCCGGTCGGGCGGGCCGATGGCGATGACGTAGTACCTGGGCGTGCCGGTGGACCACATCCAAGTGTGCGTGTTGCCGGCCACGCGATGATCCGCGGTCGTCGTGTCGAGCACCTCGTCATAGCGTACGGCCGCGCCGTCCGGTTTGGCGACGGCGGTGACGAAGCGGACGTTCCACTCGGGTGTGTAGCCGATGATCAGCGACGCGTAGCGCGGGTCGTCCGCGAGCGTCCAGATCTCATGGCGGCGGCGCTCCTCGCGCTCGAGCTTCGCCGTCGTGGCGAGACTCGAACGGACCGCATCGCGGGACATGCCGAGGCGGATACCGAGGAGGTCGGAGAGCGGCGCCCGTCCGGAGACGGGCGCCACTGTTCGAGCCGCACACGAGACGAGCAGCACCGCCACGATGGCGGCCGTTGCGCGGCGCAGCATGTTCGTCATCGTCACTTCACGTATGCGCTGACGACGTTCGAGTAGCTCGAGCTGCCGTTCGCGTTCGATGCTTTCACGCGGTAGTAGTACGTCGTCTTGCGCGTCACGGCGCCGTCGGTGAACGAGCTGCTGTCGGTCGGCACGCTGCCGAGCTGCGTGAAGGTGCCGTTCGCGGCATTCGAGCGCTCGACGACATAGCTCGTCTCGTTCGTGGCGTTGTCGCTCCAGTTCAGCGTCACGTTCGATTTCGACGGCGCGACCCAGAGGCTCGACGGCGCGTCGAGCGGATCGTGCGCGGCGAAGAGAGAGCGTCCCTGGCTCTGGCGGATGATCGTGGCGACGTCCTCGCCGTCGTTGTCGTAGCTGTCGATCTTGCCGTCCGGCGTCCCGGCCGGGCCGCTGCGGTCGACGCCCGCCTTGCAGTCGGCGCTCACGCAGCCGTCGGCGAACGCGGCCAGCGGACGCCCTTTCGCGTCGATCTCGAGGTCGTTGAAGTCGAGGAGGTTGCGCGTGCCGGAGGGGCAGGTCGTGCCCTGCGTGCAGATGACGCCGCGCTGCACGGGATCGTTGCCCGTCGCCTTCACCGTGACCCAGCTCGCGCCGCGGTCATAGGTGGTGGCGATGTAGCCGTACCACGTGCCGTTGAAGGCCATGTCGGTGCCGATGCCGTTCGCGCCGGGCGTGGACGAGCCGAGGAAGAAGATCGCGCCGCGATCGCCGTCGCCGGCGGTGGCCGCGGCGAAGACGGCGTTCTGCACGTTGTGGCTGTGGCCGATGTTGGCCGTGGGCGACCAGGTCAGGCCGCGATCGCGCGACACGGCGGCGCGCGCGGTGCCGTCCGCATTGACGAAGCCGAAATACACGGTGCCGTCGCTGCCGATGCCGACGGAGGGATCGGTGGCGCCGCCCGTGCTGCCCGGCACTTTGCGGATGGCCCACGTCAACCCGTTGTCCTCGGAGACCGCCACGGCCTGCTGGCCGCCGCAGTTCTTGTTCGGCACATAGACGGTGCCGTCCGGCGCGACTTTGATGTGCCCATGCAGGCCGTTGCACTGCGTGAGATTCCACATCGGGACGGCGACTTCGAAGGTGAGGCCGCCGTCGCGGCTGAGCGCGATCTCGGCGAGACCGATGTCCTGCGAGGCGTAGTAGACGGCGTTCGGATACGACGTCAGCGGACCGCGCAGCAGCACGCCCGGCTTGAACGGTCCGCCGCCGACGGTCTGGTGATCGACGCCTGCGCCGATGCCGGAGCCCTGGCTCGGCGTCCACGTCTCGCCGTCGTCGTCGGTGAAGGCCATGAGGCTGACTTTGGCCGGCAGGAGCTGCGAGACGATGGTGCGGTTGGTCCGCCAGTCGGTGAAGAGGATCGGGTCGAAAGTGGTAATGGACGTCGTCAGCGCGGAGCGATCGGTCCAGGTGGCGGTGCCGTTCGCGTCGTCGAAGCTCACGCGGAGCGTCTCGAGGCCGGAGATGAACATCGTGTTGCCGGTCGCCCAGTTGTTGCCGAGGGTGGGCTCGCCGGCGCCCTGTCCGAGAGGCGCGGGGGCGGCGAAGTTCGCGTACTGCGGCGGCTGGCCGGTGGAAACGGGCGGCGGGTTGTCGGCGACGGAGGTCACGACTTCCGCGCGGCCTTTGTACTGGTCGGCGAGAGCGAGCGCGACAAAGTAGACGACGCGCACGGCGTACGTGCCGGTGCCGCTCTGCGCGACGTTGATCTCCGCCGCTTCGGACGTGTTCGTGCCCTGCGCGGAGCTCGCCACGACGGGGCCGGTGATGCTGTCTTTGTGGATGTACATGTCGTAGTCGGTGGCCACGAGGAGCCACGACAGCGAGACTTTGACGGCCTTGCCGTTCCAGTCAGCGGCGTTCCCGCCGACGTTGAGGAGGAACGTGTCGCAATTGACGCCTTCGACGCAGGTCGTTTCGGCTTCAGGCGACGCACCGCCGAGGGCAGTACCAGTGAACGCGATGGCGCTCCCGGACGGAGTGAGCGTGCCGGAGGACGGCTGGGACGCCAAAACGGGGAAAGCCAATGCCGCCACGACGATCACTGCCAGGCTGGCGCGAAACCACGAAACCGCTTCTCTCATCAATCGTTCCTTCTTTCTGTCCGGATCGCGCGAGGAGAAGCAAGGAAGAGGCCAGGGGGGAGGGAGGGAGAGGCGAATGCAGAATGCAGAATGCAGAAAGAAGAAGGAGAGACGGGCGGGGCGACATGAAGATTTTTTTGGGGCGGGTTAGGAGGAGGGGCGGGGGCTCGGATTCACATTTGCTCGGGTCACGCGTCTTCAACAAGAGGAGTGACGATGCTCCAAAGGGGACGAACCTCGGCCAAGGCTCAGCCGTATCTGGACCGTGAGTCCGCTCACGGCGGCAGGACGACAAGGGGATTACCTTTTGCAATGAGGCATATGCGACGCTGGTCGCGCTGGACGGACACGGAATGGACGCGTCCCGAACGGCATTGACAGTGTCGCACCACTGACTACAATGGCGAAGTTTCGTTTGAGCACCATGCGACCGCAGCCCTCGAAGCGCTCTTCTGCGCCCCCTACTCCGCTGCGGCCGGACTACTCTAACAGCGACATCTTTGTCGGTCTGCCGGCGGATCTGCCGTCCGGCCATTCGCGCTTTCCGATCGAGCCGGCAGCGGGCTACGGCGATCTTTCCTTTGATGCCGCAGTAATGCAGAATGCCGCGGCGGAAGGGTCTCCCGCGCGAAGTGACGCCGAGCAGCAGAGAGCTTGGCGCCGGGCAATGCGGTTGGCGATCGGAAACTTAGTCGCCGTTCGCCTGTCGGACGACACGCGCGACTGATTCCTCCGCACCGAAGTCGCTCCATTGAGCATCACTTCGGGCAGATGGGATCAGGATCGCTTGCGCTTACGTGACAAAGGAATCGCTACGGCGTTCGCGACCGTCGGTGTCGGAGAAGTCCTTCCGGAAATCGAGCGGATGCGCGACGCGGCCGACCAGCTGCGCCGAAATCCGCAATGGGCGGACGAGCTTTCCGCTCCGGAAAGCATCTTTCTCCTGGGCCAGGCCGACGTGGCCACGATGTTCGAGACGTCGAACTTCAAGCGCGTCTTCGAGCTCCGCTATCCGCAAGCGCAATCCCGCGCCGCCGTGGTGAACTGGGTTTTCAGCGTCCCTTACGACGTCGATCCCGACCCGAAGATCACGTCCCGAGGAGACCGGCTCCGCTTCATCCTTCATCTCCGTCTACGCCGGTCCGTCTATGCATTCCGCAACATCGAAGAGCGGATCGTGCAGAAGGTTCTCGGACTTCTTCGAGGACATGCAGAAAATATCCGGATCCACGTCGGCCTGGGGTGGAGCGACCTCGTCGTCGACGCTCACTTCAGCCCCCGGATGCTCCACAAGCTCGCCGCGAGCATCGTGCAGATTCACGGGCTTCGGATGCGCTACAGGACGAAAGCCGGCCCGGCGGACTTCCCCGTGCTGCAGCGGATGCTCACGGTCCTCGGCTATGTCGGCGAGCCGCCGCACTTCCCCGATCGTGGGCACGTGACGTTCCTTCGCGGGAAGCCGGGGCAGTACCTCGCCCTCGAAGAGCTCCTCCGCGGTTACGGCGCCGTATTCATGCTCGACGGCAAAGCCGACTTCATGGTGGTCTCGAAACCAAAAGAAAAAGACTGGCTGGCGCGCCAACGCGAGCTCGGGGATGGCCGGTATGACGACCGTCTGCGCAAGGTCGAGACGCACCTCATGAAGGTACCGGCAGGACGGCTGCGCGAGGCGGCAGGATCGCCGGATCTCGTGATCGAGACCGACGAGACGTTCGACCGCGAGGTCTGCGAGTGCCGAACGATCGGCGAGACGAAGCTGGCCTCGCTCGATTCTCTGATGAGCGATCTGCACGGTCATCGAAACCTGCTGCCGACCGAGCAGCGCTATGCGATCGACAATACGCTTTTTCTCCTGTCGGCCAGTCTGCGCGATGCGAGCATCTGCTGCGACGCCCGCGACGCCGTCCTCGCATCGCACGATGGTCTGACCAAGATTCTCCGCGCGCTGGACGCGGTCGATCGTGAGTTTGCGGACGCGCTCCCGACGGAGCGGCATGCGCACGTTGTCGCGCTATGGCGGCGACTCGACGAATGGCACCGGTTCACCGAACTGCTGCTGCGTCAGCGTACTGTCGGCTCTTTCGAGGAACTGCTCGGGCAGAGCGACCGATCGGTCGTCTATAGCGGCGGGGTGCAGAAGTTTCTCTACCTCGCCGATCAGCTCATCGCCGATTTCGCCAAGAAACTCGCCCCGGAGAATCCTCCTCGGTTCGCAACGATCTACGACTCCGTCAAGACGCCGTTCAGTTTCCGAATGGGTGTCGTGCGCGTCCCGACGTCGAAGATCTTCAGCTTCCCGCTCGTGGTGCCGGACCTCTGGCACGAGGTCGCGGGGACGCTCTTCTTCCTGCGGTACGGGCGGCAGATCAACGAGCGCGCCCTCCCCGGACAGCAGAACGCTTTCCTCGAGAACCTCGCGGACCATTACGCCGACATGATGGTGTACCTGCACGGCTTCGGCGCCGACTTCGAACGATTTCTCGTTTCCCTCGCGCACGGCTGGACGCGCGCATATGGCGACATGAGCAGCGCTCTTGGGCGCTCGAGCATCGGACAATTCCTCATTCGCGCCTATTTGATTCTCGAATTGCATCACGTGCGGGGGCTGCAACAATCCGGAGGCAAGGACCCGGCCTCCGATTTCTACATCGACCTGCAACGCACCACGACACGAATTCTCGAAGATCTTCGGTCCCGCCTGCTCCCCTCGCACAAGGCACTTCAGCCGCTTGCGGAGCTGGCGACGGAGGCGGACTGGCAGTTGCTGCACAAGAACGTGACGACGGTCGACTTTTCCGACTATCACCGCCAGTTGTACGCGCCGCTCGTCGACGTGAGAGCGTCCGCGCCTGGTGCCGATCTGTCGCGCTTCGCCGAAGGGGAAGTCGTCGCGCTGACGGACGACGACGACCTCAACGCATTGTTCGGCGAGCTCGCCTACCGCGTCGCAACCGGACGCGATACCGCTCGGCATTTCAGAACGATGGCCGCACTCGGGCGAAGCGCCGAGATTGAATACCATCGACGCCAACTCTCCACGCGGACGGTCTCCGCGGGGAAGACGCGGCGGCAGGCAGCGCAGATGGCCAGGCCGCGCGATCCCGAGAAAACGCCGGTCATGACGGGAGATCGCGTCGTCACATACAAACCGCCGCGACTCGGTCCGAAAAGCCGCGTCAAGCAGTACGTCGTCGTGAAACGGTGCGGAACAGGAGGCATGGCGGAGGTTTTCCATGTCTTCGACGAACAGGCGAAACGCGACGTCGCACTGAAGTTCCCGCTCACCGCGGCCGGCCCGGAAGCGGAGCGGGTGCTCCAGACGGAGCTCGCCGTGGGACGCACCGTCAGCCACGGGAACCTCTGTGCGGTGTACGAGTTCGGCCGCTACAGGAACCGGCCATTCATCGCAATGCAGTACGTCGTGGACGATTTGTCGAAGATCATCCATCGCGAAACGTACATCGACAAACCCCGCGGCATCGCGTTGGCGCGAGACATCTTCGACGGACTGGCGGCGCTTCATCGCGAAGAGATCGTCCATCGCGACATGAAACCGTCCAATGTGCTCGTCGACAAAGACGGTCGCGCAAAGATCTCGGACTTCGGCCTGGCGATCCTGCGCGAAGGCACCCCCTATGCGCGAGCGGGCACGCCGTCATACATGGCACCCGAACAAGCCGCAGGGGCTCCGGCAACTTACGCGAGCGACGTCTACTCGGCAGGTCTCATCCTGTATGAGATGTTCACCGGGGAGAAGCTCGCCGCGGGCCGCGGCGCTGCCCACGCCCCTCCTCCGTCATCGGTGCGACGCAGTCTGAAAAATCTGGACGCTTTGATCGTCGCTTGCCTCGACCCCGACCCGGCGAACCGTCCCTCGGCCGAAGACGCGCTCGAGAACTGGCAGAAGCTGGCCCGGCGGAAGCGGTAATCGCAGAAGACTACGCTCGCGGCCAGGCGCACCGGGAGAGGCGAGCGCAGAACGCAGAATGCAGAATGCAGAATGCAGAATGCAGAAGGCGAAAGGAGAGACGGGCGGGGCGACGCGGCTATTTCTTCATTCTACGTTCTGCGTTCTGCGGTCTCCCCGCCAATTCCCGCGTGAGCCGCAGCGATCACGGGGACCTCCACCGCGTCGACGATCTGCGGCAGCAGCGCGAACGTGCCGCACTGCGTCGTCACGTCGCCGGTGAGAAACATCCCGCGATGCCCGCCCGCCTCCGCCCCCTGCGCGATCACGGCGTCGACGCCGCGTGCGGCGAGCCATCGCGCTTCCTCGACCGTCGTCGCGGAGGAGAGGATCTTCGCGCCGGTGCTGCGCACGCGCTCGAGCAGCGCGTCATCCGGCAAGCCGAAATGAAAGCTCACGATCGGCGGACGCAGCTCCTCGACCACGCTCGCGAATTCGTCGTTGAACGGCGCGCGTGCGGGTCCGCCTGCCGTCGCCGCCCGATCGATCCCGAGCTCGTCGTAGTACGGCGCGAGCAACGCACGCCACGATTCCTCACGCGCCGCATCCACAGCCGGCGTGGTGTGGCAGAAGAAGTTCACGTTGAACGGGCGATCCGTCCCCGCGCGAATCGCGGCGATCTCCTCGCGCAGCGCATCCGCGGTGAGCATCGCCGCCGGCAGCGATCCGAGACCGCCCGCCGACGACACCGCGATCGCCATCGCACTCCCCTGCGCGCCCGCCATGGGCGCCTGGATGATCGGCGAGTCGATTCCGAAAAGCTCTGCGATCGACATGGCCGGGCTCCTATTCGTCGAGCAGCGCGGCGCTGAACATCGGCTGGCCGCCGAGGGAGGTGTGGAAGGCCCAGAGCGCGAGAGGGATCACGACGGCGAGCGTCACGGGAGCGGCGGCGGTGGCCCAGCCGGCGCCCGGCAGCAGCGGCGCGGCGAACAGTGCGACGAACGTTGCCTGCGTGACGCAGAGTGCCACGAGGCCGTAGCGGAGCGTGAGGAACGACAGCAGGACGGCGATGGCGACATAGCTCGGGATCGAGGCTGGCCGCTGAGCGACGGCGAGAGCGAAGTACGTGAGGTAGACGGCGCAGAGCGCCGCGCCGGCGAGCGCGCGCCGCCGCAGCACGATCATGAAGATCACGATCAGAACGACGATCGTCGTGGCGGTCGTGATGGCGCTGGCCGCGCTCACGAAAACAGCGGCCAGCGCATCCCACGCGTTGCCGATCACGAGCTCCCGGAACTCGGCGCTCCCGCCATCCAGCGCCGCGGCAATCGGGCGCGCCGTGGCGGAGAGGAGCGCGTGACCGAAGCCTCCGAGAATGCCGATCAGGACATGCCGCGCCACGAGCGGGTCGCGCGGACGTCCACCGACGAGACGCGCCCACGAGATCAGCAATTCGGGCCAGCGGCGCCGCGCATACGGCTCGGCCGCGAGATAACCGATGAGCATGAGCAACGCCACCCGCGTGGCATTTCCGAAGATGTGGGCAAGCTCGGTTGCGGCAGCGAGCGCGCCGACTCTGGCGGCGCTCTGGAAGAACGCTCCCGCGCCGGCGAGGACGAACATCGCGATCGCGACGCGAATCGCTCCCTGCCGATCGCCGCGGCGCGCGCGCACGTTGCGTACGGCCAGCAGCAGCGCCACGGTCATGACGATGATCTCGAGGACGCCGAGGAACGTTCCGGCCGACCGGCTCCCGAATCCGGCCGGCGGCGCGGGGCGGTCGTCCGGGTCGGTGACGGCGAATGCCACCGGCGTCCCCTTCCACGCCGCGGCCTCCACGCGCACGGGGACGCGCTCGTTCGCATACGTTCCGGTCCACGCCGCGCGCGCGTCGAACGGCGCCGCCGGTACATGCTGCGCGGCGACCGGCCGAAGCGATGCGACGTCGACTCCCGCGGCGTCGAGAACCGGCCGCCAATCGAGTGGTTTCGGTTTCCAGCTCGCGTCCGGCGCCGCGAGGAGATGCGCCAGGCGGCCGCGCGAGTCGACTTCGATGGTGGTCCAGCCGGGAGCATTCGCATCGGTCGGCAGGGCGCGCGATAACGCCGGCGAGACGCCGTACTCGGAACGGAAGCGGTGCGGCGCCGGACCGCTGGTCACGAACGGCTGGCGGATCGGTTCGCCGCGTGCCGGAACGCCGAGGGTGTCGAGGATGGTGGACGTGCGCGCCCAGAGTACGGCGGCGGGCGTGGGGAGTTTCGGGGTCGAGCTCACACGGAACGCCGTGTACGCCACGATGATCGCGACGACGGCCGCGAGCAGCGACCACGCCTGCCGCGGCGTCAGCGTTCCTTCCGCGCCGGCCGCGGCGACGATACGCGGCGACGGTGTTTCTCCCGCCGCGAGCGCGGCCGCCAGAGGATCGCCGCCGGGCAACGCCAGGATGATCTCCCGCGCCGACGCCGGCCGCTCCTCGGGGTCGGTCGCGAGGCAGCGGAGGATGATGCGCTCGACCGCCGGATCCATGTCGCGGATCAGACTCGAGGGCGTGGTGATCTCGCTGGTGGCGTCGCGAACACGCTCGCGCAGCGTGCGCGCCGCATGCGCGCGTTTGCCGGTGAAGAGCTCGTACATCACCAGCCCGAGCGCGTACAGATCGCTGCGTACGGTGGCCGGGCGCCCCTCGAGCTGTTCCGGAGCCATGTACGCGGGCGTGCCGGAGATGGTGCCGTCGTCTTCGCCCGCCGCGAACGCGAGACCGAAATCCATGATCCGTGCGTCGCCGCGCGAGTCGATCATGATGTTGGCGGGCTTGAGGTCGCGGTGGAAGATGCCTTTCGCGTGCGCGGCCGCGAGACCGGCGGCGATGCCGCGCGCAAAGTCGACGGCCTTGTCGGGCGCGAGCCGTCCGATGCGGCGGAGCAGGCGGCCGAGGTCTTCACCGTCGACATACTCCATGGTCACGAAATGCGCGCCGTCCCATTCGACGATGTCGTAGAGGTGGCAGACGTTCGGATGCGCGATCTGACGGCCGAGGCGGACTTCATCGTGAAGACGCGCGAGGAGGAGCGCGTCACGCTCGAGCCGCGCCGGCAGGAACTTCAGCGCGACGGTCTGCCCGAGCTTCGTGTCGTCCGCGCGGTAGACCTCCCCCATCCCGCCGGCGCCGAGAATGCTGGCGATGCGGTAGCGCCCGGCCACGATCGTACCGGGCGCGAACTGCTCGTCCGGCCGGCGGCGCGGCGCTGCGTCGCCCGCGGGCATGACGAAGGTTTTCTCGGGATCGCTACTCATGCAGCCGTCCCGCACCGAGTTGGGGC
>DASPHZ010000033.1:0-28932 GCA_035629395.1 Thermoanaerobaculia bacterium
AGCGCGAACATGCCGAGCATGACGAAGCCGAGGTGCGAAACCGATGAATACGCGACCAGCTTCTTCATGTCCTTCTGCACGAGCGACACGAGTGCACCGTAGATGATGCCGATCAGCGACAGAATCACGATCGGGACGAGCAGTTGTTTTGTAGCGTCCGGGAGAATCGGCAGCGCAAACCGAACGAAGCCATAAGTGCCCATTTTGAGGAGCACGGCCGCGAGGATGATCGAGCCGGCCGTCGGCGCTTCGACGTGCGCGTCCGGAAGCCAGGTGTGGAAGGGGAACATCGGCACTTTGATGGCGAAGCCGAAGAAGAAGCCGAGGAAAATCCAGAACTGCAACGTCGGCGGAATCAGGTGCCCGACTTCGTGGAACTGCAGGACGCTGAACGTACCGGGATTTCCCAGTCCGCGGATATTGAGGAACTCGATGCCGCCGTCATTGAAGAAGTACAGCGCCAGGATCGAGAGCAGCATCAGCACCGAGCCGGCCAGCGTATAGAGGAAGAATTTGATGGCGGCGTAGAGTTTCCGCGCACCACCCCAGATGCCGATGATGAAGTACATCGGCACGAGCATGATTTCCCAGAAGACGTAGAAGAGGAAAAAGTCGAGGGCGCAGAAGGTGCCGATCATGCCGGTCTGCAGCATGAGCAGCAGCGCGTAATACTCCTTCTCGCGGTGGTTGATCGACGTATACGACGACACGAGAGCGATGATGCCCATGAAGGTCGTCATGAGGATCAGCAGGACGGAGATGCCGTCCACGCCGAAGTCGTACTTCACTCCGAGCGAGGGAATCCAGTCGACGGTATAGCGGAACTGCCAGAGCTGGTTCGGGTCGAACTGAAACCACAGAATGAGCGAGACGAGGAAGTCGATCACCACGGTGGCGGTGGCGACGATGCGGATCAGGCGCGCGTTCGACTTGTTCACGAAGAACAGGATCAGCAGCGCGCCGATCAGCGGGATGTAGGTGATGACGTTCAGGATCATCGGCTCGTTCTCCTCACACTACGGCTTCAGGAACAGATACACCATCGCGATCAGGACGATGCCGCCGCCCATGATCAGCGCGTAGTTCTGCACCAGGCCACTCTGCATTCTGCGAAACATCATCGAGCCCCCGCGGGCGCTCGCCCCGACCCCGTTGACGGCGCCGTCGACGACGTACTTGTCGAAGATCGACGAGCCGTGGCCGAGGCCGATCACCGTCAGGTGGCGCACGCCGTTGACGATGCCGTCGACGATCCAGCGGTCGAACCACCACAAAATCCGGCACAGGATGAGCGTGCCGCCGATGACAGTCCTGCCATAGAGCTCATCGACGAAATACTTGTTTTCGAGCAGGTGGTGCACCGGCGCGAAGCTCGTCGCCAGACGCTTCGGCGTCGACCACTGTGGATCGCGTTTGTAGAAGCGCCACGCCAGGAAAATCCCCAATGCGGCGACACCGATGGACACGGCCATCAGTGCGTACTCTTCGGCGTGCGAGGCGTGATGCCACTCGTACGCGTGGCCGCCGATCGGCAGCAGCACGGGCGCGAGCCATTGCTGGAACCAAGTCGGGAACGCGCCACCGATGGCAGCGGGAATTCCGACCCAGCCACCGATCACGGACAGCACGGCAAGGACTGCCAGCACCCCCGTCATGCTCGCCGGCGATTCGTGTGGATCGTGGCCGTGCGTGTGGTGGCCGTGGGCCTTGTCACTGTGCGCGTCGCCGTGATCGAGGTGCGGCGTCGCGGGAATGAGATCGTGCCCCGCGTGCTGCGGTTCCGACTGAATGATGCCCGCTCCTGCATGTCCGCGGTACTCGCCGTGGAAGGTCATGAAATAGAGGCGGAACATGTAGAACGCCGTCAGACCCGCCGTAATGATGCCGAGGAGCCAGATCGGCTTGTGATGCGGGAAGGCGTTGGCGAGGATCTCGTCTTTGGAGAAAAACCCGGCCAGCGGCGGAATGCCTGCAATGGCAATCGTGGCGACGAGCATCGTCCAGTGCGTGCGCGGCATGTATTTGCGCAGGCCGCCCATCTTGCGCATGTCCTGTTCGCCGCCGCAGCCGTGGATGACGGAGCCGGCACCGAGGAAGAGGCAGGCTTTGAAAAACGCGTGCGTCATCACGTGGAAGATCGCCGCGGTGAAGGCGCCGACGCCCGCTGCCAGGAACATGTAGCCGAGCTGCGAGACGGTCGAATAGGCGAGGACTTTTTTGATGTCGTTCTGTGCGAGTCCGATGGACGCGGCGAAGATCGCCGTAATGGCCCCCACGATGGCGACGACGAGCATCGCGTCCGGCGCCATGCGGAACAGCACGTTCGAGCGCACGACCATGTAGACGCCGGCCGTAACCATTGTCGCGGCGTGGATCAGTGCGGAGACGGGAGTGGGACCGGCCATCGCGTCCGGCAGCCACACATACAGCGGCACCTGCGCGGACTTGCCGCACGCACCGACGAAGAGCAGGAGGCAGATCGCAGTCGCAACCGCCCCGTATTGTTCGGCGCCGCCGGTCGCGGCCAGCGCAAAGACTTTGCTGTAGTCAGCGCTGCCGAAGGTATTGAAGATGAGGAAAATCCCGAGGATGAACCCGAAGTCGCCGATGCGATTGGTGATGAACGCTTTCTTTCCCGCGTCGGCGGCGAAATTCTTGTCGTAATAGAAGCCGATCAGCAGGTACGAACAGAGACCGACGCCTTCCCACCCGACGAACATGACGATGTAGTTCGCGCCGAGCACGAGCAGCAGCATCATGAACATGAACAGGTTGAGGTACGTGAAGAAGCGCGTGTAGCCGGTCTCGTGCGACATGTAGCCGGTCGCGTAGACGTGGATCAGGAAACCGATCCACGTGACGATCATCAGCATCGTCGACGACAGCGGGTCGATGCGGAAGGCGAGGTCGATCGAGAAATCGGAGATCGACTGCCCGACCGCGCCCATCCCCGCGGGGATCCACTCGAAATACGAGTGCTGCCACGGATGGCCGAGGCTCTGCAGCACGACCACGGTGGCGATGATGGCCGACAGCGCGGTCGTGCCGAGGGCGAAGAGATTCGTAATGGACTTGTTCTTCGGCCCGTGCGGATTGCGGAACGCGCGGAAGCCGTTGACGGCCGCGCCAGTCGCGGGGAGCAGGACGACGAGCGCGAGGAGAAGCTCTTTACCCATTGAGCGTCCTCACTTCGTCGACGTTGACGGTGCCCCGCAGACGATAGAGCTGGATGATGATGGCCAGGCCGACCGCGGCTTCGCCGGCGGCGACGCAGATCACGAAGATCGTGAAGACCTGCCCTTCGAGGTTGGCCAGGCGGTGGGAGAAGGCGACGAGGTTGATGTTGACGGCGTTGAGCATCAGCTCGATCGACATCAGCACCGTGATCATGTTGCGGCGGATGATCACGCCGACGATGCCGATGGCGAAGAGTGTCCCCGACAGCATCAGATAGGCCTCAGTGCTCGGCATGACAACTCCTGTCCGTGCTATGCACTCATAGCCTCCTTCACTTCTTTTTCCACTTCCGCGCGCTCGAGGATGAACTGCGGCGTAGCCTCTTCTTCCTCGGCGGAGAGCTCGCGTTTGCCGATCACGATCGCGCCGATCATGGCCACGAGGAGGAACAGCGAGGCCACCTCGAAAGGCACGAGGTAGTCGGTATAAAGCGCCATCGCCACCGCCTCGGCGTTCCGGTTCTCGACCGTCGTGCGCACGAGCTTGTTCTCATCCGTCGGATGCGGACGCAGCTCTTTCACGGTGCCGAGCTTCACGGCCGCATTCGGCATTTCGTCGTGGTAGACGCCGGGACGCACGATGGCGACGAAGAGGACGAACAGCGCCAGGCCGACGCCGATCCCGCCCAGCCACACAGGCGACGTCACACGCTCTTCCGGCAGATGCCGGTAATTGATGAGCATGACGACGAACAGGAACAGCACCATGATGCCGCCCGCATAAACGAGCACCTGCACGGCTGCGACGAATTCGGCCGCCTTCAATACGAAGAGCACGGCCACACAGAGGAACGTCAATAAGAGGAAGAGCGCCGAATGCACGGGATTGCGCATGGCCACGACCAGAATCGCCGAGCCGACCGCGATCGAGCCGACCACGAGGAAGACCAGGAGAGGAAGCTGTGAGGTGACGGCGTCCATTCGCTATTTGAGCAGCCGCGTCTCATTGAGAAGCGGTTTCTCGTCCTCCTCCGGCAGTCCGGTGTATTGCGGCCGGTCGTCCCAGTATTCGAGCTGCTGCATGTTGAAGTAGAGGTCGTTGCGGTCGTACGTCGACAGCTCGTACGTCTTGGTCGTGAGCCAGATCGATTTGGGCTTGGTGGGGCAGGCTTCTTCGCAGAGCGCGCAGAACATGCAGCGCTTGACGTCGATGTCGTAGCGATCGAGGACTTTGACCTTTTTCTTCTTGCCGCCCTCTTCGATCATCTCGTCGTGCACGTCGATGTAGATGATGTCGATCGGGCACGCCACCGCGCAGAGCTTGCAGGCGATGCAGCGGTCATAAGAGAACTTGAACATGCCGCGGAAGCGGTCCGCCGGCTCGAGGCGCTCTTCCGGGTAACGGATCGTCACCTTCGGCTTGAAGAGCTCGCGCAGCGTGGTCTTGAGGCCTTCCAGCAGGTCGAGGAGGAGAAACTTCTCCGACCAGCTGTTCTTCGGATGCTCAACTTGCATGGACCACCTTCGTCGCCGGCTCCGGTTTGCGGCGCGGCTTGAACAGATAGAAAGCAGTGAGGGCGATGAGGATGACGCCGATCCAGGACATGAGCAGTTCCTGTCCGGCGAGGATGAAGAGACCGGTGACGAAGATGTTCGCCAGCGACAGCGGGATCAGCCACTTCCAGCCG
This sequence comes from Thermoanaerobaculia bacterium, assembly GCA_035629395.1. Lineage (GTDB taxonomy): Bacteria > Acidobacteriota > Thermoanaerobaculia > Gp7-AA8 > Gp7-AA8 > QHVT01. Next base: position 4,865 of record DASPHZ010000033.1, read on the forward strand.
AGGTCCATGAGCTGGTCGAAACGGAACCGCGGGAAGGTGGCGCGGAACCAGACGTACATCAGCAGGAACAGCATGACCTTGGTGAAGAAGATCGCCGCGCCGAGGAGGCCGCCGAAGAGGCCCATCCCGCGCAGGACGTCCGTGGTGAGGCCGAAGCCGAACATGCCCAGCGTCCAGCCGCCGAAGAACAGCGTCACGATGAGGCACGAATTGACGATCATCATCGAGTACTCGGCCAGCATGAAGAACGCGAACTTCATCGCCGAATACTCGGTGTGATATCCCGCCACGAGCTCCGACTCCGCTTCCGGCAGATCGAACGGTGTACGGTTGTTTTCCGCGTTCATCGACACGAGGAAGATGAAGCAGGCCACGATCTGCGGGAGAAAGTTCCAGGCGTTGATTTCCTGGTAGCGGACGATGGTCACGAGATCGAGCGAACCGCAGATCATCAGGACCCCGACGATCGACAGGCCGAACGGCACTTCATAAGAGACCATCTGCGCCGCGGAGCGCAGGCCGCCCATCAACGAGTATTTGTTATTGGAGGCCCAGCCGCCGAGGATGATGCCGTAGACGGCGGTCGAGGTCAGGGCGAGGATCAAGAGCAGACCGACATTGACACGCGTCACCGTGAACGTCGGCGGCGGCCCGTAAGGAATGAGACAGAACACGATGAACGCCGGCAGCAGCGGCAGGATGGGCCCGAGGAAATAGGCCACCTTTTCCGCGCGGGCGGGAACGATGTCTTCCTTCAAAAGGAATTTGATCGGGTCCGCGATGATCTGCAGCAGGCCCCAAGGGCCGACGCGATTGGGACCGAGGCGCGCCTGAAAGAGTCCAAGCAGCCGGCGCTCGACCCAGTTCATCGCCGCCACGATCACCTGCACGATCACGAAGGCGATGACGAATTTGACGAGAGGCCAGAGCAGGTACGTCATCAACGCCTTGTTCATCGATCGACTTCTCCCAGGACGATGTCGATCGTCCCGATCAGCGCCACGAGATCCGAGACCAGGTGTCCCTTCGCCATGGCCGGCAGGGCCTGCAGGTTGACGAACGACGGCGGGCGCACGTGGCAGCGGTACGCGTTCTGGGTCTTGCCGTCGGACACGATGTAATAGCCGATCTCGCCCTTCGGGCTCTCAATGGAGTGATAGACCTCCCCTTCCGGCGGGCGGATGACTTTGGAGATCTTCGCTTTGATGTCGCCGGCGGGAGTTTGCTTGATCAGAGGGATGCACTGCTCGAGGATGCGATTGGACTGGCGCATTTCCGCCATGCGCACGAGATAGCGGTCGTAGGTATCGCCGTTCCTGCCGGTGGGGATGTCGAATTCGAGCTCGGGGTAGCACTCGTAAGGCTGCGCGCGGCGCAGGTCCCACTCGACGCCGGAGCCGCGTAATGGCGGTCCCGTAATGCCCCATTCGATGGCCTCTTCCGGCGAGAGCACTCCAATACCGATGGTGCGCCGTTTCCAGATGCGGTTCGTGGTCAGCAGCGATTCGTATTCGTCCATCGCCGGGCCGAATTTCCCGCAGAAGGTGGCGAGATCGTCCAGCCAGCCATGCGGCAGGTCTTCGGGCATGCCGCCGATGCGCATGGCATTGAGCGTCAGGCGCGCGCCGCAATACTCTTCAAAGAGGTCGAGGATCTGCTCGCGCTCGCGAAACGTATAGAAGAACGGCGTCATGGCGCCGATGTCGATCGCGTGCGTGGCCAGCCACAGAAGATGTGAGGAAATGCGCTGCAGTTCCGAGAGGATCACGCGCAGCAATTGCGCGCGTTTCGGGATCTGTCTGGAAACGCCGAGCATTTTCTCGACCGTCTCGACAAAGCCGAGGTTGTTCGTGGCCGCGGCGACGTAATCCATGCGGTCCGTGTGCGGGACGCATTGCGGATACGCCATGTGCTCAAAGAGTTTTTCCGTGCCGCGATGGAGATAGCCGATGATCGGCTTCGCGTCGATGATGCGCTCGCCGTCGACCTTCAGGATGACGCGCAAAACGCCGTGCGTCGAAGGATGCTGCGGCCCGAAGTTGATCTCCATCTCATGGACATCAAACATCCGCATCCTCCTTCGGTGCTGCCGGTGCCAACGGTGCCGCCGCGACTGCCGCTGCGGGTTTCGGCGCCGGCGCGGGCTTGGCGCCATTACCACCGCCGCCGATCTGCGCGGCCGGCCAGGTGCCATAGCGTTTCCACTCGCCTTTATAGACATTGACGTCATTCGCCGGCTTGCCCGTCGATCCCGCCTTCGGTCCGCCGCCCTCGGGGAACACCTCGGGATAAATCCGCGCGCCGGTGTCGATGCCGCGCACCGGAAAATCCTTGCGCAGAGGGAAGCCATTGAAGCCGTCCCACATCAGGATGCGCTCGAGATTCGGATGTCCGGAGAACTCGATCCCGAACATGTCGAACGTCTCACGCTCGTGCCAGTTGGCCGTTTTCCAGACCGCGGTGACGGAGGGGACGGGCTCTTTGTCGGCCGTCCAGACGCGGAGACGCACGCGATTGTTTTTCTGGAACGAATACAGCGTGTACGCGACGCTGAAACGCGGGCCGGTGTGGCCGGGGTATTTCGAATAATCGACGGCGGCGAGATCGACCAGATAAACGAAGCCGTCGTTCTTGAAGGCGCGGCAGACATCGACGATGCGATCGCGGTCGGCGAAGAGCGTGATCTCGCCGGCAAACTCTTTCGCGCCGACGATGGCGTCGTCGACGCGGGAAACCGCGGCAGCGACGAGCGGATCGCGCTTGATCTCGTCGACGCTGCGCGCCGGCGGCGCAGTGGCCGCGGCCCCGGGCGATGCTGGAGGTGAGCTCGGCGGAGTTTGCTCTGACATTGGTTGCTGGTTCCTGGTTGCTGGTTGTTTGCGGCGTTTCGCCCGAGCGACACGGCACAAGCAACCAGCAACCAGCAACTAGCAACCGCGCCCGTCAGACGCCCGAGTAGCTCTTCCCCTTCTCCTCCATCAGCAGCTTCAGCATGTCGAGCGTCTCCGATTCGCCGGGGACGCACAGAGAAATGTCGTCGGTCTCGCCGCTGGCGAGGGCATTCGCGTAGCCTTCGCAGTCCCAGCCGCACGCGCCGCAGTCGGTCTGGGCCATCGCGGCGAACAGCTTCGTCTCCCATTTGCCGCCCATCTCGTTCGCGAGAGCCATGCGCTCGGTGAGCATCAGGTCGTCGCGGTGGAACGGAGCGGCGGGAGAAGCGCCGTCGGTGACCTCGCCCGGAACGACTTCCGGCGCGGCCGCCTGTTCGATGTCGGCCTGGGTGGCGACGGGTGCGTCGTCCACCGGTGCACCGGTCGCGGACGGCGCGGCCACGGCGGGCTTGGCTGCGACCGGAGGCGCCGGCACGCGCTTGACGCCCGAAACCGGAGCCGGCTTGAGCGCCGCCGCCTGCTCCGCGCGCAACGCCGGACCTTCATGCCCGGGGCGGAGCGAGTCACGCACCGCGGCGCGCGCGAAGTCGTATGCCTCGCCGCCTTTCCGCAGGATGTGCATCTTCTCGATCTTTTTCTGCAGCTCCATCAGCCCCCACATCAACGCCTCGGGGCGAGGAGGGCAGCCGGGGATGTAGACGTCGACGGGGATGAGGCGGTCGACGCCCTGGGTGACGGCGTACGTGTCGTACGGACCGCCGCACGTCGCGCACGAGCCCATGGCGATGACCCATTTCGGATCGGGCATCTGGTCCCACAGGCGGCGGACGATCGGGGCCATCTTCTCGGTGACCGTCCCGGAGACGATCATCAGATCGGCCTGGCGCGGCGTGGCTCGGAAGACCTCGGCGCCGAAGCGCGCCATGTCATGCCGCGGGTCGAGGACGGCCATCATCTCGATGGCGCAGCAGGCGAGGCCGAACTGCATCGGCCAAAGGGAGGATTTGCGGGCCCAGTTGAAAAACTTGTCGACATTCGAGGTGAGAACGTTCGACTCGAACCGGCTCTCGATCAGACCCATGTAAGGACCTTCCTCTTCCAGGCGTAGAAGTACCCGATCAGGAGAATCGCAAGGAAGATTGCCATCTCGACAGCTCCGAACCAACCGAGCTGTTTGAACCGGATTGCCCAGGGGAAGAGGAACACCGTCTCTACGTCGAAGACGATGAAGAGCACCGCGATCAGGAAGTAACGGACCGAAAAGCGGTGATCAAAGGCCAGGGAGGTCGGGGCGATGCCACACTCGTACGGCTCGAGTTTGACCTTGTTCGCTCGCGACGACCGCACGAGCGGCGCGAGGATGAATAAGGTCAACACCGGTACCGAGATCACGATGAGCGCGGCAACCAGGAGCACCGAGTAATTTGCCATTTTTAGCTCGCTGAGTAACGACCGGTCGCAATTGTAGACTGCCGTTACGGAGAGTCAACGCGTAATTGCAGGGAGCGCTGACAAGAACGGCCAACCCTCGGTGGCGACGCCCTTTGCCTGCACGAGAACCTTCAGATCCATGCCGATCCCGTCCGGCAGGACGAGTCGCCGGGCATCCTCCCGGGCGCCGATGAGCTCCATCCCCTCCTCCGCTCCCGAGATCGACACCTCGTGCACCGGGCGAAACAGCTCGTGCTCCGTGATGCCGATGGTGAGGAGGAACTTCGCCAGCACGTCGAAAAAGAGCGTGGCCGCCCCTGCCCGCTCGCCCGCGCGCTCGAGATCGCTGAAGTTGATATGGGCCGTCAGGTCCTGCTCGCCGGGATTCGCGAGGAGGTCGCGATGCACGCGTTGCCCCGAGTACGCCGCCGCCGTTCCAAAGCGCCGCGCCCGCGGGTGAAAGAGCTTCGCCGCGGGATATCCATAATCAATGGTGATGAAGAGGCCGCGATCGACGTGGCCGAGGATGTCGGCGTGGAGAGCCTCCCACTCGAGGGCGATGTCGACGAACTGCCCCTCGGCCAGCTCGATCCCGCGCTCGGCGAAGTAGTCGTCGTAGAGCGGCGCCGCCTCGTGCTCACTCCAGTCGAGCACGTCTTCGCGCTCCTGCACCCACAGCTCGTGGAGATGCTCGCCGCGATTCACGAGCCGGGCAAAAGGAATCGCGTCGTAGAGCTCATTCGAGAAGACGAAGTGCAGGCCATCGCGCGGAACTTCATCAAACGAACGGAGATACGTCACGCGCGGATGCTCGATGGCGCGCGACAGGGAGCGGTCGACGCCAAAGAATCTCGCGGTTTCAAAGCCATTTTCCGAGGCTACGGCCCGGACGAGGCTGCCATCTCCACAGCCGATGTCCACGAACGAGCACAGTGCGCCCTCGGCACGGCGCAGAAACTCGCGGAAGAGGCTGCCAATCGCGAATGAAAACGCCGGGCTCAGGGAGGGTGCGGTGACGTAATCACCCCCCTTTCCGACCGGGTTGCCGGCTCTCGTGTAGTACCCGAACTCGGGGTGGTAGAGCGCCAGCTCCACGAAGTCGCGAAACGATAAGTCTCCGTAGTCCAGCATGTTACGGAGCACGTCGCGCAGAGATGACTCGCCCGGCATGACGCGCATCGTACACCCGGCAACAGCCGCGGACGGCCATCGCCGCACCTTTTCTTCCTTAGTTATTTGCGGTATGGCAGCCCCGTTGCGATAGAGGACCGCCAGAAGAAGTCAGCAACGCCAGGAGAAAGCAAATGAAAAAGATCCTCGCAGCAATGCTCATCGCTCTCATGTCGACCGCGGCGTTCGCGGCGGACGTGGCGACCTCCCGCGACAAGACCAAACGAGGCGCCGTCATCGGCGGCGTGGCGGGCGCAATCGCCGGCGCGATCATCCATAACAACCGTGGCTCAGGAAACGCCAAGCGCGGCGCCGTCGTCGGCGGCGTGGTCGGCGCGGCCACCGGTGCCATCGTCGGCGCGATGATGGACAAGCAGGAGCGCGAGCTCCGTCAGATCGAAGGGATCGACGTCGCCCGTACCGATGAGGACGAGCTCCGCGTGACCGTCCGCAACGAAATCCTCTTCGACACCGACTCCTCCTCGCTGCGCTCAGCTTCCCGTGACGAGCTCCGCGAAATGGCGGACGTGTTCAACAAGTACAACGACACGACCATCGTCGTCGCGGGTCATGCGGACTCGACCGGGTCGGAGGCGTACAACGAGCGCCTGTCGTCCCGCCGCGCCAATGCGGTGTCCGGATACCTCGAAGACCTCGGCGTCCGCGGCTCGCGCATCGACGCCGTCGGCTACGGGGAGACCCGCCCGAAGGCCTCGAACTCGAGCGCCAGCGGCCGCCAGCAGAACCGCCGCGTCGAGATCTACGTCCGCGCCAACAACGCCTGAGCGGGCGCCGGCCGCTCCCCGAATGCAGATGGGTATCGATGTTGAAACGAACGGCGCTCGGAGACGAGCGTCGTTTTTCGTTTTCCCAAACACTAGGAGGTCGTTTTGAAGAACATGATTCGCAAGGGTTTCGTCCTCGTTCTCATCGCAGCGTTCGCCATGGCGTGCGCCACTACCGGTGACGATCCCAACCGCAAGACCAAGCGCGGTGCCGCCATCGGTGCCGCGGCCGGCGCGATCGCCGGGGCGGTCCTCGGTAATCAATCGGGCAACAACCGCACGGGTGCGGTCATCGGTGCCGCCGCGGGTGCGGCAGTCGGCGCGGCCGTCGGACGCCGCATGGACAAACAGGAGCAGGAGCTCCGTCAGATCGAAGGCGTCGAAGTGACGCGGCCGTCGGAAGGCGAGATCAGCGTTCGCCTGACGAACGACATCCTCTTCGACCTCGATTCGTCGGCGCTGCGCGGCGCGTCGCGGACGACGCTCAACGAGCTCGCCACGAACTTTCAGCAGTATCCCGACAACCGGATCATCGTCGAGGGCCACACCGACGCGACCGGCTCGGACGCACACAACCAGAGTCTCTCCGAGGCGCGTGCGGCGAACGTCGCGGACTACCTGATCGAGCGCGGCGTCTCGGCCGGCAACATCATCGTCTACGGCTACGGAGAATCGCGTCCGAAGTCGACGAATGACACGGCCGAAGGACGGCAGCTCAACCGGCGCGTGGAGATCCACATCCAGGCCCCCCAGCAGGCCAGCGCCCAGTAAATTTTCACAATTCCCTCTCCCCGCACGGGCGGGGAGAGGGTTAGGGTGAGGGGGCAATGAAGCACATCGCTCTCCTTCTCGCCCTGACGCTCTCTACCGCCGCCCTCGCGCAGGACGTCGACCCCCGAGTCCGCGAAACGATCAAGCAGCTCGAGGCGCTCCTCGAAAAGCAGCCCGACAACCAGCCTTACACCTACCTCCTCGCCACCTACTACGACAAGGCAAAGAACACCGAAGGCGTCGTGCGCACGCTCAAGCGCCTGCTCGCGCTCGAGTGGGAGCACGGCCTCGCAAACGACCAGTTCGTGAACGCAAAGCCGGACGTCGAGTTCCGCAGGACCGCGCTGAGCCTCCACGCGCGCGAGCCGAAGAGAAACCAGGCGAAGACCGCGTTCAAGATCGCCGGTCGCAGAGACCTCGTGCCCGAGGGCATCACGTACGACCCGGTGGAGGACGTCTTCTACGTGAGCGGCATCCATCGCCGGAACGTCCTGCGCGTGAAGCGCGACGGCACCGCCACCGACTTTGTCAAAGAAGCGCAGGACGGCATGCTCGGCGGCCTGGGGCTCAAGATCGATCCGAAGAAGCGCGTGCTGTGGGTGATCAGCAGCACGACTCCGGAAATGCGCGGCTGGAAGGAAGGCGAGAACGCGTCGATGCTCGCCGCCTACGATCTCAAAACGGGCAAGCTCGTGAAAAAGATCGAGGCCACGCCGGCGATCCTCAACGACCTCACCATCCTCGACGACGGAACGATCTTCGCGACGGACATGGGCCGCCACAACGTCGTGCGCCTCGCGCCGGGAGCGGACAAGCTCGAAGTGTTCGCGAGTGAGTTCGTCTTCCCGAACGGCATCACGCACCTCGACGGCTCGCTCTACGTCGCCGACTTTCGCGGCATCTCGAAACTCGACGTCACCGACGCGAAAAAGCGCACGCCCATCGAATCGAAGTCGCTGCTCAACGGCATCGACGGCCTCGCGGTGCACGAAGGGAAGCTGATCGGCATCCAGAACGCGATCGGGCGTCCGCGCGTGGTGCGCGTCGATCCGGCGACGGGGGTCACGGAGAATCTGGAGTCGCGCAACGCGCGCTTCGAGCTCCCGACGACCGGAGTCGTGGTCGGCGACGAATTCTGGTTCATCGCCAACCCCGGGCTCCGGTCGTTCAACGCGGATCGCACGATCTGGCCGATGGAGAAGCTGGAAGATCCGGTGATGCTGAGGCTCGCGCTGTAACGGCGCTCCGTCAATCCGCCGGCACCGCCAGCGCCATCTCCAGCTTCGCGTCCTCCGCGGGCGTGAGCACCTGCTTCGCCACCTCCCGCACGAACCCGAACACGGGCGGCGGGAGGAGGGCGAGGAAGCCCGCGCGCTCGCCGGGATTCATCGCCGGCAGCATCCAGCGCAGGTAACGCACCATCTTCTCCGGCGGGATGCTGCCCACGAGCTGCTGCTCCGCCTCGTGCAGTTGCACTTCCGTCTTCGCGGCCCAAAGGGCGGGATTCAACTCCAGCTCTTCGTCAGCCATGTGCGTGAGCAACTCGCCCGCGACGCGCGAGAGCTGCACGACGAATGCGTGCCCTTTCTGCTCCGCGTCGGCGGCATTCACGTCGATCGACTCCAGCGCCGCGAGCAGTCCCGGCAGGCGCGCCTCCTGATCGTCGTGCTCGGCCGCGAACTCTTTCGCCAGCTCCGGCGCCGCGTCGCGAACCAGCGGCATGATGAACTGATCCTCGTTGTGCGCGTGCGATTCGAGAGCTCGAAGATGTCGCGCACGTTTGCGCGTAACCGCGAGAGCTCCGCGGCATCGGTGAAATCGGCGCGGCCGGACTGCTGAACCAGATCGAACAGCATCACGCGGATGCCTTTGTGGATGTTCCGGTAGACGTCGAGGCGTTCAGTGAGTTTCATGAACGTCAATCTAGGGAAACAGGCGCCGCGGCGTTCCTAAGAGATCGCTAGCCCGATCTGAAAAGGTGAGCGCGGCGCGAACAAGCGGTTCCGCGTTTCCTAAAAAGATCCTAAAATGCCCGCACCTATGTCCCAGGAAACGTCCGAGGAGCTCCTCCGCCAGTTCGCAGACGGTGGGGTGTCCGTGCTGGTTGCGACCGTCGACGCCGACGGCTTCCCGACCTGCTGCCGCGGCATCGCCATCGCGTTCAAAAACGACTTCGAGAGCGTCACCATCTACGTTCCCGCGGCCACCGCGCAGGAAACGATCGCCAACGTCGCCACCACGCGGCGCGTCGCGCTCGCCTGCTCGCATCCGCTGTCGCATCAGTCCATGCAGGTCAAAGGGCTCACCCGCGGCGTCCGTCTCGCGCCCGCGGCAGACGAGGCCTTCGTCCGCCAGCGCCTCGACCAGTTCGCGCGCGTGCTCGACGACATCGGCCTCCCCCGCCGCGTCACGCGCAGCATTGCCCACTGGCCGGCCTTCGCCATCGACATCAGCATCGAACAGGTCTTCGACCAGACACCCGGACCGAAGGCAGGGGTGGCGGTCGCATGAAGCTCTCCTCGATCTCCCGCTGCTTCCAGGGCGTGGTCCCGAGTCTCGTCGCCTCGAGCGACGCCACCGGCATGCCCAACATCGTCTACGTCAGCCAGGTCTACCTGGTCGACGACACCCACGTCGCGCTCTCCTGCCAGTTTTTCAACAAAACGCGGCGTAATCTCGATGAGAACCCGAACGTGAGCGTCGAGGTCTACGACCCCGTCACGTTCCAGGCGTATCGCATGCGCCTGCGCTTCCTCCGTTCGGAGAAATCAGGTCCGCTGTTCGACACGATGGCCATGCGCATCCAGGCCATCGCCTCGCACACCGGCATGGAAGGAGTGTTCCGCCTCATCGCCGCGGACATCTTCGAAGTGCTGCGCGTCGAGAAGGTGGAGGGCTTCCTCACCGACGCGTGCGCGCACGATCAGCAGGAGATCTCCGTCACCGGCCTGCGCACGGAGCTGCGCGGGCTGCAACTCGTCTCCGAGCGCATCAATCGCGCGGAAGATCTCGAGACGCTGCTCGCCGCCGCCCTCGACGCGCTCGACGTCTACTTCGGCTTCCAGCACACGATCGTGCTGCTGAACGACGAATCGGCGCAGAAGCTCGTCACCATTGCCTGCAGAGGTTACGGCGGCGGTGTCGGCGCGGAAGTGGCGTTCGGCGATGGACTCATCGGCACGGTCGCGCGCGAGCGGAAAATCCTCCGCATCACCGGACTCAATGAAAGCCTCCGCTACGGACGTGCGGTGCGCCGCGCCGTCATTTCCGACGGAGGGAAGTCGCGTCCGGAGATCCCGCTCCCCGGACTGCCGGACGCGCAGAGCGCGCTCGTGATCCCGCTGCTCCTCGAGGAGCGCCTCGTCGGCGTGCTCGCCGCCGAAAGCCGCGAGCCGATGACGTTCGGCGAATGGGACGAGGCCTACCTGACCATCATCGGCAACCAGATCGCCCTCGGCATCGACCGCGTCCTCGAAACGGAAGAAACGGTCCCCGCCGAACGTCCCGCGCAGATTCCGATCGCGCCGCCGCTGCAGATCGCCGCCCGTCCGCGCCGCACGCTCACCTACTACAAAGACGACGACGCGGTCTTCCTCGACAACGAGTACCTCATCCGCAACGTCCCCGGCCGCATCCTCTGGAAGCTGCTCGACGAGTGGAAGAGCCAGGGCCGCACGAGCTTCACCAATCGCGAGCTCCGTCTCGACCGCTCGCTGGGTCTGCCGGAGATCAAGGACAACCTCGAGTCGCGCCTGATCCTCCTGCGCCATCGCCTGCGTGAGAAATGCCCCGAGGTGTCGATCAACTCGACGGGACGCGGGAGATTCGCGCTGGAGATCAACGCCGACCTCGACCTCGTGGAGCGCTGATCCGCGGAACGCCGGCGCCAACGCGCCGGCGTTCCGCTACCATTTCCCCATGATCTGCCCCGAATGCGAAACCGAATACCGCGAGGGATTCTCGAAATGCGCCGACTGCGACGTCGCCCTCGTGCGTGAGCTGCACGGCGAGACGGGAGAGGACATCCCCGCCAGCCTCGAACCGCTCGCGCACGAAAGTTCCGCGGAGCTGGTCGCCGAACTGCTCGACCACCTCGAGCGCGCGGGCGTCCCGTACGTCATCCAGGCCGGGACGGCACTGGCCGTCTTCGAAGGCGCGACGCCGACCACCGGCCACCCGCTCGAATGGGAAGCGCGCGTGTGGGTGATCGACACGTTCAAGCGGGAAGCGCAGCGCATCCTCGACGAAGTACGGGCCGCGGAAGCGCAGAAGAATCCCGGTCTGCTCCCGCCCCTCCCACGTTACACGCGCGGCTGAACGGCCCCGGCCGCCACATCAGGGGTGGCGCGCGGTGAACGGTTTGCTACAATCCGCGCGCCCTGAATGACCCGCCCCCCGCTGGGTCATCTTCATCCAACACGGAGGAAATCAATGAAGTCCTGGTACACGCGCGTACTGTTGCTCGCGCTGATCGGCACCCTCGCGTTCGGCGCGGTCGCCGTGGCGCAGGAGGGACAGGCCCATCCCGCGTCGGATCCCGCGGTTGCGGCCGACACGGCCAAGGTGGCCGGTCATCCCACCGAGCATCGTTCGGAAGCGAATCTCGTCCTGCCGGATCTCGGCAGCGTGCAGTTCCTCGGCATGAGCGGCGACCGCCTGCTCATGGGCGGCCTCGTCGTGTGCGTCCTCGGGCTGCTCTTCGGCCTGATGATGTACACCCAGCTCAAAGCGCTTCCCGTGCATCGCTCGATGCTCGAGATCTCGGAGCTGATCTACGAGACGTGCAAGACGTACCTCGTCACGCAGGGCAAGTTCATCCTGCTGCTCGAGCTCTTCATCGGCGCGATCATGGTCGTCTACTTCGGCTTCCTGCGGCACTTCGACGCGCTGCGCGTGGCCATCATCCTCGTGGCCAGCCTGATCGGCATCGGCGGCAGCTACTTCGTGGCGTGGTTCGGCATCCGGATCAACACGTTCGCCAACTCGCGCACCGCCTTCGCCTCGCTGCGCGGCAAGCCGTTCCCGACTTACTCGATCCCCCTCAAGGCCGGCATGTCCATCGGCATGCTGCTCATCTCGACCGAGCTGCTGATCATGCTCGCGATCCTGCTCTTCGTGCCGGGCGACTACGCCGGCCCGGTGTTCATCGGCTTCGCGATCGGCGAGTCCCTCGGCGCCGCGGCCCTGCGCATCGCAGGCGGCATCTTCACCAAGATCGCCGACATCGGCTCCGACCTCATGAAGATCGTCTTCAACATCAAGGAAGACGACGCGCGCAACCCGGGCGTCATCGCGGACTGCGTCGGCGACAACGCGGGTGATTCGGTCGGTCCCACCGCGGACGGTTTCGAAACGTACGGCGTCACCGGCGTCGCACTCATCACGTTCATCCTCCTCGCCGTCACCGACGCGACCGTGCAGGTCCAGCTCCTCGTCTGGATCTTCGTCATGCGCGTCCTGATGGTCATCACCTCCGCCGTCTCGTACTTCATCAACGAGGCGATCGCGAAGAGCCGCTACGGCAACGCCGACAAGATGAACTTCGAGGCGCCGCTCACGTTCCTCGTGTGGCTCACCTCGATCCTGTCGGTCGCCGTCACGTACGTCGTTTCGTACCTCCTCATCCCCGACCTCGGCGGCGACACCTCGATGTGGTGGAAGCTCTCCACGATCATCACCTGCGGCACGCTCGCGGGCGCGATCATCCCCGAACTGGTCAAGGTCTTTACCTCCACCGAGTCGCGTCACGTGCGCGAGGTCGTCACGGCCTCCAACGAAGGCGGCGCGTCGCTCAACATCCTCTCCGGCTTCATCGCCGGCAACTTCTCCGCGTACTGGATGGGCCTCGCCATCGCCGGCCTCATGGGCGTCGCCGCGTGGATCGCCGGCACCTTCCCCCTCGGCGCGGGCGCGCTCATGATCGCCCCGGCGATCTTCGCGTTCGGCCTCGTGGCCTTCGGCTTCCTCGGCATGGGTCCCGTGACGATCGCCGTCGACTCCTACGGCCCCGTCACCGACAACGCGCAGTCCGTCTTCGAGCTCTCGACCATCGAGACCATCCCGGGCGTCGAAGAAGAGATCAACCGCGACTTCGGCTTCCGCCCGCAGTGGGAAAAAGGGAAGGAATACCTCGAAGAAAACGACGGCGCGGGCAACACGTTCAAGGCCACCGCGAAGCCGGTGCTCATCGGCACCGCGGTCGTCGGCGCGACCACGATGATCTTCGCGATCATCGTCATGCTCACCAACGGCCTCACCACGGACATCGACAAGCTGTCGCTGCTCCACCCGCAGTTCCTGCTCGGCCTCGTCGTCGGCGGCGCGGTGATCTACTGGTTCACCGGTGCCGCGACGCAGGCGGTTTCGACGGGCGCGTACCGCGCGGTCGAGTTCATCAAACAGAACATCAAGCTCGATACCGGCGCGACGAAGGCCAACGTCGAAGACTCGAAGAAAGTCGTCGCCATCTGCACGCAGTACGCGCAGAAGGGCATGTTCAACATTTTCATGACGGTCTTCTTCTCGACGCTCGCCTTCGCCTGCTTCGAGCCCTTCTTCTTCATCGGCTACCTGATCTCCATCGCCCTGTTCGGTCTCTACCAGGCCATCTTCATGGCCAATGCGGGCGGCGCGTGGGACAACGCGAAGAAGATCGTCGAGACGGAGCTGAAGGCCAAGGGCACGGCCCTGCACGCGGCCTCGGTCGTTGGCGACACCGTCGGCGATCCGTTCAAGGACACCTCCTCGGTGGCCATGAACCCGGTCATCAAGTTCACGACCCTCTTCGGCCTGCTCGCCGTCGAGCTCGCGGTCGAGATGACGCGCGCGGGACAGGGCGGCATCACCCGCGCCCTCTCGGTCGTGTTCCTCATCGTGGCGATGATCTTCGTCTACCGCTCGTTCTACGGTATGCGCATCGGCACCGACGTCACGTTCGAAGACGCGCAGAAGATGCCTCGCGCTTCGTAAACACACGCTGCAACGATCGAAAAAGGCCGGCGGCAACGCCGGCCTTTTTGTTTGTGGACCGTCCTAATTAGTGAGTCGTCTGACGACCGGCGGAATGGGCGCGCGCGTGCGAGGTTGCGGCCTGCTGTTCGATCACGCCGATGACTTTCAGCCACGCCTCCGCAAGCTGAGGCCACGCTGTCGCGGACAACTCCGTGCGGCGCAGACCGAACGCATGTCCCCCCTTCGCATACAAGTGGATCTCGGCGGGGACTCCGGCCTTGCGCAGCGCCGTGGCGTAGAGAAGCGAGTTCTCCACCGGGTTCAAGGGATCGTCATATGCGTGGACGAGGAAGGTTGGCGGCGTACGGTCGGTAACCTGGATGTCAGGATTGGGCGCGAAGTTCGTCCGGCGATACGCCACGCGTCCCGGATAGAGAACGAGCGCAAAGTCCGGTCGCGAGCTCACGTTGTCCGCTTCGTCGACAGGCGCGTACAGGCGATCGAAACGCGTGCTGCTCATGATCGCCATGTGTGCGCCGGCAGAAAAACCGATCACACCGATTTTGTTCGGATCGATATGCCACTCGCCCGCCCGCGAGCGCACGATGCTCATGGCTCGCTGCGCGTCCTGGTGCGCCTGTGGACACTCGCGGTACGCCCCTTCATGCTGGCAAGGAACGCGATACTTCAGCAAGACGCACGAGATCCCGTTCGACGTCAGCCAGTCGCATACTTCCGTCCCCTCAATGTCCATGGCGAGGACGTTGAAGCCGCCTCCCGGATAGACGATGACCGCAGCTCCCGTGTTGTTTTTCGCCGGACGGTAAACCGTGATCGTCGGCTGCGTCACGTTCTCGACATAGGAGTAGGGCTTGCCGCCGACGAGCTTTTTCTTCCCCGTGTTGCGATCCAGCGCGTGGTGCACCGCTTCCACGCCAACACCCGAACGCGCGTCGGGCGGACCGTTGGGCCAGAGTGGAATCTGTGTGTAGCCCGCAGCCGGTTGCCAGCCCGATTGCGCGTCACAATTTTGAGTGGCAGCGATCATGACGAACGCGAGCATCACCGCTCGCGAGCATGAAGTGAGATGTGCCATTGCCCCTCCGGTGCCGGGGGGATGTCGCAACTTTCACACCACTCGCTGCGACTCCGTTCGCGGCGACAGTGCGCTGTTGCACTGGCCGCCCGTGACGAGCGGCGTGTTGTTGTAAGCGAGGTCGCCGTTCGCCGCTACGAACGTCGCCTCACTCTGAATCGCGCCTCGGCGAAGCGCGCGCGAAAGGGACGGAGGGCGAGGTGCGCGAGCAGATCGCCCGCGAGCGCGCGGCGTACGAGTCGTTCCGCGACGGCATCGCCGTGCAGCATGCACGCGCGCCGGCGGAAACATTCGCGTTCCGGCGATCTCCGAGATGGCCGCGCTGCTGGAACCGGATCAGGCGTTCGTCGAATCCCTCATCGGTGAGCGCGCGAGTCGGCGCTCAAGGCGGCCACGTAATGGTCGCCTTCCACCGCGACCTTGCCTCCGCCGGGCGCGCCGAATCGCTGCGGCGCGCCCGGCTCACGCTCCTCCGATCGCCCGCGTACGCGCATCCTTTCTGCTGGGCGCCGTTCGTGGTGATCGGAGGATCGTGAGCGTCAGCGCAACGCGATCTCGTCGACCTGGAACGCGAACGATCCCGGTTCGGGACCGCCGGCGAAAATGATCGCCATCACGTCGCGGCCGTCGATGCCGAACGCGCTCCACGGCATCACGACCTCGCGCCATTCGGGGCCGGCGACGAACGTGGCCACCATCGGCATCATCCCTTTGCTCGCGGCGAAGATCATGACGCGGTAGGTCTTGCCGTCGCCCTTCGCGAGGAAGCGCAGTTCCTTCTTCGCCGAGAGATTCGCCGGCTGCATCGGCGTTGCGGAGGGCGACCACATCGCGCCGTACCACGCGTACGGAATCGCGGCGTCGATCGTGCCGCGGATGCGCAGCGACTTCGCGGTGTCCGCGGCACCACCGTCCGCGATCTCGATCGCTCCCGTCGATTTGCCGCCCGCGATGTCGTCCGCGGTCGGCTGCCACCGCGTTCCGAACGCGGCAGCGAACGAGCCGTCTTCGAAGTCGCTGAGCACGCGCGCATCGAACCCGCTCGCGGGCGCCGCGATCTGCACGGACGCCGCGTCGCGGATGGACTTCGCGTACGCATTGCGATCCACCGCCGCGCCACCTTTCCAGATGCCCGCGATTGCACGCGTGGCCGTGATGTCCGTCGCCGGATCGCCGTCGACGAGCACGAGATCGGCGCGCAGTCCGCGGGCGATGCGGCCGCGGTCCGCGATGCGGAACGCCTTCGCCGGCACGCTCGTCCCCGCGCGCAACGCCTGCAACGGCGACAGGCCCGCGCGCACCAGCAGCTCGAGCTCGCCGTGCATGGAGATTCCGTGCGCGGTGCCGGGATTCGGCGCGTCGGTTCCGGCGAGCACCGGCACACCTGCTTTCAAAAGCTGCCGCACCGTCTCCTCGGCTGCCGCATACGAAACCGCCGGCTGCTTTGCGTTTCGCGGGAACGCGCCGCCGAGGCTGCGGGCCGCGGTGGCGTTCACGAAAGGCTGGAGGCGTGCGTCCTCCTGCAGCCGCGCGCCGGGGGAATTTCCCGTGACGCTCTGCAGCACCGAGAGCGTCGGAATGACGAACGCTTTCTTCTTCGCCACGAATGCGGCGAGCTCCGCGTCGGGCGCCTGGTCGACGAAGAGGTGCACGAGTCCGTCGGCGCCCGCGTCGAGCGCGTGGCGCGCCGCGGCGAGCGTGCCGATGTGCACGACGGCGAGCTTTCCGCGGGCATGGGCCGCGTCGATGACGGCGCGCATCGTGGCGCGATCCACCGTCGGCGTCTTCATCCCGTAAGTACTGCCGTCGTCGTAAACGATCTTGATCCAGTCCGACCCCTCGGCGATCCGCGCGTCGACGAAGGCGACCGCTTCTCCCGGCGACTGGATCGTCGGAATCGGCATCCCGTACTCCGTGCCGTGACCGCCCGGCGCGGTCACGAGTGTGCCGGCGGAGAAGATGTCCGCGCGATTGCCGACGTTGCCTGCGGCCTGCGCTTTCCTCCACGCCTGCGCCTGCGTGGCTGCGGTGAACTGATCGAGCTCGGTCGTGACGCCGAGCATCAGCGCGTCGACGAGCACATCGCCGAAGGCGTGCGTGTGCGCGTCGATCAGCCCCGGCAGGAGCGTCTTACCGCGCGCGTCGACGATCTCCGTGCCCGCCGGAACCTCGAGCGCCTTCCCGACGGCGACGATCTTCGTCCCGTCGACGAAGACCTCGATGCCCGCGGGCAGCAGCGATTCGCCGTCGAAGACGCGCGCATTGCGAAAGAGAACGCCCGCCTGGAGCGACGGCGCGAGCAGCAGTACGAGAACGAGTAAACGGGTCAACATGCGCGAACGATACGCCGGCGCGGCTCGTCGCGTGAGTTGAAGGTGTCAGCAATCGGACGTGACGTTTGTAAGATCTGCCAGAATCGGCAGCATGAAGCGAAGCATCATCGCCCTGGCCATCCTCTTCACCGCGTGCGGCGAGAAAACGGCCGAGACGTCGACCGCCGCGACGACGTCTCCCGCCGCCGAAGTCACGACCGAAGCCTCGGGCGAGTCCACGCCCGCTTTGGCTTTCACCGAGGCGGAGCTCGATGCGTATGTGCGCGGCCTGCGGCGCGAGATCGAAGCCGCGCAGGCGGCGCAACGGAACGCCGCCGCGGCGACCACTCCGGCCGAACGCGGACGCGCCATCCAGGCGTCCTGGGAAACCGCCACGATGCCCCTCGGCGCCGAAACCGCGGGACTCCCGGTCGAGCGATACACGGAGCTGCGTACCGCGCTGGACCAGATCCTCCGCACGCTCGACCACCAGGGGAAGATCGACGGGCCGACGAGCATCGATCTTCAGCACGCCGACGAGGCGACCAAAGCCCGCGTCGCGCGCGACCCGTTCGCCGATCTGCCGCCCGCGGCGGCCACCGCGCTTCGCGCGAAGCTCGCCGCCGTGACGGCCGTGTGGTCGGAGTACGTACAGCTCACCGCGGTGGGAGGCAACTGATCGGACTCGTGGAGGCAGGAGTCGAATCGATCGACCTCGCCTATCGCACCTCGGGACGGCGCGATCAGCACGGCAACTACTTCCGTTACCACGCGAAGATCACGAAAGAAGGGCGGGAGCGCTGGTCGTACGACGTGTTCCTCACTCGCATCCGTGAAACGTTTCCAGTCGGACATGAATGAATGATTTGCGCGCGTTAGAATCGGCAATCATGAAGAAGCTGCCGCTCGTCCTCACCGTCCTGCTCGCCGCCGTTTCCGCGTTCGCCGACGAGGTCGTCACTCGCGGGACCGCCATCGCGAAGGACGCGAAGAGCATCTCGCTCGCCACCGTCCTCGCCGATCCCGAGGCTTACACGAAAGAGCCGGTGGTCGTCGAAGGCGTGATCGGCGCGGCCTGCACGCGCAAAGGCTGCTGGATGCAGCTCGCGCCCGCGGCCGAGGCGACGGAGAGCGTGCGCGTCACGTTCAAGGACTACGGCTTCTTCATCCCCCTCGATGCGAAAGGGATGAAGGCGCGCGCCGAGGGAGTGGCGGTGGTGAAGACGCTCTCGAAGGCGGAAGCGGACCACCTCGAAGAAGAAGGCGCGAAGCTCACCCGCAAAGCGGATGGCTCCGCGCTCGAGGTCTCGTTCGTGGCCAACGGCGTCGAGCTCACGCGCTGAGGCTACAACCCTCAGAACCGGAAGCGCACGCCAGCCGAAAAGAAGAGCGGGTCGATGTCGATCCGCTCCGAATCGAGACCTTCCGCATCCGTCGGGCTCCAGGGAACGTACTTCAACTCCCCCGCGAGCAGGAACCGCTCCGTCAGTCGCACGTTGAGCCCCGCGGCGGCGGTCCACGTCGTCGACGATTCGAGGTCGAGAGTTTCGTCGCTGTCGATGTCATCCGCGACGTCGAACGAGCCGCTGACATGCGCCGCACCGGCGCCGATGTACGGCGAGACGCGTCCCGCGCGATTGAAGTGCAGTTGCGCGATGGCGGTGATCGCACCGGCATCCAGCTCCCCCACCGTCACTTCCGGCACGCCCGCGGTGCCGACGGACATGTCGCCGCCGAACGACATCGCCGACAGCTCCGTGGAAAAACGGCTGGTCCAGAAATGATTGAGCGAAAGACCGAAGCCGACCTGCTCGTGGAACGTCACGCGCAGCGCTTCACCGTCGTCGAGCAGCGTCGTCTCGTTGAGCTCCGTGTCGACGATCCACACACCGACGTCGGTCTGGCGGTCCTGCGCGGACAGACGCAGGCAGCCGGCGACGATGAACAGCAGGAAGAGAGCGCGATAGAGGGTCTGTGTCATGGACGGATCCATAGGGCGAGGGAGGTGCCACGAATGCCAGGCACCTTCGTAGAGAGAAACGCCCTCTTTTCACGGTGCGGCGTGTATGGAATCGCGCACAGTGCGCGTCGTGAGAATCAGACAGTCGGCACGATCGTGTAGTCGACCTGCGCGTCGTAGTACTCGCGGTTGGCGTCGTATGCGCCGCGCATGACGAGAGCATCGCGATCGATCGCGCGGTCGACGGCGAGGATGCCGTCGAGGTGATCGATCTCGTGCTGCAGCAGTTCCGACACCGCCGGATCGATGTCCGGCCACGAATGCGGCTTCCCATGCTCGTCGACGTAGTCGAGCGACAGCGACGCCGCGCGGCGCACACGCACGAGGAGGTCGGGAAAGCTCATGCAGTCGTCCCACATCGTGAACGTCTCGTCCGAACGCGACGTGATCACGGGATTGACGACGAAGAACGTGCCCTTGCCGAGGTTCATGGCGATGAAGCGCTGGGCGACACCGATCTGCGGCGCGGAGATGGCGCGGCCGAAGCCATGCTTTCTGCGGAAGGCATCGAGCGTCGCCGCGAGCGCGTCGAAGGCATGCACATCGGCGCGCTCGACTTCAGCAGAGCGCACGCGCAGACGCGGATCGCCGAGGAGGAGGACGTCAGCCATGCAGCCTCCCGAACAACTCGGCAGTGATGTTTGCTCCCGTGGCGATGACCACGACGCGCTTGCCGCGAACGTCCTCGCGCATCGCCGCGGCGAGGCCGGCGGCGCCGGAGGGCTCGACGAGGATGTGTGCGCCGAGGGCCATGCTGCGCGCGGCGGAGAGCAGCGCGGCGTCGTCAAGCGTGAAGGCGTCGTCGACGTTGGCGATGAGGAGGTCGAGCGCGAGTTGCGCGGGAACGCGGCACACGAGTCCGTCCGCGATGGTGTCGATCGGCCGCTCGATCGCGCGGCGCGCGTGGAAACTCTCGACCATCGCCGGTGAGCCTTTCGCCTGCACGGCGATCACACGCGCGTGCGGATGGCGGGACTTCACACCGAGCGCCACTCCCGACGCGAGCGAGCCGCTGCCCATCGGCACGTAGACGACGTCGATGTGCTCGAGCGCATTCGCGATCTCGAGGCCGACCGTGCCCGCGCCCTCGATCACGCCTTCGCTGTCGCCGTCGTCGATGAAGCGCAGCCCTTCGTCGCGCGCAAAGTCGATGGCGATGGACTTCGCTTCGTCGAGATCGTTGCCGATGTCGTGAATCGTCGCGCCGAGGAGGGCGATCTTCGCGCGCTTGGTGGGATTGGCGCCGTGCGGCAGAAAGATGTGCGCGGGAACATTGGCAACTTTCGCCGCCCACGCCACACCTTGCCCGTGATTGCCGGTCGACGACGTGACCACACCGCGCGGATCGCGCAGCAGGTCGTTGAGCGCGCCGCGCCATTTGAAGGATGCGATCGGCGAGACGGTCTCGTTCTTGACGTACAGCTCGCAGTCGAGCTCACGCGAGAGCAGGAGCGCCTGCACGAGTGGCGTCGGCGGTGCGTACGGCGCCAATCGCGCGGCGGCCGCGGCGACGTCGATCGCGGCAGGAATCACCGCTTCGAACGCACCTGCTCGAAGAAGGTCACGAGCTTCGGCGAGAACGCGCTCTTGTCGAGGCGCAGCGAGCGGTCGCGCTGGAGCGCGGCGCGGAAGTCGTCGGTCGCCGCGAGCAGCAGTGGATCGGGTGTGCGTGAAAGCATCGCCCGCGTGTACCGCGCACAACCCCGAAGCAGGAAAGCCTCGGCCGTCGCCTGCGTGGAGAGGATGCTATTCAACAGTTGCTCGGAGCGTGTGAGGTCGCCCTTCGCGAAGGCGCGATAGGCGGGACGGAGATCGACGGACTTCTGCCCTGCTGCAATGGCCGTCGTCACCGGCGGTGCAGGTTCGACGCGTTTCTCTTCCTGCTGCGTGATCGCCTTCACCGCCTCTGCTTCCGTGATCACGGGAGCCGGAGGCGGTGCTTCGACGACTCTGACGGGCGCGGGCTGCGGCTGGGCGACGACCGGCTGCTTCTTCGCCACGACGGGCGGCGGAGCCGCTGCGCGCGCGGCCTTCTGCTTCTTTCCTTCTTCCGCCGCGGCGCTGAACAACGACGCGGCCTGCTGCGCCGTCTGCTCCGCGGTCTTGAACGCGTTGACGTCCGTGCCCGCCTTCTGGAACTGCGTCCGCGCTTCCTGCAGCTTGCGCGTCGCGGAGAGATACGACTCGGAACGATCGCCGCCCGCGGACAGGGCGCCGAGCTGCATCTCCAGGGCGCGGCTGATCGCCGCGTCCGCGGCTTTCCTCGGCACGGACGCATTGCTCCGCGCGTCGCGCTGCTGTTCCTGTTTCGCGCGCGCGACCCAGTCCTTCATCCGCGCGTAGTACTCGGTCCGCGCGATCACGCCCTGCTCCTCGGAAATGCGCCACTCGCGCAGCGCGCCTTCGGTGTCGCCGAGGTTGAACTTGGCGATGCCGAGCCAGAAGTGCGGGAGATAGGTGATGAGGGAGCGGCCGGCGCGGACGTTCGTGCCTTCCATCGGCATCTCGCCGATCGATTTCGCGAGCGCTTCCTGCGCGACTTTGTAGTTCTTGGCGTTGACGGCGTTGACGCCGCGATCGTACGCGTCCCACCACTTCTCCGTGGCCGCGATGAACAGCAACGCGAGCAGCGCGATGGAGAAGCGCTTCATCGCGAGCCTCCGAAATCCGGCAGCGATGCGGACGAGGGATCGGTGAAGTGCACGGTCAGCGTTTCATCGGCACCCGAGGCGATGCTCACGGTGCGCGTGATCGGTTTCCTGTAGCGCGGATTGGTGAGCGTGACTTCGTAGCGTCCCGGCGCGAGGTCGACCGGGGCGGGCGTGACGAGGCTCGCGCCGATCTCGACGCTCTCGTTGTTGTCGAGGTTGCGGATGCTGGTGACGGTGGCCCAGGGGAAGGCGTTCAGGGCCAGGCGGCCGGGCTGCTGGATTGGGGACGCGATGGCCGGGCGAGGAACCGCGGCGGCTTGAACGACCGGAGGAGTGGCGACGGGTTGTTTCTCGCGGGGGCGCAGCAGCATGGCGCCGACCGCCGCCAGGGCGACGATCAGAGCCGCTACCACGCCCATGAACGCGGGGCGGCGGCGGGATGCCGCAGGGCCAGCCGGCGGCGGGACGTCCGCGTTCCGGATCAGCGGCTTGAGGTCCGCGGTGATGATCGTGGGAGTGTCTTGGGTGATGGAGACGACGGTGGCGGTGGAGGCGCCGCGTGTCGCTTCGTCGGTGAGCTCGGCGTTCGGAGGTAAGGGCGGCGGGACGCCGCCTTCCTCGGAGAGCGTCGGTGCGATGCGGTCGATGGCTTGCGCGAACTCGCGGGCGGAGGCGAAGCGCGCGTTGCGGTCTTTCGACAGGGCGCGGAACAGCAGCGCTTCGAGCTCCGGCGCCGCGGCGATGGTCGGATTCGTCGCGCGCAGCGCTTTCGGCTGCTGCTGCGAGTGCATCATCAGATACGCGTGCGGCGTGTCGGCCTGAAACGGCGGAACGCCGGTCAGCATCTCGTACAGCACGATGCCGAACGAATAGAGGTCGGCGCGGCCGTCGATGCGCTCGCCCGGCGGGAGCATGCCGAGGTGCTCGGGCGAGCAGTACTTCCACTTGCCCACGAACATCCCCGTCTTCGTCTTGTCGTCCTCGGTCGACTTGGCGATGCCGAGGTCGATGATCTTCACGCGCTCTTCGCCTTCATCGTCGCGCGTGATCATCAGGTTCTCGGGACTGATGTCGCGATGCACGATGCCGGCGCGATGGATCGCGTCGAGTCCCAGCAGCGCCTGCGACGCGAGCTTCGCGGCGTAACGGGGCGACAGCGGTCCGCGCTGATCGATCAGCTCGTGCAGATTCGTCCCCTCGATGTACTCCCACACCATGTAGTGCGAGCCGTCCTCGAGCATCGAGAAGTCGAAGAGCGTGGCGACGTTCGCGTGATGGATCTTCGTCGCCAGCCTCGCTTCGCGGAGGAAGCGCTCGTGCGCGCCGGGATCACTGGCGATGTTCGAGCGCATCAGCTTGATGACGCGGATCGCATTGAGGTGCGTGTGGAGGACTTTGTAGACCTCGCCCATGCCTCCTACGCCGAGGCGCGAAAGGATCTGGTACTTGCCGTCGATCGGCGCTTCGAGGTGGCGGCGGAGGAAATCGGTGATCGGCTCCCCGCAGAACGGGCAGGCTTTGAACTTCGAGTCGATTTCCGACTTGCAATGGATGCAGAAGAAGGCCATGGGAACGGGGGACCGCGTGTGTGGCCGTAATTATATGATCCAAAATGTGAAAGAGACGACCTTTCGCGTGCGTACAAGCGAGCGCGAGCAGATC
Organism: Thermoanaerobaculia bacterium; assembly: GCA_035629395.1. Lineage (GTDB taxonomy): Bacteria > Acidobacteriota > Thermoanaerobaculia > Gp7-AA8 > Gp7-AA8 > QHVT01. The sequence goes on from DASPHZ010000033.1 coordinate 28,605, forward strand.
CTGATCATCACCCGCGAAGTGAATCAGGCCCTGTCGAGCCTCACGGACGGCGACGGCATCTGCACGATCGTCGTCCCGCACACGACCTGCGCGATCAGCGTCAACGAGAACGCCGACCCCGACGTCCCGGCCGATCTGACGAAGGCGCTGCGCGCGATGATCCCGAACGTCAAGTTCGCCCACGGCGAAGGCAACTCCGACGCGCACCTGCTCTCGATGCTCATCGGCTGCTCGCTCTCCTGGCCCTACCGCAACGGCAAACTGATCCTCGGCACGTGGCAGGGGATTTATTTTGTGGAGCTGGATGGGGGGAGGGAGAGGAGGGTGG